>NZ_LFQR01000099.1 GCF_001182895.1 Frateuria defendens | reverse complement strand
GGTGCGGCCGGCGCGACGGCGGCGGCCGGGGCGACCGCCACCGGCGCCGGCGCGGCGCTCACCGCCACGCCGCCCTTGGGCACGCGCGAGAGGCGGACGACTTCCTCGCCTTCCTTGATCTCGAGCTCGGCCAGGTTCGATTCCTCGAGCAGGTCGATGAGTTTCTTGATCTTGCGCAGATCCATGGGACAAGCCTCTGTCTGTGGGGCCGCCTGCGGCGGCTTCGGAATGGGTGTGAAGGGGTGGGCTAGGGCGCCGTCCGCGCCAGCCGGCGGATCGCCCCGTCCAGCGCCAGCGCGTAGCTGTCGGCACCGAAGCCGACGACCACGCCCAGCGCGAGATCGGAAAGGTAGGAGTGCCGGCGGAACGGCTCGCGCGCGTGCACGTTGGAGAGGTGCACCTCGATGAACGGGATCGCCACCCCGGCCAGGGCGTCGCGCAGGGCGATGCTGGTATGGGTGAAGGCGCCGGGGTTGATCAGGATCAGCGCCACGCCGTCCGCGCGCGCCTGGTGCACGCGCTCGATCAGCGCGTGCTCGGCGTTGGACTGGAAGCTCGAAAGCGCGTGGCCGGCGGCCTGCGCCTGCGCGGCCAGGCGCGCGTCGATGTCGGCGAGGGTGTCGCGGCCGTAGATCTCCGGCTCGCGTGTCCCCAGCAGATTCAGGTTGGGTCCGTGCAGCACGAGCAGCTTCGCCACGCCAGCTTCCAGGTGATCCGGGCCTCCCCCGGGCCGGCGAAGTGTGCGCGCTGCGGCGGATGTTGTCCAGTTCGGCGCAGATCGGCGATGTTTGGCGCAGAAGCGTGCGGCGGCGTATGTCGCGGCCGAGGCCGCGCTCAGGGCTGGCCGTCGGGCGCCAGCCAGGCGGCGAGCTGGGCGGCGTCCAGCGTGCCGCGCCGTATCGCCAGCACGCGGCCCTCGCCATCCAGCAGCACGCTGTAGGGCAGCAGGCCCGCTTCGTCGCCGAGCTGGGTGCTGGTGCTGGGGTTATCGAAGCGGCCGAGCAGGACCGGGTAGCCGACCGGGTGGGCGGCGAGAAAGGCGCGCACGCGTTGCGGGTCGTCCATGGCGATGCCGAGCACGATCGGTGCATGTTCGCCGGACTTCGCTTGCGCCTGCGCCGCGGCGGCCGACAGCGCGGGCATTTCCTTGAGGCACGGCCCGCACCAGCTGGCCCACAGATTGAGCAGCACGCGGCGGCCGCGGTAGTCGCCGAGGCGGTGCGGGCGGCCGTCCAGGTCGTCGAGCGTGAGGTCCGGCACGGCTTGGCCGATCAGCCCGGCGGCCGGCTGCCGCGCGCGATGCTGCCACCAGCCGCCCAACCCCGCGGCCAGCACGGCCAGGGTAAGGATCAGCCAGCTGGCGCGGCTCATCACGGGGCGGCGGCCCGCGTCAGCGCCTCTTCCACCAGCGAGGAGGTCAGCACGGTGGGCAGTTGCTGCCCCTCGCCGCCGTTCTTCGGGAACACCACGTACAGCGGCACGCCCGGCGTGTGGTACTGCTGCAGGAAGGCGGTGATGGCCGGGTCCTCGTCGGTCCAGTCGCCCTTCATGTAGACGGCGCCGGTGCGCTTGAGCAGGGCGCGGAAGGCGTCGGTATCGAGCACGGTGTGCTCGTTGGCCTTGCAGGTGACGCACCAGTCGGCGGTCATGTCCACCAGCACCGGCGTGCCGGCCCGGCGCAGTTCGGCCAGCTTCTGCGGCGAATAGGCCACGGTGCCCGCTTGGGCGACGGCGGCCTGCGCCGGCCGCGGCAGCTTGGCGAGGTAATAGAGCGGCGCCGCCACCAGCAGGGCCAGCACGGCTACCAGTACGCGGCTGGCCACGCCGCGTGCGCGGCTGCGCTCGAACCACCACAGCAGCATCGCCAGCAGCACCGCGGCCACCAGCAGCAGGCCCACCGCGTCGGCGCCGCGCTGGTTGGCCAGCACCCAGGCCAGCCACGCGGCGGCGAGGTACATGGGGAAGGCGAGCACCTGCTTGAGCGTCTCCATCCAGCGCCCCGGCCGCGGCAGCAGGCGCGCCAGCGCAGGCACGAAGCCCACGGCGAGGAACGGCAGCGCCAGGCCCAGGCCCAGCGCCACGAACACCAGCAGCGCGTAGAGCCTGGGGGCGGCGAAGGCGTAGGCCAGCGCGGTGCCCATGAAGGGCGCGGTGCAGGGGCTCGCCACCACCACCGCCAGCACGCCGGTGAAGAAGTCGCCGGCGGCGCCGCCGCGGTTGGCGAGCGCGGAACCGGTGTTGCCCAGCGAGGCGCCGAACTGCACCAGGCCGGACATCGAGAGGCCCACCGCCAGCATCACCAGCGCGAGGCCGGCCACCACCAGCGGCTGCTGCAACTGCATGCCCCAGGCGGCCTTCAGCGAGACGATCACCAGGCCCAGCGCCACGAAGCTCACCAGCACGCCGGCGGTGTAGGCCAGCGCATGGCGGCGCGCGCGGGACGGGCTTTCGCCGCTCTCGAGCAGGCCGACGGCCTTGATCGACAGCACCGGCAGCACACAGGGCATCAGGTTCAGCACCAGGCCGCCGGCGAGGGCGAGCAGCAGGACCAGCGGTAGGCCGGGGCCGGCCGGGGCCGAGGTGGCTCCGGCCTGGGCCACGGCGGGCGGACGCTCCGGCTGCGTGGCGGTGGGCACGCCGGCGCTGGCCGCGCCGCCGCCGAGGTCGACGTCCAGCGCGCGGGTCATCAGCGGGTAGCACAGGCCGCCGTCCTGGCAGCCCTGGAAGCTGGCCGTGAGCGCCAGCCGGCGGCGCTCGCCGAGCGGGCCGTCCACGGTCACCGGCAGCTCCAGCTGGTCGAAGTACACGGTGACCTTGCCGAAGTGCGGGTCGTCCTTGGCCTGGCCCGCGGGCCAGGCGGGCGCCAGCTTCACGCCGGGGACATCCGTGCGCAGCGCGGTCTGGTCGCGGTAGAGGTAGTAGCCCTTGGGCATGCTCCAGCGCAGCAGCAGGTGGTGCGGGTCCTGCGCCAGGGCTTCCAGCTTGAACGCCTGCTCGGGCGGCAGCGGCGCGCCCTTGGCACCGGCGGCCGGGCCGCCGCCGAGGGCGCTCGCGCCCTTGGCGAACGGGTCGGCGCCGCCTGCCGCCGGCGCCGCGGCGGCGGTGGCGCCGGCGGGCAGCGGCAGGTCCAGCTTGGCGGTGTAGGGCGGGTAGCAGATCTTCGGCTCCACCTCGTGGCAGCCCTGGAATTGCACCGACAGCTGCAGCCGCGTGGCGCCGGGCGCCGCGGTGTAGGGCACGCTGGCGTCGATGGCGTGGTGGTAGATCTCCACGTCGCCGAGGTATTGGTCGTGGTGCTTGGCGCCGTCGGGGAACTGCGCCTCGCCCAGGGTGATCCCTTCGCCGGGCTTGAGCTTCATGCGGCCGCGGTAGAGGTAATAGTCCGGCGCGATGGTCCAGTGCAGCTTGAGCACGCCCGGCGTGGACGTGTCGGTGTCGAGCTTGTACGCCTCGGTGACCGGCAGCAGGCCGTCGGTGTCCTGGGCGAAGGCCGGCGGGAGCAGACACAGCCCCGCCAGCAGCAACAGCAGCGTGGACAGGCTCGGGGCCAGACGGCCGGGGAACTTCGGTCGCATCACGATTCCAGCGGGCAAAGGGGTAACAGGCGTCCAGGCATTATGGCCCAGGCGTGCGGCCCGGGCGGCGGGTGCGTCCTTGGGTGGGCCTGGCCGGGGCGCGCGCCGTCGCCGGCGGCGGCCGTCACGGCCGCGGCCAGGCGGCCAGCGCCGTGCGGATGCGCGTGCGGAAGCCTTCCACGTCGACGGCCGTCAGCCGCTCACTCTTGTACAGGGACAGCATGTCGAGCCGGCACCGCGGCGCGCAGGTGCCGAGCAGGGCGGTCTTCAGCACGCGCCTCACCGGCCGGCGCATCACCTGGCGGTCGACCCACCACGGCGAGCCGAGCGAGGTGATGGCCAGCGCCTTGCGCAGGCCATGCAGGCGGGGCTGGATCGGACCGAGGTCGCCGGCGTGGTCGTAGGCCGCGCCTGGCGCCCAGGCGCGATCGAACCAGCCCTTGAGCACGGCCGGAAAGCCGAACCACCAGGTGGGAAAGCACAGCACCAGACCCTCGGCCGCCAGCAGCCGGTCGATCTGTGCCTGGGCGTCGCTGCGGTAGGGCTCGCGGTAGTAATGCCCGCGTTCGGCCGCCGTGAGTGCCGGGGCGAAGCCCGTGCCGTACAGGTCCTCGGTCTGTACCGTATGCCCGGCCGCCTCCAGGGCCTCGATGGCCGTGCGGGCCAGCGTGCCGCAAAGGCTTTCGGGCAGAGGGTGGGCAATCACGACGAGGCATTTCATGGACAATTCCGTACATGAGGGCGCCGCCTATTCTGCCGCCTCGCCCATCAGCTTGGCCGGAAGCGCCTCGGCCCGGGCGGGGCGCCGGCCGAGCAGCCCGGTGGCCAGGGCCACGCCGAGCAGGATCACGATGCAGCCCCCTGCCATCGCGAGCGTGACCGGCTCGCCCAGGAAGGCCAGCCCCCAGAGCACGCCGAACACCGGTATCAGGTACAGCACGACCATGCTGCGGGTGGCGCCGATGCGAGCCATCAGTCGGTAGAACAGCACGTAGGCGAGCGAGGTGCAGGCCGTGGCGAGGCCGAACAGCGCCAGCCAGGCGCCGGTCCCCGGGGTCTTTGCCGGCCATAGCCACACGGTGAAGGGCAGCAGCACGAACGCAGCGGCCAGCTGGCTGCCGGTGGCGACGGTCAGCGGCGCCACGCCGTGCAGGCGCCGCTGGTTGTAGTGCGCGCCGAAGGTGTAGCAGACGTTGGCGCCCACGCAGGCGGCCATGGCCCAGCCCGAAGCGTGGCCGCCGTGGCCGAAGCCCACGGTGCCCGCGACCAGCCACGCCACGCCGGCCAGGCCGATCACCAGGCCGCAGGCGCGGCTGGCGCCGAGCCTCTCGCCCAGCCACAGCCAGCCGGAGGCGGCCACCAGCAGCGGCGCGATGGCGTCGGAGATCGCCGAAACCCCGGCCGGCAGGTTCTGCGCCGCGTACGAGAACAGCACGAACGGCAGCGCCGAATTGGCCAGGCCCACGATGGCGATGGCGCGCCAATGGGCACGCATTTCCGCCAGCCGCTGGCGCGAAACCAGGAGCGGGAGCGAGCAGATCGTCGCGCCGATCGCCCGCAGGCCCGCCAGCGCCATGCCGCCGAACTGGTCGGCGCCCATGCGCATGAACAAGAAGGAGGCGCCCCACAGGGCTCCCAGCCACAGCAGCGCGGCAATGTCGGTTTTCTTCATGGTGGGGCTCGAGAATGGGCTTCGGCCGGCATCGGCATGGCGGTCTGCCTGGAGGCTGCCCGCAGCCTAATCCCGCGTGCTGTCGGAATCTGTCAGCAGGCTGGGGCGTGAGGTCTTGGGCATGAGGCACGGTGTCGTCGAAAGCGATAGGCCGCTTGGCGATGATGCGCGGGGCCTTGTCGGCACGTTGACCGCGCCGCTCGTCTGATTGCATCGCGCGCCGTTCCGGCCTGGGCCGGCATGGCGATGCCCCCGTCGCTTCCTGGAGACCCGGTCATGCATCTTCCCGCACAGCTCGTCCGCGCCAGCCTGGCCGGTTCCCTCCTGGCATGGGCTGCTATGCCCGCGCTCGCCGTCGAGGAACATCCCCTGCTGCATGCGCCGCTGACCCAGGCCCCTGGCCGCGCGCTCACCGCGCTCACGGTCACCTACGCGCCCGGTCAGTCCTCGCGCCCGCATCACCACGAGGGCGACGCCTTCGTCTACGTGCTCTCCGGGCGCATCCGCAGCCGGCTGGAGGGCGGTGCCGAGCGGGTCTACGGCCCCGGCGAAAGCTGGTTCGAGCCGGCCGGCATTCGCCACGCGGTCAGCGGCAATGCCGACGCGGACCGCCCGGCGACCATGCTGGTGGTGTTCGTGGCCGGGCCGAAGGCCGAGCTCACGGTGATGGAGCCGTCGCCGGTTCAGCCGCCCACGCCGGCGCGCACCCAGTCGAGGTAGGCGGCGTGGCCGCGCTCCACCGGCACGGCGACCAGCTCGGGCAGCTCGTAGGGGTGCAGCGCCAGCAGGCGCGCTTTCAGGGCCTCGAAGCGCGCGGCCGTGGTCTTGATCAGCAGCAGCTCCTCGCTGTCGGTGACCACCCGGCCCTGCCAGCGGTAGGTGGAGGCGATGCCCGGCAGGCGGTTCACGCAGGCGGCCAGGCCTTCGGCCACCAGGGTTTCGGCGATGGCCGCGGCGCTGGCGGCGTCGGGGCAGGTGCAGTAGCAGAGCAGGACGGGGGCGGGCATGCCGCCAGCCTAGCGCGCCGGGGCGGCGGCGGCGTGCTGCGCCGCCGGGCGTGGCGCCGGCGATGCGTTTCCGGCTGCGGCGAGAGCTGTTGGGGCGTGGCGTCGGGCCAGGCTGAGGCTCGCGCCCATCGGGCCGCGATGGCCGCATGGCGGGCGGCGTGGCGCATGCCTCGGCGCGAGGGGCCGGCTCGGCCCCGGCGAGCGCCGCGCCGTCTCCCGACCGGCCTTTTCGCGCCGCGCGCCCTTGAAAGGCCCGGCCGCCTCCCCCACTAGCGTTGCAGGCCAACGGATCGGCCCCTCTTGCAGGGGAGGATTGCGTCGCTAGAATTGGCACTCGTCAGCCCTGAGTGCTAACAGCGCGATGCAAGCCGCCGCTCCGGGTCGAACTTTTTCTGTCCACTCATCCATAGCTGGAGCCATCCATGAGCAAACTGCGTCCGCTGCACGATCGCGTCATCGTCAAGCGCCTGGAAGAAGAGCGCGTCTCCGCCGGCGGCATCGTCATCCCCGACAGCGCCACCGAGAAGCCGACCCGCGGCAAGGTGATCGCCGCCGGCACCGGCCGCATCCTGGAGGACGGCAACGTCCGCCCGATGTCGCTGAAGGAAGGCGATGTGGTGCTGTTCGGCAAGTACGCCGGCCAGGAAATCAAGATCGACGGCGAAGAGCTGGTCTTCCTCAAGGAAGACGACATCGTGGCGGTGATCGAGGGCTGACCGGACGGGGCCGGGCGGCCTGATCGCGAGAAAAGCGCGCATCGGTCGCCTGCGGCTCCCTCTGGCAAGGCTTTCGCAACGTTTCCCATTACCTAATTTCAAATTTTTTCAAGGAAAAATTTATGGCAGCCAAAGAAGTCCGCTTCGGCGAAGACGCCCGCTCGCGCATCCTCAAGGGCGTGAACACCCTGGCCAACGCGGTCAAGGTCACGCTGGGCCCGAAGGGCCGCAACGTCGTGCTCGAGAAGAGCTTCGGCGCCCCCACGATCACCAAGGACGGCGTGTCCGTCGCCAAGGAGATCGAGCTGGCCGACAAGTACGAGAACATCGGCGCGCAGATCGTCAAGGAAGCCGCCTCCAAGACCTCCGATAACGCGGGCGACGGCACCACCACCGCCACCGTGCTGGCGCAGGCCTTCATCCAGGAGGGCCTGAAGGCCGTGGCCGCGGGCATCAACCCGATGGACTTGAAGCGCGGCATCGACAAGGCGGTGATCGCCGCCGTCGCCGAGCTGAAGAGCCTGTCCAAGCCCACCGCCGACGACAAGGCGATCGCCCAGGTCGGCACCATTTCCGCCAACTCCGACGCCGACATCGGCGACATCATCGCCACCGCAATGAAGAAGGTCGGCAAGGAAGGCGTGATCACGGTCGAGGAAGGCTCGGGCCTGGAGAACGAGCTGGACGTGGTCGAGGGCATGCAGTTCGACCGCGGCTACCTGTCGCCGTACTTCATCAACAACCAGCAGAGCCAGCAGGTCGAGCTGGACAACCCCTACATCCTGATCCACGACAAGAAGGTCTCCAACGTCCGTGAGCTGCTGCCCGTGCTCGAGGCCGTCGCCAAGGCCGGCAAGCCGCTGCTGATCGTGGCGGAGGAAGTCGAGGGCGAGGCCCTGGCGACCCTGGTGGTCAACACCATCCGCGGCATCGTCAAGGTCGCCGCCGTGAAGGCGCCGGGCTTCGGCGACCGCCGCAAGGCCATCCTGGAGGACATCGCCATCCTGACCAACGGCCAGGTGATCTCCGAGGAAGTGGGCCTGCAGCTGGAGAAGGCCACGGTCAACGACCTGGGCAGCGCCAAGCGCGTGGTGATCACCAAGGAAAACACCACCATCATCGACGGCGCCGGCGAAGCCGCGCGCATCGAGTCGCGCATCGGCCAGATCAAGGCGCAGATCGAGGAGACCTCCTCCGACTACGATCGCGAGAAGCTGCAGGAGCGCGTGGCCAAGCTGGCCGGCGGCGTGGCCGTGATCAAGGTCGGCGCGGCCACCGAGGTCGAGATGAAGGAGAAGAAGGCGCGCGTCGAAGACGCCCTGCACGCCACCCGTGCGGCGGTCGAGGAAGGCGTGGTGCCGGGCGGCGGCGTGGCGCTGATCCGCTCGCTGAAGGCCATCGAGGGCCTGAAGGGCGACAACGAGGACCAGAACCTCGGCATCGCCATCACCCGCCGTGCGCTGGAAGCCCCGCTGCGCGCCATCGTGGCGAACGCCGGCGAAGAGCCCTCCGTGATCGTCAACAAGGTCAAGGAAGGCCAGGGCAACTTCGGCTACAACGCGGCCAGCGGCGAGTTCGGCGACATGATCGAGTTCGGCATCCTGGACCCGACCAAGGTGACCCGCTCGGCGCTGCAGTACGCCTCCTCCGTCGCGGGCCTGGCGATCACCACCGAGGCGATCGTGGCCGAGCTGCCGAAGAAGGAAGAAGCCCACAACCACGGTGCCGCCGGTGGCATGGGCGGCATGGGCGGCATGGACTTCTAAGCGTCCATCCCTCCATGTGAGCGATGAGAAAACCCCGCCTCGTGCGGGGTTTTCTTTTGCGCCGCGTGCGGCGGCACGGCGGCCGCACAAAAAACGAACGTGCAAAACGAAACGGCCCCGGGAGTCCCGGGGCCGTCCGTCGTCGCGCGATGGCTCGCTTCAGTGGCCGTGCTGGGCCTTCATGGCGGCGCCGGCGTCCACGTTGCCGCTGGCGTTGACGTCCTTCACCGCATCGCCCACCGAGCCGGCGGCGCGGCCGGTGCTCTGGATCGCCGTATGGGCGGCGTCGCGCACCTCACCGCCCACGCCCTGGCCGGCTTCGCCGGCCTTGCCCGCGGCGGCGGCGGTGTCGAGGCCCGCGCCGGCATTGACGTTGGCGTTGGCGCTGCCCGCGCCGGTCGAGGCGCCGGCGTTCACGCCCACGTCGGCCGAGCCGCCCGCGCCGGCGGCCGAGGAGGCGGCTTCCTTCGTCTTGTGGGCCGCATGGCGGGCCTTGTGGCCGACCTGGTCCACCGTCTGGCCGGCGCTGGCGCCGAGCTGGCCGGCGGTGTGCATGGTGTCGTGCAGGGCGCCGCCGGCATTCACGCCGACACCGCCACCGGCGTGGCCGCCGAGGCTGACCTGGGCAAAGGCCGGCGTGCCGAACACGGCAGCAGTGACGAGAGCGGCAAGCATGGTCTTACGCATGAGGATGACCTCCGAATGGGAACGAGCCGCAGGGCTCCAGGCCCTCGCGGCGGTCACCAAGCTAGGCGGCCGAACCCATCCTCCGCTGAATCTCCCGGCGGACGCTTGGTGCGCCGTTCACGATTCACCCGTGGGCCGCCGGCCGCGGCGGAAGGCCGGCGGCCCCTGGCGCGCCCGCGCGCGCCGTCGCAAGAGCCCGCGAGGCCGTCCGCAAGCCTGCTTGCGACATTCGGACGCATTGCGGATCGTCATTCAATAGATAGCATGTATCGTTCGTGGAATTTTGTTCGGGGAGTAACTATGAAAAAGCTCATTGTCGCCATCGTGCTGGCGGCGATCGCCTACGGGGGGCTGGTCGCCTACATCGAGCATTTCGACCACAGCACCGCACCCACGCTGCGCGCGGACTCGCCGTCCGCCAAGGACCCGGTGGCGCAGGCCGCCTTCGGCGCCATCACCGAGGCGCGCTGCGACTACTGCCATGCGCAGAAGACCAACCTGCCGTTCTATTTCCACGTTCCGGTCGCCGCGCAGCTGATGCAGCACGACGTCGACCAGGGCCTGCGCCACTTCCGCATCGAGCCGGTGCTCAATGCCCTTGAGGACGGCAAGGCCCCGAGCGAACTGCAGCTGGCCCGCATCGAAGAGGTGGTGCGCCAGCAGCGCATGCCGCCCAAGCTCTACCTCACCCTGCATTGGCACGCCCACCTCGGCGCGGCGCAGAACAAGGCGCTGCTCGACTGGGTGGCCCAGACGCGCCGCAAGTACTACGCCACCCCGGGCGTGGCGCCGCAGTTCGCCGCCGAGCCGGTGCAGCCGATCCCCGAGTCGCTGGGTGCCGACCCGCGCCAGGTGACGCTGGGCCAGAAGCTGTTCTTCGACACCCGCCTGTCCGGCGACGGCACCGTCAACTGCGCGAGCTGCCATGCGCTGACCCACGCCGGCGTGGACGGCCTGGACACCGCCACCGGCATCGGCGGCCAGAAGGGCCCGATCAACACGCCCACGGTGTTCAACGCCGCCTTCAACACGGTGCAGTTCTGGAACGGCCGCGCCGCCGACCTCGCCGCGCAGGCCGCCGGCCCGGTGATGAACCCCAAGGAGATGGGCTCGCACGACTGGAAGGCCGTGGCCGAGCGCGTCGCCGCCGACCCGGCCTACGCGGTTGCGTTCACCGAGGCGTTCGGCAGCGGCACCGTGGACAAGGACACCATCACCCGCGCCATCGCCGCCTACGAGACCACGCTGATCACCCCCGACAGCCGCTTCGACGAATACCTGAAGGGTGACACCAAGGCGCTGACGGCGCAGGAGCTGCACGGCTACGAGCTGTTCAAGAGCGTCGGCTGCTCGGGCTGCCACGCCGGCAAGGCGCTGGGCGGCCGTGGCCTGGAAGTGTTCGGCCTGGAAGGCGACTACTTCGGCGAGCGCGGCGGCCAGCTGACCGACGCCGACCTCGGCCGCTTCACGGTCACCAACAACCCGCTCGACCGCGAGCGCTTCAAGGTGCCGACCCTGCGCAACGTCGCGCTGACCGCGCCGTATTTCCACGACGCCAGCGCCAAGACCCTGCCCGAGGCGGTGCGCCAGATGGTGAAGTACCAGACCCCGGCCGGCACGCTGCCGGAGCAGGACATCAACGACATCGTGGCCTTCCTCGACTCGCTCACCGGCAAGTACCAGGGCAAGCTGCTGAGCAACGCGCCGGCGTCGGATCCGGCGGCGCAGCCTGCCGCGCCGCAGGGCGTGCAGAAGCAGTAAAGGTTTGGGCGTGGGGTGCCGCTTCGGCGGCATCCTCCCACGCGCCCGATACGGAAAGGCCGCCCCATGCCGGGCGGCCTTTTTTTTTGCCGAGTGGGGCGTGGTGCGCCAGGGAACTGGCGGCCGTGGAGCCGAGCCGGCCGCTGCCTTTACTGGTGCACCCCGTTCGCCACCGCCGCTTCCGGATGCGAATCGCCATGGGCGATGGCGGTGTTGGTGCCGCCCGGCGTGTTGGCGACGTCCCTGGGCAGGAACTTGTCCAGTTTGCGGGCGTAGCGCAGCATCGCCACGCTGGCCATGCCGTTGTCGAGCTGCTGCGCGCGGCCGTCCTCGTTGTCCGGCGGCGCGCCGGGTGCGTGGGTGAGGGCGGCCAGCTGCGGCGCCAGCACCTGGGTCAGGGCGAAGTAGGCGTCGTCGTGGATGCCGGCGCGTTCCAGCAGCTTGCCGGGCAGCATCCACGAGGCGAGGGACTCGTGCTCGGTGGCGCCCGGGTCACGCGGATTGATCAGCAGCCAGGTGCCGGGCTGGGCCAGCATGTCGCGGCCGTCGACGAAGCCGGTGATGCGGTAGCTGTCGGTGAGCGCCGGCAGGTGGTCGCCGTAGAACAGCAGCAGGGTGGGGCGCTCGCGCTGGGCCAGCGCCTCGGCCAGGCGGCCGAGCTCGGCGTCGGCGTGGCGCATGTGGTAGAGGTAATTCTGCAGCTCCAGCCTGGCCTTGCCGGTGATGCCCGCCGGCACCGGCATGGCGTCGCGCTCGGCGGCGTCGGCGGGCTGGGTGTCGTAGGGGCCGTGCGCCTCCAGGCTGATCGCGAACAGGAACTGCGGCGGGCCGCTGTTCTTGAGCTGGGCCAGGATCTCGTCGGTCATCGCGCTGTCGGCCATGTACATGCCGTCGTGCGGCGCGTTGCGCGGGAAGGCGGCGCCGGAGACGAAGCGGTCGAAGCCCAGCGCGCCGAAGGCGGTGTTGCGGTTCCAGAAGCCCGGGTCGTTGCCGTGGATGGCCACCGTCTCGTAGCCGTGCGCGCGCAGCGTGCGCACCAGGCCGGGCACCACCTTGGCGTTCATCTGCAGATAGGGGAACTGCAGGTTGTCGAAGTAGCGCAGCGAAAGCCCGGTGAGCACCTCGAACTCGGTGCGGATGGTGCCGCCGCCGTAGGTCGGCACGTGCAGCGCGCCGCTCGCGCCGTGGCGGGCCAGCCGGTGCAGGTTGGGCGTGAAGTCGCTGTGCTCGTAGCCCTTCATGATGGTCGGGTCGAAGAACGATTCGCTCTGCACCACCACGATGTCCGGCCGCTCGCCGGTGTCGTTGGCGGTGGAGCCCAGGCGCTGGCGCAGCGCCTGGTCGGCCTGGCTGAGCAGCTGCGTGGCGGCGGCCGGGTTCGCTTTCTGCTTGTTGTGCCCGTACTGCAGGTGGTACAGCAGCAGCGAGCTGACCAGGCCCGAATGGGTGGCGGTGGCGTTGGCCGACCACGGCTCCAGCCACAGCCGCTCGCCGCTGTAGACGCGGGCCCAGGCCTGCTGGCCGGCGAGCAGGGTGCCCAGCCCCAGCGTCAGCACCGCGCCGGCGGCGAGGCGCCCGCCATGGGTGCGGCGGGCGAACAACGGCGGCTCCCAGCGCCACAGCGCCACCACCACGGCGATGCCGCCGATCAGGGCGAGGTAGGGCCAGGGACTGTGCGGCAGATAGGCGCCGAGCACGTGCGCGCCGCCCTGGTGCAGCTGGCCGACCATGCGGAAATCGGCCGGCATCAACGGCACGCCGAGGTTGGCCATCTTCAGCGCGTTGACGCCGTAGAGCACGCCCTGCAGCAGGAAGGCGAGGCCGAAGGCGAGCAGCGCGCGCCGGGTCGCCACCAGCAGCAGCGCGGCGCACAGCAGGCCGGGCAGCGCATTGGCCAGCAGGAAGAGCGGCTGCGCGAACAATTGCCCGGGCCGCACGCCTTCGCCGCCGTCCAGCAGGCCGGTGCACAGTACGAACAGCACGGCCAGCAGCAGCGGCGTGCCGAGGCGGGCGGCGCGGTACCGAATCGGCGATGTCGTCGTGCGGTGTTGCATGAGCGGCATAGTCCGGGTCCGTCTGGGGGGACTGGGAGCGGACTGTAACGTGCCTGACATGTGGGTACCGTCGAGAGGGCGTCCCCGTGTCATGCCAGGTTCAGTTGGTCCGAACATGCGCTTAACGCGCGCCGCAATTTCTTTGCGCCTCCCCATTGAGCGGAGCAGACGCCGATGGTAACCACGGTTATCGCGCGCAACGGTATCGAGGGTTCCGATGGCGTTCGGAGAACGTTGTGGATTGGACGTCTGGACGTCCGTCGAGGCCGATACGCCGAAATGGCATGTGGATATGCACACGCGTCATTTCTTGCGCGGCCCGGGGCGAGGCAGCATGCGGAACATGGCGGACAAGCATGGGGAGCGGCGCGCGATGGCGCAGGCGAGAAAACGATACGGCGCGGTGGCGTGGCTGGCCGCGGGCCTGGGCCTGGCCGGCCAGGCCCAGGCGGCCGACTACGACGTCTTCGGCGACTGGCCGACCCACGTGGTCGCCGCCGACGGCACCGACTTCGGCATCGGCGTGCTCTACCAGTACGACCTGAACCGCTTCAAGCACGACGACGGCCGCCTCGAGGACGCCCAGACCAACCGCCGCAAGTACTTCGGCTTCTACCTGCGCAAGCCGGGCCTGTACGACGTCAACGTGCAGTACGACTTCCAGGTGCGGCAGTGGGTGGACACCTTCGTGCGCGTGCGTTCCAAGGGCCTGTTCGGCACCGACTTCGGCAACTTCCGCCTGGGCTACAGCAAGACCCCGGTGGGCTTCGAGGGCGTGACCAGCTCCGGTGCCACCACCTTCATCGAGAGCGCGCTGCCGACCCAGGCGATCTGGGAAGGCCGCCGCGCCGGCCTGGACTGGTCGCTGATCCGCCGCACCTGGCTGATCAACCTCGGCTGGTACTTTTGGCACAAGGACCTGGACGGCAACAACCCCGGCCGCACCGTGGCCGGCCGCGTGGCCTGGGTGCCGGTGAACCGCGCCGGCCACGTGCTGCACCTGGGCGTGTCGGCCTCGCGCGAGACGCTGAACTGGTCCGGCAACGACGGCGACCGCGTGCCGCCCACGGCGCGCCTGCGCGCCCGGCCGGAGGACGGCCTGTCGCCGGTGCGGCTGATCGACTCCGGCGCGCTGGTCAACGCCGACCACATCGACCGCCGCGGCGTCGAGGCGCTGTGGATCGACGGGCCGCTGTCCGCGCAGGGCGAATACCTCGACGCGCGGGTCAAGCGCGACGGGCGCCCCGGCTACCATGCCAGCGGCTACTACGCCTTCGTCACCTGGACGCTCACCGGCGAGTCGCGCGTGTACAACGACGGCAACGTCGCCGACCGCCGCTACCGCGGGCGCGACCTCACGGCGATCAAGCCGCGCCAGCGCTGGGGCGCGGTGGAACTGGCGCTGCGCTACAGTCGGCTCGACCTCGACGACGGCGCGATCACCGGCGGCACCGAGCACGACTGGACGCTGGGCGCCAACTGGTACCTCGGCGAGCACCTGAAATTCCAGACCAACTACGTCTGGGTGAGCAGCGACCGCCGTGGCGTGCAGCTGCATCCGCGCGTGTTCGAGGCGCGCGCGCAGCTGAGCTTCTAGCCATGCGGCGGCGACCGCCCGCCTGGGCTTTGGCGTCCGCGCACTGGACGGATCGGCGCGGGCGCGTTACTCGTGTGGTGCGGGCAGCGGCCGGCGCCACGCACTTTCCTCCTTCGACCCCCATGGAGCACGCGCGATGAAACGACCGACTCTGCTGCCGAAACTGCTGTTGCCGCTGCTGGCCCTGGCCTGCTGCGCGACGGCGCAGGCGGCCGGCGACCGCCTGCTCAACGTCTCCTACGACCCGACCCGCGAGCTGTACAAGCAGGTGGACGCCGCCTTCGCTGCGCAGTGGAAGCAGAAGACCGGGCAGGACGTGCGCGTGACCACCTCCAACGGCGGCTCCGGCAAGCAGTCGCGCGCCGTGCTGGACGGGCTGGAGGCCGACGTGGTCACCCTCGCGCTGGCCTGGGACATCGACGCGCTGGCCGACCACGGCCTGCTGCCCAAGGCCTGGCAGTCGCGCCTGCCGGACAACAGCACGCCCTACACCTCGAGCGTGGTGTTCCTGGTGCGCAAGGGCAACCCCAAGCACATCCGCGACTGGCCCGATCTGATCCGCGACGACGTGCAGGTGATCACGCCCAACCCCAAGACCTCCGGCGGCGCGCGCTGGAACTTCCTCGCCGCCTGGGGCTGGGCCGCGCGCCAGAACGGCGGCAGCGCCGACAAGGCGCGCGCCTACGTGAGCCAGCTCTACCAGCACGTGCCAGTACTCGACACCGGCGCGCGCGGCGCCACCAACACCTTCGTCCAGCGCGGCATCGGCGACGTGCTGATCGCGTGGGAGAACGAGGCGCTGCTCTCGCGCCAGGAGGCGGGCGCGGACAAGTTCGACATCGTGGTGCCCTCGCTCACCATCCTCACCGAACCGCCGGTGGCGGTGGTGGACAAGCTGGTGGACAAGCACGGCACGCGCCAACTCGCCGAGGCCTACCTCAAGTTCCTCTACGCGCCCGAGGGCCAGGAACTGGCGGCGAAGAACTTCTACCGCCCGCGCCTGCCCGCGGTGGCGGCCAAGTACGCCGCCCAGTTTCCGCCGGTGAAGACCTTCACCCTGGCCGAGCAGTTCGGCGACTGGCGAAAGGCCCAGACCACCTATTTCGCCGACGGCGGCGTGTACGACCAGATCAGCGAGGGGCGATGAGGCATGCGTAACAGGGCCTTGCCGGGATTCGGGCTCAGCCTGGGCGTCACCCTCGCCTGGCTCGGCGGCATCGTGCTGCTGCCGCTGGCCGCGCTGGCGTGGAAGTCGGCCAGCCTCGGCCCGGCTACGTGGTGGGCGCAGGTCAGCACCCGCCGGGTGCTGCATGCGCTGTCCTTGAGCTTCGGCGGCGCGCTGGCGGCGGCGGTGATCGACATGCTGCTCGGCCTGCTGCTGGCCTGGGTGCTGGTGCGCCATCGCTTCCCGCTGCGCCGCCTGTGCGACGCGCTGGTGGACCTGCCGTTCGCGCTGCCCACCGCGGTGGCCGGCATCGCGCTCACCGCGCTCTACGCGCCCGAGGGCTGGATCGGCCGCTGGCTGCAGCCGCTGGGTGTGCAGGTGGCCTACACCCGGCTCGGCGTGCTGCTGGCGATGGTGTTCGTGGGCCTGCCATTCGTGGTGCGCACCTTGCAGCCGGTGCTGGAGAGCCTGGAGCGCGAGCCGGAGGAGGCCGCGCTGACGCTCGGCGCCGGCCCCTGGCAACGCTTCCGCCGCGTGCTGCTGCCGATGCTGGCGCCGACCCTGCTCACCGGCTTCGCGCTGGCGCTGGCGCGTGCGGTGGGCGAGTACGGTTCGGTGATCTACATCTCCGGCAACCTGCCGATGCGCACCGAGATCGTGCCGCTGCTGATCGTGCAGAAGCTCGACTCCGGCGGCGACACCGGCCCGGCCGCGGTGCTGGGCGCGGTGATGCTGGCCGCCTCGCTGCTGGTGCTGCTGGCGGTGAACGCTCTGCAGCGCTGGAACCGGCGCTGGACGGAGGCGGGCTGATGGAAGCCGTGCTCGCCCGCCCCGTCTACCGCCGCCGCAGCCTCGCCTCGCGGCTGGTCCGCGGCCTGCTCACCGGCGTCGCCGTGCTGTGCGCGGCGCTGCTCCTGCTGCTGCCGCTGCTGGTGGTGTTCGCCGAAGGCCTGGCCCACGGCTGGGCCGTGTTCGTCGCCGCCATCACCGACCCAGACGCGCGCACCGCGGTCAAGCTCACCCTGCTGGTGGCGGCCATTGCGGTGCCGGCGAACATGCTGTTCGGCCTCGCCGCGGCATGGCTGATGACGCACTTCGAATTCCGCGGCAAGAGCCTGCTCGGCGCGCTGATCGACCTGCCGTTCGCGGTGTCGCCGGTGGTGGCGGGCCTGGTCTATGTGCTGACCTACGGCGTGCACGGCTGGTTCGGCGGCTGGCTCGACGCGCACGGCCTGCGGGTGATCTTCGCCGTGCCCGGCGTGGTGCTGGCGACAGTGTTCGTGGCCTTTCCCTTCGTGGCGCGCGAGCTGATCCCGCTGATGCAGTCGCGCGGCAGCGAGGAGGAAGTCGCCGCGCGCACGCTCGGCGCCGGCGGCTGGCAGATTTTCTTCCGCGTAACGCTGCCCCGGATACGGTGGGCCCTGCTGTACGGCGTGCTGCTGTGCAGTGCCCGCAGCATGGGCGAGTTCGGCGCGGTCTCGGTGGTGTCGGGGCATCTGCCCGGCCTCACCAACACGCTGCCGCTGCAGGTGGACCAGGTCTACAACGGCGGCAGCGGCGACGCGGTGGCGTCGGCGTTCGCGCTGGCTTCGCTGCTGGCCCTGCTCACCCTGGTCACCCTGGTGATCAAGCGGCTGGTGGAATGGCGGCACGGCGGCGAGCTGGCGCGCGCGGCGGCACGGCATTGAGTTTCGAGGCGTAACACATGGGTATCACGATCGACGGACTGGCTCGCCGCTACGGCGCTTTCGCGGCGCTGGAGCGCGTCTCGCTGGACATCGCCGACGGCGAGTTCGTGGCCCTGCTCGGGCCCTCCGGCTCGGGCAAGACCACACTGCTGCGCATCCTCGCCGGCCTCGACGACCCGGACGAAGGGCGCGTGCGGCGCGACGGCGAGGACCTGCTCGCGCTGGACGCGCGCGAGCGCCACGTCGGCCTGGTGTTCCAGCACTACGCCCTGTTCGCGCACATGACCGTGGCCGACAACGTGGCCTTCGGCCTGCGCGTGCGCCCGCGCTCGCAGCGGCCCGCGCGCCGCGAGATCGCCGCGCGGGTGGCCGAGTTGCTCAAGCGCGTGCAGCTGGAAGGCTACGAGCGGCGCTATCCGGCGCAGCTCTCCGGCGGCCAGCGCCAGCGCGTGGCGCTGGCCCGCGCGCTGGCCATCGAGCCGTCGCTGCTGCTGCTCGACGAGCCCTTCGGCGCGCTCGACGCGCAGGTGCGCGTGGCCCTGCGCGGCTGGCTGCGCGACCTGCAGCGTTCGCTGGGGCTGACCACGGTGCTGGTCACCCACGACCAGGAGGAGGCGCTGGAAATGGCCGACCGCGTGGTGGTGATGAACCGCGGCCGCATCGAGCAGATCGGCACGCCGGCGCAGATCTACCGCGAACCGGCGACGCCCTTCGTGCACGACTTCATCGGCCGCTCCAACCGCCTCGACGGCTACGTCGAGCACGGCCGCCTGCTGCTGTCCGGCTACGCGCTGCAGGGCGAGCTGCCGATGATGCTCGACGACCGCGCGGTCAGCGCCTGGCTGCGTCCGGAGCAGGTGACCCTGGCGCCCCGCGGCGAGGCCGGCTGGCCCGCCCGCATCACCCGCCTGCAGGTGGCCGGCAGCGCGGTGCGCGTGGCGCTCACCCTGGCCGGCCAGGGCGCGCAGATCGAAGCCGAATGGAGCGAGGAGGAGGTGAGCCGCCACGCGCTCGCCGAAGGCTCGGCGGTGACGGTGCAGCTGCGCACGCTGACCCTGTTCGCGGAAGGGCGCGAGCCCTCGCGGCACGTGTTCCGCCCGCGCCACGACACGATGGTGCCGCTGACCCAGGCGGCTGGCGCGACGGTGGACATCGGGCCCTGGCTGCACCGCAAGCTGTGAGTGCCTGACCCGCGCCGGCGGGCGGGGTTCTCGCGCGCCATGCCGGCATGGCGCGCGCCGGCCACGGCAGCCGCGGGCGATCCCGGGCGGGTGCCGGCGCGCCATGCAGCCGCCGCGCCACTCGCGCACAATCCGTTCCATGGCCACCGCCCCCACCCTCGCCCAAACCTCCGACCTGCGCACCTGGGTCGACCAGCGCTATGCCGAGCTGATGGCGCGCTGCCGCGCCGCCGGCGTGCCGCTGCACGACGACGCCGGCGTGGCCGAGCGCATCCGGCGCACCCTGCTTGCCAGCGACTACGCCTTCGAGATCTGGAAGCGCCATCCGCAGCTGCTGGCGCCGGAGGGCCTGGAGCTGATGCGCTCCTCCGCCACGGCCTCGGCGCGCATCGAGGCGCTGCGGCTCGGCGAGGACGAGGCGGCGTGCATGGCCGCGCTGCGGCGCTTCCGCCACGCGGAGGCGCTGCGGCTGGTGTTCCGCGACGTCAACGGCCTGGACACGCTGGAGGAAACGCTCTCGGGCACCAGCGCGCTGTACGAGGAATTGCTGGATGCGGCCCTGGGCTGGGCCGAACGCGCGCTGGCGGCGCGCTACGGCGAGGCGCGCGACGAGGCCGGCGCGCGGCAGCAACTGGTGGTGCTGGGCTTCGGCAAGCTGGGCGGCGGCGAGCTCAACTTCTCCTCCGACATCGACCTGGTGTTCGCTTACCCGCGCGGCGGGCAGAGCGACGGCGCGCGGGGGCTGGACAACGGCGAGTACTTCGCGCGCCTGGGCCGCCAGCTGGTGCGCCTGCTCAACGAGCCGACGGTGGACGGCCTGTGCGCGCGCGTGGACCTGCGCCTGCGCCCGTTCGGCAGCGTGGGCCGGCTGGCGCTCTCGTTCGCGGCGATGGAGCAGTACTACCAGAGCGAGGGCCGCGACTGGGAACGCTACGCCTGGATCAAGGCGCGCCCGGTGGCGGGCGAGCGCCACGCCGGCAAGCAGCTGCTGGAACTGCTGCGCCCGTTCGTCTACCGCCGCTACCTCGACTACACCGCCTTCGCCGGCCTGCGCGAGATGAAGGCGCTGATCGACGCGGAGGTGGCGCGGCGCGAGCTGGACGGCAACCTCAAGCTCGGCCCCGGCGGCATCCGCGAGATCGAGTTCATCGTGCAGCTGATCCAGCTGATCCGCGGCGGCCGCGAGCCTTCCCTGCGCGTGCGCGGCCTGCTGCCGGCGCTGGCCGCGTGCGAGGCGCGCGGGCACATCGGCGCCGCGCGCGCCCGGGGGCTGCGCGAGGCCTACCGCTTCCTGCGCTGGCTCGAGAACCGCGTGCAGATGCTGCGCGACGCGCAGACGCACGACGTGCCCGACGATCCGGCGACGCGCGAGCGCATCGCGCTGGCGATGGGGCGCGCGGGCTGGGGCGCGGTGGCCGTCGAGCTGGCCCACCACCGCGCGGTGGTGAGCGAGGAATTCGCCGCGGTGCTGGTGCCCGAGGGCGGCCGCGCCGCGCGCGTGCCGCAGGCCGACGCGGTGCTGTGGCGGCAGGCCTGCGATGGTGCGCTGGAGGCCGACGCGCTGGTGGCGGCGGGCTTCGTGCCGGCGGAGGAGGTGGTCGACACGCTGGCGAAGCTGCCGCAGGCCGCCACGGTGCGCGCGATGTCTCCGCGCGCCCGCGCCCAGCTCGATCGCCTGATGCCGCAGTTCATCGCCGCCGCGCGCGCCGGCAGCGCGCCGGTGCCGTGCCTGCTGCGGCTGTGCCGGCTGGTACAGGCGGTGGCGCGGCGAGCCTCCTACCTCGCCCTGCTGGAGGAGCAGCCCGCCGCGCGCGAGCGCCTGGCGCGGCTGTTCGCCGACAGCGCCTTCCTGGCCGAACGGGTGATCGCGCAGCCGCTGCTGCTCGACGACGTGCTCGACCCGCGCATCGAGCAGCTGCCGCTCAAGCGCGCCGACATCAGCGCCGAGATCGCGCGCGTGCTCGGCGCGCTCGACGAGCACGAGGCGGAGTTCGAACTGGAGCGGCTCAACGAGCTGAAGTCCAGCCTTGCCTTCCGCCTCGGCCTCGCCTGCAACGACGGCCGCGCGGCAGCGGTGCCCACGGCGCGGCGCCTGGCGGCGCTGGCCGAGTCCAGCGTGCACGCCGTGCTGGCGATGGCCGCCCGCGAGCTGATCGCCCAGCACGGGCGGCTGCCCGGCGACGGGCTGGGCTTCGCCGTGCTCGGCTACGGCAGCCTGGGCGGCGGCGAGCTGGGCTTCGCCTCCGACCTCGACCTGGTGTTCGTGTTCGACGGCGGCCGCGCGCACGCGCAGAGCGACGGCGCGCGGCCGCTGGACGGCGCGCGCTGGTACCTGCGCCTGGCGCAGCGGGTGATCAATTGGCTCACCGCGCTCACTCGCGCGGGGCGGCTGTACGAAGTGGACACGCGGCTGCGCCCGGACGGCTCCAAGGGATTGCTGGTGAGCAGCCTCGATGCCTTCGTCGCCTACCAGCAGGGCCGCGCCTGGACCTGGGAACACCAGGCGCTGCTGCGCGCGCGGCCGGTGGCCGGCGACGCCGCGCTCGGCGCGCGCCTGACCGCGGTGCGGCGCGAGGTCCTCGCCGTGCCGCGCGACCCGGCGGCGGTGCGGGCCGAGGTGAGCGCGATGCGCCGGCGCTGGCGCGCCGAGCGCGACCGTTCCGACGCGCAGCGGCTCGACCTCAAGCAGGCGGCCGGCGCCTTGCTCGACATCGAGTTCGCGCTGCAGGGGCTGGTGCTCGCCCACGCCGCCCAGCATCCCGCGCTGCTCGCCACCACCGCCACGACCGCATGGATCGAGGCCTGCCGCGATGCCGGCCTGCTCGACGACTACCAGGCCCGCGTGCTGGCCGACGCGCACGCCAGCCTGCTGCGCCGCGCGCTGGCCTGCACGCTGGACCTGCGCCCGCGCCTCGCGCCGCGCGACGCCGGGCTGGAACGCCTGTGCGCCGGCGTGCGCGACGTCACCGGGGCGCTCGGCTTCGTCTTCTGAGCGGCGTCGCGCGTGCGACCGGCGTTCGCGTCGCCGGGGGCGATCACGCGCCGGCGTCGTCGCCGGCCTGCCGCGCCGCGATGGCCTGCCGCAGCGTCCGGGCGATGGCTTCCGTCTCGCGCAGCGGCGTTTGCGAAGCCGGCGTCGTCGCCGCGAGATCGTGCAGCAGCCCGGCCTCGTGCAGCGCCTGGTGGAAGCGGGCGAGCCGCGCCGGCAGCGGGGCGGGGGCCAGCGTGTGCACCGGGCAGCCGACCGCACAGGCCTCGCTCAGCATATTCACCGAGTCGGGTGTGACGATGAGGCGGTCGGCCCAGCCCAGCACGCCGGGGAAGGGGTTGAGGCCGTCGTCGGCGTTGCGCCAGAACAGGCCGGGCGTGGGGCTGATCGCCGCGGCGAAGGTCTGGATCAGCGCCGGCGGCGTGCGGCGCGAGGCCAGCACCAGCAGGCTGCCGCCCTCCATGCGCTGGCGGGCGAGCAGCTGCGCGGCCAGCTCCCGCGCATAGGCCGCATCGAGCGCCACGCCCCGGCGCGGGCCGCCGAGCAGCACGCCCACGCGCGGGCGGGGCAGCGCCTCGAAGTCGGGGAAGGCCTCGCGGCCGTCCGCCAGCCAGGCCTCGTCCACCGGGTTCAGGGAGCCGAGCGGGGTCAGCACGTTGGGGCCGGCGAGGCCGTCGTGGCGCGGCGCGATCACCGTGTCCCAGTGCGCGGGATCGAGGCGCGGGTCGAGGATCTGCACGGTGTGGCAGCGCCCGCCGGCGAGCGGGCGCAGCAGCCGGGTGAACAGCGCGGCGGTGCGGCCGCAGCCGATCGCCACCACGGGCCACGGCGGCGCGAACAGGCGCCGCTGGGCGGCGTCGAGCGCGAGCCGGCCGCCCAGGGTGAGCCGCGGCGACAGCCACGACCACGGCGGGCGCGGCGCCAGCACCAGGTGGCGCACCGGCAGGCCCAGCCGCTCGGCCAGCGCCAGCGCCTGGCGCTGGTTGCCGGCGGCCTGGTCGGTGATCGCCCAGCATTCGCCATGCAGCGGCTTCATGGGCCGGGGCACCGCCGGATTGTTGTTGGAATCTGCACGCTTCGTTCCTTTTTGCCCGGCCCTGTGCGCCGTCGCGGCGTCATACACTTCAACGCTACGCCGCGACGGCGCGCCCAGCAAAGAAAGGATAGTCATGAGCGAAGTGCTTTCCGAGTCCGCCCTCGACCAGTTGTTCCGTACCGCCCGCACCTTCAACGCCTTCCTTCCGCGCGAGGTGGACGACACGCTGCTGCAGCGGCTCTACGAGCTGGCCAAGTTCGGCCCCACCAGCGCCAACTCGCAGCCGGCGCGGCTGGTGTTCGTGAAGTCGCCGGAGGCCAAGGCCAAGCTCGGTCCGCACCTCTCCGAAGGCAACCGCGCCAAGACCCTGGCCGCGCCGGTCACCGCCATCGTCGCCATCGACTACGCCTTCTACGAGAACCTGCCGCGGATGTTCCCGCACACCGACGCCAGGAGCTGGTTCGTGGGCAACCAAGCGCTGATCGACGGCACGGCCTTCCGCAACGGCACGCTGCAGGGCGCCTACCTGATCCTGGCCGCCCGCGCGCTGGGCCTGGACTGCGGCCCGATGTCCGGCTTCGACAACGCCGGCGTGGACGCGGCCTTCTTCGCCGGCACCACGGTCAAGTCCAACTTCCTGGTCAACCTCGGTTACGGCGACGCCAGCCGCGACCTGTACCCGCGCAACCCCCGCCTGTCCTTCGACGAAGCCTGCAAGATCGTCTGAAGCCGGGTCGAGCACCCTTTCGCCGATCACCCCCTCAAGGAGTTTCCCCATGCGTGCAATGAAGTACCTCGCTCTCGCCGGCCTGCTCGGCGCCGCCGTCTCGGCCCAGGCCGACCCGGTCACCTACAAGCTCGACCCCACCCACACCATGGTGCTGTTCAGCTGGAACCACTTCGGCTTCTCCAACCCCAGCGCCAACCTCGGCCTCTCCGAGGGCACGCTGGTGTTCGACGAGAAGAGCCCGGCCAAGTCGAGCGTGGACGTGACGCTGCCGCTTTCGAACCTGGACACCTTCGTGCCCAAGCTCGACGAGCACCTGAAGAAGCCGGACTTCCTCGACGCCGAGAAGTACCCCACCGTGACCTTCAAGAGCACCAAGGTGCAGGCGCTGGGCGGCGGCAAGTTCAAGGTCACCGGCGACCTCACCGTGCATGGCGTGACCAAGCCGGTGGTGCTGGACGCCAAGCTCAACAAGGTGGGCGAGCACCCGATGGCCAAGGTGCCGGCGATCGGCTTCGACGCCACCGCCAGCCTCAAGCGTTCGGACTTCGGCGTGGGCGCCTTCGTGCCCAACGTGAGCGACGAGATCAAGATCCGCATCACCACCGAAGCCCGCGCCGCGGCGACCAAGTAAGCCGGTTTTTCCCTGTCTTGGGGTGAACCCCGCACCGGCGACGGCGCGGGGTTTTTTTCATGGCCGCGCCCCGTGCCGGGCCGCGGCCAGCCTGTCTGGCCGATGTCCGGCCGGCCGGGCGGCGCGCGTCCGGAGGCAGGGCGGCTGCTACCATCTTGCGATCCGAGGTATCTGTTGTGGAGCCCGTACCCATGTCGCAGTCCGAAGCCGCCGCGTTGATGCCGGCCAATGCCGAAAACCGTTACGAAGTGACGCGCGCGGACCTGCCGCTGTCCTGCCCGATGCCCGGGATGGCGCTGTGGAACTCGCATCCGAAGGTATACCTGCCGATCGTGGACGACGGCGGCGAATCGACTTGCCCGTATTGCGGCGCGCACTACGTTTTGCGCGATTGACGCGCCGGCTTTCGCTCTCCGGGGCGGCAACCGGCACGATCACTGCATGCACTACGGAATGAAAGTCACGTCGAGCCGCCCATGTCTGTCGCCGTTCCCGCTCCCCGGTCGCTGACCATCGTCCAGCTGATCCCCGCCCTGCAGTCGGGCGGCGCCGAGCGCTCCACGCTGGAGGTCGCCCGCGCCCTGGTGGCGGCCGGGCACCGTTCGGTGGTGATCTCGGCCGGCGGCCGCCTGGTGGAGCAGCTCCTCGCCGAAGGCAGCGAGCACATCACGCTCGACATCGGGCGCAAGTCGCTCGCCTCGCTGCTCAAGCTCGGCCCGCTCCGGCGCATCCTGCGGCAGCTCTCGCCGGATATCGTGCACGCCCGCTCGCGCCTGCCGGCGTGGCTGGGCTGGTGGGCGTTGCGCGGCGTGTCGCCGCGGCCGCATTTCGTCACCACCGTGCACGGCATGAACTCGCCCGGCCGCTACAGCGCCATCCTGCTGCGCGGCGAGCGGGTGATCGTGGTCTCGCAGACCCTGCGCGACTACGTGCTCAGCCACTACCCGTGGCTGGACCCCTCGCGGGTGCGGGTGATCCCGCGCGGCATCGACCCGGAGGCCTTCCCCTACGGCCATCGCCCGGACGAGGCCTGGACCGGGGCCTTCTTCGCCGAGCTGCCGCAGCTCGCCGGCGCGCCGCTGCTCACCCTGTCGGCGCGCGGCACCCGCCTGAAGGGCCACCGCGACGCGATCGAGCTGGTCGGCGAACTCCGGCAGCGCGGCATCGATACCCGGCTGCTGCTGCTCGGCGTGATCGAGCCGGGCCGCGAGGCCTACGTGGAGGAGCTGCGCAAGCTGGTGGCCGCGCGCGGGCTCGAGGCGCAGGTGGCGATGACGCCGCCGCGCGCCGACGTGCGCGACGTCTACGCCGTTTCCGCCCTGGTGCTGCAACTGTCCAACCGGCCCGAGTCGTTCGGCCGCACGGTGGTGGAGGCGCTGTCGCTGTGCCGCCCGGTGCTGGGCTATGCGCACGGCGGGGTGGGCGAGCTGCTGGCCGAGCTCTATCCCGCCGGCCGCGTGCCGCCCAACGACCGCGAGAAGCTGGTGGAGCGTGCCGCCGAACTGCTGCGCGTGGCGCCGCCGATCCCCATGCTGCAGCGCTACCGCCTCGCCGACATGCAGCAGGCGGTGCTGGCGCTGTACGAGGAACTGGCCGACCAGGCGCCGGAGCGGTAGCGGCTGCGCGCTGCCGCACAGGGCCGCGTGCGGGCACGGCGCCGGCCGGGCCCGATGGCGACGAAGCCGCGCCCTGCGCCTGGCCGCGGGATGCGTCCCGTACAATCGGGCGTTCGCCGCCTGGGACCTGCGATGCCGTTCTCCTCCCGACTCCGCGCCGCGCTGCGCTCGCCGCTGCTGCCGTTCGGGCTGGTGGTCGCGCTGCTGCCGTTCGGGCGCAGCGCGGAGGCCGGCACCGTCTTGTGCCTCATCGGCGTGGCGCTGCTGTTCGCGCGCCATCCGCGCGCGCTGGCCGAGCACGTCGGCGCGCGCTTGCTGCTGTGGCTGTTGGCCGCCTACGTCGGCGCCGCGTTGCTTTCCTCGCTCGACGCGGTGAAGCCGGGCAAGAGCTGGGGCACCACCGCGGCGGCGCTGCGCTACGCGCCGCTGGGGCTGTACGCCTGCTTCGCCATCCGGCGCGGTGACAGGCTGCGCGCGCTGTATGCCGCGGTGGCCGCGATGGTGGCCCTGTGGACGCTCGATGCCTGGGTGCAGGCGCTCACCGGCTGGAGCCTGGGCGGGCGCGCAGAGGCTGAGCGCATCTCCGGCATCTTCGGCGCGGACAACCTCAAGCTTGGCCCGGCGCTGGGCGTGCTCTCGCCTTTCGTGCTGTGGGCGGCGCGCGAGCGCTTCGGGCGGCGCGGCCTGGCGCTGGCCTTCCTGCTGCTGCTCGGGCCGGTGCTGCTGGCGGGCTCGCGCGCGGCGTGGCTGTGCTACGCGCTGGTGGCGGCGGCATTCGCCTGGCGCGAGGCGCGCTCGGTCTGGCGTTTCCTGGCCTGGTGCGGCCTCGGCGCGGCGGTGTTGGCGCTGGCGGGTGCGCTGGCGTGGCAGACCTCGACGCGCTTCCATGAGCGCATGGCGCGCACCCTGGCCGCCTTCCAGGGCACCGGCCAGGGCCTCGACACCGCGCTCACCGGCCGGCTCGACATCTGGCGGACCAGCGCGCGGATGATCGCCGCGCACCCGTGGAACGGCGTGGGCGTGCGCGGCTTCCGCTACGCCTACCCGCAGTTCGCGCCGGCCGACGACCACTTCCTCACCGCCGAAGCCTGCGGCGTGGGCGAGGGCGCCTGCCATGCGCACCAGCTGGTGCTGGAGGTGCTCACCGAGACCGGCGCGCTCGGCCTCGCCTTGTGGCTGGCGGGGCTGGTGCTGGCCGTGCGCGCCTGGTGCGCGGTGGGCGCCGCGGCGCGCGCGCGGGCCTTTCCGGCGACGGTGGCGCTGGGTGCGATGCTGTTTCCCTTCAACACCCACCTGGCCTTCTATTCGGCCTGGTGGGGCCTGCTGTTCGCCTGGCTGCTCGGCCTGTGGTGCGCGGCGCTGTACGCCACGGAGGACGCCGATGCCGCGTGAGCCGCTGTCGGTGGTGGTGATCACCTACAACAACGCCGACACCCTCGATGCCTGCCTGGCCGAGGTGGACTGGGCCGACGAGATCGTGGTGCTGGACTCGGGCTCCACCGACGACACGGTAGCGATCGCACGCCGCCACGGCGCGCGGGTGGACGTCCACCCCTTCGACGACTACGGCCCGCAGAAGCAGCGCGCCATCGATCTTGCCCGTCACGACTGGGTGCTCAACCTCGACGCCGACGAGATCCTCTCGCCCGGCACGCGCGAGGTGATCGAGCGCGCGCTGGTGGCGCCGCGCCACGCCGGCTTCCGCCTGCCGCGGCGCGAGCGCATGTTCTGGACCGTGCAGCACCGCTGGAGCTGGCGCAACGGCCACCTGCGCCTGTTCGACCGCCGCCGCGGCGGCATGAACGACGTGGAGGTGCATGCGGCGGTGGAGGTGCAGGGGCCGGTGAAGACGCTGTGGCGCGCCGACTTCGTCAACGATGGCGACGGCGACATCGCCACCCGGGTGGCGAAGATCAACCGCTACACCACCGGCATGGTGGCGCACAAGCTGCGCAAGCGGCAGCGCTACACCGGCCTGCGCATGGTGCTGTATCCGCCGGTGTTCTTCCTGCGCCAGTACGTGGGCAAGCGCTATTTCTTGAACGGCTGGGCCGGCTTCATCGCCAGCGTCTGCGGCGCGTTCTACGCCTTCCTCAAGTACGCCAAACTGCACGAGGCGCAGCGGCGCGGCCGCGGCTCAGGCGGCGGCCTCTAGCGCGGTGTCCTCGCCGGCGGGCGCGGCCAGGCCGAGCGCCGCCAGGGCCTGGTGGCAGCCCTGCCGGCGCAGCTGCTCGCGCTTGCGGAAGGCCGAGCGGTGCTTGCTCTCCACCTCGTTGGGGTCGCGCAGCGGCTCGCGCGGCGGCAGTTCGTAGAAGCCGTCGTCGCCGCGCCGGCCGCCGCATTCCACCCAGAAGGCGTCGTAGTCGGTCTTGATGCGCGGGCCGCTGCATTCGCGGTCGAGCTGCCCGGCGAACGGGTGCGCCGCGTTGCCCACGCCGCGCACGCGCGCCATGCCGTGGTGGGCCGCCAGCGCGTAGAGCACCGACAGCAGCAAGTTCTTCGGGCGCAGGCCGTGGCTCTGCCGGGTGAAGCGGCGCGCGGCTTCCGCGCCCATATGCGCGTAGGCTCCCTGCACGCAGCCGATCAGCAGGCCGTCCCCGGCGATGGTGAAGACCAGGCTGCACAGGCGCTGCCCGTCGTCGTCGAAGAGATACAGGCCGAGCTCCCCCTCGGTGCCCTTGCCCACCGGGCGGCGCAGCGCGAGATGCGCATGGCTGCCGTCCTTCAGTTCGAGCGTGCCGAGCGGCAGGCCCTCGTGCAGGTAGATCGCCTCGATCGCCGCCGCCGGCCAGTGGGCGAGCAGAAAGGCGTAGTGCTGGTGCGCCACGGCCAGCCGCCGGGTCGCGCCGAGCTGGCGGCTCACGTAGGCGTGGTGCCAGCGCTCGTGCAGGCGCGGCTGCACGGTGACGATCCGGCGCAGCAGCGGGTGGCCGTCGAGGAAGCGCAGCCAGCGCGCCTGCCGCCGTCCATGCAGCAGGCAGCGCCAGGCGTATTTGGCGGCCTTGCGCCGGCGCATGCCGACGCGGTTTCCCCAGTCGGCGCGAGCGCGGAAGGAGCGGAAAAAGAGTTCGAGGTCCATGAACGCATGCCCAGAAAAATTCTGGTCCACGTTCTAGGGGCGGCGGCTTGCGCCAAGCTGTCGGTTGCCTTGCGTTTGGCTTTCGCCGGCCGGGCGTTCAGGCGCGGGCGCGGCAAGGCGGGCGTGGCGCGCGCCGCGCGTTCAGTACACCCCGGGCTCGCCCGGCGGGCGCGTCTTGAAGCGCTTGTGCACCCACAGGTACTGCTCGGGCGCCTCGCGCACCATCTGCTCGATGCAGGCGTTGACGCGCGCGGTGTCGGCGCTGGCGTCGTCGGTGGGAAAAGGCTCCAGCGGCGCGCCGAGGCGCAGCACGTAGCCGCCCCTGCCGGGCAGGCGGCGATGGAAGAACGGGATCACCAGCGCATGGCCCAGCCGCGCCAGGTGGTGGGTGGCGGTGATGGTGGCCGCCGGTACGCCGAAGAAGGGCACGAACACGCTGTCCTTGCTGCGCATGTCCTGGTCGGGCGCGTACCACAGCGTGCCGCCGCCGCGCAGGTACTTCACCGTGCCGCGGATGTCGTCCTTGTCGAACATGGCCTCGGCGTAGTGAAGGCGCGCGCGCAGCACGGCCCACTCGAACACCGCGGCGTCCATCCGCCGGTACATGCCGGCGATGCGGATGCGCTGCGAGACCAGCCGCGCGCACAGCTCCAGATGCGAGAAGTGGCCGCCCACCAGCAGCACGCCGCGGCCCTGCGCGCGGGCGGCCTCCAGGTGCTCCAGGCCCTCGATCCTCACCGGCACGCGCGCGATGGCGCGGTCCGAGCCCATCCAGCCCAGCGCGAACTCCACCATCATCAGGCCGATGTCGGTGAGGTGGGCGTCCACCAGCGCGGTGCGCGCGGCGGGGGCGAGTTCGGGAAAGCACAGCGCGAGATTGGTCTCGGCCACGTGCCGGCGCGGCGAGGGCACGCGCCGCACCAGCCAGCCGAGGCCGCGGCCCAGCCGCAGCAGCGCCGGCCACGACAGGCGCGCCACCGCATGCAGCACCGCCACGCCCAGCCAGGCGGGCCAGTGGCGGGGAGCGAGCAGCGAGGGGACGAAACGGGGGCGGGGCATGCCGGGCATCCGCCCATTGTAGCGGCCGTCCCGGTGGGCCGGACCGTCAGCGCCTGTTCCATGTCTCGGCAAGCCGCGCGGACCATGCAGAGACATGGAACAGGCTCTTATACTGCCGCGCCCGGCCGCACGCGGGCCCGAGGAGTCGTCGTTGCGCTATCTCTATACCTTGGTGATGTACCTGGTGACGCCGCTGATCGTGGCGCGCCTGCTCGCGCGCGGCGTGCGCTACGGCGACTACCACCTGCGCTGGCGCGAGCGCTTCGGCTTCTTCGACGCGCCGGGTTTCCGCGGCAGCTTGTGGGTGCACGCGGTGTCGGTGGGCGAGGTGAACGCGGCCGAGCCGCTGATCAAGGCGCTGCGCCGCGACTATCCGGAGGCGCCGCTGGTGGTGACCACGGTGACGCCGACCGGTTCCGAGCGCGTGCGCCAGCTGTTCGGCAAGGACGTCTTCCACGTCTACCTGCCCTACGACCTGCCGTTCGCCGTGTCGCGGTTCTTGAAGCGCGTGCGGCCGCGGCTGGCGATGATGGTGGAGACGGAGATCTGGCCGAACCTCTATTTCGCCTGCTACCGCCGCGGCATCCCGCTGATGATCGTCAACGCGCGCCTGTCCGAGCGCTCGCTGCGCGGCTACAAGCCGCTGCAGGGGGTGGTGCGCTCGGCGCTGCGCTGCGTGCGGCAGGTGGCGGCACAGTCGCGCCCGGACGCGGCGCGCTACCGCCTGCTCGGCGCCGACCCCGAGCGCATCGTGGTCAGCGGCAACCTGAAGTTCGACATGCCGGTGCCGGTGGACGCGATGGAGAAGGGCATCGCGCTGCGCGCGTGCTGGGGCCGGCTGCGGCCGGTGTGGATCGCCGGCAGCACGCACGAAGGCGAGGAACTGGCCGTGCTGGAGGCGCACCTGGCCGTGCTCAAGCGCCTGCCCGACGCGCTGCTGCTGATCGCCCCGCGCCATCCGGAACGCTTCCGCGCGGTGGAACACTCCGCGCGCAGCCTCGGCTTCTCGGTCGCCAGGCGTACGGCGGAGCGCATGCCCACGCCGTCGCACCAGGTGTTCGTGATCGACACCATGGGCGAACTGATGCCGTTCTACGCGGCGGCGGACCTCGCCTTCGTCGGCGGCAGCCTGTCGCCGATCGGCGGCCACAACGTGCTGGAGCCGGCCTCGCTGTCGCGGCCGGTGCTGGTGGGGCCGCACACCTTCAACTTCGAGGAGATCACGCTTACCCTGATCCGCGAAGGCGGCGCCGAGCGGGTGGCGAGCAACGAGCAGCTGGGCACCATGGTGCGCCACCTGCTGCGCGACGCCGAGCGCCGCGACGCGATGGGCCGCAAGGCCCGCGCGGTGTTCGACGGCGAGCGCGGCGCGGTGGGCCGGGTGATGACGCTGATCGACCACCTGCTGCAGGAATAGCGCCGCCCCGACGCAAAACGGCCGGGCCCAGGGCCCGGCCGTTTCGGAGCATCCGCCGGAGGTGGCGGAGGAGGGTCTTATTGCAGCAGCGCGTTGATCGCCTCCAGGTCGCTCACCTGGGCGTTGCCGGCGGACTGCTTGAGCAGCAGCTTGTCGAGCACGAACTGGTGGCGGGCCTGCGAGTAGCTGCTCTGCGCCGAGGTCAGGGTCTGGATCGAGTTGAGCACGTCCAGGATGGTCTTGGTGCCGACCTGGAAGCCGGCGCGGGTGGCCTCCACCGCCTTCTGCGCCGAATCCACCGCGGCCTTGGTCGATTCGACCTGGCTGATGCCGGCGATCACCAGGCGGTAGTAGTTGAGCGTGTCGCGGGTTACCTGGCGGCGGGTGATCTCCAGCGAATCCTGCGCCGAATCGCGCTGGTAGATGGACTGGCGCACGCGCGACTGGGTGGCACCGCCGGAGAAGATCGGCACCTGCAGGGTGACGCCGATGGTGGTGGCGTAGCGACCGTTGGTGTTCAGGAGCTGGTTCGTGCCCGACGGGACCGAGCCGCGGTTGGTCCAGGTGGTGTTCTGGCCGCGGCTCAGGGTGGCGTTGATGGTGGGCAGGTGGCCGGCGCGGGCCGAGTCGATGCTGCGCTCGGCGGCCTGCACGCTGTACTGCTGCGCGAGGATGTTGGGATTGCCCTTGGCCGCCTCCTGCACCCACGCCTTCTCGTCGGTCGGCGAGGGCGGCTGCATCGGCAGCTCCTCGCGCAGGATCTTGAGGTCGCCCACCGGCTTGCCGGTGATCTGGGTCAGCGCCTCGCGGGCGTCGTTGAGCGTGGTCTGCACGCTCACCGTGTTGGCGCGGGCGGCCTCGTAGTAGGACTTGGCCTGCAGCAGGTCGGTGATCGCCGAGAGGCCGACCTTGTAGCGCTGCTCGGCCTGCTCGTAGGTGGTGCGGTAGGCGTCTTCGTTGGCCTTGGCGTAGACCAGGTTGTTCTGGCTGGTCAGCACGTTGAAGTAGGCCGCGGTGACGCGCGCGTAGAGGTCCTGCAGCGCGGCCTGGTAGCTGGCGTCCTGTGCGTCGGCCTGCGAATGCGCGGCGCGCAGGTCGCTGATCTTGCCGAGGTCGAGCACGGTCTGGCTGATGTCGCCGTTGACCGTGCGGGTGCGGCTATGGCCGCTGCCGTCGACGCCGTTGAGGCCGGAATTGAAGGAGCCGCCGTAGCTGGACTGGCTGATGCCCATCGACGCATTGATCTGCGGCAGCAGCAGCGCGCGCGCCTGCGGCACGCCTTCGCGGGTGGCGAGGCGGGTGGCGTCGGCTTGCGAGAGGGTCGGATCGTTGGCGCGTGCTTCCCGGTATGCATCCAGCAGGTCCTCGCCGTGACCGGGCAGGGACGCCGCCGACAAGGCCAGGGCAAGGGACAGGAGCTTCAAGCGCATTGGGGTGCCTCGTGGAGAGCGAAAGGGAATCAAAACGCGAACCGGCGCGGCGGCTCGGCGTGGGCCAGATAGGGCAGGTCCGTCTCGAGCAGGCTGGCCTCGTGGTAGCGCCCCGCCTCCTGGTGGGTCACCAGCACCACCTGCTGCACCGGCGACTCGCCGCGCACCGCCAGCAAGCGGCCGCCAGGCTTGAGCCAGGCCAGGAAGCGCGAAGGGATCTGGTACACCGCGCCGGTCACCACCACGGCGTCGAACAGGCCGGCCGGCTGCCAGGCTTCCACCGCCTCGCCGGTGACCAGCGCCACGTTCTCGATGCCCGCGGCGGCCAGGCGCTGTCCAGCGGCGGCAGTGAAATCGGCATGGATGTCGATGCTGGTGACGTGCTCGGCGAGGCCGGCCAGGCAGGCGGCGAGGAAGCCCGAGCCGGTGCCGATCTCCAGCACGCGGTCGGTGGGCTTGAGGTCCAGCGCCTGCAGCACGCGGCCTTCCAGCACCGGCTTCATCATCACCTCGCCGTGGCCGAGCGGCAGGGCCACGTCGGCGAACGCCAGCTGCCGGTGCTGCGGCGGCACGAAATCCTCGCGGCGCACGCGCGCGAGCACGTCGAGCACGCGCAGGTCCAGCACCTCCCAGGGACGCACCTGGTTTTCGACCATGTTCTGCCGCGCCTGTTCGAAGTTCATCGCGTTCACCGGAACCGTATGGGAGGGGAAGTCAAAAAAGGCCAGCAAGGATAAGCGTTTAAGCCAGGCTCGGACAATCGCTAGCCTGTGGCCTCGAAGGGCCCGGCCGAAGTGCCGGAAGTCACAACGCCGCGCTGACGCAAGTCATGCGCGGGGCGGCGTCCGGGCGCCTTAGGCGCTCAGGCGGTGCAGTGTAGGCGGGGCCGCGCGCGCGGGCTCGGGCAGGCGGGCGAGGGCGCGCTCCACCGCCTGTTGCAGCGTGGCGTCGAGGCGGCGCAGGCGCGAGGGCAGGCGGGCGTCGCCGCGGCTGCGGGCGGCCACGCACAGCCAGGCCAGCCAGCGCACCAGGCGATCATGTTCCGTGGCGTCCAGCGGGGCCAGGGCCGCGCGCGCCTGGAAGGCCTGCTGGCGCGAGATCGCGCCGGATTGGGCGATCCAGTGGCCCAGCTTGCGCTGGGCCTGCCGGTAGGCTGCACTGAGCTGCAGTTCGACGACGGTGGACATGTTCAGCCCCGGTGACTGGAAATAATTGAACTCTTTCGTATAATAAAGTCATTTGAGCCGTTTTGTGAAGGTGCGTGACATGACAGCCGTCCTGCAAGCCAAGTCTCAGGGTCCCGGTCGCCCCAAGGACATGGGGAAGCGTGCCGCGATCCTGGAGGCCGCCAAGGCGCTCTTCATCCGCAACGCTTTCGCCGGCACCAGCATGGACGCCGTGGCCGCCGAGGCGGGCGTGTCCAAGCTCACCGTCTACAGCCACTTCGGCGACAAGGACAACCTGTTCCGCGAGGTGATCCGCGCGCGCATCCAGGAGTTCCTGCCCGAGGACATCTTCCAGTACGAGCCGGGCGACGACATCGGCGGGGTGCTGCTCAACATCGCGCTCCAGCATGCGCGCAACGAGTGCAACCCGAGCATCGCCGGCACCTTCCGCGCCATCCTGAGCGACTGCCGCCAGGGCAACCCCCGCTACGGCCGCATGCTGTGGGAGGAAGGCCCCGCGCACACCCACAAGCTGCTGCAGGACCTGCTGCAGAAGGCGGCGGACGCCGGCGCGCTCGACATCCAGAACGCTTCGCTGGCCAGCACGCAGTTCTATGCGCTGCTCAAGGGCGACCTGCTGCTGCGCCGGCTGTTCGGCTGCGAGGATTGCGCCGTGGCCTTCGCCGCGGAGATCGAGTCCAACGCGCGCGCCGCCGTGGACGTGTTCCTGCGCGCCTACCTGCCGCGCTGAGCGAGCCTGCGCACGGCCCGATCGCCGGGCGCAAAAAAAGCGGC
>NZ_LFQR01000098.1 GCF_001182895.1 Frateuria defendens | reverse complement strand
GCGCCCTCGGGGTGTCTTTCTCTTTGGTTACTTCTCTTGGACAAGCAAGAGAAAGTAACTCGCCCTCCGGCAGGAGGGCGAAACCCCGGCCAAAGGCCGGCCAGCATGCGACGGAGCCAACAACACAGCACGCGCCCCTCGCAGGCAAAGCACCGGCTAACGCGAAGCCCCCGCCAGCTCAATCCTCCAGCAACGACAAATCGCGCACCGCGCCCTTGTCGGCCGACATCACCAGCTTCGCGTAGGCCTTGAGCGCAGCGGACACCTTGCGCGGACGCGGCTTGGCCGGCTTCCAGCCCTTGGCGTCCTGCTCCGCGCGGCGGCTTGCCAACTCCTCGTCGGAGAGCAGCACGTCGATCGTGCGGCGGGGGATGTCGATGCGGATCCGGTCGCCGTCGCGCACCAGGCCGATGGCGCCGCCGGCGGCCGCCTCGGGCGAGCAGTGGCCGATGGACAGGCCCGAGGTGCCACCGGAGAAGCGCCCGTCCGTCAGCAGCGCGCAGGCTTTGCCCAGACCCTTGGACTTGATGTAGCTGGTCGGGTAGAGCATCTCCTGCATGCCGGGGCCGCCCTTGGGGCCTTCGTAGCGCACGATCACCACGTCGCCAGCCTTGACCTTGCCGTGGAGGATGTTCTCCACCGCCTCGTCCTGCGATTCGGTGACGTGGGCCGTGCCCTCGAACACCAGGATGCTCTCGTCCACGCCGGCCGTCTTCACCACGCAGCCGTCGCGCGCGATGTTGCCCGTGAGTACCGCCAGGCCCCCTTCCTTGGAGTAGGCGTGCTCGCAGGAGCGGATGCAGCCCCCGGCGCGGTCCAGGTCCAGGCTAGGCCAGCGCGTGGCCTGGCTGAAGGCCACCTGGGTGGGGATGCCGGCCGGGCCGGCGAGGTAGAAGGTCCTGACGGCTTCGTCCTCGGTGCGGACGATGTCCCACTGTGCCAGCGCGTCCCCGAGTGTCGGGGCGTGCACCGTGGGCACGTCGGTGTGCAGCCGGCCGGCGCGGTCCAGCTCGCCCAGGATGGCCATGATGCCGCCCGCGCGGTGTACGTCCTCGATGTGGTACTTGCTGGTGTTGGGCGCCACCTTGCACAGCTGCGGCACTACGCGCGAGAGGCGGTCGATGTCGGCCATGCCGAAGTCGATGCCCGCCTCGCGCGCGATCGCCAGCAGGTGCAGGATGGTGTTGGTGGAGCCGCCCATGGCGATGTCCAGCGTCATCGCGTTCTCGAACGCCTTGAAGCCCACCGCGCGCGGCAGCACGCGCGCGTCCTCCTGCTCGTAGTAGGCGCGGGCCAGCTCCACGATGCGGCGGCCGGCGCGCTTGAAGAGCTGCTGGCGGTCGGCATGCGTGGCCACCACCGTGCCGTTGCCCGGCAGCGACAGGCCCAGCGCCTCGGTGAGGCAGTTCATGGAGTTGGCCGTGAACATGCCCGAGCACGAGCCGCAGGTGGGGCAGGCGGAGCGCTCCACTGCCGCCACGTCGGCGTCGGAATAGGCCTCGTCGGCGGCGATCACCATGGCATCCACCAGGTCGAGCTTCTTGAGCTCGACGGCGTGGGTGGCGGGGTTGGCCAGGCGTGCCTTGCCCGCCTCCATGGGGCCGCCGGAGACGAAGATCACCGGGATGTCGAGCCGCATGGCGGCCATCAGCATGCCGGGCGTGATCTTGTCGCAGTTGGAGATGCACACCATGGCGTCGGCGCAGTGCGCGTTGACCATGTATTCCACCGAGTCCGCGATGATGTCGCGGCTGGGCAGCGAATACAGCATGCCGTCGTGGCCCATGGCGATGCCGTCGTCCACCGCGATGGTGTTGAACTCCTTGGCCACGCCGCCGGCGGCCTCGATCTCGCGCGCCACGAGCTGGCCGAGGTCCTTCAGGTGCACGTGGCCGGGCACGAACTGGGTGAACGAGTTGACCACCGCGACGATCGGCTTGGCGAAGTCGGCGTCTTTCATGCCGGTGGCGCGCCACAGCGCGCGCGCACCCGCCATGTTGCGGCCGGCGGTGGAGGTCTTGGAACGGTAGGCAGGCATCGTGGTAACCGGAGTGGCAGTAACGCGAAAGGGGAAGCGTACCAGCAGCGCCGGATGCGGGCCCCGCCCGAAAAAAAGCCGCTGCCCGGCATCGGGCAGCGGCCACCGCGCAGGGGGCGGGCCACGCCCGCCCGGCGCGTCGAACCGTGCTCAGCGGTACACCAGCCCGCCGTCGATCAGCGGCGCCTGCCCGGTCATGTAGTCCGAGTCCGGGCCGGCCAGGTAGGCCACGAAGGCGGCCACGTCGTCCGGCGTCTCGGCGCGGCCGAGCGCGATGCCCTCGACGTACTTCCTGTAGGTGGCGCCCACCGGCGCACCGGTGATCTCAGCCATGCGCCGGTCGATGTCCACCCACATGTCCGTGCCCACCACGCCGGGGCAATAGGCGTTGACGGTGATGCCGGCGCTGGCCAGCTCCTTGGCCGCCGCCTGGGTCAGCGCGCGCACGGCGAACTTGGTGGCCGAGTACACGCCGAGCAGAGCGTAGCCCTCGTGGCCGGCGATGGAGGAGGCGTTGATGATCTTGCCCTTGCCGCCCAGTTCGCGGAACTTGGCCGCCGCGGCCTGGATGCCCCACAGCGTGCCCTGCACGTTGATGCGGAAGATGCGCTCCACCTCTTCCGGCTGCACCGCTTCCAGCGGCTGCACCTGGCTGATGCCGGCGTTGTTCACCATCACGTCGAAGCGGCCCAGCGCCTGATGCGCATGCGCCACCGCGGCGAACACCTGCTCGCGGTCGCCGACGTCGGCCACGAAGGTGGTCGCGCGCCGGCCCAGCGCGCGGACCTCCGCCGCCACCGCCTCGAGCTTGTCCGCCTTCACGTCCACCAGCGCGAGGTCCGCGCCGTCCTTCGCCAGCCGCAGCGCGATGCCGCGGCCGATGCCCTGCCCGGCGCCGGTCACCAGCGCCACCTTGTTGTCGAGGGTCATGCCATGTACTCCTTAGAAACGATGATTCCCGCCCTCTTGTAGGAGCGTGCCTTGCGCGCGACCGCCGCGGCGTTGCCGCGGCGTGCGTCGACCGCGCGCAAGGCGCGCTCCTGCGGGGATGGGGGCGGTTCGGGGGATCAGAACGGCGCGTCGATACCCACCACGTCGATCAGCTTGTGGTTGACGAACTCCTTGATGCCCAGCCCGATCAGCTCGCGGCCGTAGCCCGAGCGGCGCACGCCGCCGAACGGCAGGTCGGCCTTGACCATGGTCGGGTGGTTCACGAACACCATGCCGGTGGAGATGCGCTTCGCCACCTCGGCGCCGTGCTTCGCATCGGCGGTGAACACCGAGCCGCCCAGGCCGAAGGGCGAATCGTTGGCGATGCGCACGGCGTCGTCCTCGTCGCGGGCGCGGAACAGCATCGACACCGGGCCGAAGAATTCCCAGTAGCGGGCCGGGTTGTCCTCGCCCACGTCGGTGAGCAGGGTCGGCTGCACGAAGGCGCCCTGCGCGGGCACCTTCGGCCCGACCTCGGTGGCGGTGGCGCCGTGGGCCACCGCCTGGCGGATCTTCTCCTTCACCTCGTCGGCCGCCGCCTGCGAGGACAGCGGCGCCAGCGTGGTGGCCGGGTCGAAGGGGTCGCCCGCGCGCAGGGCGGCCACGCCCTCGGTGTAGCGCTGGAGGAAGGCGTCGTAGAGGCCGTCCACCACGATCATGCGCTTGGACGACACGCACACCTGGCCGCCGTTCCAGTGGCGGCCGAACACCGCCCACTTCACCGTCTTCGCCAGCTCGGCGTCGGCCAGCACCACGAAGGCGTCGGCGCCGCCCAGCTCCAGCGTGGATTTCTTCAGCGCCTTGCCGGCCTGCGCCGCCACCACCGCGCCGGCGCCCTCCGAGCCGGTGAGCGCCACGCCGTGCACGCGCGGGTCGTCGAGGATCAGCCCGATCTGCGAGCGGGTGGCGTAGAGGTTCTTGAACGCGCCCGCCGGCAGGCCGGCCTCGCGCATCAGCGCCTCGAACGCCGCCGCGCACTGCGGCACGTTGGAGGCGTGCTTGAGCAGCATGGTGTTACCGGCCGAGAGCTGCGGCGCGATGATGCGGGCGATCTGGTAGTACGGAAAATTCCACGGCTCGATGGCGAGCAGCACGCCCAGCGGCTCGTGCACCACCACCGCCTCGCCCTCGGCGGGGTCGGCCACCGGCAGCTTCTCCGGCGCCAGCAACTGCTCGGCATGCTTGGCGTAGTACTCGAAGATGGCGGCGGACAGCTCCACCTCCGCCTTCGCCTCGCCGATCACCTTGCCCATCTCCAGCGTGAGCAGTTTGGCGTAGCCCTCCGCCTGCGCGCGCAAGAGGTCGGCCGCCTTCTGCATCACCTTGGCGCGCGCGGCGAAGGGGGTTTCGCGCCAGGCGAGGAAGGCGGTGTGGGCGCTGCCGATCGCCTGTTGCACCTCCTCGTCCGTGGCGTCGGGAAAGGTCTTGATCAACTCGCCCGTGTAGGGGTTGGTGGTTGCGTATGCCATCGTTGTTTCCTTGTGTGATGCGCGGCGGCGCGCGGCGCGCCGCATGGCCCGACGACCGTCAGGCCGGAAGATCCTTGATCGCCTGCACCATGGCGTTGAGCACGGCCAGTGCATCGCCGTAGACCATGCTGCAGTGGTCGCCGTAGAACAGCAGGTTCTCCACGCCCGCGTAGCCCTTGCCCTGGCCACGCTTGATCACGTAGGCCTGGTGCGCCCGGTCCACGTTGAGGATGGGCATGCCGTAGATGGGCGAGGCCTTGTCGGTGCGCGCGGCGGGGTTCACCACGTCGTTGGCGCCGATCACCAGTGCCACGTCGGTGCTGGCGAAGCTGTCGTTGATGTCGTCCATGTCGAAGATGAGGTCATAGGGCACGCCGGCCTCGGCCAGCAGCACGTTCATGTGCCCGGGCATGCGGCCGGCCACCGGGTGGATGGCGAACTTCACGTCCACGCCCGCCGCCTGCAGCAGCTTCACGAACTCGTAGAGCTTGGCCTGCGCCTGCGCCACCGCGAGGCCGTAGCCGGGCACGATGATCACGCTGCCGGCGTAGCGCATGGTCACCGCCGCGTCGGCCGCATCGGCGCTCTTCATGCTGCCGGCGATTTCGCCCTGCGCGGCCGCCGCGCCCTCGCCAAAGCGGCTGAACAGCACGTTGGTGAGCGAGCGGTTCATCGCCTTGGCCATCAACAGGGTGAGCAGGGTGCCGGCCGAGCCGACCACCATGCCGGCGATCATCAGCGCCGGGTTGTGCAGGGCGTAGCCCTCCAGCCCCACGGCGAGGCCGGTGAAGGCGTTGTAGAGCGAGATCACCACCGGCATGTCGGCGCCGCCGATGGGCAGGGTCATCAGCACGCCGAAGGCCAGCGCGCCGGCGAAGAACAGCACCGCGCACCACGCCGCCATGGCGCCCGGGCCGAAGACCGCGAGCGCGCCCAGCACCAGCGTGAGCAGCAGCACCACCGCGTTGAGCGCGCCCTGGCCGCGGAAGCGCCAGGCGCTCTTCATGCGCCCGTCGAGCTTGGCCCAGGCCACCAGCGAGCCGGCCAGCGAGACGGCGCCGATCAGCGCGCCCAGCATGGTCACGCCCAGTTGCAGCGGGCTGTCCGCATGCGTGCCCGTCAGCTCCACCGCCGCCACCGCGGCCGCGGCGCCGCCGCCCATGCCGTTGTACAGCGCCACCATCTGCGGCATCGCCGTCACCGCCACGCGCCGGCCGCTGCGCCAGGCCCAACCGATGCCGAGCGCCAGCGCCAGCAGCGCCAGGCCGAGGTTGGCGAGCCGGTGCGGGCGCGCCGCCTCGCCCACGTCGGCGAGGTAGCCGAAGCTCGCCACCACCGCCACCAGCATGCCCACGCCCGCCAGCACGATGCCGCGCAGCGCGGTGGCCGGCGAGGCCATGCGCTTCAGGCCCAGGATGAACAACAGCGCGGCGGCGAAGCCGCTCGCTTCCACCAGCAGCTGCAACATGCCACCTACTCCTTGCGCGCCGCGCTGGGCTTGAACATCGCCAGCATGCGGTCGGTGACCACGTAGCCGCCCGCGGCATTGCCCGCGCCCAGCACCACGCCGACAAAACCGATGACCTGCCCGGCCAGCGACTCGGCGTTGAACAGCGCGTGCAGCGCGCCCACCACCACGATGCCGTGCACGAAGTTGGAGCCGGACATCAGTGGCGTGTGCAGGATCGAGGGCACGCGGCTGATCACCTCGTAGCCGGTGAAGGCCGCCAGCATGAAGAGGTACAGCGCGATCAGCCAGCCCATCGAAAGCTCGATGCTCATGCGGGAATCTCCTTGTCGAGGCTTTGCAGGAACGCCCTGGCCGCCGCGTTGCGGATCTCGCCGCCGTGGGCGAGCAGCGTGCCGCCCACCACCTCGTCGGCGAGGTCGAGCGCCAGCGCGCCGTCCTTGACGATGAGTTCGAGCAGGTTGAGCAGGTTCTTGGCGTACAGCTCGCTCGCGTGCTGGGCCAGCAGCGAGGGCACGTTGAAGGGCGCGAGGATGGTGGCCGGGCCGACCTCCGCGGTCTGGCCCGGCACGGTGCCCTCGCAGTTGCCGCCGCTGTCGGCGGCGAGGTCCACGATCACCGAGCCGCGCTTCATGCCCTCGATCTGCGCGCGGTCGATCAGCCGCGGCGCGGCGCGCCCCGGCACGTTGGCGGTGGTGACGATGAGGTCGGCCTGCTGGATGTGGCGGGTAAGCGCCTCGCGCGCCCTGGCCTGTTCCTCCGGCGTGAGTTCGCGCGCGTAGCCGCCCTCGCCGCGCGCGTCCACGCCGGTGTCGACGAACTTGGCGCCCACCGACTGCGCCTGCTCGCGCGTCTCCGGCCGCACGTCGTAGCCCTCGGTGACGGCGCCCAGACGGTGCGCGGTGGCGAGCGCCTGCAAACCGGCCACGCCCAGGCCCATCACCAGCACGCGCGCGGCGCGCAGCGAACCCACGGCGGTGGTCATCATCGGCAGGATGCGCGGCAGCTGCACCGCGCCGAGCAGCGGCGCGTAGTAGCCGGCCAGCGCGGCCTGGCTGGACAGCGCGTCCAGCGACTGCGCGCGGCTGATGCGCGGCACCGTCTCCATGGCGAAGGCGCTGAGGCGCGCATCGCGCAGCGCCTTGAGCAGGGCCGGCTCCTTCTGCGCGTAGACGAAGCTGGCGAGCACCGCGCCGGGCTTCATCGCCGCGGCGAGTTCCGTCGCCGGCGCCTGCACCGCCAGTACGATGTCCGCGTCGGCCACCAGCCGGCGCGCATCGGGCTCGATCCGCGCCGGGGCGTAGTCGGCGTCGGTGAAGCGCGCCGCCTCGCCCGCGCCCGCCTGCACCACCACTTCGGCGCCCAGCTTGGCGAAGCGCGCCACCAGCGAAGGCACCACCGCCACGCGACGCTCGTCGGCGCGCGTTTCCTTCAGTACTGCAATCTTGAGCGACATCTCGCCGTCCCGGCCTGCAACGGGGCGCAGTGTCTCGCCGCGGGCCGAGCGGGCGCTTGACCTCAATCAACTCGGGGGGCGCGCCGCTGTGGCGGTATGTCGCAGACCTGCGGGGAACGAAGCGCGGCCTCGCACCCGTTCAAACCATTGCCGTTGGTGCCGGACGACGGCTGGCGGCGGGCAGGCTCCGCCGATGTGCTGGGGGCCATGGCGCGGGTCTTGCGGTAGTCCTGTGGGCGCGGGAACGCGGCTATCCCGCTCTTGCTCGTCTCTCTTGCTTGTCGCGCTCGATCCAAATCAGGCTGGCGAAGCGTCCACTGCGTTTGGCGTCACGGCGCCAGGAATAGAAGCGCGCGTCGGCAAAGGTATCGAAACCGCCGCCGTAAACGCGCTCGACGCCGGCGGCGTGCAGGCGCCGCCGCGCCAGCGCGGCGAGGTCGCACCGCCAGTGTCCCGGCCGCGTGGGCGCGAAGGCCGCGGCCGCGCCGGCATCGCCCTCGACGAAGGCGGCGCGCACGTCCCCGCCCACCTCGTAGGACGCCTGGCCGATGCACGGCCCCAGCCACGCCAGCACGCGCCCCGGCGGCGCGGCCATCGCCGCCAGCGTGGCTTCGAGCACGCCGGCGGCCAGCCCGCGCCAGCCGGCATGCGCCGCGGCCACTTCGCGGCCGGCCTCGGCGCAGAACAGCACCGGCAGGCAGTCGGCGGTGAGGATGGCGAGCGGCTCGCCGGCGCGCGCGCTCACCGCGGCGTCCGCCGCCGGCTCCGCCGCATCGCCTGGCTCCCGCGTATCGACATCGGCCACGGCGATGCCGTGGACCTGGTGCAGCCAGTGCGGCGCGCGCGGCAGGCCGAGCGCCTGCGCCAGCGCGGCGCGG
>NZ_LFQR01000097.1 GCF_001182895.1 Frateuria defendens | reverse complement strand
GTGTTCGAGTACATCGAGGTTGACTACAATCGAATCCGGCTCCACTCGACCTTGGGCTATCTCAGCCCGGAACAGTTCGAGCTATCCCATGTCGCTTAGGCGGGTGTCCGTGAAGCAGGGGCAAGATCACCGGCAGTCGATGCGAGGCCGAGGAGTCGGGGACTCAATTGCGATTAGCATTTCGTCATGGTACGATTTTCTTACCATGACGGTAACGAGGCGCTACATGAACGAGCATAAGGCCGAGCTCGAACGGATCCTCAGCGACTTCTGGGATGGCAATGAAATTCCGATCAGTGATGCTCCGACAAGCACGGACCAGCTTGGCGCTGCGTTAGATTCGATTACGGCCGTTGCTGTTTTGCTTGAGGTCGACACCTTATTTAAACGGAAAATTCCGGTGGAAGCGGTCATCCAGCGCGGTGGTTACAAGGACAAAGAGGAATTCGTTACCAAGCTGCGCGACCAAATCCTTAAAGTGGTCGAGGAAAGCCAAGCATGAGCGCCGAAAAAAGAACGCCGCGCCAGGAGCTGGCTGAGCGCTTGCGTGGTGCGCGCGAATACTTGGGCCTTTCTCAGGACGAAGTTGCGGTAGCTCTACAGCTTTCCAGGCCATCCGTGACACTTATGGAGTCCGGCGGCAGAAAGATCGAGGCCACGGAACTCGACAGGTTGGCCAGGCTCTACCGAGTGAGCGTCGAGTACCTATTGTCCGGACGCGAACCAGAAGATACGGAGCCGAAGCAATTCGCTTTCCTGGCGCGAGCGGTTAAAGGGTTATCTGAAAGCGATGTTCAAGAAGTTGCGCGGTTCGCCGAATTCCTGAAGAAGTCCCCCAAATAGCCAGAAGCGAGTAAGGGAATGCTCGATTTCAAGACGAGAGCTGCGCAAGTTGCTGTAGAAGTCCTACGGGATACAGGTGCTGAGCGCCGTATCCGCGAGGATGGCTACACACGCATCGATCCACTCTGGATCGCCGCGGTGCAGGGCGTCATGGTCATGCGTCGTCCCTTTGAAAAGCTATTGGGCGCATTCGTACGCGAGTCAACGCCGGGCATCATGGTCAACTCCGAGCGTCCCACGGGCTTGATCCACCTTACTTGTGCGCACGAGCTTGGCCACTATTTTCTGGGGCACGAGTCGACGGCTGACGAGCATATCCAATATGGCAAAGATGCGGCCCTACAGGAACGCGAAGCCGATTGGTTTGCCTACTGCTTGCTGACGTCCCGCAGCATTTTGGCTCAGACAATGCGTCGAAAGGGCTGGTCCATCGCCACGTTGCGGGATCCGTTGAATCTCTATCAGCTCTCTCTTCGTATAGGCGTGAGTTACGCCGCCATAGCGTGGAGCTTGGCGCGTTTAAAGTTATGGGCCACTGATGACGCCGATCGAATGACGCGCATCGAGCCCGCTGAGATCAAGCGCTCACTGCTAGGCCGTGGCGACTTCGAGGCGCGCAACGACGTCTGGTTGCTCGATGAACGCGATCGCGAGCTGATTCTAGAGCCATCAGTTCGCGATCAGATCGTCATCCGCCTCCCAAATCATGCGCCATCCGGCTACCTATGGTCGCTGGATGAAGCGCAAAGTGAAGGTTTCCGAATACGGCCATTAGATGCACCTGCCCGTCGCGCTACGGCAGAACTGTTGAGCAGCGCCCATGCTGAGGCTGATCACCTTCTGACAGGCCAGGCAGACCGGAGTAAATTCGCAGGGCGGATTTTGCCTTTGAGATTTACGGAAAAGCGTCCATGGGAGTCGAAGGCAGACGACGAAGCACACTTTCGGACATCGGTGGGTTTTGAAGAGGCTGGGGAAGGACTTAGCGCAGGTTCGCGCCGCCGCCTTCTGCAGGAAGGTTCTCCTGCAGCATGATCACGATTGAACTGACACTTCCACAGTCAGCTCTGATTGCGCGAGACCAAGGCAGGCGGCCGACCTGCTTGGCGTTCGCGCTATGCGAGGTGGAATACCGTCATTCACAGGGTGGTGCTCTAAGTCCAGAGTATCTATATCGAAGCGCTGCAGCTCACTCTCCATCGTGGGCTCCAAATGAAGGGCTGCAACTTTCCGCGGCATTGCGTGCGGCAGATCGGATCGCGCTTGAAGCGGACTACCCATACCAGCAGACGGAGCCCTCGCTTCCCTTACCGCCCCTACCCTCGGGCATCCCTCTTTTTGGCAGCCCTGCACACGCATTCTCCGTGCATAAGAACGACATAGTTCAGCGGTTACGGGAAGGCTCAGTGGTTGGGCTCGGGCTCATGCTGACTCAGGCCTTCTACGAGCCTGATGGTGACAGGATTCGTGATGGTGCGCCCATCGTTCCCGAGTCAGGCCATGCGGTGGCCGTGGTGGGACTAGGTTGGGAGGAAGGGCGGGCATTCTTTCTGATCCGCAATAGCTGGGGCCAAGCGTGGGGCCAGAATGGCAGCGCATGGTTGTCCGAAGACTACGTTCAAGAACATGCGCAATGCGCTTTTGGGGTCTAGAGCATGGCTGAGCTTATACCCGGTGACCGTATCATCCCTGTTTGGCTCGAAGCGGTTAGGAGGCTAGACAAAAGCCAGGGCCGAACAGCATTGAATGTCGTTCTGGAGATCGCATCGCCCACGCGCATGGGGGACGACGACTTGCAGATATGGAGAGCAGTTGATGCCCAGCTTAGGGCGCACACTAGTGATATGTCGCTCGACACCGTCGCAGGCACGTTGTTTCCCAATCACCTGTACAAGCGATTTGGCCGACCTGGCTTCTACGATCGGTATTTGACGGCTATCAAGCGCGGAAAGAAGAAAAATAGCTGGGGCACTTATGCATGGCGCATGATGGAACGCTTTGATCGTAGGAATGGAAAAAACTTCAATCCGCTTGATCGGATTGTTCAGAAGTTTATCGATGCGAAGAACGGGCAAGGCTATCAAGCTGTCTACGAGCTTGGCGTACTCGAACCGGAAGATTTGCTTGAAAACGGCGGCGATGGTCCGTGGTGTGAACTTCCGGTTGCAGATCCTGCAGCGAAGCCTCGTCGCAATATCCCGTGTCTCAGCCACCTTAGCTTCAAACTCCATAAAGGCCAGGTCACGTTGACCGCTGTATACCGTGCCCACTACTACGCCCAGCGTGCCTTAGGAAATTTGATTGGCCTTAGTCAGCTACAGAGATTCGTAGCTACCGAAGCGGGCTTGGATATCGGCCCGCTCACCAGTATTAGCACATTGGCCGTGCTCGATGTCGACAGTTGGGGCGGTGCCGGTGCCACAACTACCTTTCTCAGTACTCTCCCCTAGTTCGCGGTCAATAGGCTAGAAGAGCTTGCTGTGGCTTCGCCACTTGGTGCGCAGGGAGAGCGTAGACGCGGCGCATGCCATCTCGGAAATCCTTCACGCCGCCGTAGCTTGGATGCCTGACCGTCGTGACCTTGACATCAAAGCGGCTCGCGTAGTGAGCTGCGTCTTGGCCTATCGCAACGATACGCCTGACATCTAGCCAAGAGATCAGTGCCGCATTGAGGTCTTCGACCTCGCGAAGCTCTACGCTGCTAAATCGTCGGTTGGTAAATGGGTTTCCAGGTTCATGGGGATGTAGGGGGAAGACGTTCCAGAGTAGCGGTGGAACTTCGAGGCCTCGAAGGATTGCCCAGATCTCAGCTGCAGTTCTTTCAGCAACTGCCGGACCCTTAGTTGCCTGTCGTGATTCACAGCCAGGATAGAGCTTGCGCATCTCGGTCAGATGAAACTCATCGGTTAGCGCGAGTCCGGTTCTACGCCCCCCCCGATAGCCCAAATCTCGACCCATCCAAATGGTATCAACGCCAATGGATTTCGCCGCAGCGAGATAGGAGCGCAAATTCCGCCGTCTAAAGGCGGCGGCATCGCACAAGTCATGGACTGGGCACACATCCGCGTATGGGTTGAATACGTTGTGCTGACGCAAAGCTGCTAAGGCGCGGACAAAAGAGGCGGGATTCATGTGCTAGGGAAGCTTTTCGTACGTAAGGGTGTGGTTGTTCATGTTGACGGTTACACGACCACCGCGGTTGGCCTTTAGCATACGAAATACCTCAAAGCCTTTGAGGATGGCCATTTCCCATTGCCACAGAGGGCAAGCTTCGACCTCATATCCCTCCACCATGCTTTTGATCTGCTTGAGAAGGCCATAGTCCAATTTGCCTTGCGTGACATTCTCATAGTGATCGCGCTGCTTGGCATGATTAAAGATCCAGGTGGCAATGCCTTCCTCGATGATCATTGCGCGAGCGCCGTCCTCGTTCTCATCGATCTTCGGCCGAGACTTTCGTTTCAGCTTTAGGAGACCGCGAAGTACCGGAGACCACCCTAAGAAAGCGACATAAGCGAGATGGAAGATGTCGTGGAAACGATAATCATCCGGCTCATTGCTGTTGTCTGTGAGACGGTCACCAATGTTGACGCCATGTAGCCGCTGCGCGACATAGGATCGCCCGCCATCGGCGCGCTCTATGAATTCAATGCTGAACTCACGAGGAAACTGTTCGTACTCAGGATAACGTTCACTGGGGTCGAAAAACGGTAGAAATACCGGTTCGCTAGGCCAACGATTGGCGATCTTGGCCAAGTTCTCGTTGGCAACGTCTTCAACCTTAAGATCAAAGGCGTGGCAGACCAGCGACCACTCAGCCAATATCTTTCCAAGATGCTGACTTGCCGTAGGATGGCTCATCATTTTGAGCTGCTCTCGCGCCGTCGAAGCCAAGACGCCGGCGCCATTGGCAAGAACACCCAGTTGAGATGAGCGAACGATGTCCCACTCGCCTCGATGTGAATCCATAACTCCGTCGACATGACGGAACGTGATGGGAAGCTTAGGCGTCGTGTCTTTGTCTTGAGCACGCTTGCGCAGCTCGCGAATGCATTCCACGCCAAGATCATCGGGGCTTACTTGAAGCGCTTTGGCGACACCGAACAGGTACCACAGCGCGTCTCCAAGTTCCTCCGACGCTAGCTGACTTTGAGACTCACTGAGTTGGTCCCGAACACTGCGCTTGACCGAGGACAACAGCCCGCCGACTTCACCAAAGAATCCGAACCTCAGGTAATCGAGCTCTCCCGGATCCTTATCCAACTGATTTGTAGCGCTGGATTTGAGCGAGTACTCGGGTAGAGAGAGAGCAGCATCCCTTCGCTTAGCTGGTGTCATGGAACAACTTCCTCCTGGAGGTGCGTTCGGGCCACAAGGTACCTTGGGCGAGAAGCTCGCGTCGTAGACCCCTGCTTCGGTCAACAATGGTAAAGCGATCAGCGTCCACGGCGCCAAGACGAAGCGCCTTTTCGCGAACAGCCATCGTGACGTCGTAATGCGGATAGGCTCCATGAGCCTGGAACCATTGACGCTTAAGTCCAAGGCGCCGAGCAAACTCATGGAGTTCACCCAGTGAATCGGCGACGAGATGGCACCACAGCCGATTGCGCCATCGGATTCCCTCGGAATCTATGTAGACGGCCATAAGTCGAAATCATCGCAAAGGTGTGCAAATATTATGCACATATGACGACAAGATTCAATTCACGAGCAGACGCGGAGGCTCTTGGTATCAGCCTAAGACTGGCACGAGAACGCCGGGGGATGACGCGCGTAGACCTAGAAAAGCAGCTAAACGTCGACCGATCTCAAATATCGAGGATCGAGCGCGGCCAGATGCTGCTGGTGAGTACAAATGTGCAAAAAATATGCACATATCTACGGGTGCGTCTTGAATCCTATATTGGTCAGCCGACCAACGATCGATCCCCACTTCAACGCCGCATACTTCGTATAAACGCGCTCCTTGGAGGGACGGAAAGGGGGGATGCTGCTGTGAGCCAGCTTCTCAATGCTCTGGAGGCATTCGCCGAGACCTATTCAAGCAAGCCGCGCTAGAGTGCAGTCAGCCTCAAGCTTCGCAGAGCGGAATCTCACAAGTTGAGCCTATTCAGGGGGATACATGGAAGCACATGGATATCGCGTCGGCGCCAATGAAGGCTGGTGGGCGGATCTGCCCAACGATGGACCAGAGCTTGAGACCCTTGCATCAGCCGCCCGTCGGCACATCGAGCCGTGGCTATCCGCTGTCTTTCAGGCGGAGCATCTCAACCTGCTTATCGGAAGCGGCTTCGCCAACGCGATCAGCTATCTGGCCGACGTCAAATCGACTGGCATGGACTTTGATCCGTTGAAGACATCGATCGATGCTGAGATCGAGGCGGAAGCCACTCGTAGCGCGATGGCCATGGGGCGCGGGAAGCCGAACATAGAGGATCAGTTCCGTGTGGCCTTCGCCATTCTTGACGGCCTGAGGCTGCTCAAGGATGAGCGACATGGCGAGTTACGCGATGCACTTCAGGCGCGTATGTCAACGTTTCTGACGTCCCTTCTCAAGATGGAAGCGGATATCGAGGCGGCGAATGACGACAACTGGTCAAAGGCACTTTCCGCACTTCAAGCTTTCCTCTTGAGTTTCGCCAGTCGCGCAGCATCGCGGGAACGTCTTCATGTCTTTACCACCAACTATGACCGGTTGATCGAAAGAGGATGTGACCTGGCGGGCCTGCGTGTCATTGACCGCTTTGTGGGTGTGCTTGAGCCCGCGTTCCGGGCTTCCCGAATGGACGTGGATTTTCACTACAACCCTCCCGGTATCCGGGGCGAGCCGCGTTTCATGGAGGGTGTGCTGCGGTTGACTAAGTTGCACGGCTCCCTCGATTGGCAGCTTACCCATCGGCCCAAACAACTGGTCCGTCGGGGAATTCCTTTCGGGGCTCCACCTGATAGCCCGCTCGTTCCTGCTGAGCCGCTCGACACCGTGATGATCTACCCAAACGCGGTCAAGGACGTTGAAACCACAGAATACCCGTATGCAGAGCTGTTCAGGGATATGGCTGCAGCCACGTGTCGCCCGAATTCAGTGGTTGTGACCTATGGCTATGGCTTCGGAGACGATCACATCAACCGTGTCCTTCTGGACATGCTCGCCATCCCATCCACTCACTTGGTAATCATCGTCTACGAACCCGAAGATCGTCTGGAAAAATTCCTTAACCAAGCAGCGCGTAGCGCACAAATCTCGTTGCTATTGGGCAAGCATTTTGCCGACCTCTCTAACCTTGTTAGCCGCTACCTGCCAAAGCCCGCGTTGGACATGATCAGCGGACGCATGGCGGAGCTTCTGAGGCATCGTAGCTATTCCAAAGAGAACGGACCTGGAAGTGCAGCCGAAGACGGAGGCATTGAAGATGATTTTGGCCTTGAGGATCTGCTATGACCTCACCGATCGAGATGATTGCTGGCCTAGTCGTCGGCAACGTTGAGGCAGTTGCTCCGGATGATGTACGCGTTCGCCTTGGACCGGAGGCTCCTCTGTCGACCGCCTTCAACGCGGGGAGTCCGGCCTCATTTCCCCGACTGAACGGCTACGTTCTCATCCCGAATGAAGCAGGGGCGACGGTCGGCTTTGTCACATGGGTCGGCACCGAGCGGTCAATGCCACCACGCAAATATGGCCAGCGAGATCTGGATCTCATTGACCTACCGTACCCCGCAAGACGGATGGCGGTCACACCGGTCGGAACGCTCAGGTCTTCCACCGATAGATCCACCGGGAAGCTCATACACGAGCTCATGCGAGGCGTGCTTGCCTTTCCATCCGTCGGTGACCAGGTACTGATGCCGACTGCGGAGCAAGTGGCTGCGATTGCGGGCGCTAACGACTGCAACCGACGAGTCAGGATTGGAACTTCGCCTATGGCGAACGACACTCCAGTCTTGGTGGATCCGAATAAAATGTTTGGCCGCCACCTTGCTGTCTTAGGGAACACCGGTAGCGGCAAGTCCTGTTCGGTAGCAGGCCTCATTCGCTGGTCATTGGACGCCGCGGCCCATGCGAGGGTCGATGACGTAGATGCTCCAAACGCTCGCTTTATTGTGCTTGATCCTAACGGAGAGTATTCCAAGGCGTTCGATGATGTCGGTGGAGGGGCGCGGGTGTTTCGCGTACCTCCGGTCAAAGAAGGCGAGAATCGCCTACGTGTACCGGCTTGGATGTGGAATGGCCACGAGTGGAGCGCCGTTGCGAACGCTCAACCTGGCGCCCAGAGGCCACTCCTATTGCAAGGCATCCGCGAGCTCAAGAGCGGCGAAGCAGCAGCGCTTCCCCACGAAGTTAAAGTTACGCGATATGTAGCTTCCTACCGTACTCGCCTCTCCAGCATGCTAGCGCAAGGTCCATCGGCGTTTGGAGAGACCGCTAAGGATGCTCTGATCT
>NZ_LFQR01000096.1 GCF_001182895.1 Frateuria defendens | reverse complement strand
TGCCTTCATCCCGAAGTACCCACATTGCGCTATTGGCTCCTACGGATTCGGCATCGATGCTATCGAACCCTTTCGGCGTAGCTGCACTTGCTATAAACGATTTTGCAGTCATCACTGTAACCGCATCCTTTCATGGCCATCTCTTCGGCTACATCTGGAGTTGCCCCTCCCGAGTAACCAAGCACCCCAGCCCCCCATGCAACGGCTGCACATTGGTTATGAAAAGAAAGGATGACTTTACAATTTTCCCCCTTTCCTTTTGAACAATATGAAAGCGCGGCGCTATCCGCGATAGACTTGCTACTTTGGCCCTCAACAGTACCCGCATCCCCCGTCTCACTGTCAATCGCAATAGCTCCCCAGCGATCCTCCCACAGAGCGTGAGGTTGAGCCACCCCAGCCCCCTGATAGTACGGAGAATTGACCTGATTCGGCGGAATGCAGGCTGGATTACCAGCCCCAGGAATGCCTGGGGCACACTGGGACCATGCCTCAGGAGCGCAAAACATCATCACTGAAACAATGACAAATGACGATCTCATGTCTAATTTCATCCAATGGAATCAAACCTATTGCTATAGCCATCATCTTCATGCCGAAGCCTCACTCCATAGTAAACCATCGCTTTACTATCGGACCCTTTCTGCGTAGCTGCATTTGCTATAGAAAATTTGACAGGAGCTTCCGCCTCCGCAACGGTTCATTGCGTCTTGCTCAGCCTCCTCTTGAGTAGGTGCTCCGGAGACATTTAACCTACCCATCCCCCACACGGCCGCTGCACATTGATTATAGAAAGCAAGCATCACCTTGCATTGGCTCGCCCCTGTCGAACCACATAATGCCAAGGCGATCTCGCGGGCCTTTTCCTTGCTCACCTGCCCTTCTGCGGTTCCCATATCCCCTGTTTTTGAATCATAAGCAATGGCCCCCCAGCGATCGGCCCATATTTGCCTATTATTGGCTCGCCCTCCATAACCGGGCATACCCGGCGCGTCAGGAGGGATGCAATTCCCCCCTCCCACATTGACCCCCGCTGCGCACTGCGCGCGCGCCATAGGTGTAAAAAAAAGTGCCATCAATACGAGTGCTGCAAATCTCATAGCCCTAACCTCACTTGATCTTTTTGCTTCATTATATCGGCAGATTCGGGTGCATTATGAGAACCCGGCGCATAGTTAACCACTGGTGAGGCTCCATGTTCCGATATACCAGGCCGTGCTTGATTAGGAGGCGGTAGGTACCCAGGCGTTCCCGGTGGCTGGCCATCACGGCCGATCTGTCCAAACGGCGAGTATGTCTGGAACTGCCCCAACGTCCCCTGGAAGAACGCCGCCGCCATCGGTGGCGTCATGACAATCAGGGTGGAAAGCAGCAAGCCGAGCCCGCCTTGCTGCAAGGCCATGCTGTTGATGCCGTCCGTGCCCGTGTCCATGCCGGGCATCAGGGTCACCAGGTATTTGGCCGTAAAGGCGGCCGTGACGGCCGTCATCATCTTCATGGCGATGCCCACCATCACGCTCAGCAAGGCCAGGGAAAACATCGTGCCTATGCCGTAGAACAGCCATTTGCTGAATAGCGATTTGGTCTGTTCGAACAGCAGACACATGATGAAGATCGGCCCGAACCCGATGAACAACGCCAGGGCGATCTTGTTGAGCAGCAGCATGGAGCCCGCTACGACGCTCGGGCCGGCAATGCCGATACCCGTGAACCAGCGGTCGCGGTCCTTGGCCGCCTCGACGGTATCGTCACCGCCCGTATCGATCGTATCGATGATCGCCATCGAGGCTTCCATGCCAGCGAGGTTTCTGTCGATGGATTCGTAGAGATTGCCGGAGCCATCGCCGGTGACGTATCGGGCGATGGTGCTGGACAAGCCGTCGCTGAGCGTCCAGTAAAGCGGCGAGGTCGCCGCCGCCACGCTGGTCGCCATGAACACGATCAGTACCGCGCGCAGCGAATCTCCCACCAGCACCATCATCGGCTGGCGGGATTGCCCCGTGACGATGCGAAAGCCCTGGAACATGATCCAGACAGTGAGCACCACGGTGGCCACGAAGCCGATGATCGTGGCTGACCGCGTCAACAGGTTCCATTGCAGGACGTCGATCTCGTCCCGGAGAAAGTTGTTGATCGTCTTGAAGAAGTAGAAGTTGGTCAGATCCCCGATGGGGTCGCCTGCCAGCGCCATCATCCTGATCCCCAACCCGCTGCCCATCGCATCGGCCATGGCTCAATATCCTTCATCTCGTAGCCGAATACCCGTAACGCCATGCGCAGGCACTCGTGCAATGCTTACAGTGACAATCTCAAGAAAGCTCACCAGCCCCAGTCGTTGTCGGTTTCGATGGAGAGCCTTTTCATGTTGCCGTCCGGCGTGGTTCGCTGCGCCTCCAGCGCCACCTTGAGAGCACCACCTGTCGTCAAGGCACCCAGAATTGATCCCAAAGTGACACCCCCTACTCCGGGAATGTCGATGCCCATGCCCGGGTCGCCCATCTGCCTGCCCGTGTTGGCACTGTCGGCCAACCGCGCCTGCTGGCTACGCAGGTAGCGCAGGTTCGCCTCGTAGGCGTAGTTCACCGACTGCATCTGCTGGCGGTCGAGCGCGATCAGGTTGTAGAGCGCGGTGAGCTTGTTGGTGTTGTCTTCCAGTTTGCCGAACTGGTTGGGGTCGCCGCTGGCGATGTTCTGCCGCTCCTGCAGCAACTGGCGCAGCATGTCGTCGCGCGTCTTGCTGATGGCATACATGGTCAGCATGTATTGGTATTGCGCGTTCTCGATGTTGACGATCTGCTGGCAAACGGGTTGCTGGGTCTGCGTTACCCGGCTGCAATGCGAGCCATCGTCCAGAACGGTGGAGTCGCCCGGCAGCACCTGCTTCGGATCGGCCACGCGGGCGCCCGGCACGGTGTTCTTGTCGAAGCTGCCGATGACGAATTTCTTGTTGATGCTGTCGAGATTCTTGTTGATCGTCTGCCCGCTGCCGTCTTCGGTGCTGCCCAAAACGTTGTTGATGTCGTCGGTGCGAGTGCTGATGTGGCCGGTGTCACTCTTGATGTTATCGAGCGTGCTCTCGGCTTGCGTGTCCTGCACCTGCCACTGTGCATGGGCCGCTGGGGCGGCCAGGCAAAGCGCCAGCACCAGCGCGCCGAGCAGGCGGCGCACGGCCGTGTCCATGGAGGTGCGGGCGTAAGCGAAGATGGCCATGGTTTTCTCCCTGCCTGAATAGTCAGATTCGTACCGTGCGGTGCGGCCGCGCCGCGTGGCTCGGGGCACCGGGCTTATGCTTGCCGCTGCCCTTGCGGTGCTCGTAGAAAAGGTCCAGCCACTGCTCCGGACGCAAGTCATCCGCGGCCACGCCCTCGGCGTCGGCCCGCTCGCGCAGGATCTGGTGCATGATCTCGATGTTGTCGGTGGAGGCCGAGATCACCGCGAGGGCGTCGTCCATGCCGCGCAGGTTGAGCTGGCACACCGACGAGGCGTGGCCCTGCTTGACCAGGAAGCGGCGGGAGCGCTCGTCCAGGCTCACCACCACCTGGTATTCGGCCTCGGTGAGCTTGAGCCCGTTGATGTAGTCCTCGCGGCTGGCGTTCGGGTTCGGCAGCAGGATCATGGTGGCCGTCTGCTCGATCAGCGCCGCCGCGATGTCGCTGGCCAGCGCGTCTTCCGGGCTCTGCGTGGCGAAGATGCCCAGGCCGTTCTGCTTGCGGATGGTCTTCTGCTTGTTCTTGGCGAACTCCTTCAGCCCGCCCTTGCCGTCGAGGATCTTCCAGAACTCGTCCATCACGTAGATCAGCGGCCGGCCGTCGATCAGCGCCTCCAGGCGGTGCAGCAGGTAGTTGATCACCGGCGCGCGCACTTCCGGGTTGTCGATGATGTCGGTGTAGTCGAAGCCGATGATGTTGGCCTTGGTCAGGTCGATGGTGTCGACGGGGTTGTCGAACACCCAGCCCAGCGAGTTGCCGGCCGTCCATTTGCGCATGCGGATGAAGAGGCCGTCGTCGCCCATGTTGGGCAGGCTCTTCTGGAAGTTGGTCATGTTGCGCAGGCGCATCGGCGTGTCGAGCATGTTCTCCACGGCGCGGAAGATGTCCTCCTCCTCCCGCGAGCTGTAGACGCTCTTGCCGGCCAGCACCTTGACCAGGTCGGCGAGGAACTGCACGTTGGCCTCGGTGCGTTCGCAGTGGAAGGGGTTGAAGCCGGTGGGCTGGCCGTTCTGCAGCGACAGGTAGTTGCCGCCGCAGGCGCGCACGAAGATCTCAGCGCCGCGGTCCTTGTCGAAGAAGAAGATGGTCGGCGAGGGCTCGAGTTTCTGCACCTGGCTGAGCAGGAAGTTGATCAGCGCGGTTTTGCCGGTGCCCGACTTGCCGATCACCATGGTGTTGGCGATGGCCTTCTCGCCGAGCGAGTTCTCGGCGGGGTGGGTGGCGTGGAAGTTGAAGTAGTAGGGCTGGCCGTTGGTGGTCTGCAGCGTGGTGACGCACTCGCCCCAGGGGTTGTTGTCCCGCTTGCCGGTGGCGAAGTTGTGCAGCGGCGACAGGCCGAGGAAGTTCAGCGAGCTGACGTTGGCGAGCCGCGTGCGGTACTTCCAGTTCGCCGGCAGCTGCGAATAGAACGAGGCGGTGACCGCCAGGTCCTCCTTCACCGAGACGAAGCCGGCGTTGGAAAGCTCCGCGCGCGCGGCGGCGATCTGCTGGGAGAGCACCTCCTGGCTGGGCGCGTAGAGGGTCATGCTGAAGTGGTACTCGCCCAGCACGAAGTTGCCGGAGGCGAGCTGGTCCATCGCCTGGTCCATCTCGGCGATCTGGCTCACCGCCTTGTCGCCGGAGGAGATCATCATGCCCTTGGTGCGCTCGAGCGCCTTGAGCGCGTCCTGCCGCCCCATCGGGCTAAAGGAGTGGGTGATGACGTACTCGAAGTCCAGGTACTTGAGGCCGTTCAGGATGCCCGGATACGTGCCGTCCATGTATTCCTTGATGTTGAGGATGGCGCCGAAGTGGTTGACCCCGTTGGGCGTGGTGAGGACGAAGTCGCCGGTCTTGGCGGAGAAGCGCTGACGGCTCACCGGCAGGTAGCCGTAGACGGGCGCCTGCAGCACCGGCACCGGCTCGTCGATGCGGTTGAGCAGGTAGCCGTAGAACTCCAGCACCTCGGAGAACACCACGCCGTTGGAGGCCTCGTACATGCCAAGCCGGTAGGGCGCGTAGTCCTTGAGCACCGCCTCCACGTTGCCGGCCAGCTCCTGGATGGTGGCGACGGCCTGGCTCTGCTCGGACTCCAGCCGGCCGAGGTCGGCGGACTTCTCCATGAAGCGTTTGCCGGCGACCACCGGGCGATAGAGCATCGTCAGGTACAGCTCGTTCTGCATCAGCTTCTGTTCCGACAGCGCGCCGTAGTACGCGTCGGACAGCGACTGGTTGAAGGCCTGCTCGAAATGGCTCTTGTCCTGGATGCGGCGCCGGCGCCGGACGTCGTGGACCCAGAATGCCACGTTGACGAAATCCGGCGCGCGCAGGGTCTGCAGCATGCGGTTGAAGGTGTTGTGCCGATGCTCCAGCTCCCACTCCTCCCGCCCCACGAAGGGCAGCCCGGCGAGCCGCCACACCATCAGGAAATCCCCGCCCGTGGTCTTGAGCACGGTCGGCGAGACATGCGTGGACAGCGGCACGAAGTCGCTGATGGGGGCATCCGGGGTGAACATCGGTTTCGACATCGTCTTCGATCCCAAGAAAGGCCCTGGCAAGGCTGCCAGGGCATCTGGCCGGCTTATCGCCTTGCCTTGTGCTCGCGGTAGCTGTTGGGCGTGAACACCCACATGCCGTCGTGCTGCGGCAGGTTCCTCACCCGCGTGCGGAACTGCATGCGCAGGCCCAGCAGGCGGAAGATCATCTCGTCGCGCCGCGCCATCTGGCGCATCACGAAGATCACCACCGGAATCATCAACAGGAACCAGAAGTTGGTGTACATCGCCAGCAGCAAGCCACCGCCCGCCCCCATGAAGAAAGGCACGTAAGGCACGCCCATGAACATGGGCGGGCGGGTGCAGCCGCGGAACAGGGCGTTTTTATGCATAGTGCTGGAGGTACTGGACCGCGGAATTCAGGGAGTGCATCAGCATGGTCGTGGCACCGCTGGAGGACTGGCATGCGGTGGACGAGCCACTGCCACTGCCGCCCACCACCATTTTCGCAACCTGGGCCGCGGCGCCGATCAACACGCCGCCGACCAGCACGGGAGCCACCTCGGCAATGCGCTTGTGCGCGAAGGCAATCTGGTAGCCGGAGAAGATGACGGCGACGGTCACCACCACGATCGACGCCGCGTTCAGGAGGCTGTTGATGTCCTGGAAGAAGGTGCAGACCTTGGTGTTGGTTTGGCTCAGCCCATCGTCGGCGGCAAAGGCCATCGTGGGCAGCAGCAGCGCCATGGCGAACAGCACGCACCAGGTCAGGGCCACGGCCGTGTTCTTGGACTGAAAGATCGACTTGTAGGTGTTCGGTGCCATCTCGATAACTCCCTCTTTTTGGACGATTCAAAAATTACGCGGCCGCCAGGGCGTGACCGCCTTAAGGCCGGCGGCGCCCTACACCGCCGGATTCACCACTGCGCACTCCATGGCACGGCCCTTGCCGCGCCCCCTCAAAACACGAATGCGTCATCGCGCGCCCCCTGACGCAAATCGGCCCGATCGACCGCCGGGCTCGACGGTGCGGGCGCCGCCGCAAGGGAGCCGGGCGCGGACGGCGGCGATGGCGAATCGCCCGGCCCCCGCACCTGTGGCACGAAGACCTCGTTGTTCGAAGCGGTCGCCGGCGCCGCGGCGACAGGTTGTGCCGAAGCACCCGGCGGCGCGGCCTGGGCGGTAGCGGCCATGGCCTGGGCGGCAGCCGCAGCTGCAACCGCAGCCGAACCCGATGCCGCCGACACCGGCGGCATCGGGGGGGCGGCAGCGGCCGGGGCTCCCACTACCGCCGCGCCAGTCGCGGCATTGGCGGCATGAGGCGCCAGCTCCGCCCCGACCGCAGGCGTCACCGCCGCCGCCGCCACGGTGTCCAGCACGCTACGCATGGAGATCCGGTACGCCGCGCTGTCGGCCGCCGCGGGCACCGCGCCCCTGGCGGCGGCGCGCGGGCTTGCCGGGGTGCTGCTCACCCGTTGCAAGGGGATCGCCATCGCCGCGCCGGCGTTCGCGCCACGGCTGATCGAGTCGTAGACCTTCTGCACGTAGCCGTCCTGGTAGCCCGTGACAAAGTTGCCCGAGTAGTAGCAGCTGAAGGACTTGCCCCAGTCGCCGCCCGAACTCGCGTAGCAGTCGGCGAGGATGCGCGCGCCAGCCGCGAGGTTCGGGCAGACCTCGAACGCCTTCTCGTAGGTGTCCAGCCCGTACTTGCCCAGGTTGGCGCGGTTCACCTGCGCGATGCCGAGCGAGAAGTTGTAGCCCCTGGCCTCGAGCATGCGCACGGTGGCCACCGCCTCGCCCAGGTTCTGCGGCTGGCGCACCAGCTGGCCGCCGACCACGCCGATGGCGAAGGGGTTGCGGCCGGACTCGACCGCGACGACGTGCTGCATCACCTCGGCCGGAACGGCCAGGTTCGGGCAAGCCATCATTTCCATTCCCGGTAGCACTTTCGACCTCCTTACCTTGAGCACCGCGCGGCGGACCGTTACCCGGCGTCCGCGGCGAACACGCGGTCCGGGTTGAAATCGATGCCGGTGATGTAGCGGCGCCCGGCATGCGCCTTGATGTGCACCACGATGTCGATGGTCATCCTCAGCAGCCGCTTGATGGTGGCGAACTCCAGGCCCGCGCCCTCCGACGAGGCCTTCACCATCAGCGCCAGCTGGTCCCAGGTCTGCTCGGTGCTGCCGGCGTGGCAGCTGGTGATCGAGCCGGGGTGGCCGGAGGCACAGTTGCGGATGAAGTAGAACGACTCGTCGCCGCGCAGCTCGGCCAGGATGATGCGGTCCGGCTTCATGCGCAGGCACGCCTCCATGCAGCTCTTGGCGGTGACGTTGCTGGTGCTCTGGCCGCCCTTCGAATAGAGCAGGTGCACCACGTTGGGCTGGTCGATGAAAAGCTCGCGCGCGTCCTCGATGGTCACCAGGCGCTCGTTGGCCGGGATGTGGTGCACCAGCGATTTCATGAAGGTGGTCTTGCCGCTGCCGGTGGCGCCCGAGACCACGATGTTCTTCTTGCTGAGCACCGCCTTGCGGAAGAAGTCGGCATAGCGCCGCGCCGCGCGCAGATTCAGCAGTTCGCGGTCGTGCTCGCTCACGCCGTGCGCGTCTTCCAGGACCTGGTCGAAGAAGCCGTCCTCCTGGTACTGCGCCAGCGTCTTGGTCTGCTTCGAGGGCAGGCGGATGGTGATCGACACGTTGCCCGCCTCGCAGGCAGGCGGGATCACGAACTGGGCGCGCTGGCCGGTGGGGAAGGTGAGCGACACCACCGGATCGGTGTCGGTGATGCGCTGGCCGGTGTTGCTCTCGTTGACCACCGCGGTGCAGAACTGCCGGGCACGCTCGAAGGTGAGCGTAGGCACCTCGACCCGGTGCCAGCTGCCGCGGGTTTCCAGGTAGAGCTCGCCGGGCCGGTTGACGCAGATCTCGGTGACCTCGGGCGAGGCCATGTATTCGCGGATGCCCAGCACCTCGTACTGGTAGTCCAGGAATTCGTTGGAGACCTCGGCCACGGTGGCGTCGCTCATGATCCGTCGCCCCGGCGGTCAGTAGCGGGCGACCACGCCGCTGAAATCCACGTCCTTGGCGACGTAGACGTTCAGCACCGTACCCTGGTTGATGGTCACCGTTGCCGGGCGGTTGGCGGCGCGGCGGACGGCCTGGTTGGCGAGGTTCTGCATGGTCTGCGCCGTGTTGCTCTCGTACGGCGTCTGGGTGACCACGCCATTGCTGATGGTGGTGTTGCGGGGGCCGTGCTCGGCCGCCTCGTACTTGAAGGCGTCGCTGAGCAGGCTGATCAGCAGGGCCGCGCCGATGCGGCTGCCCCAGTGCGCGGTGTAGTAGCCGGGATGGCCGGCGCCGCCGAGGTTGTCCACGCCCGGGCTGGACATGTTCACGTCGATGCCCGTGGGGGTGACGATGCGGTCCCAGATCACCGCCACGCGCGGGCCGTTCGGCTCCATGCTGTACTGGCCGAGCACCTTCGAGCCCTTGGGCAGCAGGAGGCGCTTGCCGTTGAAGGAGTACACCGGCTCGGTGACGATGCACGAGGTGAAGCCGGGGATGTCGGTGACGATGTGCGTCTCCAGCACGCAGCGGATGTACGTGCCGCGCAGCATCAGGGTGTCGGGATTGGCGAGCGGCTGCGCGGTGGACACCTCCGACAGGGGCTTGGCGGCATAGGCGCTGTTGGCCGGGATGGCGCCCGGGTCCGGCGCGCCGGGGAAGCCCGGCATCTGGCCATAGGGCCCCGGCATGCCCGCGCCGCCCGGCGCGCCGGGCGCGTACTGGCCATTGCCCACCGACTGCGCCGCGGCCTCGCCGGTCATCATGCGGCGCTCCATCAGGCTCGGCCCGCGCGGGCCGCGCGGCATCGACATCGGCCGCGTCTGGGCGGCCGTGGGCAGCGGCGGCGGCGCGGCCAGCGGGATCGGCTCGGGCTGCCGCGGCGCGGGGCGCGGCAGGGGCACGGGCTGGGGCTGGGGCGCCTCGGGCACGGTCACGGTTTCCTCGCGCGGCTTGGCCGGCGCATCGCCGCTGCCGGTCGCGCTCTTGAGCAGCCAGAACGCCACCACCAGCAGCAGCGCCACGATGCCCGCCAGGAAGCCCAGCGCGCGGAGGTTCATGCGCCGCACGTCGCTCGCCCTCAACTGCGGCGCGGCGGCATCCAGGTCGGGCGCGGGGGCCTGGCGGTACTGGGCGGAATAGGGGTTGCCGGCCAGCGGGTCGTGGCCGTCGGCCGGGGCGTCGTGGGGCGGCACGCCTTGCGCGGAGTCGCCGGGCTGATAAGGCGTATTCACTTTTGGGTATTCCTTCGCAGGCCCACGACGTTCTTGTCGTGACGGATGACCAGGTAGGGATAGGTGCCGTGGACGACGATGGTGTTGCCCTCGACGGTGGTGTTCACCACCGCGTCTTCGCCATGCTCGCGCTCGCGCATGTAGACGGCCGGGAAGTTCCCGGTGGGGAACTGCTTCATGTCGCTCATCTTGATGTAGGTGAATTGCCCGTCGTCGTAGACGTTGACGGGAATCAGCCAGGGCGCGGTCTTCCGGCGCGCCGCATAGTCGTAGTTGAAGTTGTAGTTGCGGCCCTTGACCAGCGAGGTGTTGAGCTCGGGCACCCGCGAGGCCTTGGCCGCCTCGCTCACGAAGCTGGTGTCGGCGGGATAGGTGAAGGCGATCTTGTACTGCACGCCCGCGTGGCGGGCCTGCTCCAGCGTCTTCCAGTCGGTGGCCACCACCTTCAGCTCGAAGATGTAGGAGTGCGTCGCCGTGCGGATCATCATGTTGGTGTCCACGTCGACGTTCTTGGGCTTGAGGTAGAACACGTTGTCGCGCCGGGTCAGCTCCCAGCCGCTGCTGAAGCCGGTGCTGAAATCGAGGATCTTCTCGTTCGGGCTGAGCTCGATCTCCGTGGTGATGCCCAGGCCCGTGCGCACCTGGTAGATGCGGTCGGGCTGGTATTCGTACGGCTGCACGGCCTGCGCGTGCGCGGCCACCGTCGCGCCGGCGGCGATCAGCCAGGCGGCGCCGGCCAGGGCCAGTCTGCTCGGTCGATTCATCGGCGGCCCACTCCCTTGGCGGCGTGCGTCGGCGCAGGCGCGGGCGCGGCCGGGCCGGTGGTCTTGGCGTCGGCCTGCTCCGGAACGGGCGGCGGCGGCGGGGAAGCGCTGGCCTGCGAGGCACCGTCCACGCCGGGCACTGGCGCGGCAGGCGCCTGCTGCGTGTCGTACTGCGCCTCGGCCGGGGCGGGCGGCGAGACCTGCACCGGGTCCGGCGGCGCCGTGGCGTAGTCGTTGTCCACGCGGTAGCTGGTGACCTGGAAGCCGAGCGGGTTCTCGACCCGGTACTGGTCGTCCATCTTGAGGTTCGGCTTGTAGGCGAAGGTCAGCGTGGCGATCTTGCTGTCCATCGGACGGGTCGCGCCGGTCAGCTTCTCGTAGAGGTTGCGCTGGAAGCGCACCGTCGCGCCCTTGGGCACCACGCCCGGGCCGCCGCCCACGAACACGATGCTCAGGATCTTCACGCGGATCGCGCGGTCCCGGCCGTAGAGCTTGTACGGGCTGTCGGGGTTGTTCTGCGCGAACTGGCCCGTGTACGCCGCGGCGACGCCGGACGAGGACATGGTGAGCACGGTGGCCCAGTCGCGCAGGTTGATCGTGGCGATGTCGTAGGACTCGCGCGCCAGCACGAAGTGGGCCACGTTGCTGCGGTTGATGGCCTCGCTGGTGGTGATGCGGCGGTTGGTGAAGTCCTCCGTGAGCTGCGCCACGGTGCTGGTGCCGGTGTAGGCGTCGGCCATGACGACGTAGGGCACTTTTTCCTTGAGCGGCAGCATGTAAAAGTAGCCGCCGGCCAGGATCAGCGCCATCACGATGGCGCCGAACGCCACCCACCACGCGCGGCGCTCGCTGCGCCGCGCGACGTCCGCAATGGTCAATTCGAAATTGACCGACCTGGCAACGGCCTCGTCGATTTTCTTGCCCGAAGATTTAGTGAGCATCAGCGTCAACCCAATTCCATGATCGCGTTTGCGGGTGTTTTATCCGTCATTTCGAACCCGCCGCCGCGCTGGGTTTCGAGGCGCTTTTTGCCTGCCCGCCCGCCACCGCCGTCGTCGACGCCGCACTGGCCTGCCTGGCCAATATCTGCCGGCCGTTCACCGTAATGGAAACGCCTTGCGCCGCATAAATGGAATTCAATGCCTCCGCCGCCGCATGAATATCCGTGGTGCGCAGCTGGGACACCGGTTTGTACAGGGTGAAATCCGAAGCGAGCTGATAGGAAAGCTGCATGTCGGAGTCTTTCGACCAGCGCGCCAACATGGTTCTCAACGTGCCGTCCATGGGCGAGGCATAAAACGTATAAGGCCGGGCCAACGGGATCTCGGTCGGCGCGTCCTGGAACCGGTTCACCGGCCGCCAGGCGCCGCCATAATCCTTCGCCGCTGGGGCTCCACAACCCGCCAGGGCAAGCACAGCAAGCGATACGGCCCCCAACGGGGCACGATGCAGGAAAACTTTTTTCACGTCGCACTCGCAAATGAACAGCTTGATTGAAGCCAATCTTTACGCACAGGCCCGGGCCTTTTGCCCGGACACGACAAAATCACCGATCCGTATCAGTGATAAAGGCCGTCATGAAAGGCATTGCCCATCCGGAGGGAGGGCAACGCGAGCAATATCGGGAGTGGATTTGGCGAATGCCGCCGAGGAAGGGGATGTACAACGCACGCCGTAATCGGCCGCGACACCCGCGTGAAACAAAATGTCCATATCCATATCGACTTCCTGTCCAGGCAGACGCAAATCCGCGTCGCCCGAATCGCAAAACGTAAAAACGATTGCAAGAATCGCAGGCCCAATGCGCTGGCGCTCGGCGGAGCGCGCGCATCCCCTCGGGTCTAATCCCCTATCAGTTAACTTAGCTTCATGATCGCGGCCCTGCCAGTACGGGGAGCCCTGGGTGATGTGATGGTTTTCACGTATTGAACATCCCGGCCGGGGAGGCTTCCGTTTCCGGACGTAACACCCATGAAAACGGGCGGGCATTTATGTCGATGCCAAGTGAAGAATTCGTATGGCCGCGCGCCTCTGCGACAGTCCCCGCCCCAGCACGCGCGGCGGCCACACCGCCATGGTCCATGCGGCGGCATATCGTCGCGTGGAGGCGGTTCTTCATCGGTGAGGCAGTGGCGCTGTGGTATCCATCCGGCAAACGTCAGCCGTGAAGGTCTTGCATGACATCCAGCCGCCACGCCCTGCTCGCCAGCCCCATCCGCCTCATCGAGAAGCTGGGGCTGGCGGTGATCCTGGTCGCCACCATCGTCGCCGTCATCCTCGAGGTCGTGGCGATGTGGCGGCTGCGCACGGTCGGCGTGGCCGACCTGCTGCTGCTCTTCATGTACCTGGAGCTGATCTCGATGGCGGAGATCTACTGGCGCATGGGCAAGCTACCGGTGCGCATGCCTCTGTACATCGCCATCGTCGGCATCGCGCGCCACCTGATGACCGAGCAGCAGGACGGCTCGCCGTGGGACATGCTCGCCGGTGCCGGCGCCATCGTGCTGCTGAGCGCCTCGGTGCTGATCGTGCGCTACGGCCACCTGCGCTTCCCGTATCCCAACAAGAACGACGGGCACCCGGACCAGTAGCACGAGTAGCACGCGGCCGGAGCGCGCCGCTCGTCCGGGTGGGCACGGCACGGCGATCGCTCCCGCGAGCGACGGCACCCAAGTGCCGGCATCGGCGCAGGCCGCCGGGAGGCATTGAATAGGCGCCGGGGAAGAACGCTTCGTCGCACTCGCCGCGGGCGACGGCCTTCAGGTAGCCCTCGACCGCCTGGCCGCGGCCCTGCCCGAACAGCTCCCTGGCGTGAGGCCATCGAGTTCGGCGATGCCGTCATCGCTCCACCAGGCCACAGCCTCCGCACACGGTCCGGCTCGATGGCGCCGGCGCGTTGCAGCAGAGGGTGCCGTTGCGGCGCCGGTCGTGCGCAATCGCCCGGTAGCCGTGCTCGGCCATGAACATCAGCTGCGGGTCCCACGCATCGGCCGTCAGCGGCCAGCCGTGCGAGAACACCACCGGCTGGCCCTTGCCCCAGTCCTTGTAGAAGATTTCGGTGCCGTCTCGGGTCTTGATGCTGCTCATGATGGATGCTCCAGCGAAGTGAGTGAGCCGGCGTTGAGACAGGGCGTCTGCGTGCCGTCTGGAGCTAAAGGATGCGCACGCCTGCGGCCGGGCAACACTGACAGGCCTGCACGTTCGTTCTGCAAAAATGTGCGGTGGGCCGCCAGCCGCGATGGACGCGCCGGGCGCACACCGGCTGCGGCGGCCGCTTGTCGGTGCCGGCGCAGGCCGGTTCGTCGATGGCGTGTGCGGCGTGCGCGACCTCCGCTGAAACACCGCGGTGGCGCCATGCACGCCACCACGCCCTGTTACGGCTCCACCAGGAACGGCTGCAACACCTTGAGGAAGGCCGCCGGCGTCTCGATCATCGGCGCATGGCCGCTGTCCGGCAGCGTCGCCCATTGCGCGCCGGGAATGCTGCTGCGGTAGGCGCGGCCGAACGAGGACGGAATGAGCTGGTCGTGCTCGCCCCAGATCACCAGCGTGGGGATGCGGATGGCGCCCAGCTTGCCGTCGATGGCCTCGTCCAGCAGCGCGGGGTTGTTCATCACCGAGCGGATCGTCCAGCTGTCGCCCTTGGCCAGGCTCCAGGCGAAGCCGCGGCGCAGCGCCTCGTCGCTGGCGTAGGAGGGGTCGTGGAAGATGCGCGACAGCAACGCCTGCTGCCCCGCCAGCGTCGCCCCGGACGGCATCGCCGAGGCCCCGCCCGGCTTCTTCTCGAACAGCGCGCGAAAGCCCGCCGCATCGCACAGCACCAGCCGCGAAGGCTTCGGCAGCACGAAACTGTCGCCGCCCGCGTGCTCGCCCTTCAAGGCCTGGATGGTGTACTGCGCCGCGATCCAGCCGCCCAGCGATTCGCCGACCAGGGCGAAGTCGCCCACCTGCTTCGCGCGCAGGAACTCGCCGAGGAAATCGACCCAGGTCTGGATGGTGTAGTCGATGAACGGCTTGTCGGAGCCGCCGAAGCCGAGCTGGTCGAGCGCCAGCACGCGGTGCGTGGCCGCCAGCGGCTTCATCACCCGCCCCCAGTCGCCGCGCGCGCTGCTGCCCAGGCCGTGCACCAGCACCACGGTGGGGCCCTGGCCCAGCTCGTAGTAGCGAATGGTGGCGCCGAACACCTGGAGGCTCTGCGGCGGCGGCAGCTCGTCGGCCGGCGCCGTGTCGTGGCTGGCCTCGCGCGGGCGCTGGTCGGCCCAGGCCGGCGCGGCGAGGCCGGCCAGGCCCAGCAACAGCAGTACGGCGCAGGCGCCCAGCCTGCGAATCGGTGCACGACGGTGGCGCATCACGTTTCCCCTTTCACGTTGCCGCCATGGCGGCGGGCGTCGATCCATGCCCCGCGAGTACCGGGCCTCGTGGCGGCCCGGCTCACCCGCTTCATCAAGCCTCACTCACCGTCGCCGCCAGGCGCAGCGCGGCGATGCGCTCGATCTGCGCCAGGCACTCGGCCTGCTCCACTTCGGTGGGCTGCGCCGCCCGCTCGCGCAGGGCGGCGAGGATGCTCGCGCGCGTGTGCCCGCGCACGGCGAGGATGAAGGGGAAACCATGGCGCTCGCCGTAGGCGCGGTTGAGCGCGGTAAGTTCCGCGAACTCCTCCGGGCTGCACTGGTCCAGCCCCGCGCCGCGCTGCTCGCTGGTGGAGGCGGCGGTGAGTTCGCCGCGCACCGCCGCCTTGCCGGCCAGCTCCGGGTGGGCGCGGATCAGGGCGAGCTGCGCGGCTTCGCCGGCCGCGCGCACCACTTCGCACATCGCCGCGTGCAGGGCGGCCACCGAGCCGTATGGACGTCCATCCGCCGCGCCCTCCGCCACCCACGGCGAGTGCTCGAAGATGCCGCCCAGGGTTTCCACGAAGGCCGCCTTCGGCAGGGCGTTGAGTTCGGACAGCGCGATCATGCCTGCTCCTGGCACGGGTGGCGGGTGCGCCAGTGCTCGGCGATCTCGATGCGGCGGCACACCCACACGCGCTCGTGGCGCTCGATGTGGTCGAGGAAGCGTTGCAGCGCGCGGAAGCGGCCGGGCCGCCCCAGCAGGCGACAGTGCATGCCGATCGAGAACATCTTCGGCGACGCCTCGCCCTCGGCGTAGAGCACGTCGAAGCTGTCGCGCAGGTAGGTGTAGAAGTGCTCGGCCGTGTTGAAGCCCTGCGGCGTGGCGAAGCGCATGTCGTTGCTGTCCAGCGTATAGGGCACCACCAGGTGCGGTCGGCGCTCGCCGCCGGCCACGGTCACCTCGGTCCAGAACGGCAGATCGTCGCCGTAGTAGTCCGAGTCGTAGGCGAAGCCGCCGTGCTCGGCCACCAGCCGCCGCGTGTTGGGGCTGTCCCGCCCGGTGTACCAGCCCAGCGGCGCCTGGCCGGTGAGGCGGGTCTGGATCTCCACCGCGCGGCGCATGTGCTCGCGCTCGGTGGCCTCGTCCATGTCCTGGTAGTGGATCCAGCGCCAGCCGTGGCAGGCGATCTCGTGGCCCAGCTCCACGAACGCCGCGGTGGCCTCCGGGTTGCGTTCCAGCGCCATCGCCACGCCGAACACGGTGAGCGGCAGGCCGCGCCGCTCGAACTCGCGCAGGAGGCGCCACACGCCCGCGCGCGAGCCGTATTCGTAGATCGACTCCATGCTCATGTGCCGCGCCGGGTACGCCGCCGCGCCAACGATCTCGGAGAGGAACTGTTCCGAGCCCGCATCGCCATGCAACACGCTGTTCTCGCCGCCCTCCTCGTAGTTCAGCACGAACTGCACCGCAATCTTCGCCCCGCCCGGCCAATCGGCGAAGGGCGGCGTGCGGCCGTAGCCGATGAGGTCGCGCGGGTAGTCGGACGAGAAATCCTGGGGCATGCGGCACTCCGTCAAGGCAGGCAATGCCGCCCACTTTACGGGGAACGGGCGGGCCCGCAATGGCGCAGGGGCGCGGCGTCGGGTCTCACCGCGGGCAGGTCCGACTGGCGGCCTGCGCCGCCAGCCTGGATGCCGCCATCGGCAGCACCATCGTGGCAGGGCGGGAGCGGGCCAGCTTCGGCGCCGGTAACCGCTTGAGCCTGCGCCCCGGAACAGCCGTTATATGGAGCGGCCGTCGTAATGCGTCACCGGCACGGCCGCGAGGTCCACCTCCTCCAGGCAACGGATGTTCACCGCCGCCATGCGGTTGCCCTTCGGATCGGTGCCCTCGGCATACGGATGGATGCCACACTGCGGACAGAAGCGATGTTTGATGCGATGCGTGTTGAACTCGTAGACGCGCGAAGCATCCTCCGGCGTCAGCAGGTGCAGCGCCTCGCGCGGCACGAACCACAGCAGCGAGCCCTTGCGCTGGCAGATCGAACAGTTGCACGCCAGCGCACTGGCGATCTCGCCTTCCACCTCGAACGCCACCGCGCCGCAGTGGCAGCTGCCTCGGTATTTCATCGTTCCCCCCCAGTCCGCCAGGCCGCACGGAACCCCGCCGCGCCTTGCGCGCCGGTCGACATCCCATACCGCCATATGCGCGACCGCGAACGCCGGCGTCAAGGAACACCGCAGCGCTGAGGCACTCTGAGAGGTGTTCACGATCCTGCCGCCGACGCGCGCCGAAGTCATGTGGGAGCGCGCCTTGCACGCGACCGTCCGGCGCACCTGTTTGGAGGTGAGAACAATGAGCCGAACTTCTCACAAATCTCGGATCGAGATGGAAGTTGGTTCATGCAACTTAATGATGCTGGCTTTTAAGCGGTGGCGTACCCGTCCGCCTTGAACGAGATGTTAGGTGCCCTTCGCAGAACTTTTGTTGTGCAAGAACAATCCAACACGATAAATTGCCAACATGGCAAAGGCAATTGCAGCGGCCCGGAAAAGCCATGGACGCTCTGGCAACTCAAACGCCAACCAAAGAGCACCGATGGCCCACCAAAAGAACAACCAAGCCTAGGATCTGCGCGAGCCGGACAGAAAAGAGTAAGGCGATGCATGGAGATGCAATGAGAAGAAGCCCGCTGCCGGTTGCGTATGCGCTGGACTGACCCTCGATTACAGAACCTGAAGTTGCCATAGCCAAAACGCCCGTACCGGCCAGGGCAAGGACAACGCCAGCGGCAAACAGGAGCACTTTGACGATTTTGCCGAGATGCATTCCTTGAGCACCTAACGACTTAATTAAGCCGAGCCGCGAAGCGGCTTCGGCTTGAATGAATTGTTAGGCCTTGCCGATGATTTTGTCACGGTACTCAGCCCATGCATGAAGTCCGGAAGCGGGATCTGATGATTGCTCTAGGAACGATCCACTGCTGCAATCAATCGCTTGCCAGCGATTGCTAATACAAAGATTGACAATAACGGGAACCACGGTCGCCGAGGCGCGAACGTGGAGCATAAATCCAGTATTTGGCTCGTCAATACCCATGTTGAACTCAATGGAGCCGACGGGAGAGTCATAGGTGCCCCAGGCCGGATCAGTCCAATCAGTGCCAGGAAAAGCGGAAGAGATAGCGCTTTGGACCTCAGTACGGGTTCCAAGCGGTAGGCATGTCTCATCCTCTGGTATTTCCTCAATGGAGGAATACTGCCGGCTGAAACGCTGAATGGATACGTCCCAACTCATTGCACTCTCCAGTAAGGCCTAACGCCTGAGTTAAGCCGACCCGCGAAGCGGGTTCGGCTTGAATGATTTGTTAGGCACCACCCGCGGTGGGTGGATCAAACTGCCAGTCTGTAGGAGACCCATATAAAGTGCCATCGTCGTCTTGTACCTTGCCACCCAGAGCATGAGCAATCTGTAGCATCTTTTGGTAGAGGGCGGTGTCTGGCCACTTTGTACTGATGTTGCCTTGGAACCAATCTAGCCACGGCTCCTCATAGGCGGACTTTCCGTGCCAGCGCGCAAAGTGCTCGCCCTGTGACGTGTCGAGTGAAAGCTCCGGGTCTGATTGGATGTAGGACAGCCACTCACCAGCAGTGATGGGTGAATCCTCATTCTCTGCCCAAAACTCGGCGCGAGTAATGTATAGCTCAACTCCCATGAACTCTCCAGTGGTGCCTAACGTCTGAATTAAACCGAGCCGCGAAGCGGCTTCGGCTTGAATGAGTAAAAAGGAGGCTCCCCGTCCTTGCGGATCACCGCTCGGTCTTTGAGGACCATGATGGCTTTCGTCATCGGTATGTCTGGAGGAGGAGTCTCCCATGAGCACTATAACCATCGGCGTGGACCTGGCAAAACAGGCATTCTCGGCATGCGAAATGGACGCGGGCGGCGGGGTCCGCCAGCGCAAGGATTTTCGCCGCGACGCGTTCTCGGCCTGGCTGGCGCAGCTGCCGCCCGGCACGCGGGTGGCGATGGAAGCGTGCAGCGGTGCGCACCATTGGGCGCGGCGGTGCGAGGAGTACGGATTGACGCCATGCCTGATCGCGGCGCAGTTCGTAACGCCCTTCCGCAAGCGCCGTTCGACCAAGAACGACCGCAATGACGCCGAGGCCATTGCCACCGCGGCGCGGCAGGGCAACATGCGCTTCGTGCCGGTGAAGACGGTCGACCAGCAGGCGCGGCTGTCCTGGCACCGGGTGCGCGAGGGCTACACGGCCGAAGCCCTGGCGACCAGCAATCGCCTGCGCGGTTTGCTGGCCGAGTTCGGCGTGGTGGTGGCGCAGCACGATCCCGCCCTGCGGCGTGCGCTGGCCGATACGTCGGTACGATCGAGGTTGCCGGCGATGCTGCTGGAACTGCTCGATGACGTGGCCCATCACTGGCAACAGTTGCGGGATCGCATCGCGGCCTGCGATGCGCGCATTGCGACCCACGCCAAGTCCGACGAACGCTGTGCCCGGGCGCAGCACATCATCGGCGTCGGCCCCCTCACCGCCGATGCCATGATCGCGACAGTCGGAGCGGCGCGCGAGTTCAAGAACGGACGGCAGATGTCGGCCTGGCTCGGGCTGACGCCGACGCAACATTCCAGCGGGGGCCGCAGTCGATTGGGTGGGATCAGTTGCCGCGGGGATGGGTACCTGCGGACGCTGCTGATCCAAGGTGCCCGCAGCAGCCTGCAACGGGCCCAGGCGGTGGCGCGCGAGAAGGCCACGCCCGAGCAGATCTGGATCAAGGACCTCGACGCCCGCTTGCCGTTCGGCAAGATCCTGGTGGCCATCGCCAACAAGCATGCGCGGCAGCTGTGGGCGATGCTGGCGCGCAACGAGGCCTACGACGCGCAGGCGTGGCTCAAGCACCCGATGGTGCAGCGGCCGCGCAGCAGGTAGCGGCCCATCGCCGCCTGACGCAAACGAACACATTCAACGCCAGAGCGAACAGGTAGGCAACCGGTCAGACCGACCCGAAGAGAGCCTGACTAACAAGATGGCGTCATCCACATGCGGCGGCTGATCCCCGCGCATGGGCGACACCGATGAATGAGCGAGGCCTTCGGGTGCGGTTTTTACCCGGGTCCGGGACAGCACCATCGCCCCAACAAGACCGATTACGGAAATGCAGTCTGGC
>NZ_LFQR01000095.1 GCF_001182895.1 Frateuria defendens | reverse complement strand
GGAGCGAAACCCCGGCCAACATGCAGCAAGACCTCAACAACACGACAGAGAACCCATGAGCAGGCATAGTCCACTCAGGCGCGCAGGGCGCTGCCAGCAGCCTCCCGCAGGGCCTGGCCGATCCTCTGCAGCGTGCCCGAACGCACCGCCGCGTGCTGCCAGTACAACGGCACGTCGAGCCAGCGCGAGGGATCGACCACCACGATCTTCTTCGCGCGCAGCACCGGCTCGATGAGCGACTCCGGCGCGAGGCACCAGCCCAGACCGCGCGCGGCGGCATCGACGAAGCCGGTGGAAGTGGGCAGGTAGTGGATGGGCGGCGCCAGCCGGGCGCGCGTGACGCGGCGGACGAACCGCCATTGCAGCGCATCCTTGCGGTTGAAGACGATCATCGGCGCACACGCGAACGCCGCGGCGTCGAGGCCGCCGGCGAAAAAGCGCCTGGCGAACGCCGGCGAGGCGATGGCGCGGTAGCGCATCGTGCCGAGCGGGTGGACATTGCAGCCCTGCAGCGGCGTGGCCTGCGCGGTCACCGCGCCGAGCACGGAGCCGTCGCGCAGCAGGTCCAGCGTGTGGTCCTGGTCGTCGACGCGGATGTCGAACAGGTAGCCGTGCTGCTGGTGCAGCTGCGCCAGCGCGGCCACGAACCAGGTTTCCAGCGAATCGTCGTTGACGGCAATCGCGATCGCGCGCCCCGACGCCGCCGCCACGCCCTCCGGCCGGAAATCGGCCAGCGCCTCCGCCTCCAGCGCCTGCATCGGCCGCACCCGGCGCAGCAGTTGCTCGCCCGCCGGCGTCGGCCGGCACGGGACCTGGCGTACCACGAGCACCTGCCCGAGGCGGTCTTCCAGCGCCTTGATCCGCTGCGAGACGGCCGAGGGCGTGACCGAAAGCCGGCGCGAGGCGCCTTCGAAGCTGCCTTCCTCCAGCACGGCGGCGAAGGCGGCGAGTTGCGGATGGATGAGGTCCATGGTCGCCCCTAATCAGTTTTTCTTCATGGATCGAAGAAAAATTAGATTAACTTATCCATGGCGGCACGGCAGGCTACGCCTTCCACCTTTCAGGGCCACGCCATGCTCCTCGCTGCCGCCGCAGCCGGCTTCGCCGCCGGTGCCGGCCTCATCGTCGCCATCGGCGCCCAGAACGCCTTCGTCCTGCGCCAGGGCCTGCAGCGCAGCCATGTCGGCCTCACCATCGCCATCTGCATCGCCGGCGACGTTTCGCTGATCCTCGCCGGCGTCGCCGGCATCGGCTCGCTGGCGCATGCCTGGCCCTGGCTGCTTGAGGCGCTGCGCCTGGGCGGCGCGGCCTTTCTCGGCGCCTACGGCCTGATGGCGGCGCGGCGCGCATGGCGCGGCGCCGGAGCGCTGGCCCCCACGGCCGGCGGCGAGGCTGGCTGGCGCCGCACCCTGCTGGCCTGCCTCGCCTTCACCTTCCTCAACCCGCACGTCTATCTCGACACCATGGTGCTGCTCGGCAGCCTGTCCACGCGCTACCCGGGCATGACGCGCTGGGCGTTCGCCGCCGGCGCCTGCGGCGCCAGCGTGGCGTGGTTCGCCACCCTCGGCTACGGCGCGCGCCTGCTGCTGCCGGTGTTCCGCAACCCGGCCGCGTGGCGGGTGCTCGATGGGCTGATCGCCGCGTTCATGCTGGCGCTGGCCCTGCTGTTGCTGCTGCGCCCGCTCGACTGAGCGGCGCACCGGATCGCAGGCTGCCCCGCGCCGCTTCAACGCGGCAGGTGCGCGTACTTGTGCCGGGGCGCCAGCGATTCCAGCTCCACGCGGCAGGCCTCGCCGAATTCCATCAGGAAGCCCACGCCGCCTTCCTCGACGAAGGTCTTGATCTCGTGCAGCGAGCGGTTGGGCGCAAGGTGCTGGCGGCCTTCGAGCGCGCTGGCGGTGAGCTGCGGCAGGTAGGCGCTCGCGGCCATGCCGGCCGCGAGCGCAGCGCGGCGCGCCTCGTTCCAGGCAATGCGCGTCTCGGGGTTGCAGGATTCGGCCAGGTCGATCAGGTCCGCCAGCGCATAGGTCTTCGCGCCGTCGAGCGCGACCGGCTTCCGCGACGAGCACCTGCCGCCCGACCTGCGGCAGTTAGCGGTGGAGCGCTCCATGGGCGCCACGCTGGCCTTCGCGTGCGAGCTGCTGGGGCGCGCCCGCGCCGCTGTCGATGGCGCTGCGCGCCCCGGCGTGCCGCCTCGCGGCCTCACGCCGGCTCGCCGGCGTGAGGCCGGCGTTCGCCCAGCCCAGGAACCTGCTGGTGCTCGCGCAGCGCGACGCGGACGTGCCGCTGGCGCGCGCCAACCCGGTCGCGCTGCGCCTCGCCGTGGAGCAGTGCCAGCGCTACCTGGAAACATGGCGCAGGCGCGACGGCCTGGCCGCGCGCGTGCGCGACCTGCTCGCGCGCCAGCCGAGGGCGATGCCCTCGCTGGGCGAAGTGGCCTCGGCGCTGTGCATGTCCGAGCGCACGCTGCGGCGCCGGCTGCAGGAGGAAGGCACCCACTTCTCCGCACTCTGCGACGAAACCCGCCAGGCCATCGCCGAACAGTTGCTGACGATGCAGCGGCTGCCGATCGAGCAGATCGCCGAGCGCCTCGGCTACTCGGAAACGGCCGCTTTCATCCACGCCTTCAAGCGCCGGAAAGGACAGTTGCCGCACGCCTACCGGCTCGGCAGGGCATCGCGGGAGAAGTAGGCGGCTCCGGGCGCACGGTCCCGCTTCGCCGCGAACGGACGGCGAGCCGCCATCGCTGGGCTCGCGGTTGGCATTTCCCATGAATCGTGCGCGCGACCGTAGCGCACTGTCGATTCCGCGCCTCTTCGCTCGTCGTGGAAACAGCCCATGACGAGACGGTCCCCGCCGTGCCCTCCCAAGCTGTACGCGGCACGGCACCGCCGCCACTTCCCGCCCGGCACCCCGCCCCTGACGCCGGCCCCTGCAGGAGAAACGCCATGAACCAAGCCGCCCCCCTCGTCCCCGCCGCCGAGCTCGCCCGGCGCAACCGCGCGCGCATCCCCAACGAAAGCGAGGCCTACCGCTGCGCGCGGCAGGCGCTGCTGGCCGAGGAGATCGAGCTGCGCCGCCACATCGAGCGCGTGGCCGCACAGCGCCGCGCGCTGCCGCCCGGCGGCGAGGTCACCGGCGACTACCGCTTCGAGGGCGAAGCCGGCCCCACCGACTTCGCCGGCCTGTTCGGCGACAAGCAGACCCTGGTGGTCTACAGCTACATGTTCGGCCCGCAGCGCGAGCGCCCCTGCCCCATGTGCACCGCCCTGCTCGGCGCCTGGGACGGCGAGGCGCGCGACATCGAGCAGCGCGTGGCGCTAGCCGTGGTGGCGCGCTCGCCGATCGGGCGCCTCATCGCCTTCAAGAAGGAGCGCGGCTGGCGCGGCCTCAAACTGTATGCGGACCTCAACGGCGCCTACAGCCGCGACTACCAAGGCGTGGACGAGAACGGCGGCGACGAGCCGGCCATCAACGTCTTCACCCGCCGCGACGGCACCATCCGCCACTTCTGGAGCGGCGAGATGGGCTTCGAAACCGTCGACCCCGGCCAGGATCCGCGCGGCGCGCCGGACCCGATGCCGATCTGGACCATCCTCGACATGACGCCCGAGGGACGCGGCACGGACTGGTACCCGAAGCTCAGCTATGGCGACTGACGACTGATCCGGCCGGCGCCTGCTGACGAGTGCGCACCCGCGCTCCTCGCCTCGCAGGCGCCCGCCGGCAAGGCGCAAATTCAGACCGCGAAGCGCACGTTCTTCCCTGTCGGCGTGCTTTCCCCGGCGGCCACGCCCTGTTTTGCCCGCAAGATTTTTTGCACTGCAGCTTGATCCGCGGCGGCAGGCAGGACAGCATGCGCCGCCACGGGTGACACGATTCAGCAGATCGACGTCCTCCAGCAAAAGAACGCGCCGCTGACGCCCCATGGGCGGCCAGGGGCGAGGCGGCATGGCACGACGGTTGGGAGGGCTTCGGCATGTTCAGCTTGACCTGGGAAGAGGTGTGGCGCGCGCGCAGCACCGCCGCCATGAGGCACGAGTCGCCGGCCGCCACCGGGCCCGCCCCGGCACCGGCTTCGACGAACAAGACCGCACCGGCGGCCCGCCCCCGGCGCGATGGAACGACGGCGGCGTCGCACCGCCACCATCCCAAAGCGGCCGCCGCGCACGCCCCACGCGGCCCGGCACGGCGGCGCTCCGCCGAACGGACCGACACCCCACCCGCACCGGCATCGACCGTAACGCATCGCCGCGCGATGCGCGCCCCCGGCCGCTGATCACCCTCTGCCATCCGGCTGCACGGGGCACCGCCCCGAGCCCCCGCTCTCACTCGACCCAAGGTACCAACTGCCTTATGTCCATCTCGAACCATGCGCGCACGCTGCTCGCCACCGCCATCCTGACCGGCCTCAGTCCACTGGCCGCGGCCGCGGACTGGGCCGGCGGCATCACCCCCAAGATCAGCTACACCGGCGAGGGCGCCTCGCTGCTCGACGGCGGCAAGGACAAGGGCAGCGCCTACTCGGGCCAGCTCTTCCTCGGCGCCGACGCCGACTTCGACAAACTGTTCGGCTGGAGCGGCGCCTCCATGCACCTTGGCATCTCCAGCCGCCACGGCCAGAACCTGGCCGCGAAAAACATCGGCAACAGCACGTCCGTGCAGGAGATCTACGGCGGCCAGGGCGAGCGCCTAGCCAACCTGACGCTGGAGCAGAAATTCCTCGACGGGCGCATCGACATCGAGGGCGGCCGCACGGTGGCCAACATCCACTTCCTGGGCTCGGACCTGTGCGCCTATTTCCAGGACAACTCGGCCTGCGGCAACCCCACCTTCGTGTTCCGCACCAGCAACTTCACCTGGTGGCCGGTGTCGAGCTGGGGCGCGCACGCCAAGTTCTGGTTCACCCCCACCGTGTACCTGCACGTGGGCGCCTACGAGGACAACAACGCCCAGCAGGCCGACGGCGAACACGGACTCAACTGGCACAAGGACCACCTCGGCTACATCATGCCGTACGCGATCGGCTACAAGACCACGGCGGACACGGCGCGCCTGCCGGCGATGTACGAGATCGGCGGCTGGAAGGACAACACCACCTACGCCGACCCGCTCAAGGACGCCCACGGCCAGCCCGCGCTGCTGAGCGGCGAGAAGTACGCCACGCTGCAGGGCCGCTCGGGCGTCTACTTCCGCTTCGAGCAGCAGGTCACGCGGCCGGACCCGGGCAGCACGCGCGGCCTCATCCTGTTCGGCTCGGCCTTCAAGGGCACCTCCGGCCAGCTGATCGAGGATCACTACTTCTCCTTCGGCCTGGTGCAGAAAGGCACCTTCGACAGCCGCCCCGACGACAACATCGCCTTCGTCGTCACCCAGCAACACTATTCCGGCAACGCGCTGAAGAACCTGCGCATCGCCCGCGCGCTGGCCGGCGGCACCGGCACGCCGCCCTCCTCGATGACCATGATGGAACTGAGCTACGGCATCCAGGTTACGCGCAACTTCCGCCTCGCGCCCAACCTGCACTACATCATCCACCCCGACCAGTTCGCCGAGCCGGCGCGCCTGCGCAACCTCGACAACGCGCTGGTGGCGGGCCTGCGCATCGACTGGGTGCTGCTGTAAGAGCCTGTTCAAAGTCTTGCCGTTCGAAGAAGATCGCGGCAGCCGGATGCGAGGCCGGGGCGTTTCGATGGAGCGAAGAAAAAGCTCTTGGGCTTGTCGCGACCCTCACATCACGCTTCACCCGTCCCCTCACCCCGGAGGGGAGAGGGGGTACTAGCGCGACAAGGAACCCAACTGATGCGCCTGTTGCGGCTGTAGCTCCTTCGCCGGCTCATGTCCCGGCGCGCCCTGCAACTGCGCGCTGAAAGCGCTGCTCTGCGCCAGTGGCGTGTTGATCGCCTGGCCCACGTTCACTTCGGCGAGTTGCTTGAACGGCGAGCGCAGGTCGCCCTGCATCGCCCAGGCGCGCGAGCCCTCGTCGTTGAGCACCACATGGTCGATGCGCCGCAGGCCCTGGCGCTGGGCCTCGACAGCCAGCATGCCGGCGAAGTTTTCGCGCTGGCCTTCCGAGGCGCCGCCGCCGAGTTTCCGCACGCCCTCCAGGGCCTGGTGGTACAGCGCGTGATGGGGATGCCCCGGCTGGTTGAGCAGCGGGTGCGCGGCCTGTTCCTGCGCGTGCAGCTTGCCCTGCACCTGCAGCTGTTTCTGGGTCAGCGGACCGGCCTCGCCGTCGCGCTCGAGATGATGGTCGTGCTGGAACGCTTCCACCGCGGCCCTGGTGCGCGGACCGAAGTGCCCGTCCGCGCGCAACGGCTTACCGTCGGCGCCCCGGTAGCCCAGGTCGCGCAGGTGCTGCTGCAGTTCGGTGACGTCATGCCCCTTGTCGCCTTCCATGAGCACCGTGTGGCCGGCCGGCGCCGCATGTTTGGGTTTGGGCGGCGGCACCGCGGACGACTCGGGCTTGGGCGAAGGCGCCGCGCCAGGGGTGGTTGGCGTGGCCGGGGCCTTGACCGGCTTCTCCAGCTCCTGGGCGTACTTGGCGTACTTGTCCATCTGCTGGCCCATGCCCTTGTAGGCCTCGGCCACCGTCATGCTGCCGTCGCCATACAGGCCGGGATTGCGCTCGATCACCTTGCTCGACAGCACGTGATCCACGCGCTGGTTGGGGTCGGCCTTCAGCGCATCGAGGAACTTGATGCCGCCGCCCTGGCCAAGGCCGGCCTTGGCGGCCGCATCGGCTAGATCCTGTTCGCTTCCCAACGCTCGTCGATCCTGGACATGTCGTTTCCTCCGTGAATGCCGTCGCCCGGTGCGCGTTACTTGGCCCCGGGCAGCTGGTACGCATATGTCCCGGGATCGAAGTCCACCGTGATCTCCTCCACCTTGGCCTTCGCCCTGGTCTTGGTCACCACCAGCGGGAACAGGCCCGCGCCGGGACGTTCGGCAACCTTCAGCTCATAGGTCACGTCCTGCTCGTTCGACTTGGTCTGCGGGATGCGGCTGACGTCGACGAAGCCGCCCCGGCGCGGCATCACCAGGCTGTAGTCGGCCACCACCCTGCCCTGCCAGGCGCCGCCGCTGACGAACAGCCAGCCGTAGTCGCCCTGGTTGCTCAGCTTGACCAGGCCGGCCTTGTTGCAGCCGCAGTAGCCGTTGGTGCCGAATTCCATCGCGTTGTCCATCGCCACGAAGGTCCATTCGCCCTTGGCATCCACGCTCACCTGAAACGCGCCCATCAGGCCGGGATCGGTCTGGCCATAGCTGTAGCGGTTGTCGTCGTGGATGTCGTAGGCGTTGGCCGCATAGGCGAACAGCTGCTTGCCCTTGGCCGTGTCGACCAGTTCGGGCTTGCCCGGCTGCATGCAGTAGGTGAGGTCGTCGCCCTGCTCGGTGGTATGGGTATAGGTCCAGCAATCGTGCCTGGCGTCGTACTGCTTGCCGTACTGGTCTTCCATCACCGCCTTGACGATGGCGTTCACGTCCGGCGCGGGGGCGGCGCAGGCGGCCCGGCCCAGCAGCAGCACGGACAGGGTGAGTCCGGCCTTGGCGATCCTGTACATCCGACGTCTCCTTCGCATCACTCGTGGCCTCCTGCGAATTACAGTCGCGGCGGGACTTTACCGGCTTTGTCCGGCGCCGGGCGTAAGCGCGGTTAACGGTAGCGCGAGGATGTGAACGGCTTCATGCCACAGGTGCGGCGGGATGTTTCAGCGTCCCTGCTGCGCGAGCTGAGAGGGACTCACGCCCAGCACCCGCCGCATGCAGCGCGCCATATGGCCCGCATGGGCGGCGTCGCGGGGTGTCCGGCGCGTGCCGCAAGGAAGGCTGTTCTTTCAGGAAGAGTGCCCGAACGTCATTGCGGAAGAGGCGAAGCGCTTGTGGGGCACGGTCTAGTCGGCACGCTTCGCCGGTGCTCTGGGCGCGCCGCATTGATCGTGCACCGCCGCAAAAATTTGCGGCGACTTGATCCCGTTCTCATTCCGCAGTGGATGCCGCCGATAGACTGGCTGCGCCTGCGATCTGCCATGCGGATCGCTCATCACAAGGGAGAGCCGGCGCATTGCGTGCCCGGCGGGCCAAGGAAAGCCATTCACGGTTTCGACTCATGTCGCATCGGCCATCCGATCGCGACCGCGCGGCGTCGTGTCCGGCATTGGCCGCGCGGCAGGTGCTTTACGGAAATCCCACCCGGCAATGGAAAACAAATCAAGGAGTGTTGTTGTGAGCGATCTATCTTCCGATCATCGCGGGCTCTCGCTGGCCGCCGCGAGCCGTCGTCCGCGCCTGGGGCGCTGCCACCGTGCCGCCCTGGCGGCACTGCTGGGGCTGATGCCTCTCGCCCAGTGCTGGGCCGGTGCGCAAACCCTGTCGTCCACCGCTACGGATTTCGGCTTCGAGAGCGACAGCCCCTACGCGCCGCCGCAGGGCTTCGACGTCGCCGGCTCGGTCGCGGTCAGCGCCAGCCGGGCGCGCTCCGGCGCGCAGTCGGTGAGCTTCACGCGCGGCGCATCGGACGTGGGCGTGTACCTGCGCAAGGACTTCGCTGCCTCCGGCAGCGGACGCATCAAGCTCTCGGTGTACGTGCCCTCGGCGGCCACGGCCAACACCTACCTCTCCCTGTTCCAGGACAGCTACAGCGCCGATCCGGACCGCGTCCTCGAACTGGCGCTGCAGCCGGACGGCCAGCTCAGGAACCGCACGCCCGGCGGCGTGGCGATCGCCGGCGCGTATGCGCTCGACGCCTGGAACGACGTGGAGATCCTGTGGGACGGCATCGCCAGCGACGGCCGCTACACGCTGCTCCTCAACGGCAAGCTGGTCGGCCGGCTGCCGGTGGCGCAGAGCGGCAAGCTGCCGGCCCGCTTCGAGGTCAAGTACGGCGCGAACGACCTCGGCGGCGGCACCGCCAGCATCTACGTGGACAACGTCGCCATCCGCGACGCCGTCGGCTTCGACCCCGTGCACTGGAAGATCACCCTGCCGGACGGCACGGAGCGCGGCACGGCCTGGCTCGCGGACGGCAACACCAACAGCGCCTTCTACTACAAGGGCGACGGCTCGCTGGTGTTCCGCTGCCCCAACATCGCCGGCACCACCGCCAACAGCCACTACTCGCGCTCTGAGTTGCGCGAGATGATCGGCGGCGCCGACCCGGACGTGCAGGACCGCGGCTTCACCGCGAACAATTGGGTGCTGTCCACCTCGAGTGGATCGATCAAGAGCCTGATGGGCGGCATCGACGGCGACCTGCGGGCCACGCTGAAGGTGGACCACGTCTCCACCACCGGCGATGCGTACAAGATCGGCCGGCTGATCATCGGCCAGATCCACGCCTCCGAGAACGAGCCGCTGCGCCTCTACTACCGCAAGCTGCCCGGCAACGGCAAAGGCGCCATCTACTTCGCCCACCAGATTCCGGGCGGCTCGGACACCTGGTACGAAATGATCGGCAGCCGCGCCGACAACGCCGGCGACCCCGCCGACGGCATCGCCCTGGGCGAGCCCTTCAGCTACGCGGTGAAGGCCCGCGGGCGCCAACTCACCGTGACCGTGTCCCGTCCCGGCAAGCCCGACGTGGCGAAGACCATCACCATGGACGCCGGCTACAACGACGACTGGATGTACTTCAAGGCCGGCGTGTACAACCAGAACAACTCCGGCTCCAGCTCGGACTACGCGCAGGCGACGTTCTACAGCGTGACGGCCAGCCATCCGGAGCCCTGACGCCGGCCCCCCACGGAAGCACGAAGCCGGGCCCCGCGCCCGGCTTCGCCGCGGCGGCATGTCAGCAGTGCCGCTCTCCGGCTGCCGAGCATTCCCGCCGCCGGCGCAGTACCCTCGAAGCGTCGGCGACCCGGGAGGTGAGACGACATGATCGAGGGCATCCGAAAAGGCACGCAGGTGGAACTCTGGCAGGCCCTGGTGCAGGAGGCGGGCGGGCTGACCGGCCGGCCGCTGGACGAATCGCGCGAGAGCTACCTGGTGTTCGTGCTGCTGCGCTACCAGCGCGACGCCTGGCTGCTGTCGCACGCGCTGGGCATGGATTGGCTGCAAGCGCAAACGCAGGCGGGCAGCGCCCGCGCCGAAGCCTTGCGCGACGTCGGCGACCGCTGCCTGCTGGTGGCTGGCCTGTTCCCCGGCCTGGCCGAGCGGCGGCGGGTGAGCGTGGACTACTTCATCGACATCGGCCGCAGCGCCTACCAGGGCGCGGCGGACGCGACGCGGCAAGCCTACGCCTCGCTCTACGCGCAGCTGGCGCGCAGCTACCGGGAGCTGGTGGAAACCCTGGGCGCCATGCGGGCGCTGCCAGGGGCATCGGACCTGATCCGATTCAGCCGCTGAGGCGGGCCGCAGGCCCTGGCGCGACCTCTGGCGATCACTGCGCCGGCGCGGCGAAACCGCCAGCGCGACGGCGCGGCGCGGTCCTTCCGCGCCTGCCAAGCCGGCGGCCCGCAAAACCCGCAGCGCCACCTTGCGCCGCGCGCTCCATCGTTCGGCGCGCAAGCGACTTCGACGAGCCGGCCACCCGGCGCCTTGAGGCGCTCTTCGCCTCGCGTGGAGGAAAATGCCCCTACGCCGCCGCCGGTGATCGACACATGGAACCCCGCCCGCCCCCCGAGGCCGTCCGACTGTGCTGCGACCGCATGCTGGCGGGCCTGGCCCGCTGGCTGCGCGCGGCCGGCTACGACACCACGGTGGCCGCCGCGGACGAAACCGACCGCGCCATCGCCGAACGATGCTGCGAAGCGCGGCGCGTGCTGCTCACCTGCGACCGCCACCTCGCCGCCCACCCGCCCGCCGGCCTCGACGTGCGGCGGCTCATCGTCAACGACGCCGACGCCCAGGCGCTGCAACTGGCCCAGGCGCTCGGCATCGACTGGACCCTTGCGCCGTTCACCCGCTGCCTGCTCGACAACACGCCGCTGCGGGAGGCCAGCGCGGACGAGCGGGCCGGCATGCCGCCCCTGGCGCGCGAGCTGCAGGGGCCGTACCGGGCCTGCCCCGCCTGCGGCCGCGTGTACTGGCCCGGGAGTCATGTGCGGCGCATGGCGAGGCGCCTGGCGCAGTGGCGCGAGCAAGCGGCACACGAGCACGACCCGGTGCGCCACCGGCAACCGATGCGCTGACAGCGAGCCGCCCCGCGCCGCTTCGCCGCGCGATGCCCGCGGTCAGCGGGCGCGCAGCCAGCTCAGGTAAAGGGCATCCCCGCGGTCTTCGACGCGACGGCTCTCGCGCCCCTGCAACACCACGCCCCAGCGCGTCGGCTGGCCGTCGCCCGGCCCCGCGCTCACCCGCACCTCCACGCCGGGCGGCAGCGGCGTGCGGGTGGCCAGCACCAGGCCGCCGTCCGACTCCGCCAGCAACTGCGCGAGCATGCAGCCGTCGGCCGCCTCCCAGCCGCAGATGACCCGGATCTCCACCTCCTGCGGCGGCAGGTGGCTGCGATGGTCGATGCTCCAGCCATCGACCTTCTTCAGCAGTTCGTTCAAGTGCGGATCGCTCCAGTCCACACTGCTGACCGTGACCTGCGAGCGCGTCTTGTCATGGCCCATACTGGCCCCCTCGTTCCATCGGAACCGGCGCCGCCGCAGGCGATCCATGCCGACGGCATCGCGCCCTGATCCAGCAAGAAAAAGACCGGAGTGTTCGAACCGAACGCTAGCACGACCGCAACGCCTGCGCATTGGAACGGCCGGCCGGTGCGAAGCCGGCGGGCATCGGCCAAATGGCGTATGGCCTCGGCTTCGTGGCACTGGCCCTCGCCGTAAGGCAACGCCGCAGCGAGCAGCCGCGAGACTGCCGATACGCACCGACAACACCAACCCGTCAGTGGCGGGCCAAGGTACCTGCTCCCTCCTTGCGTGCAGGGGGAGGAGCCAAGCCGCGTCAACGGCAAGACTTTGGACAGGCCCTCAGGCCGGCGCGTCGGCCCCGTGCGCCAAGGCATAGTCGATCGCCGCGCACACCGCCGCCACCTGCGCGGCGTTGCACTGCGCGGGCGTGGCGCGCGGGCTGTCGGGGTAGACCTCGGTGGTGGTGGTGTAGCGCGCGCCGGTGATGCCGGCGCAGAGGCCGAGCCGGGCGAGCGCGTAGTCGATGACCCCGGGCGCCACCACCGGCGAGCCGATGATCTCGCCGTTGCGGTCGGCCGGCGCGATGTGGGTGACCTTCGCCACCGCCGCGATCACCGCCTGCTGGAACTGCGGCTGCGGATTCTCGCTGTCGCCGACCAGGTAGAAGCCGTCCGGGATCTCGCCCGGCTCGTAGTCCTGGCCGTCGCGCGCGGCCAGTGCGGGGCGGAATTCCGACTCGTCGGTGTCGGTGGTCTCGTGCAGGTCGATGTGCAGCAGGAAGCGGCCGCGCAGCGGCGCCACCAGGCGCATCAGCGCCGCCGATTCCTCCGCCGGGCTGTGCTCGCGGAAGGAGCGGTTGGGGTCGATCGCATGCGCGTTCCAGCGGTGGATGCGCTCGTAGGCCCAGGGGCTGACGCACGGCGCGACCAGCAGGTTGGCCCGCCCCGCGTAGTCCCCGGCATGCCGCTCGACGAACTGCAGCGCGCCGTGCACGCCGCTGGTCTCGTAGCCGTGCACGCCGCCGGTCACCAGCACGCAGGGCAGAGCGTCGCGCCAGTCGCGGCTCTTGATCGCGAACAGCGGGTAGCTGTCGGGCGCATAGTCCAGCCGCCCGTACTCCACCACGTCGAAGCGCGCGCGCAGGGTGTCGATCCTGTCCACCACGTCCGCTGCGTAGCTGCGCCGGCGGGTCTGCCGCGACACCCAGTCGGCGACTTCCCCGGGCCCCCAGGGCACGCCGGGCTTGCCGATCGGATAAGAGGCGTGGGTCGTCATGGCGCTGCGCGTTCCAAGTAGGTGAAAGCGCGACACTCTAGCATTCACCCCGCCGCCGCCCGCGCAACCGGGCCGGCCCGGACGCCGGTGGGTTACGATGCCGGCCTTTCGCCGCCATGGCGGCCCGCCGCCGTTCCAAGGAGATCGCCCTACGTGTCGCACTATGCCGGCCCCCTGCTCACGCGCCCCGTCGCCGAGGCCCTGCTGGCCGCGCGCGAGGCCGGCGACGGCGCATGGACGGGCTCGCTGGATCTCGGCCGCTCGCACGGCAGCATGCCGCTGGAGGCGGACGCCTGGTCGTGGAAAGGCCAGCGCTACCCGTATCCGCCCAAGCTGAAAGACCGCACGATCTACTACTGGGACGGCGAGGCGTTCGCGCCGGCGTCGCGCTTCGCCGGCTCGCTGATCAAGCTGGTGCCCACCGAATGGGGCGCGCCCACCTTCGAGATCGACGGCATCAAGATGCTGCCCACCGCGAAGGAGTCGCCGTTCGAGGATGCGCGCCGCAAGGTGGCGCTGGTCGAGCCGCGCGGCAAGGTGCTGCTCGACACCTGTGGCGGCCTGGGCTATTTCGCGGCCGGCTGCCTGGAGGCGGGCGTGGCGCGCATCCACTCCTTCGAGAAGAACCCCGACGTGCTGTGGCTGCGCACGCTCAACCCGTGGTCACCCGATCCCGACGCGCCCGCCAGCGGCGGCCGCCTGCAACTCACCCATGCCGACGTGTCGCAGGCCATTGCGCAGGTCGCCGACGCCTCGGTGGACGCACTGCTGCACGACCCGCCGCGCTTCGGCATCGCCGGCGAACTCTACTCGCAGGCCTTCTACGACCAGTTGGCGCGCGTACTGCGCCGCGGCGGCCGCCTGTTCCACTACACCGGCAGCCCGAACAAGCTCACCAGCGGCCGCGACGTGCCGCGCGAGGTGGCCAGGCGCCTGGAGAAGGCCGACTTCAAGGCGCAGCTGGCGCTGGACGGCGTCTTGGCGATACGGCGCTAGCCCGTTTCTTTCGGCGCGATCACATCGCCGTTGCTGGCGTCGCCAACTCATGACGATGCGGGGGGAAGCCCCGACCGGCGAGCCGGCGGCTTGCAGGCAGTACGCGGCGAAGGCCCCGGCCGCCGCCATGGCTTGACGATACCCGTACGCCGGAAGCCGCTACGATCGACACTCCGTACGCCGCCGGCGCCCCGCCCGCATGACCTGGACCGAGAAACGCAGCGCCCCGGGGGTTTCCCGCAGCTCCATGACGATCGCCGCGCTGTCCACGGTCGTCGAGTGGTACGACTTCACGCTGTACCTCTATCTGGCCACCGTGCTGTCGCGGGTCTTCCTGGGCGGCGGTGAAACCTCGCTGCTGGTGACGCTGGCAGGCTTCGCCATGGCCTATGGCATGCGCCCCCTGGGCGCCATCGTGTTCGGCCATATCGGCGACAGGATCGGGCGGCGAACCGTGCTGCTGCTGTCCATGACCCTGATGACGCTGGCGATGCTCGCCACCGCCCTGCTGCCCACCTACGAGAGCCTCGGCCCGGCGGCCGGCGGGCTCCTGCTGCTGCTTCGCTGCTTCATGGCCTTCTCGGTGGGCGGCGAGTACACGGGCGTGGTCGCCTATCTGCTGGAAGGCGCGCGCGAGGACCGGCGCGGCTTGGTCACGTCCACGGCATCGGCCGCCAGCGAGGTCGGGGCCTTGCTGGCCGTGGCGGTTTCCGCGCTGACGGTAGGCTCCATGAGCGCCGCCAGCCTCGACGCCTGGGGCTGGCGCATCCCGTTTTTCGTGGGCGCGGCGCTTGCGGGCGGGGTCTGGATCGCGCGTTCCACCATGCAGGAATCGCCGGATTTCGTGCGGCAGGTGGCGCAGCGCACCGTCCCCGCCTCCCCCATCCGCCACACGCTCGCGCACCACCGGGCCGCTTTGTTCCGGACGTTCGCCATCTCGGCGCTGGGGTCGATCACCTATTACGTCGGCATCACCTATGTGCCGACCTTCCTGACTACGTCGGCCACGCTCGGCGAGAGCCGTTCGCTGTGGCTGTCGACCATCGCGGCGGTGGCGGTGATCCTCGCCACGCCGCTGGCGGGCACGCTGTCGGACCGCGTCGGGCGCAAGCCGGTACTGATCGGGCTGGCCCTCGCCTGCACCTTGCTTCCGCTCACGACGTTCGCCTTCATGGCGCGCGGGTCCGCGGCGCAGATCGCCTGCGGCGCCATCGTGCTGGCCTGCCTCGCGGGCGGCGTGAGCGCGGTGGGCGCGCCGGCGACCGCCGAACAATTTCCCGGCGAGGGACGCCTCAGCGGGCTGGCCCTGGGGGTTACGACCGCCACCGCGCTCTTCGGCGGCCTGACGCCGTTCCTGGCCGAGTTCCTGATCAAGGCAACGGGATGGAACGCCATGCCCGGCGCCATGATCGCCGCGGTGGCCCTGGCCGTCTTACCCTTGTTCCTGGCCATGCCGGAAACGTGTCCCGCGCAGGCCAAGGCAAGACCGTGGTTACGTGGTGCGCGGAAACGGTAGGGCACCACTCCGAGGCGCCTGTCAGGCTCAAGGAGGCCAAGCTCAGCTTGCGCAGAGGCCATCCGCGAGGTCGACTCAATGAGCTGCATCCCGCTTCGCCCCGCAAGACCCATTCACCCGTGGCCGCCACCAAATCAGCGCGCAGCCTGCACCACCAGCGCCTGGATCCGGCCGACCACCGGCCCGGAGCCGAACTGCGCCGCCAGGGCCGCGGCGGCGACCGCCGTGGCCTCTTCCAGCCACGCCGCCTGGCGCGCCTCGATCTCGCCGCGCAGCGGCGTGCCCTGGCAGTAGGCCAGGGCCGGAATGCCGGGCGTCTCCGCGCGGCTGATCGCGGTGACGGTCTCGATCGCTGGCGGCCCGGCAAAGCCGGCCAACGCCAGGTCGCGGGCAATCGCCTCCGCCGAGAAGTAACCGTGGGGCAGGCGTGCAAGGAAACCTGGCGGGTCATCCGGAAACAGTCCGGCGACGGCGTTGCTCACCACCCGCGCGAAATCGTTCGTCTCGATCCGGTCCCACACGTTGAACAGCAGCGTGCCACCGGGGCGAAGCACGCGGCGCGCCTCGGCAAAGGCGTGCACCTTGTCCGGAAAGAACATCACACCGAACTGACAGACCACGGCATCGAACGAGGCATCGGCAAACGGCAAGGCCATCGCGTCCGCCTGGCGCCAGGTCACCGCCCTGGTGGTGCCCTGCGCCTGCGCCACCGCCAACATCGACGCGTTGAGATCGGTGGCGACGAGCTGCACGTCGGGCGGCAACCGCGCCGCCAACTCGCGCGTCACCACGCCCGTACCGGCCGCCAGCTCCAACACGCTCGCCACCGCCAGCGGCGCCAGCCGCGCGACGAGGTCCACCGCGTAGGGCGCAAAGATCAGCGGCACCAGGTGATCCTGGTAAAGCGCGGCGATAGCGTCGCCGAATCGAATGTCGTTTCCCGACGGTTGCATGATGCGCGTGACTCCGGCCACGTGACGCACAGAGCCTACGCCGCTGCCGAAGAACGTGCCGGGAACCGAGGGCGTACGGGCGGCGGCGTTCCCGGCCGGTGCCGGCAGGAGGCGCTGCCCCCTCCATTCCCGCCGCGTGCGCCGATCCGTGGGCCGTGGCCGAAGCCGGGACCCGATGCTTCACCGGCATCCATCCACGCATGGCCCACCACGCCCCCGCCAGAAGTGGCCCTGCCCCGGTCGCGACCGGAACATGGCCGCCGAACCCGACTAAGCTCGATGGCTTCCGAAGACGCACGTCGCCGCCTCGCGCACGCGACGGTTGTCCATTCTCCGGCCCGCCGTTCGTCGGGTAGACAAGGCGGACACGTCGATCCGCACGGGAGCCCTGCCATGAGAAAGCTCATTGTCCCCGCCTTCATCAGCCTCGATGGCGTCATCCAGGCGCCCGGCGGCCCGGAGGAAGACCGCGGCGACGGCTTCGCCTACGGCGGCTGGGTCTGGCCCTATGCCGACGAGTCCGATGAGTTGATGGACGGCCTGTTCAAGCGTCCCTTCGAGTTGCTGCTCGGGCGCCGCACCTACGACATCTTCGCCGGGTATTGGCCGCACGTGGCGGAGGACGCACCGCACCGCGGCATCGCCGACCTGTTCAACGGCACCGCCAAGCACGTCGCCACCCACCACCCCGACACGCTCGGATGGCAGAACAGCCGCGCCCTGGGCCCGGACATCGTCGCCACGGTGCGCGAACTCAAGCGCAGCGACGGCCCCGACCTGGTCACCCAGGGCAGCAGCGAACTGGCGCATCAACTGCTGGCCACGGACCTGGTCGATGAGCTGGTCCTGCTGGTCTTCCCGGTCCTGCTCGGTCGCGGCAAGCGGCTGTTCGACGATCACGCCCAGGCGGCCGCGTTCCGGCTCCAGGCGTCCAAGACCTCGCCCACCGGCGTGCTGACCAACCGCTACGTTCGCGAGGGCGAGGTGCGAACCGGGTCGGTGTGAGCCCGGCCGATCGAGCGGCTGCCCAGAAGAGACCCGGCTCTATCCTGCGGGCTTCGCTCCCCTGCCGCCATGCCGGGCCGCCAGCTTGCTGGCGACTGCCCCGGCCCGTATTCGTTCCAGGGTGTGCTTGAGAACGCACACTTCGCCCTGATGCTGTGCAGGCCAAGACCCTTCCAGCATGTGCCCATGTTCGACAAACTCAGAAACTGGCGTGTACGACGCACCGTCGCGCGGCATCCCATCGGCGAATCGCTGTGGCAGGACGCGCTGCGGCGGTGCGCGCCGGCGCGTCGGCTGGGCGCCTCCGACCAGGCCACGCTGCGCGTGCTGGCCACGCTGTTCCTGGAAGCCAAGTCGCTGGAGCCCACCCAGGGCTTGCAACTCGGCGACGCCGACCGGGTGCTGCTCGCGACCCACGCCTGCATTCCCATCCTGAAACTGGGCCTGGACTGGTACGACGGCTGGCACAGCGTCATCGTGTATCCGAGCGCGTTCATTCCACGTCGCCCGCACATGGATGCCACGGGGGTGGTGCACCAGACCGACAGCGCGTTGGCCGGCGAGGCCTGGGGGCGCGGGCCGGTGATCCTGTCGTGGGCGGATGTGCTGAACCCCGGCAAGAGGCCGGGACACAACGTGATCATCCATGAGATGGCCCACAAGCTCGACATGCTCAACGGCGACGCCAACGGCTTTCCGCCCTTGCACCGGCGCATGAACCGCCGCGTGTGGACGCAGGCCCTCTCCAGCGCCTGGGACCGCCTGCGCGGCGAGTACCGCGAGGGGCTTCCCCTGCCGATCGACCCGTATGGGCTGGAAAGCCCGGCCGAGTTCTTCGCGGTGGTCAGCGAGCAGTTTTTCGAGGAGCCGGCCGCGTTGCGGGAGCATTTGCCGGAGGTGTATCGGCAGTTGGAGCTGTTTTATCGGCAGCATCCGTACTGATTTGCATGAGCGTCAGCGGATGCGACACGTAGGTCGGCCCCGGAACAACTTTCAGAAAAAGGCGCTGCCCTCTATTGGCGTGGTCAGGAGTTCGTTCCGCTCACTAAAGGTCTGCATGCGGGATAGCCTCACCTGCTAGGCAGCGATACGCTCGATCCGCTCCACCACCTTGCCCAGCGCGCGGTGCGCCTCCTCCAGATCGTAATCGGCCTGCAGGCCCAGCCAGAACCGTTCACTAGTCCCCAACGCCGCTGCAAGGCGCACCGCCGTATCCGCCGTGATGCCGCGCTTGCCGAGCACGATCTCGTTGATGCGCCGCGGCGGCACGCCCGCCGCGCGCGCCAGCGCGTTCTGGCTGATGCCCAGGGGAGTCAGGAACTCCTCGAGCAGCACTTCACCGGGGTGGATGTTGGGCAGGGTCTTCGCTTTCATCCGAACAGAAGGCCTATCAGTGCATCCCGCTCCACACCGTGAGTCGCAGCAACGTCGGCGAGAATCGCCGCGAGCGTACCCACGCGCAGGGGGCGATGATTGGGAATCGTGATCGCGTGAACCGGGTCATCGCATTGCAGGCGGACATGGCTGCCCGACTGGCGGACAGCGCGATAGCCGAGCCGGCCCAGTGCCTTGATCAGCTCCGCGGCATCCATGTCGCGAGGCAACTTCATGCTGCGAGTACTTCGTCTTTGACGTAGTGAAGCCGGATCATGGCGGGGCGCTCGTTCACCTCGAAATGGCACTGCACGGCATCGCGAACCTGCTGGCGCAGCTCGTCGTAGCTGTCGGCCTCGGTGAAGATGGCATGCCCCAGCGCGCGCGCGACCAGCCCACCCTCGGGGGCGTCCTCGACCAGGAATACGATTTCGCTCATGGGCTGACCTCGCTCGGTTGGGCCGATGGTACGACGAAGCGAGGGGCGGCCCAACTTGCCCTGTTCCTTACCGGGTTAAGGCGCTGGATGACCGGCCCTGCCATTTTGAAGCGCCCCCTGCGTTCGCGGGAATGACCATGCTGGGTAACGATGAGGACGCCGGGGCTGGCGGGTGGCACATACCATCCGGCCGACGGCCAAACAAAAGGCCCGCCGAAGCGGGCCTTTCGATGTGCGGAGCGACGGCCGCCCTACATGTTGCGCCGATACTCCCCGCCTACGTCATACAGCGCATGGCTGATCTGGCCCAGGCTGTGGGTCCTGACCGCTTCCATCAGCGCGTTGAACACGTTGCGGCGGTCGCGGGCGGTGTTCTGCAGGTAGGCCAGGCCGTGGCCGTGGTGGGCTTCCGCCTCGGCGGTTTCGTCTTCGGCGACGTGGGCGAGGTCGGTCTCGCCGCGCGGGGCCAGCGGGTTGCGGGCGGCCTGCCAGGCTTTGACGTTGGCGATCTGCTGGGCCTTCTCTCCCTCGGTGGAGCGGATCAGTTCGATGGCGGTCGCCACTTCGCCGCCGTGCTCCTTCGGCAGGAAGGTGTTGACGCCGATCAGCGGCAGCGAGCCGTCGTGCTTCTTCTGCTCGTAGACCATCGACTCTTCCTGGATCTTGCCGCGCTGGTACATGGTGTCCATGGCGCCGAGCACGCCGCCGCGCTCGCTGATGGCGTCGAACTCCTTGTACACGGCCTCTTCCACCAGGTCGGTGAGGGCGTCGATCACGTAGCTGCCCTGCCAGGGGTTCTCGTTGAAGTTGAGGCCCAGTTCCTTGTTGATGATCATCTGGATGGCCACGGCGCGGCGCACGCTCTCCTCGGTGGGCGTGGTGATGGCCTCGTCGTAGGCATTGGTGTGCAGGCTGTTGCAGTTGTCGAACAGGGCGTAGAGCGCCTGCAGCGTGGTGCGGATGTCGTTGAACTGGATCTCCTGCGCGTGCAGGGAGCGGCCCGAGGTCTGGATGTGGTACTTGAGCATCTGGCTGCGCGCGCCGGCGCCGTAGCGCTCGCGCATGGCGCGGGCCCAGATGCGCCGGGCCACGCGGCCGATCACGCTGTACTCCGGGTCCATGCCGTTGGAGAAGAAGAAGCTCAGGTTCGGCGCGAAGTCGTCGATGTGCATGCCGCGCGCGAGGTAGTACTCCACGATGGTGAAGCCGTTGGAGAGCGTGAAGGCGAGCTGCGAGATCGGGTTCGCCCCGGCCTCGGCGATGTGGTAGCCGGAGATCGACACCGAGTAGAAGTTGCGCACCTTGTGGTCGACGAAATACTGCTGGATGTCGCCCATCATGCGCAGCGCGAATTCGGTGGAGAAGATGCAGGTGTTCTGCGCCTGGTCCTCCTTCAGGATGTCCGCCTGCACGGTGCCGCGCACGGCGGCGAGCGTGTCGGCCTTGATGCGTGCATAGGTGTCCGCCTCCACCAGCTGGTCGCCGGTGACGCCGAGCAGGCCCAGCCCCAGGCCGTCGCTGCCCGCCGGCAGCGCGCCGGCGTAGCGGGGGCGCTCGCGGCCCGCATAAAGCTCGCCGATGCGCCGCTCCGCCTCCGCCCAGCGCGCGGCGTCGGCCTTGAGGAATTTCTCCACGTTCTGGTCGATCGCGGTGTTCATGAACATCGCGAGGATGATCGGCGCGGGGCCGTTGATGGTCATCGACACCGAGGTGCCGGGCGCGGCGAGGTCGAAGCCCGAGTAGAGCTTCTTCATGTCGTCCAGCGTGGCGATGGAGACGCCGGAGTTGCCGATCTTGCCGTAGATGTCCGGGCGCGGTGCCGGGTCTTCGCCGTACAGCGTCACCGAGTCGAAAGCGGTGGAGAGGCGCGTGGCGGCGCCGCCCTGGCTGAGATAATGGAAGCGGCGGTTGGTGCGCTCGGGCGTGCCCTCGCCGGCGAACATGCGGGTGGGATCCTCGCCGCTGCGCCGGTACGGGTACACGCCGCCGGTGTAGGGGTAGTGACCCGGCAGGTTCTCGCGCATGAGGAAGCCGAGCTGCTCGCCCCAGTCCTTCGTCCTGGGCGGCGCGACCTTGGGGATCTTTTGATGGCTGAGCGACTCGCGGTAGTTCTCCACGCGGATGGTCTTGTCGCGCACCTTGTACTCGTTGACCTCGGCGGTGACGGACCGGCTGCGCTCGGGCCAGTCGCGCAGCAGGTGGATGGCTTCGCTGCTGAGTTCCTTCACCGCCGCGTTGTAGCACTGGCGCAGGGTGAGCAGGGAGCGGTCGACCACGGTCGCCGGCGCCGTAACGGAAGGCGGCGACGCGGCGTGGTGCGCTACGCGCGAAGTGCCGGCATGGATCCCGGCTTGCGCCGGGATGACGGGGTCGGGACTGACAACGGCCTCGGCAGCGGCAAGCTCGTCATGCCGGCGCAGGCCGGCATCCAGCGCCTCGGCGCTGGCATCGTGCGCGGCGCGCAAGGTGCGCGGCGAGGCTCCAGCCTCCGCTGTGGCGGCGGCATGCAGATCGGTGCCGGCATAGCGGTCCAACGCGCGCGGCAGCTCCGCGTCGCCCAGCTCCTTGAGCGACGCGTAGTAATGCTGCGCACGGCTGGCCGCCTCGGCCATGCGCGCGATGCCGGCGTCGATGCCGCGCCCCTGCTCGGCGATCTCGGCGAGGTAGCGCACGCGCGCGTCGGGAATCAGCACGGTGGCGCGCGGCTCCCTGAGCGTGGTGTCCACCTGCGGCGCCCAGTTGCAATGCGGCGTTCCGATGCCCCGCGGCTCGCTCTCCGTGCCCCGCTCCCCGTTCCCCGCCCCCAGTTTCTCCCGCAGCAGCCGGCACAGGTTGGCGAACATCCAGGTCACGCCCGGGTCATTGAACTGGCTGGCGATGGTGGGATAGACCGGCACGTCCTCGTCGTTCAGCGCGAAGGCGTTGCGGTTGCGCTTCCACTGCTTGCGCACGTCACGCAGCGCGTCCTCGGCGCCGCGCTTGTCGAACTTGTTGAGCACCACCAGCTCGGCGAAGTCGAGCATGTCGATCTTCTCCAACTGCGAGGCGGCGCCGTAGTCGCTGGTCATCACGTAGACGGGGAAATCCACCAGGTCCACGATCTCCGAATCGCTCTGGCCGATGCCGGCGGTCTCCACGATCACCAGGTCGAACGGCAGGCTCTTCAAGAACCCGATGCAGTCGCGCAGCACCGCGCTGGTGGCGGCGTGCTGGCGGCGCGTGGCCATGGAGCGCATGTAGACGCGATGGCTGCGCAGCGCGTTCATGCGGATGCGGTCGCCCAGCAGCGCGCCGCCGCTGCGCCGGCGCGTGGGGTCGACCGCGAGCACGGCGATGCGCATCGACGGAAAGGCGTGCAGGAAGCGCAGCAGCAGTTCGTCCACCACCGAGGACTTGCCAGCGCCGCCGGTGCCGGTGAGACCGAGCACCGGCGGGGCCGGTGCCCGGCGGGAATCGGAAATCGGGAATGGAGAATCGGAAAGGCCGGCGGCCCATTGCTTGCGCAGCCGGGCGAGTTCGGCTTCGCTGAATGCGCCGTTCTCCAGCGCGCTCAACATGCGCCCGATTGCCAGATCATCGTCGGCATCGATCGCCCTGCCGATTCCCGATTCCCGATTCTCCATTCCCGCGTCGCGCGCGCCCTGCGCGCGACGCACCACATCCTCGATCATCTCGACGAGGCCCATCTTCATGCCGTCGTTGGGATGGTAGATGCGCTCCACGCCGTAGGCCTGGAGGTCACCGATCTCCTCCGGCGTGATGGTGCCGCCGCCACCGCCGAACACGCGGATGTGCGCGGCGCCCTTCTCGCGCAGCATGTCTACCATGTACTTGAAGTACTCGACGTGGCCGCCCTGGTAGGACGACAGCGCGATGGCGTCGGCGTCCTCCTGCAGGGCGGCGCGCACCACATCCTCCACCGAGCGGTTGTGGCCGAGGTGGATCACCTCCGCGCCCTGCGCCTGGATGATTCGCCGCATGATGTTGATCGCCGCGTCGTGGCCATCGAACAGGCTGGCGGCGGTGACGAAGCGCAGCGGGCCCCGGTCGCGCCCGGCGGCGCTGGCAGGCAGGTGCTTGGCGGGCGTGCTCATCGAACCACTCCGGCGAAAAGGCGCATACCCGATTCTAGGCGGCCACCCCGGCGGACTCATGCTGCGGCGCAAGCTACGGCGCCCGCGGCGGCGCCGCTTGCGTCATCGCTTGCCCGCAACCTCGCGCTTGAAACGTGCTGGTGCGTGAGCAGGGGCGCGGCTTGCGCGCGAGAAGCCAACGCAGCGGCAACACCGCAACGCCCGGCCGCGCGCGCAGTGCACTCCCTGCAGCGGAAGGCTTCAGAGATCGAACGGCAGGTTGGGCGTGGCGATGACGCGCTCGCCCACCGCCTCGCCGCGCAGGAAGGCGAAGGCCGCATCGATCACCGCGGGGTCGTCCAGGATGCGGCGGTGACCCAGGCCGTCGGTGGTGAGCAGGCGCGCGCCGGGCCAGTAGCGCGCGTAGCGCTCGCCTTCGCCCCAGGGCACGTCGCGGTCGTCGAGGTCGTGCACGATCAAGCCCGGCTGGCCGAGGCCCGGCAGGCGTCGGTGCACCTGGAGGTCGTGGATGTTCACGCCCGTGCGCGCCTCCAGCCGCGCATGCAGGCGCTCGCGCAGGTGATCGCCCAGGCGCACGAAGCGCGCGAAGCGGCGCGCGGCATCCACCGGATCGGCCGCGGGCGCGATCAACACCAGCTTCGCGGCATGCCAATGCTCGTCCTGCGCCAGCACGAGCGCGGCGCCGCCCAGCGAGTGGCCGATGGCCAGCGCGGCGCCGCCGAAGTGGCGGCCCACGTGCTGCACGGTACGCACGAAATCCGGCAGCGTGCAGGAGCGGCCGCTACTGTGGCCATGGCCCGGCTGGTCGAAGCTCACCACCGCATAGCCGAGCGCGCGCAGGCGCTCCACCCAGGCCGGAAAGCGCAGGCCGAAGCTGGACCAGCCGTGCACCAGCAAGGCATACGGGCGCGTGGCCGGGTCGCCCCATACATAGGTCGCAATGCGCTCGCCGCCGACGACGAGTTCGCCGCGCTCACCCGCGTCGTGCGCGGCGGCTACCCGCGCGCGGCTGCGGCTGCTGGCGAGCGGCGTGGTGAAGAGGCGTGCCGCGCTCGCCACGGTGCGCGCAGGCCACAGGCGACTGCCCAGCGCGAAGCCCGCGCGCAGGATGCCGAGCTTGAGCTGTGCCGCACGGGCCGCGGCGTGGCGCTGGGACGGGCGGGAAATGGTCGCCATGCCTCGTGCCTCAGGCCCGCAGGCCGGCCAGCAGGCGCTCGAAGCCGCGCTTCGCGCGTCGCATCGCGTCGTCATGGCCGAACAGGCCGGCATCGTGGTGCAGGGCCAGCACCAGGGCGTGGATCTCGAAGGCCGCCTGGCCGGGATCGGTGTCGGCACGCAGCTCGCCGCTCTCCACCGCCAGGCCGACCGCGCGCTTGAGCGCCTCGCGCCACTCGGCCTGCTGCTTCACCACGAAGTCGTGCAGCGGCCCCGGCCGGCCGTCGTATTCGCTGCTGGCGGTGGCCAGCACGCAGCCGCCCTCGTGGCGGCGCATCCACTCGAACCAGCGCTCGACGATGCCGCGCAGCCGCGGCAGGCCGCGCGGCAGCCGCAGCGCCGGCGCCATCACCTCGTCCACGAAGCGCCCGCCGGCGTTTTCCAGCACGGCCAATTGCAAATCCTCGCGCGAGCCGAAGTGGGCGAACACGCCGCTCTTGGACATGCCCACGCCCTGCGCCAGGGTGCCGATCGACAGGCCTTCCAGCCCTTCGCTGCGGGCCATGCCGTAGGCCGCCTCGAGGATCAGCTCGCGGGTGGCCTGGCCTTTGCCGGGGAGATGGGAAGCGCTCATGCGTCAAAAAATAGCACGACCGTTCGTTTTATTCCAGAGGCATGGCAAACACCGCCGGCCGGGTATCCTTCGCCCCCGACCGATCTTGCGAAGGAGGGTGTCGCATGAAACCCCGTCACCTGCCCGTACCGCTGGCCCTCGCCCTGCTCGCCGGCTGCGCCACCTCGCCCACCGGGCGCTCGCAGCTGATGATGGTGTCGGACGGCCAGATGAGCCAGATGGGCCTGGCCGCGTTCAACGACCTGCGCAAGCAGGGCAAGTTCGTGGAGGTGCCGCGCGAGCGCGCCTACGCCACCTGCGTGTCGAACGCGCTGATCGCGGTGCTGCCGCCGCCGTGGAACACGCAGTCGTGGGAGGTGCAGATCGTGGGCGACGACAGCGCCAATGCCTTCGCCCTGCCCGGCGGGCGCATCGGCGTGAACCGCGGCATGTTCAAGATCGCCACCGACCAGGACCAGCTGGCGGTGGTGCTGGGCCACGAGCTCTCGCACGTGGTGGCGCGCCATGGCGCCGAGCGCGTGTCCGACAACTACGCCGCGCAGGCGGCGGTGCTGGCCGGCTCGGTGTACGCCGGCACGCGCGGCACCAATGCGGGCTACGCCGCGGCGGCGCTGGGCCTGGGCGCGGAGGTGGGCATCCTGCTGCCGTTCTCGCGCATACAGGAGAGCGAGGCGGACACGCTGGGCCAGCGCTACATGGCCGAGGCCGGCTTCGATCCGCGCGCGGCGCCGGCGCTGTGGCAGAAGATGGCGCACCAGGGCGGCAGCAAGCCGCCGGTATTCCTCTCCAGCCACCCTTCCTCCGCGCAGCGCGAGCAGCGGCTGGCCCAGCAGGCGCAGCAGTTGCTGCCGGTGTACCAGCAGGCGCGCGCCGGCGGGCACGCGCCCAACTGCAGGCTGTAGGCGCACGCGCCGGCCCGCGCGCTTCCCGGCCCGCCGCTGAACGCGGCGGCCGGCCGGGTCAACACATTTTTCCGCGCCTGCGTTCTCTCCTCCGCCCGCCGCATTCGACGGCACTGACGGAGAGAACCATGTCATCCATCTACCGCTCCCTCGCCCTGTGCGCCGGCCTCGGCCTCGCGCTCGGCACCGCCGCGTTCGCGCCGCCGGCGCAGGCGCGTACCGACGTGGTGGTCGGCGTGGACGTGCGCACGCCGCCGCCCCCGCCGCGCTACGTGCGCGTGCCGCCGCCGCGCGCCGGCTACGTCTGGGCGCCCGGCTACTGGAGGTGGAGCGGCCCGGCGCACCGGCACGTGTGGGTCGAGGGCTACTGGGTGCGCACCCGCCCCGGCCAGCGCTATCGCCCGGCCTATTGGGTCCAGCGCGGCCCGGGCTGGCATTTCGTGCCGGGCCACTGGGCGCGCTGAGGATCATGCCCATCACGGCATGACCGCCGCACGAAAAGCGGTGCGCGCTCAGCCACCGCTTCCCGCCAAGCCCGAGGAACCCTGCCCATGATAAGTCGATCCATCCTGCGTTCCGCCGCGCCGGCCTTGCTGGCCGGCGCACTGCTCCTGCTCGACGGCTGCGTGGAAGAGCGCGTTGTCCACGCGCCGCCGCGCGAGGTGGTGGTGGCGCATCCGGTGGTCGAACGCGAAGTCGTCCGCGAGGAAATCGCACCGATGCCGCCGCCGCCCCGCGTGGTCGAGGTGGAGCCGCGGCCGCGTCCCGGCTACCTGTGGGCGCGCGGCTACTGGCACTGGAGCGGCCGCCAGTACGTCGCCGTGCCCGGCCACTGGGAAGCCGTGCGCCCCGGCTACCGCTACGTGCACCCGCACTGGGAGCATCGGCGCGACGGCTGGCACCTTCGCCTGGGCGTGTGGGTGAGCGGCTGAGCGCGGCGCGTCCCGCCCCGCCCGAACGCCCCGTCCCGCGGGGCGTTCCTCTTTCCGCAGGTGAAGGACGCGGCCGCCGGCGACGCCTGCCACCGGCCCGGTACCCGCGGCCCTCGGCATGCTGCGCTGCAAGCACGGTCGCCGCGGGAGGCGGGTTAAACTTGCGCGCCCCAACCCACGCCCCGGCCCTGCCGGGGCTTCGAGTTTCAGGCGTTACCCCAGGCAGGCGCGGCCCCTCGGGCCCTGCCGACATCTCAAGGACGCCGTTCCCGCGGCACTGCCCAAAACGAGTGGAGTCATCGCTGCAATGATCTTCGAAACCATCGCCAAGACCGGCCATGAAGAGGTCGTGTTCTGCCACAACAAGGATGCGGGCCTGAAGGCCATCGTCGCGATCCACAACACCGTGCTCGGCCCGGCCCTGGGCGGCCTGCGCATGTGGCCGTACAAGACCGAGCAGGACGCGGTGAACGACGTGCTGCGGCTCTCGCGCGGCATGACCTACAAGAACGCGGTGGCCGGGCTCAACCTGGGCGGCGGCAAGGCGGTGATCATCGGCGACCCGAGCAAGGACAAGTCCGAGGCGCTGTTTCGCGCCTTCGGCCGCTTCGTCAACTCGCTCAACGGCCGCTACATCACCGCCGAGGACGTGGGCATCGACGTCAACGACATGGAATACGTGTTCCGCGAGACCGAGTTCGTCACCGGCGTGCACCAGGTGCACGGCGGCTCGGGCGACCCCTCGCCGTTCACCGCCTACGGCACGTTGCAGGGCCTGATGGCCTCGCTGAACGAGAAGTTCGGCAACGAGGAGGTGGGCAAGTACAGCTACGCCGTGCAGGGCGCCGGCCACGTGGGCAGCGAGTTCATCAAGCTGCTTCGCGAGCAGGGCGCCAAGGTGTTCGTCACCGACATCAACAAGGCCGCGGTGCAGCGCTGCGTGGACGAGCTGGGCTGCGAGGCGGTGGATCTGGACGAGATCTACGACGTGGACGCCGACGTGTACTCGCCCTGCGCGCTGGGCGGCACGCTGAACGAGCAGACCATCGACCGCATCAAGGCCAAGGTGGTCTGCGGCGCCGCCAACAACCAGCTCGCCACCGACGCCATCGGCGACGAGTTGGCCCGCCGCGGCGTGCTGTACGCGCCCGACTATGCGGTGAACGCCGGCGGCGTGATGAACGTGTCGCTGGAGATCGACGGCTACAACCGCGAGCGCGCCATGCGCATGACGCGCACCATCTACTACAACCTCTCGCGCATCTTCGAGATCAGCAAGACCCAGGGCATCCCCACCTACAAGGCGGCCGACCGCCTGGCGGAGGAGCGCATCGAGGCCATCGGCCGCATCAAGCTGCCCTACATGGGCAACGGCCCGCGCTTCCAGGGCCGCATGCGCGGCCAGTAAGCGCCGCGCCGCTGCGGGGGCGCACCAGGGCCCCGGTTGCCGCCCGAGCCGCGGCGACCGGGGCAGTTCCGTTAAACTGCCCGGCATGGCACCATCCCCCCATGGCCTCGCCTCAGGGGAGGGAGTCGCCAGGGGAGCCCGTAGGGCGGGCAACGGAACCACATCGCCATATGCCGTCACAGGGCGGGGCCTGAAGGCCGCGTCCGGAACGCCACCCTCAAGTTCGGTATCAGGACAAGCCGCCGGTCGCGAACAAGGGACGTTCCGTCGTACAGCTGCGAACAACCATCCAGGAAGTTATGAGCACGACCATCGCCACAGGAATCAGCAACGACGAGATCCTGCTGAGACTGAAGGACATCCTGCGCGATACCTTCGAGATCGACCCCGCGCGCGTCACCCCCGACGCCCACCTGTTCACCGACCTCGAGCTGGACAGCATCGACGCGGTGGACCTGGCTATCCAGGTGCAGGACATGACCGGCATGCGCATCAAGCCCGAGGATTTCAAGGCGGTGCGGACGGTGGACGACGTGGTCGCCACCGTCCGCACGCTGCTCACGCGCTGAGCCGCGGCGTGGCGACGCCGGCGACGCGCCGCGCGGACGGCGCGGCGGATTTCGCGCCCTGCGCGCTGATCCCGATCTACAACCACAAGGACACCATCGCGCAAACGGTGCATGCACTGCGCGCACACGGCCTGCCGGTGCTGGTGGTGGACGACGGCAGCGACGCGGCCACCCGCGCGGTGCTCGACGATCTCGCGCAACACACGGAAGGCATGACGCTGCTGCGCCTGCCGCACAACCAGGGCAAGGGCCGCGCGCTCGAGGCCGGCCTGCGCGCCGCGCACGCGGCCGGCCACAGCCACGCGCTGCAGATCGACGCCGACGGCCAGCACGACGCCGGCGACGCGCCGCGCTTCCTGGCCGCCTCGCGCGAATGCCCGCGCGCGATGGTCTGCGGCGCGCCGGTCTACGACGCCAGCGTGCCGCACGCGCGGCTCTACGGCCGCTATGTCACCCACGTATTCGTGTGGATCGAGACGCTGTCGCTCTCGATCCGCGACTCGATGTGCGGCTACCGCCTCTACCCGCTGGCGGAGACCGTGGCCGAGCTCGCGCGCCGGCGCGTGCCCGCGCGTATGGACTTCGACACCGAGATCGCGGTGCGCCTGGCCTGGCGCGGCGTGCCGGTGCGCAACCTGCCCACGCGGGTGCGCTATCCGGAAGGCGGGCTCTCGCATTTCCGCATGCTGCGCGACAACCTGCGCATCTCGGCCATGCACACGCGGCTGTTGCTCGGTATGCTCCCACGGATACCGCTGCTGCTCTGGCGGCGACTGCGAGGAGAATCTGCATGCGCCGCCTGATCGCCCTATTGCTGCTGCTCTGCCTGGCCCCCGCCTGCCTCGCGCAGGACGACAGCCTGCTCCAGGCCGTGCTGGCGCAGCTGGGCAGGCACCCCAGCGTGCGGGCCGAGTTCAACCAGCGCCGCGAGAATCCCGCCCTGGCCCAGCCCCAGGTGAGCCGCGGCCAGCTGCTGTTCGTGCTCGGCCACGGCATGCTCTGGCAGGTGCGCGAGCCCTACCAGGAGAGCCTCGCGCTCACCGGCAGCCGCACCGCGCGCATCGGCCCGGACGGCACGCTGCGGAGCGTGCGCGGCGACCGCGGCGTGTCGCAGGTCTCGCAGATGCTGCAATCGCTGCTGGCCGGCAAGCCGGACGAGGCCTTGCGCCAGTTCCAGATCGAGGCCAGCGGCGACCTCGGCCAGTGGCGGCTGCACTTCGTGCCGCGGCAATCGCGCATGGCGCGCGTGCTGAGCGGCATCGAACTCGACGGCGGCGACTACCTCGACGGCATCCGCATCGAGCTCGCCAGCGGCGAGCGCACCGACATCCGCTTCGCCGACACCCGCGATGCCGGCACGCTCAGCGCGTTGGAGCAACGCGCGCTCGGCCTGCCATGAGCCGCGCCGGCGTACGCGCCAGCGCATTCGCCCTGGCGGCCCTGGCGGTGGTCCTGCTCGGCGCGTGGCTGCTGTTCGGCCGCGGCGGCTCGCCGGTGCAGACCGACCTGCTGGCGATGCTGCCGGCCACCGAGCGGCATCCGCTGGCGGAAGTGGCCGTCGATCGCCTGGCCCACGCGGACGGCGACCGCATGACGCTGCTGGTGGCCGACGCCGACGACGACGCCGCCAAGGACGCCGCCCGCGAGCTGGGCCGCACGCTCGAACGCAGCGGCGCCTTCGGCAGCGTGATCGCCGAGCTGCCGCCGTTCGACCTCAACCAGTTCGTGGCGCCCTACCTGCCGCACCGCTTCATGCTGCTGGGCGATGCCGACCGCGCGACGCTGGCGCAGCCGGGCTACGACCTCCCGCAGGCGCTGGCGCAGCGGCTCAACGAGCCGTTCCTGGCCGGCGTCGGCACGCGCCTCGAGGACGACCCCTTCGGCTGGCTGCAGCACTGGCTGGACCAGCAACCGTGGAGCCGCTCGGCGCTGGTGCCGGAGGACGACCTGCTGGTCGCGCACCGCGACGGGCACAGCTACGTGATGGTCACCGCCATGCTGCACGGCTCGGCCTACGACGATGCCGTGCAGCGCCGCGCGCTGGGCGCGCTGGCCCAGGCCGAGCAGGCGCTGCGCCACGCGCATCCGCAGGCCGATCTGGTGCGCGCCGGGGCGATCTTCCACGCCGCCACCGCCCGCGCCGGCGCGGAGCGCGACGTGCACGTGGTCGGCATCGCCTCCACGGTGGGCATCGCGCTGCTGCTGCTGTGGGTGTTCCGCTCGGCGGGCGCGCTGCTGCTGGCCTTCCTCTCCACTGCCATCGGCGTGGCCGTGGCCGCCACCGTCACCGTGCTGGCATTCGGCCAGATGCATCTCCTGACGCTGGTGTTCGGCGCCGCGCTGCTGGGCGAGGCGGTGGACTATTCGATCCAGTACCTCTGCGCGCGCGCCAACGCCGGCGAGCGCTGGCAGCCGCTGGCCGGCCTGCGTCAGGTGCGGCCCGCGCTGCTGCTGGCGCTGGGCACGTCCCTGCTGGGCTACGCGCTGCTCGGCCTGCTGCCCTTCCCCGCGCTGCGCCAGATGGCCTGCTTCGCGGTGAGCGGCCTCATTGCCGCCTGCCTCAGCGTGTTCTGCCTGCTGCCGGCGCTGCTCACGCGGCCCGCGCGGCCGATGTCGCCGGCGCTGGTGCGCGGCGCGCTGGCCCTGCAGCACGCCAGCGCGCGGCTGGGCCGCCGCCGCGGCGGCTTCGCCCTGCTGGGGTTGCTGGTGCTGCTCGCCGCGCCCGGCTGGTGGCGGCTCGGCCACGACGACGACATCCGCCAGCTGATCGACACGCCGGCCGAGATCACCCGGCAGGAGAACCTCGTGCGCGAGGTCGCCGGCATCGGCGGCGGCACGCAGTTCTTCCTCGTGCACGGCGAGGGCGCCGAGCAGGTGCTCGAACGCGAGGAGGCGCTGGAGGCGCGGCTGCAGGCCATGGTGGACGCCGGCACGCTGCAGGGCTGGCTGGGCCTGGCCGGCATGGTGCCCTCGCATCAGCGGCAGGCGCAGGACCACGCCCTGCTCGCGCCGCTGTTCGCCGACCGCGAGGCGCTGGGCCGGCGCCTCGCCAAGGCCGGCTTCAAGCCCGCTGCCGTCGAAGCTTATCTCGCCGCCTGGCCCGGCACGCCGCTGGCGCTGGAGGACTGGCTGAAGTGGCCCATCGCCACGCCGTTCCGCCACCTGTGGCTGGGCGCGAGCGCCCACGGCTACGGCTCGATCGTGCTGCCGCAGGGCGGCGACGACGTGCCGGCCCTGCACGCGGCCGCCGCCGGCCTGCCCGGCGTGGAACTGGTGGACAAGCCGGCCAGCGTCTCCGCCCTGTTCGGCCGCTACCGCGCCTACGCCGGCCTGTGGCTGCTCGGCGCGCTGGTGCTGATCGCGCCGCTGTTCGCCTGGCGCTATGGCCTGCGCGGCATGCCGCGCGTGCTGGCGCCGCCGGCGCTTGGCATAGCCTTCAGCCTCGCCGTGCTCGGCTACCTCGGCCAGCCGCTGACCCTCTTCCACGGCATGGCGCTGATGCTGGTGCTGGGCGTGGGCGCCAACTACGCGGTGTTCCTGCGCGAGGGCGAGCCGCACACCGCGCACCGCCCCGGCGCGGCCTACGCGGGTGTGCTGCTGTCGGCCGTCACCGCCCTGCTCTCCTTCGGCCTGCTGGCCGCAAGCTCGATGCCGGCGCTGCGCCACTTCGGCCTCACCCTGCTGCTCGGCATCGGCTTCACCGCCCTGCTCGCGCCGCTCAGCCTGCCACGCGGGGAACGCACCCCATGAACCACGCCAAGGAAACCGCCACGATGAAGCGTGTGGTGATCACCGGCATCGGCGGCATCACGCCGCTGGGCCACGACTGGACGCAGATCGCCGCGCGCCTGCGCGAGTACCGCAACGTGGTGCGGCGCATGCCCGAGTGGGACTACTTCGACGCGCTCAACAGCCGCCTCGGCTGCCCGGTGGACGACTTCGAGCTGCCGCCCTGGCCGCGCAAGCACCTGCGCTCGATGGGCCGCGTGGCGCAGCTGGCGGTGGCCGCCAGCGAGCGCGCGCTGGCGGATGCCGGCCTGCTCGACGACACGGCCATCCGCGACGGCCGCATGGGCGTGGCCTACGGCTCCTCCGGCGGCAGCGTGGAGCCGGTGCGCGTGCTCGGGCGCATGCTCGACACCGGCTCCATGCAGGGCGTGACGGCCACCAGCTACATCCAGATGATGGCGCACACCACGGCGGTGAACATCGGCGTGTTCTTCGGCCTCAAGGGCCGCATCATCCCCACCTCCAGCGCCTGCACCTCCGGCAGCCAGGCCGTCGGCTACGGCTACGAGGCGATCCAGCAGGGCAAGCAGACGCTGATGCTGTGCGGCGGCGCGGAGGAACTCTCCGGCCCCGGCGTGGCGGTGTTCGACACGCTGTTCGCCACCTCCAGCCGCAACGACGAGGCGCCGCTCACCCCGCGCCCGTTCGACCGCGCCCGCGACGGCCTGGTGGTGGGCGAAGGCGCCACCACCCTGGTGCTGGAGGAATACGAACACGCCGTGGCGCGCGGCGCGCGGATCTACGCCGAGGTGGTGGGCTTCGGCTGCAACGCCGACGGCGGCCACATCACCCAGCCGGCCAGCGAGACCATGGCGGTGGCGATGCGCCTGGCCCTGCAGGACGCGCAGCTCGCGCCCGAGGCCATCGGCTACGTCAGCGCCCACGGCACCGCCACCGACCGCGGCGACGTGGCCGAGAGCCGCGCCACCGCGGCAGTGCTGGGCAACAAAGTGCCGGTGAGCTCGATGAAGAGCTACGTCGGCCACACCCTGGGCGCCTGCGGTGCGCTGGAGAGCTGGTGGGCCATCGCCATGATGCGCGAGGGCTGGTTCGCGCCCACCATCAACCTCACCGACGTCGACCCCGAGTGCGGGGAGCTGGACTACATCACCGGCGAGGGCCGCCGCCTCGGCGCCGAGTACGTGATGAACAACAACTTCGCCTTCGGCGGCATCAACACCTCGCTGATCTTCAAGGCGGTCGCCTGATGGCTCAGGCGCCGCGCGACAGCGCCCTGCTCGACGCCCGCGGCCTGCCGCGCGTGGCGGTGACGGGCCTGGGCGTGGTGTCCTGCCTGGGCCACGGCCGCGACGCCTTCGCCGACGCGCTGCGCGAGGGCCGCAGCGGCCTGCGCCACATGGACGGCTTCGCGCGCCTGGCGATGCGCACCCGCGTCGGCGGCCCGGTGGACCTCGCCGGCCTGCCCGAGCCGCCGCGCAAGCTGCGCCGCTTCCTCGGCGCGCCGTCGGTCTACGCCTGGCACGCCATGCAGGAGGCGCTCGCGCACGCCGCGCTTCCCGCCGAGGCCCTGTCCTCCGAGCGCTGCGGCCTGGTGCTCGGCGGCGGCGCCGCGCTCAGCGAGCACGAGGAGGCGCTGGCCAGCCACCGCGAGCGCGGCATCCACAAGCTCTCGCCCTTCATCGTGCCGCGCGGCATGAGCAGTGCGCTCTCCGCCGGCATCGCGCACGCCTTCGGCATCGGCGGCCCGAGCTACACGGTCAGCTCCGCCTGCACCAGCGCGACCCACGCCATCGGCCAGGCGATGGAGCTGATCCAGCTCGGCAAGCAGGACGTGGTGCTCACCGGCGGCAGCGAAGAGCTGCACGACAGCACCGCCATGTGGTTCGACGCCATGGGCGCGATGGCGGTGGCCGGCAACGACGATCCGGCGCACGCCTCGCGCCCCTACGACAGCCGCCGCGACGGCTTCGTGCTCGCCGCCGGCGCCGGCGTGCTGGTGCTCGAATCGCTCTCGCACGCGCTCGCGCGCGGCGCCCCCGTGCTCGCCGAACTCGCCGGCTACGGCAGCGCCACCGAGGCCGCCAGCATGGTCGGCCCCGGCGCCGCCGGCATCGCCCACGCCATGCGCCAGGCGCTGAACCAGGCCGGCACCTTGCCCGACTACCTCAACACCCACGCCTGCGCCACGCCGCAGGGCGACCTCGCCGAGTGGCAGGCCATCGAGCAGGTGTTCGCCGAGCGCGGCGCGGCGGTGCCGGCGATGTCCTCGATCAAGGGGCTGAGCGGGCATGCGCCGGGGGCGGCGGGGGCGCTGGACGCCATCGCGGGGCTGCTGATGATGGAACAGGGCTTCGTCACCGCCGGCCTGCCGGCGGCATCGCCGGACCCGGCCTTCGCGGGTGCGCCGCTGGTGACCGCCACGCATGTGCGGCGGGTGGACAGTGTGCTGTCGAACAATTTCGGGTTTGGGGGGAGTTGTGCGGCGTTGTTGTTTCGGCGCTATGGGGGGCGGGCGCTTGATTGATCCGTGTAATGCTGTGGTGCTGCGTTCTGGCCGGCCTTTGGCCGG
>NZ_LFQR01000094.1 GCF_001182895.1 Frateuria defendens | reverse complement strand
CAGCAGAACGGCTTCACCATCGAACTGGCGGCGGCCATGGCACGAGCCAAGGCCGATGGCGACGGCCATGCCAACCACGCCAGTGAAGTCACCGCCGGCAACGTGCTGAGCCTGAGCAGCGGGCGGGACACCACCCTGCACGGCGCCCAGGCCAGCGGCGACACGGTCCTGGCCAACGTCGGCCGCAACCTGGACCTGACCAGCACCCAGGACACGCAGACCTACAAGGAGCTGGACCAGAGTGCGAGCGCGGGGTTGAGCCTGTGCATCCCGCCGATCTGCTACGGCTCCAGCAGTGCCAGCGTGAGCTATAGCCAGACCAACATCCGCAACAACTACCAGAGCGTGACGGCGCAGACGGGCATCCAGGCCGGGCAGGGCGGCTACGACATCCACGTCGGGGGCAACACCAACCTGACGGGCGGTGCGATCGCCAGCACGGCGGATGCGAGCCAGAACCTGCTGGACACGGGGAGCTTCAGCTACAGCGACCTGAAGAACAAGGCGGACTACAGCGCGAGCCAGATGGGGGCGACGGTCAGCGCCAGCTTCGGTGGTGGCGGAGGCGACGGTGGCGGTGGCGGCAATGCTGGCGGAGGCAGCGACACTGGTGCGGGGGCCAACGCCAGCCAGGGCTTCAGCATGGGTGTGATGCCGAGCCTGTCCATCCCGCAGAGCCACGACGCCAGCAGCACGACGCCGGCGGGCCTCGCCTCGGGCACGCTGACCATCCGCGATAACCCCGGCCAAGACCTATCCGGCCTCAACCGCGACGTGACGGCGCTGGACGGCAACGGCGTAGCGAACCGCTTCGACGTGGACAAGGTGAAGGAGCGGCTGCAACTGGGGCAGGTGGCCGGGCAGGTGGGGATGCAGGCGGCGGGCGATATCGGCCAGGCGCTTACGCAGCCGTATGAAAAGGCGGCGGTACAGGCAGTAAAAGACCAGCAGGCATTACAAAGCGGCTTGTTGAGCGACGAGGGCAGGCAGGCAGTTCAGTCCGACTTGAATCAGCAGATGGCGATCATGAACGCCAATCAGGGGACATTCGACACCTGGAAGGCTGGAGGTGCCGGCGAAACCTTATTGCATACAGGCATTGGTGCCATTGCCGCCGGCATGGGTGGAGGCAATGCATTACAAGGTGCGCTGGGCGCAGGTGTCGGCGAGGTATCTTCGCCGTATCTGATGCAGCACCTTGGGGCATCTGGAGCAGTGTTCGGTTCGACACTGATTGGTGCGGCGGTTGGTGGCGGATCGGGCGCTGCCGTCGCGAACGCCGGCACGCTCTACAACGATATCCACCACTACTCCGATTACCAGGCTGAGCTGGATGCGTGCAAACAGAGCCCGTCAGCAAGCGGTTGCGGCACGATCCTGGCGATGCAGGGCGACCATTCCGTCCCTCTGACCCGTGCTGACGGTGTAAATCAGGATGGTGTGATCGCCAACCTCAACGACCAGAACCAAGTAGTGAGTTACACGATCACCAACCCTCAGAACCAAACGACGCTGATCATGCAGCCGTCGGATTACAAGAACTATTTGGTGGCGGTGGGTGCGGGTAGCAATATTTACGACTTCATGGGCAACAACAGCCCTGAATACGCGCTACAGGGCAGCAATTTCGTGACCGACCTCGTTAATGGGGAGGGGCAGCAGGCCTGGGGCAACTTGGCGGGTATGTTCACCAATGGGTCGTATTGGCGAGATATGTCCATTGGTATGATTGCGGCCGTGGGCGCTGGTTTGCCGTCAAGGATTGGAGTGGCGGCGAATGTTAATTCTGGATCGATTGTTTCGAATGTGATTCCAGATGCAGTGGTTGATTCCACCGCTATCCGCGCTCGTGTGCTTAGCAATATTACGGATAGCCAGGCTGCACGATCCAGTTCTAATTTTGGGCAATTTAGTCAAGCAGAGGGTCAGCTGCAGGAGTCATTGGGGATTTGGCCGCCTAACGGCGGTGCTTATGCTCCAATTTATGACACTACTCTGGGGGTTGGTGTTCAACTTGATCGTTACGGATATCCTGGAGGAACTTATCTGTCTCCGCTTGGTGATTCCTTCGAGGGGCGAGCGCTACCCTCTTCCTATCAAGCGACCAAGCCCTATTACCAATATGAAGTCATAAAGCCAATTCCGGGGGTGACGCAATCCAATGCCTTGCCTTGGTTCGGGCAACCGGGTAAGGGAGTGCAGTTTCAAACGCCAAATTCAGTGCAGTGGTATATTGACAATGGGTATTTGAGGGTTATCCAGCAATGACGCATGATCAGTTGATAGTTAAATTGGAAGAGTTGGGTGTTCATCCAAATGATTATTCGTTGGATGGTATCCAGAATAGTGACCGCGTCTGTGTTGTGGAGGGGGATGGTGTGACGAAAGTGTATTACGTGGAGCGAGATAGGCCCGATGAGTTGGCTGCTTTCTCTTCCACTGGCGAGGCTTACGATTTTGTCTATGCGACATTTTGTAAGTGGCTTGGAAAAAAGGATATTTAGATGTGTTGTCCCGTCCACAGTGTCCACAGCCCTTCTCGCTGGCATTTCGGGTGATTTTTGTGCAACGCCTTACAAATCGAGTTGCCAAAAATCACCGCGAAGCAGTCGTGACGTGCCGCAGTCAGCGCCTTCGGTATGCTTTGGTGCCGTTTCGCGCCGTCATCG
>NZ_LFQR01000093.1 GCF_001182895.1 Frateuria defendens | reverse complement strand
AACCTCGGCTTTCCCTACGAAGAAAAGGACATCCCGCTGTTGTAAGCCAACCCATCAAGGAGTGATGTCATGTCCGGCTCTATCGATCACCAGCAAGAGCAAGCCCTGCTGCAACAGCTCCGCGCCAGCGGCGACACCGCCGCTCAGGATAAGGCGGCACAATTGCAGAAGCTCTACCACGACCGCCAAATGGGCGAATTGGCTGCCGATGTGTATGACGCCGCGACGGGAGCGGGCCAGCCACCCTCAGGTTGGGTACGCGCTAGCGAGCATCCTGACAGACTGCGCGAATACGCATCAAAACTTCATATGGCCGACAGTGAGCTTAAAGAAGCTCTGCATCCGGACAAGTCCGGTTTTCGCGCCGAAGTCTATCTGCCCGATCCCAGTGTGCTTGGATCCGGCTATCGGCCTGTGGTGGCGTACAAAGGCTCGTCAGGCGAAGTAAGGACCTCCCAAGGCCTGCGCGACACCACTCAGGAAGATTTTCTTGCCAACAACTTTCCGCAGTCGATCGGGCTGGAAACCGACTATTACGACCGCGCCATGGGTTTGGCATCGCAGTTGAAAATTAACGGCCTCGACTTCGAGCTCACCGGGCACAGCCTAGCCGGCGGCATGGCCTCGGCCGCTGCGGCGGTAACTGGCAATGCAGCCACCACTTGGAATGCCGCTGGCCTGCATCCGGAAACCGCGAAGCGATTCGGCGAGCAGAACGGGCTTTCCGTCTACGACGTCAGCCACCGCGTTACCGCCTACCAGGTACAGGGCGAACTACTCAGCAACGGCGTGCAGGAGAATCTCCATGCGATGGATGTGAACCAGCGCGCGGAGCTGAGCGGCGTGTTGAAGGAGACCAGCCGGTTGCTCAATGCGTTGCCCGAGGGTCGCGAGCTGCTCAAGCGGCAGTTGGACAAGAGCGTGCCGCCCGAGGCGCAGGCGTCAGTGCGTGCTTTCGTCGACAAGGTCGCAACCGGCGACACCGATCAGATGTTGCGCGACCTGCCGCTGGCCGCAGGCAATGTGCAACCGTTGCTGGCGCCCATGGTCCGATTGAACCCGAACGACCCGGCCAGCCCGCTGTTGGCGCGCAATCACGCACTTTCGTTGCCGGAGGTGACTTATCTTGCCGGGCCGGTGTTGAAAACCATGAGCGCGGCGGCGCAAGGCGCTCATGTCGGCGAGCGCGGCGGTGAGGTCGCGGCGGCGGTTGGCCGCATGGCTCATCAGGCGCTGCGTGCCTCCGGCGATGGCGTGCGCAGCGCGGCCGAGATGGGCGGGCAGGTCTCACGTGCCGTGACGCAGTTCGAGGGCGCGGCGGCGCAGGCGGCCGAGCGCTATGCCGGCGGGGTTGCGGCTCGCTCGCGCGAAGCCGTTGGCGAGGCGCAAGCCTGGATCGATCAGGGGCTGGGGCATGCGCAGAAGCTTGGCGCGTCGATGGAGGCCGGCTTGCTGCGCGGCGTGGGCGGAGTCCTGCCCGACGGGGTACGGGCGTGGACAGACACGCAGGCAGGGCGGCTCGATCAGGCGGGTGAGGAGGCGGACCGCCGGGGGCAGGCTCTGGCTGCCGAGGCCCGCCGTCAAGGCCACGCGGACGCAGCGGTGACCCGGGGCGCGACGCGGGCCTTGCAGTCGGGAACGGGGCGGGTGGCCGCACAGGTCGGCCAACTCCAGTACGAGGCCGTGAACGGCGTGGGCCACCTGGCCGGCAGCGGGTTGGATGTCGCGGGTCAGTATGTCCAGAACACGACGCGGCACGCACCCGCCGTAGGGGCCATGGTGGGTGCAGCCCTGGGCGCGCATGGCGCCGCCGCTTTGGAGCCGAATCCGGGCAACTATCCACGCCTGTTCGGGGCCGTCAGCGCGGTGACGCAGGTCAAGTCGGCTGGTACCGAGGCATTCGAGCGCCACCTGATGCGCCCAACGGTACTGCCAAGCATGGACAGCCGGATCGACAAGGCCGAGCGGTCCGCGCAGCAGGTGCTGCAGCGTGCCGAAATTCTGCCGGCCGGGGATCTACCGGCCAGGCCGCTCCGCCTGGACGATCCATCGCACGCCGGGCATGCGATGTTCCAGCAGATACGCGATGGCGTGCACAAGCTCGATGCTCAGATGGGCCGTGTGCCGGATCGGCACAGCGAGAACCTGGCCGGTGCGCTGGTCGTGGCGGCTGCGGCGGGTGGGTTGAGCCGTATCGATGCCGTGGTGCTGAGCGAGGACGGTTCGCGGGCCTTTGCCGTGCAGCACGTCATTCCGCGGGCGCTCAATGCGAGCGTCCACGTCGAGACGGCGCAGGCGATCAAGGCGCCGCTCGAACAGAGCAGCTTGGAATGGCAGAAGGCGGCGTTGCAATGGACGCAGACGCAAGTTCACGCCCAAGCCGAAAGCCATGCTCAGCAACAGGGCCAGCTGGCGCAGCAGGCCCATGCGGCGATGGTCATGTCCCGATGAATCCCGTGGCCGGTCCGGCCACGGGCCAGTCATGGCAGCCGATGCTGCTCTCAGCACTCCCGATAGTCAGGAATGCTCCGCCGTGGCCTTGGACGGCTGACCCTCGGGCATGCCCGCCGCCAACCCCAGCACGCGGTACAGCACCGCCAGCAGCACCAGCCACAGCGGCCCCACGACCAGCGCCACGCGCGTGTCGGGGAAGTACGCCATCAACCCTACCACCAGCACCAGGAAGGCCAGCGCGAGCCACGAGGCGTAGGGGTAGAAGGGCGTGCGGAAAGTAAGCCGCGCGCGCTCGGCCTCGCCGAGGCGGCGGCGGAATTGCATCTGCGCGACGAGCACCACGGCCCAGGTCCAGATGGCGCCGAAGGTGGCGATGGAGGTCACCCACACGAACACCTTGGCCGGCACCAGGTAGTTGAGCAGCACGCCGATCAGCAGCGCGGCGATGGAGAGGGCGATGGCGCGCGCGGGCACGCCGCGCCGCGAGGTGTGCGCGAAGGCGCGCGGGGCCTGGCCCTGCTGGGCGAGGTTGTAGAGCATGCGGCCGGTGCTGTAGAGGCCGCCGTTGCAGGAGGAGAGCGCGGCGGTGAGCACCACGAAATTGATCAGGCCAGCGGCGGAGCGGATGCCCAGGCGCTCGAAGGTCATCACGAACGGGCTGCCGCGGGTGCCGAGCTCGTCCCACGGGTAGATCGAGAGGATCACGAACAGCGCGCCGACGTAGAAGATCAGGATGCGCCAGAACATCGAGTTGATCGCGGCGGGGATGGTCCGGGCCGGGTTGGCCGCCTCGCCGGCGGTGAGGCCGATCATCTCCACGCCCAGGTAGGCGAACATCACCATCTGCAGGGCCATCAGCACGCCCTGCGCGCCGTGCGGGAAGAAGCCGCCGTGCGTCCAGAGATTACTGATGCCGGTGGCGACGCCGTGGTTGCCGAGGCCGAACACGATCATGCAGCCGCCGCCCAGGATCATCGCCACGATGGTCACCACCTTGATCATGGCGAACCAGAACTCGAACTCGCCGTAGGCGCGCACCGCCACCAGGTTCACCGCGCCCATCGCGGCCAGCGCGGCCAGCGCCCAGATCCACTGCGGCACGTCGGGGAACCACACGCCCATGTAGATGCCCACCGCGGTGATCTCGGCGATGCAGGTCACCAGCCACATGAACCAATAGTTCCAGCCGGTGAGGTAGCCGGCCAGCGGCCCCAGGTAGTCCTGCGCGTAGCGGCTGAAGGAGCCGGCCACGGGGTGGTGCACGGCCATCTCGCCCAGCGCGCGCATGATGATGAAGATGGCCGCGCCGCCGATCACGTAGGAGAGCAGGATGCCGGGGCCGGCCAGCTTGATGGCGTTGGCCGAGCCCAGGAACAGCCCCACGCCGATGGCCGAGCCCAGCGCCATCAGGCGCATGTGCCGCTCGCCCAGGCCGCGTTGCAGCGCTTGCCGGTCCGCTTGCATCGGTGATCCCCCTCGCCCTTGGATGTGGAGCTAGACCATATACCAGCTGGCGGGCGCCGCTGTCGCCGGGGCGCACGGGGCTTTCCAAGCCGCCTCGTCCGCGCAACCATGCAGCCCCCCACGCAACGATCCGCCCATGAGCGACTTCGACGACGATGACGAGAGCTTCCACGCGCCGGACGAGGCCGACGACCTGCCGGAGGAGGCGCTGGTCTGGCAGTTGCTGCAGCTGATCAATCCGGGCGACGAGGAAACCGCGCTGCAGGAGTTCGCCGCCTACCGCGATGCCGAGGCCCAGGCCGGCGGCGCGCGCGAGCCGGTGGAGCTGGTGGGGCAGGTGATCGACTGGCGTTCGGGCTTCTACGTGGAGACGGGCGAGCCGCGCACGCTGGTGCAGGCGATCGACGAGCTGGCCTTGCGCTGGAACCTCGCCGTGGACTGGGGCGGCGATACCGCGGAGGAGGACTTCTTCGAGGAGATGGACAGCCCCGCGCTGCTCGCCGTGGCCTACGATCGGCTGCTCGAGTTCGGCTACACCGTGTGGCTGTGGGAGACCGGCGAGGATGCCTACGCGGGCTGGATGACGCTGGCCCGCGACAACGAGCCGATGCGCGAGCTGGCCACGGCGCTCGGCATCAACCTGCGCCTCGCCAGCGAGGCGGGCTGAGCGCGCCGCGTGCGCGGCCTCGCTTCCCCCGCCGCCATTCAAGGCAGACCAGGGCCGTGCACGGATGTGACGCGGCGCGTTGCCTGTTCGTCACACCCCCTCAACGCGGGCAGCGAGCACGATGCGCGCGTGCTTCCGGTTGCGCCGCAACGTCGCGAAGGAGGGGCTTGACCATGCTGCTGACCATCGTCGTCATCGTGCTCATTCTGGCCTTGATCGGCGGCCTGCCGACCTGGCCGTATTCGCGCTCATGGGGCTATTACCCGAGCGGCGGCCTTGGCCTGATCCTGGTGATCCTCCTCATCCTGTGGCTGCTGGGGCGGTTGTGAGCGGCGCGCCGCTGCGGGTGGCGATGCGACGGCGCGGGCGCTTCATGCCGGCGCCGGGCGCCGTCCTCCGGCTGCCGTGGCAGCGGTCGCGGGCGGCCGGGTCCGATACAGTAGGCGCCGCCCGAATGTCGAGGTTGCGAGGACGCCGCATGAAGTTCCTGCTCATGGTCTACGTCGACGACGCACTGCTCAATGCCCTGCCTGCCGGCGAATACGACGCGCGCATGCGCCACTGCATCGCCAGCGCGGATGCGCTGCGCGGGGAGGGTTGCCTGCTCGATGCGCAGCAGCTGGAGGCGCCGGCCACGGCCAAGGCTGTGCGCATCCGCGGCGAACGCACGATGGTGGTGGACGGCCCGTTCGCCGAGACCAAGGAATACCTCGCCGGCTTCAACCTGGTCGAGGCGCCGGACATGGACGAGGCCCTGCGCCTCGCCGCCGCGCTGCCGTGGGCGCAGACCGGCTGCATCGAGGTGCGGCCGGTGCGCGATTTCGAGGCGGTGCGGCGGCGCGTCGGGGCCTGAGCGCCTGCGCGTTGGCTTCCGCCGGCAGGGAGCCGGCGGAAGGAGAGCGTCAAGGTCGATCGGTGCCGGAAGCCTTGCCTCGGCGCGGCTGGCAGCACCCGCCGGGCAGGGCCGGGCGGCGGCCGGCCTGCCGCGGCGCCGCTGTCCACCAGCACGCCGGGCCGGCGGTGGCAGGGTGCGGCTGGCCGGGTGGCGCCGGCGCTCAGTGCTTCACCCGCTCCGATTCCACCACCATGTCGAGCACGTAGGCGCTGGACGGCGCGTCGGCGGGCGGGTGTGCGATCGCGTAGCGCTTCACGCGCAGCACGTTGCGCACGCCGGCCTCGTGCGTGTAGCCCTCGATCGGCTGGTACAGCGGGTGCCAGGGGCCGGATGCCGTGGTGAGCAGGCCCTGCGCGTCGTCGTAGTGGCGTTCGCGCACTTGCAGACATTGCGCAGACGGCATCAGCGGGTGGCGGCAGGGCTGCGTGTCCGCGGCCACTTCGAGGAAGACCGTCTCGCCCTCGCTGCCGTAGCGCGTGGCGGGCGTGGGCACGCCGGCAAAGACCAGGCGGTCGCCGCCGTCGGTGACGAGAGTGAGGCGCGGCGATTGCGCATCGCCCTGCAGGTTGAACTGCGGACGCCCGTGCAGGTATTGGCGGATGGCCGCGTCGAGACGGTTCAGGGCGGGATCGGCGCAGGCCATCATGGTCTGTATCAGCGCGCTGATTTCGAGCCGCCCGCCAGCGAGGCGGTAGCCGCCGCCCATCGTGTTGCAGCCGTTCGCGATGGCGAGGTGGTCGCGCTCGAAATCCAGTTGCAAGGGTTTGTCGGGGCGCGCGAACAGCGCATCGAGGCGCTTGCCGTCGCGGCCGCTGGCTTCGCTCAGCTGCCAGTGGTAGCGGCCGAGCGTGGCGGCGTCGGAGGCGGCTGGGGTTGAGGCGGCTGGGGTTGAGGCAGTTGGGGTCGAGGCGGGTGAGGTCGAGCTGGCCGGCGTCGCGGCGGCCGCCGGCGCCGGTGGCGCATCGTCCGCCTTCGGGGCGGAGGCACAGGCGGCCAGGAGCAGGGGCAGGACCAGCAGGCAGGGTTTCATGGCGATGCTTTCCTTGGCGGGTAGAGAGGGCCATGCGGCACGGCATGCGTTCCGGGGCACCATACGTCATACACATGTATGGCGGCCAAGCGGAGTGCCGGTACGGGGCGGTGCGCCTGGGCTCCACGCCTCCGGCGAAGCGGCGGCGTCAGGCTTGGCCGGTGCCGAAAAAAAGCCGCGCCGGCGAGGCGCCGGCGCGGCCAAGGGTAGAACCAGCCACTGCCAGGAGGCTGATGCCGGCTACGGAGGGGAACCGCTGCGGCCCGGGCAAGTTAGGGCGCGGCCGTCTCAGGAACCGCGACGGCCGCGCTGCGGCGTGCGGCGCGCTGTCGGCGAAGCCGGCGCCCATGCCTTGCGGGACTTGACGCGCCACGGCGCGCGCGGCAGGTTCGGACGGCTTCTCGTCGGGATGACCGCCATGCTCCGTTTCCTTTCCCCGCGGGCGCTGCGCCGGGTCGCGCCGCTCGCGGCCTGCGCGCTGCTGGCCGCCTGCGCGTCCGCGCCGCCGCGCAACCCGCTCGCCACCTGGGTGCCCTCGCCCAACTACGACGTGCGGCGGCCGGTGCTGATCGTGATCCACTTCACCGACGAGGATTCGGTGCAGCGCAGCCTGGAGATCCTGCGCACGCGCAACAGCGGCGGCCCGGTGAGCGCGCATTACCTGGTCGGCGCCGACGGCCATATCTACCAGCTGGTGGCCGACACGCAGCGCGCGTGGCAGGCGGGGGCGGGGCACTGGGGCACCATCACCGACGTCAATTCCGCCTCCATCGGCATCGAGCTGGACAACGACGGCCACGTGCCGTTCGCGCCGGCGCAGATCGCGAGCCTGCTGCGCCTGCTGGACGACCTCACCACGCGGCTGCGCATCCCGCGCACGCAGGTCATCGGCCACGAGGACTTGGCGCCGGGCCGCAAGGTCGATCCCGGCCCGCTGTTCCCCTGGCGGCAGCTGGCCGAGGCGGGCTACGGGCTGTGGCCGCAGGGGCCGTTCGTGGACCCGCCGGCGGGCTTCGACCCGTGGCAGGCGCTGGCCCTGGTGGGCTATCCGCTGGAGGACCGCGCGGCCACCGTGCGCAGCTTCCACCACCATTTCCGCGGCACGGAGGGCGATGCGCTCGACGCCGACGACCTGCGCATGCTCTACGCCTTGACGCGCCAGCTCACGGACAGTGGGACAATGGCCGGTTCCGGCGCCGCTCCCGGCGCCAAGACGGAATGACGATGCTGCAACTGATCGGTTTCGACGGCGACGACACCCTCTGGCACAGCGAGGGCTACTACCAGGCCGCGCAGGCGGAGTTCCAGGCCATCGTGGGCCGCTACGTGGACGTGGCCGACGGCGAGGTGCGCCAGCGCATGCTGGGTACCGAGCGGCGCAACCTGGCGCTGTTCGGCTACGGCGCCAAGGGCATGGCGCTGTCGATGGTGGAGACGGCCATCACCATCACCGACGCGCGCGTCAGCGCCTCCGACATCCACCGCCTGGTGGCGATCGGCAAGGAGGTGCTGGCGCATCCGGTGGAGCTGCTGCCCGGCATCCGCGAGGCGGTGGCGGCGGTGGCCGAGCACCACGAGGTGGTGCTGATCACCAAGGGCGACCTGTTCCACCAGGAGAAGAAGGTGAAGCAGTCGGGCCTGTCCGGGCTGTTCCACCGCATCGAGATCGTGTCCGAGAAGGATGCCGGCACCTACCGCCGCGTGCTCGGCGAGTTCGCGCTGGCGCCGGCGCAGTTCGCCATGGTGGGCAACTCGCTGCGCTCGGACATCGAGCCGGTGGTGCGCCTGGGCGGCTGGGGCGTGCACATGCCCTACCACGTGACCTGGGAGCACGAGCTGGAGAACGGCCTGGGCGAGGACGAGCCGCACGTGGTCACGGTGGACGCGCCGGCACAGATCCCCGCCGCGGTGGCGCGCCTGCGCGTGCTGGCGGTGGATTGAGCGATCCGATGCCGCTTGCTCCGGAGCCGCCGCGCATCGTGCTGGACACCAACGTGTGCCTGGACCTGTTCGTGTTCGGCGATGCGCAGTGCGCGCGCTTGCAGGCGGCGCTGCGCGAGGGCGCGGTGGAGGCGGTCACCCGCGAGGACTGCCGCGCGGAGTGGCTGGCGGTGCTCGGCTACCCGCAGCTGCGGCTGGACGCGGCGCGCCGCGCCGCTGCGGCCGCCCTGTTCGATGCGCAGGTGCGCTGCCTGCCGTCCGATCCGCCGGGGTCGCCCGTGGCCGTGCGGTTGCCGCGCTGCGCCGACGCGGACGACCAGAAATTCCTGGAGCTGGCGCTGGCGGCGGGCGCGCGCTGGCTGCTGAGCAAGGACCGCGAAGTGCTGCGCCTGGCGCGGCGCACCGCGCGCGAGGGTTTGTTCCGCATCGCCACGCCGCAGGCGTGGACTGAGCTAGCGTGGACCGCGCAGGCGGGCGGCTGAGGCCGGCTCAGGCCGGCGCCGGCAGCGCGCGCCAGCACAGGTAGACGCGCAGGTCGAACTCCAGCTGGTGGTAGTCCGGCTCCATGTGCGTGCACAGCCGGTAGAACGCCTTGTCGTGCGCCGGCTCCTTGAGGTGTGCCAGTTCGTGCACGGCGATCATGCGCAGGAACTCCGGCGCGGTCTCGCGGAACACCGCTGCGATGCGGATCTCCTTCTTCGCCACCAGCCGGCCGCCGTGTACGCGCGAGATCGCGGTGTGCAGGCCGAGCGCCTTGCCGATCACGTCGAGCTTGCTGTCGTAGAGCGTCTTGTCGATCGCCGGCGCGTTGCGCAGGTAGGTCTGCTTGAGCCCGCCGATGTAGGCGTGCAGCGCGCGGTCGCTCTGGATCGGGTGACGCTGCGGGTAGCGGCGTTGCAGGTAGTCGCCCAGCTCGCCGCGGGCATGCAGGCGGCGCACCTGCTCCTGCACGGCCTGCGGATAGCCGGCGAGGTATTTCAGCGGCGTCATGCGGGGCCGGTGGGCGCGTCGTCGTCGAAGCCGGTGTAGTCGTCGGGGAACACCGGCGTGCCGTCCTCCTCCAGGCCCAGCATGGCGGCGAGCGCCTCGGCGGCGGCCTGCTCGGCCTTGGCGCCGTCGCGGAAGCTGCGGTTCTCGCAGATCGCGTAGTAGGCCGGGAAGCCGCGGTCGCGCGGCGTCACCGCCAGCCACGCGGTGTAGCGCGAGCCTTCCAGGCTGGCGCCGGAGCGCACCAGGTAATGTTCAAAAGCGCGTTCGGCCATGCGGCGGTTCCTCGGGTCGACGGTGCGGCAGTGTAGTGCCTGCCGCCAAGCGCCGATTCCATCGTCCGCTACCTGCGCCCTCCCGGGCGTGCAGGGGGAAGGCGTTATCGGCGCGTCGGCCCCATGGAATGGCCTCAGGGCGCCCGGGACGCCGTCATGCGCATGTTGCTGCATTGCAGGTAGGGCGAGCCGCTGAGCCAGCGCTGGTCGGGGTAGTAGGCGAACACGTACTGGCCGCCCTTGAGGGTGTCGATCAACGGCTTGGCCACCGCGCGGCGCACCGCCGGGCAGCCCCAGCTGCGGCCGATGCGCCCCTGCCTGGCGGCCACGGCCGGATCGACGTAGGTGGCGCCGTGGAACACGATGGCGCGCTCGAAGGCGTTGTCGTTCACGCCCGGCTCCAGGCCTTCCATGCGCAGCGAATAACCGTTGTGGCCCTGGTAGGCGTCCTGCGTGCGGAACAGGCCCAGGCTCGATTCCAGGCTGTCGTTGCGGTTGGAGAAGCGCGTGGCCAGGTTGTCGCCGGAATTGCGCCCGTGCGCCACCAGCTCCTTGAACAGCAGCTTGCGCCGGTCGAGGTCGAACACCCACAGCCGCGGCTGGGTGGAAGGCAGCGAGTAGTCGATCACCGCCAGCCGCTGGGAGGCGGGCAGGCCGCTGGCGGCGGCGCAGCCGGCGGCCTTGAGCGCCAGGTCGAGCACGCGCGGGTTGGCCTGCGGGGCGAGCTGGGTGAGTGCTTGCAGCAGCCGGGAGTCGGCGGCGCGCGCCGGCGGGAGGCACAAGGCGAGGACTGGCGCCGCGAGCAGCGCGGCGAAACGCAGAGGTCGGATCATGGCCGGACGGATGGCGTAAAGACCCGCCCATGCTAGCAGAGGGATGTTAAGGGTTTGCCGGGATTGGGATTTTTCCCCCTTGTCTCCCGTGCGGCCTGTGTTATCACGGAAGCAACTTCCGCCGAAGGCCAAGGAGGCCTCCCCATGTCCGTGCGCCGACACTTCCGTCTGCTGGGCGCGTTCGCGCTGTGCCTGCTGCTGCCGTGGCTCGCGCGGGCGCAGACGCTCGATCCGCAGGCCGACGCCATCCGCGAACGGGTCGAGCAGATCGACGCCAGCGGCGGCAGCATCGCCAAGCTCGGCCAGGGGCTGCGCGACTTCTACGAGCAGCGCCAGTTCGCGCCTGTGTGGACGCGGCCGGCCACGCTGGACCAGTTGTTCGACGAGTTGGACGCGATCCGGCTCGATGGTCTGGACCCGGAGGACTACGGCCTGTCGCAGCTGCGCCTGCAGCGCGCCGCGCTGGACAGCGGCCGCGTCACGCCCGCGCAGCGGGCCGAGTTCGACGTGCTCGCCAGCGATGCCTACCTCGCCGCGCTGGTGCACCTGTACCGCGGCAAGGTCGATCCGGCCACGCTCGATCCGCACTGGAACTTCGACCCGCGCCAGCTCGACCCGGCGGAAGGGCTGCGCCTCGCGCGCGAGGCGGTGGACAGCGGCGACCTCCACGGCCTGTTCGCGCGCGCCCGCCCGCAGGAGCCGCAGTACGCCGCACTGCGCCAGGCCCTGGCCGGGCTGCGCGCGGTGGCCGCCAACGGCGGTTGGCCGCAGCTGCCGGAAGGGCCGACGCTCAAGCCCGGCATGCACGATGCGCGCGTGCCGCTGCTGCGCCAGCGGCTGGTGGCGGGCGGCTACCTCGCCGTCGACCAGGCGCAGGGCGAGGACTACGACGCGGTGGTGCAGGCCGCGGTGAGGCGCTTCCAGCAGGAGCAGTACATCGACGCCGACGGCAACGTGGGCGCCGCCACGCGCGCCGCGCTCAACGTGACGGTGGCGCAGCGCATCGGCCAGCTCAGGGTGAACCTGGAGCGCGCGCGCTGGCTGCTGCACGAGATCCGGGGCGACTTCGTGGTGGTGGACATCGCCGGCTACAAGGTCGCCTACTACAAGGAAGGCAAGCCGGTGTGGACCTCGCGCGTGCAGGTGGGCAAGCCCTACCGCAGCACGCCGGTGTTCAAGTCGCAGATCACCTATCTCACCCTCAACCCGACCTGGACCGTGCCGCCCACCATCCTGCGCAAGGACATCCTGCCCAAGGTGCGCCGCGACCGCGGCTACCTCGCCGCCAACCGCATCCGCGTGCTGGACAGCCAGGGCCGCGTGCTCGCGCCCGCCAGCGTGAACTGGAACAACCCGCGCGGCGTCGTGCTGCGCCAGGACGCCGGCCCCGGCAACTCGCTCGGCCGGGTGGTGATCCGCTTTCCCAACGAGTACGCGGTGTACCTGCACGACACGCCGCACACCGAGCTGTTCGACCGCGACCAGCGCACCACCAGCTCCGGCTGCATTCGCGTGGAGCGCCCGCGCGAGCTGGCCGAGCTGCTGCTGGACGATCCGGCGAAGTGGAACCGCGCCGCCATCGACGCCGCCATCGACACGCTCAAGACGCAGACGGTGACCCTGCGCACGCCGGTCACGCTGCTGCTGGCGTACTGGACGGTGGACCTGCGCGAGGACAACCGCGTGAGCTTCCGCCAGGACATCTACGACCGCGACGGCCGTACGCTGGCCGCGCTGGACAAGCGCCGCGCCTCGCCGCTGGGGCCGGCCATCAGGGTGGCGGCGCCGTAGCCATGCTCGATCCGGTGCCGATCCAGTGCCCCTACTGCGGCGAGTCGATCGAGGTGCTGGTCGAGGCCTCGCCGGAGTCCCAGCGCTACACCGAGGACTGCCAGGTGTGCTGCCGGCCGATCGTGCTCACGGTGTCGCTCGACGAGGACGGCGTGCCGTGGGTGGACGCGCGGCGGGAGGACGAGTAGGGGCGCGCGACCGCGGCGTGGCGCCGTTGCCGCGGTCGCTCGCCAGCGCGCTCCCACATGGGTCAGGCCGGGATGCCGGCCACCACGGCGATGCCTTGCGCGTCCAGCGCGGCGCGGGTGGCGGCATCGGTGTCCGGCGTGACCGGGCGGGTGAGGTCCCACAGGAAGCGCACGCGAAAGCCCGCCTCCACCGCGTCCTGCGCCGTCCACAGCACGCACACGTCGCGCGCCAGGCCGCACAGCCACACCTCTTCCACCTCGCGCTCGCGCAGCCAGCCGGCAAGGCCGGTGCGCGGGCGCGCGCCGGCGGGGCCGTGGTTCTCGCGCAGGCCGCTGTAGGAATCCACCCGCGGGTCGCTGCCCTTGCGCAGGATCAGGTCCGCCGCCGACCAGTCCAGCGCCGGATGCAGCGCGGCGCCGGGCGTGCCCTGCACGCAGTGGTCGGGCCACAGCGTCTGCGCGTGGCCGTACAGCTCGATCCGCTCGAACGGCGCGCGCCCGGCGTGCGAGCTGGCGAAGGAGACGTGGCCGCGGGGATGCCAGTCCTGCGTGGCCGCCACGTGGCGGAAGCGCCGCGCGGCGAGCAGTGTGCGCAGGCCGGGCAGGATGGCGTCGCCCTCGTGGCAGGCCAGCGCGCCGCCGGGCATGAAGTCGGGCTGCACGTCGACGAGGATCAGCGCGGAATGGGGGGAGGGGGACGGGCTCATGGGTGGGAGGGGCGTGGATGCGAGTCGATGCACGTAGTCTAGAGCCAGTCCACGATCTTCCTGCTGGTGTCTGCGACAGGAGGCGTGTCGTGTTGTTGAAGACCCTGTGTTGTTGAAGAGCTATCGCAGGCTGGCCGGCCTTTGGCCGGGGTTTCGCTCCCCTGCCGGGGAGCGAGTTACTTTCTCTTGCTTGTCCAAGAGAAAGTAACCAA
>NZ_LFQR01000092.1 GCF_001182895.1 Frateuria defendens | reverse complement strand
CAGGAGCTGGGGAGTGTGGCGGCGCAGGTCGGCATGCGGACGGTGGGCGAGTTCGCGCTGTCGAAGCAAAAAGATGCCAACGATCGAATGAATCAGGCACAGGCGGCTTACGAACAAGCCAAGGCCCAGGGGGATGCCGCGGGTATGGCCAGTGCCAGCGATAGCTGGAATCAGGCGAAGAGCGATTACCAGCGCTGGAACGATGGCTCAGCCAGCATGAACATCCTGCACGGCGTGGTGGGAGCGGCCGCGTCAGCGCTCGGCGGTGGTAACGCAGCTCAGGGCGCAGCGGGTGCAATCGCTGGTGAGGCGGCGACGCCATATCTGGCCTCGAATCTTGGCCGGGACGGCGCGGCACTCGGGGCAGCTTTGATTGGCGGCGCGGTCGGCGGCGGCAGTGGTGCGGCGGCGGCGAACAACGGCGTGCTCTACAACTATCTGAGCCACGACCAGAAGGCGCTGGAACAGAAGGAGATCAAGGACTGCGGCGTCAATTACCTGTGCCTGGTGCAAGTGAACGCCAAGTGGTCCGCCATCAGCACGGAACAGAACGTGGGACTTGGGGTGGGCGTGGTGGCCGGCATCGGCCATAGCAGCCGCAACGCCTTGGATGCAATCGCCTACATGGAGCCGGGCCAGATCATGGATGGGATCAAGGCCATGATCACCGATCCGAACGTGGCGGCACAGATTCCAGTCGATGTGCTCAAGTCGTTCAAGGAGCGCTACGATTTCATCGAACAGCAGATGGGCGTGGCCGGCTGGGATGGCTCGGTGAAGGCAGGCGAGGCGATCGGAAGTCTGCTATTTGATGCGGGCACGGCCGTGGCTGGCGTTCGTGGAGGCTTGAAGCTTGCCAACGAGCTGCCGGATGCGGCCCGGAAGGTGGCTGACGCCGTCACCGACCTGGGGGCCCTGATCAAGAATGGAGGCCAGTCGGCGGCAGGCTCGGATGTGCCGATAGCGACGGCGGTAGCGGATGCGGAGGCGGGGACTTCTGCGGCTAACATGCAGAGTCAGATTTCAAGCGCGGTAGATGTTGCACCTGTAGTCTCTGGTGGAGAAGCCGATACAGAACAGTACGCAAAACTCAAAGCTTTCTATGCGGAGCAAGATGCCGGATATATTTCTCAGACATCTCAGGTCCAAGGTGTTAAAACCTTCCAGACTCTTGGTGTTGATAGTGCAACAGCCCAAAATTATTTGGCGACGCAGCCAGGTCAAAATATGTTGAGCGCGCTATGGGCCGCTGATCCAAGTGCTAGTAGCGCTCAGATTTATGCGCGTGCTATGGATCAACTATCCAGTGGGGCAACACTGCCGCAGATGGGGGTTGTGTCGACCCCATTGGTGAAAGTTGTCCCGCAGGGGGTGGGAGTAAGTCCCTATTCACCTTTCTTTACAACTATGGAAGAGCTAGGTAGGGCGTCGCAATCAGGAAGGACTGTGGCGGATTACTTTGGGTTGCCATTGAATAGTGAGTCGACTACATATTCGATCTATCAGATTTCACCTGCGCAGCCTGCCGGGGTGTTTATCAATCAAGTTGCTCCGGCTACTGAATTTGGCGGATTAATTCAACGTGCCGGTGGTGGAGTGCAATACATAGTGCCAAATCGCGGGTTGTGGTCAGATCCTGTACTCATTGGGTCTATGCACAACTAAATTTGAGAGGTCGTTATGAATAAAGACTTGTTGAGGCAGAAGGCTGAAGTGCTGTTGCAGCTTCTTAGGAAATATTCATCGGTAAATCCCGAGGCTCGTGAGGTTTTGCTGAGTCTTCAGGATTTGCTAGATAAGTCGATTGATTGTGAAGTGACCTCGCCGCTTGAGTGGAGGTCGATTCCAGGTGCTTATCAATTTAATGAGGGTTCGTTGCGTCAGTATGGTGATTTAGAGGGTGCTTTTGCGGAATTTAGGATTGAGATTACTGGGGGTGAAAGTCCTGCGTTAAGGCTTCTTCGGAAAGTAAAGGTGGGCAAGGATTGTAATTAATCAAATTGCGACGTTTGATTTATTTTTTATTTTTATATAAAAATCGTTGGTGTCGACGCGACCAACCGGCTGAGCCTGGTGGCCGGCAACGATGCGACGCTCCAGGGCGCGCAGCTGACCGGGAACCAGGTGGTGGCGGCCATCGGCCACCACCTGAACGTGATCAGCGAGCAGGACACGGACGACTACGCGAGCAA
>NZ_LFQR01000091.1 GCF_001182895.1 Frateuria defendens | reverse complement strand
GGAAGGCGCGCCCTCGGGGTGCCTTTCTCTTTGGTTACTTTCTCTTGGGCAAGCAAGAGAAAGTAACTCGCCCTCCGGTAGGAGGGCGAAACCCCGGCCTTCGGCCGGCCCGCCTGCGATGGGGTTTCAACAACACCGGATTGGGCTTCAACAACACAGCTCAACCTTTCCTCGTGACACAGGCTCTTGGGGTGGCCTGTGGAACTACTGACGCAGGGCGGAGCCGGCGTCCCGGCAGGCACCATGTCTACGAGCGGGCGTCGCTTCAGCCGGCGTGCTCGCGTGCCGCCTGCCGCGACGAGGCGGGCGGCCGAGTGGCGGCCAGGCGGCCGGGGGCGGCGGCGCGGGCGTTCCTGGCGGGCCCGTCGGGCAACGCCGGCGCCGCGCCGGCGTGCGGGTGCGCGCGGATGAAGGTGAGGCTGTCGGCCAGGGTAGGCACGCGCCGGCGCAGCGGCCGCGCGACGGCGAACAGCAGCGACAGGTGGCCGACATGCGGGTAGAGCTTGAGCGTCACGTCCTCGCGCCGGCCCCGCATCGCCCGCGCCAGCGAGCGGGCGTTGGAAGGCTCGACCTCGTGGTCGGCGGTGCCCTGGAGCAGCAGCATCGGCGGCTCCGCGCCGCGCACGAACCGTACCGGCTGGGCGCGCTCCTGCTCGGCCGGCGTGCGGCCGAACATGCCGAGCATGTCGTGCTCGCGGGCCGGGATCGGCATGAAGTCGTAGCAGCCGGCCAGGCCGACGAAGCCGGCGAGGTCGCGCGGGCGCAGCCGGTAGGGCGCGAGCCACTGCGGATCGGTGGCGAGCAGGGCGGCGATCTGGCCGCCGGCGGAGTGGCCCATCACGAACAGGTCGCCGGCGTCGCCGCCGTAGTCGCCGGCGTGGTCGTGGGCCCAGGCCACCGCGCGGGCGGCGTCCCGCATGAAGCCATCCATCTTCACCTTGGGGTATTTGCGGTAGTCGGGGATCACCGCCACCACGCCGTGCGCGGCCAGCGCGGTGCCCACGAAGCGGTACCAGGCCCGCTCGCCGCGCACCCAGCTGCCGCCGTAGAAGAACACCACCACCGGCGCGTGCTCGGCATGGCGCGGCGCGTACACGTCCAGGGCCAGGCGGTGTTCGGGTTCGAACACGATGTCGCGCTGCGGTGCCACGCCGTGGTGTTCGTCGGCGGAGTTGAAGCCGGCGAACAGCGCGCTCTCGCAACCGGCCAGCAGCAGGCAGGCGGCCGTCAGCAGGCAGGCCAGCGGGAAACGCGCGGGACGGGCGGTCGGCGGGGGCGGCGTCATCGGGGCGGCTACCGGTACGAAGGCGCGAAAGCCCGATGATGCATGGATTGCCAGCGCAAGTGGTTGCGACGCTGCGGCTGTCCCCGGGAATGGGGCCGGCCGCAACGGCGGCCGGCATGCGGCCGGCAACCCGGTACCGGCCGCGGTGCGCGACCGCGCCCCCGTCGCGGGCCCACGCCTACGGCGACGAAGAGGCGGCGGCGGGTTCGGGCGGCAGCGCGTAGGCGATGATCGCGTCGCCCTGTGCCTCCTCGGTGATCTTGGCGCTGCCGCCGGCGGCGATCACCACGTACTGGCGGCCCTGCCAGGCGTAGGTCATCGGCGTGGCGTGGCCGCTGGTGGGCAGGCGCGCCTGCCAGAGCAGCTGGCCGTTGTCGAGGTCGAAGGCGCGCAGGTACGGGTCGATGGTGCCGGCGATGAAGGCCAGCCCGCCGGCGGTGACGATCGGTCCGCCCAAACTGGGCGAGCCCGGCGGCATGTCCTTGACGCCCGGCGCGAAGCCTTGCATCGATCCCAGCGGCACGTGCCAGCGGATGCGGCCCTCGGCCAGGTCCACGCCGACCAGCTCGCCCCAGGGGCCGGGCAGGCAGGGCAGGTGCGCGGGCGAGAGCAGGGGGCGCCGGAACATCGCATAGGGCGTGCCGGCCTGCGCGCCGTATTCGCTGCCGTCGGGACCGTGCGCATGGCTGTCGTCATGGGCGAGCAGGCCCAGTTCGAACGGCAGGAAGGTGGTGTTGACCACCAGCAGCTTGCGCTGCGGGTCGAAGGCGTAGCCGCTCCAGTTCATGCCGCCGATGTTGCCCGGCACGGCCACGCCGCCGCGCAGGCTGGGCGGGGTGAACACCTCCACCGCGTCGCGGCCGTGCAGCGCCGCGCGGCAGGCCTCGCGGTCGGCCGGCGTCGGCCCCCACAGCTGGTCCGCCGCCAGGCGCACCGGGCTCAGCGGCGGCAGCGTGGTGGGGATCGGCTGGGTGGGCGCGGTGTGCTCGCCGGGCACGTCGCTCTGCGGCACGGCGCGCTCCTCCACCGGCAGCACCGGCTTGCCGGTATCGCGGTCGAGCACGTAGAGGTAGCCGGTCTTGTTGCCCTGGACCACCACCGGCACGTCGCGGCCGTTGCGCTGGAGCGTGGCCAGCAGCGGTGGCGAGGCGGTGTCGTAGTCCCACAGGTCGTGGTGCACCAGCTGGAAGCCCCAGGCCGGCTTGCCGGTGGCGGCGTGCAGGGCGACCACCGAGTTGGCCCAGCGGTCGTCGTCGGGGCGATGGCCGCCGTAGTAGTCGGGGCTGGCGCTGCCGGTGGGCACGAACACCAGGCCGCGCGCCTCGTCGGCCACCATGATCGACCAGGCGTTGGCGGCGCCGCTGCGCCAGGCGCTGCCGCCGTGGCCGGCCGGGTGCTGCCCGAGCGGGTCCCAGCGCCAGCGCAGCGCGCCGCTGCGCGCGTCGTAGCCGCGCACCACGCCGGAGGGCATCCCGGTGCGGTGGTTGTCGTTGATCGCCGAGCCCACCACCACCACGCCGTCCACCACCACCGGCGGCGAGGTCATGTGGTACTCGCCCCGGCGGAAGCCCGGCACATTGCTGAGGTCGACCTCGCCGTGCCGGCCGAAGTCCTCGCAGGGCCGGCCGTCGGCCGCGTCGAGGGCGATCAGGCGGGCGTCGAGCGTGGCCTCGTAGAGACGTCGGCGGCAGGGTTGGCCGGCGCCGCGCTGCGGGTCGAGCCAGCTGGCCACGCCGCGGTTGATCAGGCCGTCGCCGTAGTCGGCGCGCAGATCCAGCTTGGGGTCGTAGGCCCAGCGCTGTTTGCCGGTGGCCGGGTCCAGCGCGATTACCCGGTTGACCGGGGTGGTGAGGTAGAGCGTGCCGTCGACCATGATCGGCGTGGTCTCCAGGCCGCTGCGCGGCGTGCCGTGCTTGCCGTCGACGATGTCGCCGGTGTGGAAGGTCCAGGCCGGCTGTAGCCGGGCGACATTGCCCCGGTCGATCTGCGTCAGCGGCGAGAAGCGCATGCCGCCGGGATCGTTGCCGTAGGCCGGCCAGTCGCCGGAGGCGGCGAGGGCGGTGCCGGCCAGGCTGGCGCCGAGGCCGGCGGCGATGCAGCGGGCAAGGTGGGATGGGGCAGGCATGGCGGGCACTCGCGTGGAGAAGACGGCCGAAGCATGCGCCGCATGGACGCCGCGCGGTGCGCCGGCGGGGACGAATGCCCGCCGGTCTGGGACGAAGCCGCCACGGCGGGGCGCCGGGGCGGCCTGAAATCGCGAAGCGGTCCCCGTGTGCAAGGCGGGCGGGAAGGGCCGAGCGCTTGCCGCGCGGCAAATCTTCCTCCTCAGCCTGAGGCTCTCCCACCGCATGCCGGGGAGCATGCGGCCGCGTGCGCTCAGACGCGCCGGAGCAGCCCCGGCGGTGCCTGCTCCAGATAGCGCCGGGTCCAGGTGAGGCGGCTGCCGTCGTCGAGCTGGAGGCGGTATTCGCCCTCGGGCCAGGGCGCCAGTTCGCGGATCGCCGCCAGCCGCACCAGGGTGGAGCGGTTCACGCGCACGAAGCAGGCGGGGTCCAGCCGCGCCTGCATGCGTTCCAGCGTGCCGCGCAGCCGGTGCCGGCGGCCGTCGGCGTGGATCGCGAGGTAGTTGCGGTCGGCCTCGATGCGGCTGATCCGCTCCACCGGCACCAGTTCGGCGCGGCTGTCCGCCTCGATCAGCAGGTGCGCGGCGTACCCGGCCGGCACCGGCAGCGCATCGAGCAGCCGGTCCAGCCGGGCGCCGAGATCCGGACGCGGCGCCAGGCGTGCGCGCAGGCGCTGCAGCAGGCGGTCGAAGCGGTCCGGGCTGACGGGCTTGAGCAGGTAGTCGAAGGCGTGCACCTCGAAGGCCTGCAGCGCGTAGTCGCCGTGGGCGGTGACGAAGATCACCTCCGCCGGCAGCGGGTCGCCCAGCGCCTGCAGCACCGCGAAGCCGTCCATGTCCGGCATGCGCACGTCGAGGAACAGCACCTGCGGCCGTTCGCGCGCGATCAGCGCCAGCGCGGCGCGGCCGCAGTCGGCCTCGCCGACCAGGTCGAAGCCGGGCGCAGCCTGCAGGTAGCGGCGCAGCTTGGCGCGCGCCGGTGCTTCGTCGTCGACGAGGGCGACGCGCAGGGTCACGGCACGGCGGCCCCGCGCCGGGGCAGCCACAGCCGTGCCTGGGTGCTGCCGTCTTCCAGCGCCTCCAGCGCCAGGCCGGCATCGCCGCCGTAGAGGTGCAGCAATCGCGCCTGGGTATTGCCCAGGCCGATGCCGTGGCCGCGATGCGCGGTGCCGGTGGCGGCGTCCTGGTTGCGGACACGCAGTTCGAGAACCCCGCGATGGATCGCGGCATGGATGCCCAGGCGATGGCGGGTCGACCCGCCGGCGTGTTCGATGGCGTTCTCCACCAGCGGCTGCAGCACCAGGAACGGCACCCGCGCCGCGTCGAGCCCCGGCGCGATGTCCACGCGCACCTGCAGCCGGTCGCCGAAGCGTGCCCGCTGGATGTCCAGGTACAGCGCCAGCAGCCGCAGCTCGTCGGCCAGGGTGTGTTCCTGCGTGTCCGCCTGCAGGGTCGCCCGCAGCAGGTCGCCGATGCGCGCCAGCATCTCGTCGGCCGCGCGGGGCTGCTCGTACATCGTGGCGGAGACCGCGTTGAGCGCGTTGAACAGGAAGTGCGGGTTGAGCTGCAGCCGCAGAGCTTCCAGCCGCGCGTCGGCCAGCGCCGACTCCAGCTGCGCGGCGCGCAGCTCGCGGGCGCGGCTGGCGCGGTAGTGGTCGAGCAGCCAGACCAAGCAGGCGGTCAACACGTAGACGATGACGTCGCTGGGAAACTCCATCGCATAGCGCCACGGCATCACGCCGTAGTGGTAGCTGCCCAGACCCAACTGCGGGAAGGCCAGCGTGCGGCTGGCCCACATCAGGCTGGTGTGCAGCACCGAGAACAGCGGCAGCAGGGCCAGGTAGCCCGCATAGCGCCGCATGCGTCGCGGCTCGATGCGCAGCCGGCGCAGGGCGGACGTCAGCGGCAGCATCAGCAGGCCGGCGCTCCAGGCACCGGTCAGTTCCTCGACCAGTCGTGGCAGCAGCAGGTCATGGCGGCCGTTGGCGGCGCCATTGAGGTAGAAGTGGTAGGCGTTGAGCAGGCCCAGCGCGGTGCAGGTCGCCATCCAGGCCAGCAGCCGCCACGCACCGGCATGGCGGAGCGGGGCGCGCGGAAGCGCCGGCAGGATTGGGGCGTTGCGTTCGGGCGGGCCGTGGCTGGATAGCACGATGGGGCCCGGCGCAGTGGCGGGGTTTAGGCGGCCAACGCCGCGTCGCCGGCCGCCAGCGCGGCGAAGTAGTCGCGGGTCAGGCGCAACTGTTCCTCCGCGCTCTCGGCGCGGTTCGCCACGTGGCGGAAGGCGGCGTTCTCGGGGCGGTCCTTGGCGTACCAGCCCAGGTGCTTGCGCGCGATGCGCACGCCCTGCAACTCGCCGTAGAAGGCGTAGAGGTCCTGCAGGTGCTCGCACAGGATGGCGCAGACCTCGCCGGCATCCGGCTCGGGCAGCGCCTCGCCGGTGGCGAGGTAATGCGCCACCTCGCGGAAGACCCACGGCCGCCCCTGGGCGCCGCGGCCGATCATCACCGCGTCGGCGCCGGTGGCGTCGAGCACGTGGCGGGCCTGCGCTGGCGTGGCGATGTCGCCGTTGGCCAGCACCGGGATGCGCACGGCGGCCTTCACCGCGGCGATGGTCTCGTACTCGGCCTCGCCCTCGTACTTGTCGGCGCGGGTGCGCCCGTGCACGGCGAGCGCGGCGATGCCGCTGTCCTCGGCGAGGCGGGCCACGGCCAGCGCGTTCTTGTGCGCGCGGTCCCAGCCGGTGCGGATCTTCAGCGTCACCGGCACCTCCACCGCGCCGACCACCGCGGCGAGGATGCGCGCCACCAGCGGCTCGTCCTGCAGCAGGGCGGAGCCGGCCCACACATTGCACACCTTCTTGGCCGGGCAGCCCATGTTGATGTCGATGATCTGCGCGCCGTTGGCAACGTTGAAGCGCGCGGCCTCGGCGAGCATCACCGGATCCGCGCCGGCGATCTGCACGCTCACCGGCTCCGGCTCCCCGGCGTGGTCCATGCGCTTGACCGACTTGCGCGTGTGCCACAGCTTCGGGTCCGAGGCGGTCATCTCCGACACAGCCAAGCCCGCGCCCAGCCGCTTGCACAGCAGGCGGAACGGCTTGTCGGTGACGCCCGCCATCGGGGCGAGCACCACGGGCGGGTCGATGCGGTAGGGGCCGATCTGCATCGGGCTATGGTAGCTGGCTTGCCGCGATGCTGGGTTACTTGGCGCGGTGTCTGCTCATGCCGCTGGGCGCTCCACGCCTGAATTGAGCGGCGCGCGCAGCGCGTCCACTGGAATGAATGGTTAACGTTTGAGCTGAGCGGACCGCGCCGGCAAGGCGCTTGGGCCGCAAGGCCGTGCCTTCCATCATCAGCCTTGCCGGTGAGGGGCCGCTCGAGCGAAGGGTTAGGCCTCACCTCTCGGACATGGCAAGCTGTGCCCCGAGGCCAGCGAAGGCACCTGCAAACCCACGGCGCAGCCAAGCCTGAACACGCGGCGACTCGATGACGGCTGTGCGGAACGCATGGGCGAGCAACCCGTAGGCGACGAACACACCGAAGGTCATAGCCATGAAGACGCCACTAAGCTCAAGCAGTTGCACCAGTGGCGCGGTGGCGCCTGGCCTCACGAACTGCGGCAAGAAGGCCAGGAAGAAGATGGTGAGCTTCGGATTCAAGATGTTCAGCAGGAACGCCTTGACGACAAGACTGAGCGCGCTGCGCCTACCTTGGGCGGATTGGACGGTAAATGCCGATCGATCGCGCCAGGTGGCTATAGCCAGATAGAACAGATACGCCACCCCGGCGTACTTGAGAACCTGGAACGCCAGCGCGCTCGCGTGCATGATGGCGGCGAGCCCGAGCACAGTAGCCACGAGGTGAGGGACGATGCCCAGCGTGCAACCGACGGAGGCGAAGAAGCTCGCGCGGCGACCTTGAGTCAGGCCAGTGGATACGGTGAACACGACGCCAGTGCCGGGAATGAGCACGACGACGAGCGATGTGACCAAGAACCCGGTAGTAAACATGGCAACACGTCTCCTCGTGAGCCCTAACGTTTGACATGAGCGGCGGCCGACAGTTGGCGAAGCCAGGTGTTGGACGTCCGCTCGATGGAAGGGTTAGGCCGCACTCTCGGCACCGACTGGACGAACGCGACCTATTGCCCACCGCCAGGCTTGCCAAAGTTGATCTCTTCCGCTGTTGCTGCGCCGTTCTTGCGGCCAGGGTAGGAGAGCCACCCCATGGCAACGTTGAGTTCCTGTATGACGTTAGCGGCTTCGATCTTCACTCCGTCGCCGAGCTCCATCGTTTCTGTGGTGTGCGCATCCTTGACCAGGGTGACGTCGTAGCCGCGATCGAGCGCGCCGTATGCAGTTGCACGGATGCACCAGTTCGTTGCTGCTCCAGCCAGCACGAGGTGCGTTGCGCCAAGCTTTGCAAGCTCCTCTTCCAAGGTGGTTTGCTCAAAGGATGAGTTGAAGTGTTTATGAAGAAGCGGCTCGCCTTGCGCGGGCACCAACTCTGGAACCAATTGCCACTGCTTGCTTCCCTGAGGCAAGTCTTCGTCCGAGTGCTGTACCCAGAGTACTGGGACGTTCTCGGCGCGGGCGCGCTCAACTGCCCGGGACACGTTCTTGATGACCCGAGGGGCATCCCAAGCCTCGCGCATGACGCCGACCTGTACATCAACGACCAGCAGAACTGGCGCAGCGCCTTCGCGAACCGTTGCCATTGCCTTTGCCTTCAGAGAGATAGGGACAAGTGAATGAGCGTAGCACCGGAATGGGCAGATCGGAGCAGCCCCGCGGCCTAACGCTGGAGTTAAGTGGCGCGCGTTTTTTGCGCGTCCGCTTGGACGAAATGTTAGAGCCCGGTGCTCGACGCGGATGCAGCAGCACTCTGCGACGGGCACGAGATGCGGAGCTCCTTACGGTTGAACCCACCCTGCTGCGAAAGTGTGTTGTACCCGGTGGGGCATACTTCGTTTGCTCGCTTGTGGCAGATGTTCCAGCCAGTACTCGCGCCGCAAGCGATCTCGTACTCCACGGCGCCCCCTGGGCGCCTAATCTCTTGCGTTGTCGTACAGCCGGCTATTAGAGCCAGCGCAAGAGTCAACAATAACAGTCGCATGTTTCCCCCTACCCGCACCGGGCGCTAACGCTGGAGTTAAACGGCAGCGAAGCCGTCCGCCTTGAACGAACAGTTAGACAACTTCAGCTAGCGGCTTCGGCATGAGTAGGCGCGGCCGCTGACGTACGGAGCATACCCACCTGCGATTGAATGCCAAATGATATTTGTTGCTCCAAGTTTGGCCGCCTTTTCCCTTGCCTCATTCTTGGCGTTTTCCATACCGGTTGAAGCGGCCACCCCTCCTCAACCAGATGATCCCTGCACTTCGCCAACGAACTGGCAGCCGGCCACCATGCTTTGGTCGGCATCCGCAACTCGCGAGGCGCTTGCTGACGGAGTCGTCGCGCAGCCCTGACACGCAAGACAGGCTGCGATCACCACACAAAACAACGCATTTCGTTGTCGCCGCATTGTCCCCTTCCTCCTGTCTAACGCTGGAGTTAAGCGGCGCGCGGCTTTTCGCGCGCCCGGAGTTGACGGGAAGCTCCTTACGGAATTGTTAGGCCGGTCCAGCGGTGATCTCGCCGGTCTGAGGGTCTTGAAAGCCCAAGCCAAACTTTTGGGCCAATTGAAGCCCAAAGTTGCGCGCGAACTCCACTGATGCAATTGCCCGGTCAGAGGTGGGCACAGAAAGGCCAATTGATCCGTTAAAGATCTGGAGCATGACGGAGACCCGAGGAGTCTCTAGCTGATAGTCAGTGCTTGGAGTGACGCCCTGAGACTTCAAGAACTCGACAAATCTCTGGTCGTGAGGAGTTGCGACAAAGCCATTGGCATTTGCCAGTTGCAGTATTCCACTAACCACAGCTGGTTCAAGATCAGGCGGGCCTGTCCAGTCGCCGAGGCCGTCTGCGATGACTCGGCGAAGAAATGCTGCGTCATACAAGGAAAAGTCGTAGCTCATGATGTTTGGAAGCCGGTCTAACGCTGGAGTTAAGTGGCGCGCGATACGCGCGTCCGCTTGGACGAGTGGTTAGACACCTTGAAGCGGTGCGTCGGATGCCGCGCGCTTCAGCCAGTAGCCTGCAAGCGCGCCAATACAAGCCCAGGCGCACCCGATGAGCATGCCCATGATGCAGCAGAACAAGCCTAATTGCCGCCCATCATAAGGAGCAGAGGAAAAACCAAGCCATGCGAAATGCACGCCTAGGGCGGTGCCGGCTGCTGCGAGGACCAAACCAGACCAAAACCCGATCATCTTCATAAGACCTCCTTGTTGGTGAGTGCCTAACGCTTATTAGACCCCACATCGAGGCATATGCGCTAACTATTCAGCCTCAGGCCATGGCTCGTCAAGCGGACAAATCTTACGGATCAACAGGGATTTGCCGGATGGCGGCGGCGTTGCGGCGGAGCGAGGATAGCCTTCGCCTATCTCACGGATCGAGGTGTGATCTTGCCCCCGTTTCA
>NZ_LFQR01000090.1 GCF_001182895.1 Frateuria defendens | reverse complement strand
AATCTCGACGGGTTGTTCCGTGACCGTCTGATCCTCCACAAGGTCCCCCGGGAAGAGGTCAAGGCGACTTGGCTGGCCACGTGTTCCGTCGCCCCCGTGATTCCCGGCATCCTGGTCGAAGTCGACGACCGCACCGTCAACGTCTACATGCGGGCCACGGTGGTCGCCTGTGATCCGCAGGACCCGGAGAACTACGACAAGGTCGTGAGTCGCCGCGACCTGATGCTGGCCTGGACCCGTACCTACTGAGCCAAGGAGGGCTCCCCATGCCCAACGAGACCCGTGTAAGCGCCGATGGCGTGCCCAGCGACGGCGTGGGCCATGCGCTGGCCACACCGGCACAACTGGCGCAGTTCGAGGGCAACGAGGCGCTGGCCCGCTTCCGGGTGCCCATCCTGGTGCGGGCCGGCCATCCCCACGAGAAGCTGTTCGTGGCGGCCTTCGACGGCACCGGCAACAACAAGTACACCGATCCCGGGCACGCCACCAACGTGGCCTGGATCGACGATCAGATCAAGGCGGCCAATCAGGCGGGCAACACGCAGATCCACTCCTACTACGTGCCCGGTCCCGGCGCCCAGGCCGACAAACTGGTGGCCGCCTGGGACCTGGCCCGGGGCTTCTCCTATGAAGAGAACCTCAACACCGCTTACCAGGAACTGGTCAACCAGGCCGATGCCTGGAAACAGGCCGACCCGGACGCGGTAATCCGCGTGCACAGCCTCGGCTTCAGCCGCGGCGGCAGCCAATCGGCGGGCTTCAGCCGCCTGGTGCACGAGCAAGGCATTCCCGATCTCCGCAGCCGGACATTCGATGCGGCAGGCCGTGTCGCCTATGCCCGCTACCACGTCCCGCCCGGCCAGGTGGTCCAGGCCGTGGGCCTGTTCGACCCGGTGGCCACCGGGGTGCCGATGGACTACGACCGGCGCCTGCCGCCGTCGGTGGTCTCGGGCCTGCAGATCACCGCGGCCGACGAACGGCGCGCGACCTTTCCCTCCGACCAGATCCTGCCGCCGGGCCTGTCGGAGGACGGGCGCTTCCTCAACCTGACGGTGCCCGGCGCGCATTCGGACGTCGGCGGCGGCTACCTGCGCAACGGGCTGGCGATCCGCTGCGGCAACCTGATGATCGACTACTGCAATGCGCTGCGCGACGAACCGTTCCTGCCCAAGCGGCACGAGCCGACCGACCCGCGTCTCAACGTGATCCATCGCTCCGAGGAGAGTCTGCCCGTCTACCGGCTGGACCCGCGCGAAGGCGTGCGGGGCGAGCCCAGCGGCACCAACCGGCAGCTGGCGCCGGCAGCCGCGGAGGCGGCCGGGCCGGTGCCGCATGCGCCCGAGGCCGTCGACCCCGCGCTGATGCGGCCGCTTACGTTCCGGCCCATGGCGCGCGGGCCGGTGTCCCGCGAGCCCGCTCATCCCGCCTACCCACCCGCCTCGCCCGAAGCCATCGCCGAGGCCGGGCGCTCGGTGCCTTTCGCCCCCACGGTCGCGCGCACGCTGGGCACGGCCGCCCTGCTCGGCGATGCGGTGCAAACCGGCACCAAGACCGTCGACCTGATGCGCCATGGCAACGACGCGGGCAGCCAGTCCGAGGTGCTGCATTTCGCCGGGCGCAACCTGGCCGGCTGGGCCGGGGCGGGAACCTTCGCCGCGATCGGCAGCACGCTGGGCCTACAAACCGGGCCGGGCCTCATTGTTACCGGCGCGATCGGCGGAGCGGCCGGCCTCTTCGCAGGCGACAAGCTGGCCGATGCCTACGACCATCACCGCGTCTACAACCAGGACGATCCGCAAGGGCGTACCTGGCACTACGATCCGGCCCAGCCGCAGCGGGGCTGGACGCGCGAGATCCCGCCGCTGCCCGACGCGCCCCACGGCCAGCACCTGGTGGCCGATGCGGCGCTGGCCAGCCGCCTGAGCTACCAGGCCAGCACAACCGCCGTCGAGCTCGCCCTCGCGCGTGAGGTGGTGCCACGCGACCCGTATGCGCAGCCCGCCGCTGCCGACGACGCGCCCAGCCGGCGCGAAGCGCCCTGGATACGCGATCCGGGCAGCCATCATTGGACGCGGCAAGTGACGGACCGCGTGCTCGAGCATGGGTTGGCCAGCACGCATACCGAGATCGCCGGCCCCGGGCGGGCCGCGCAGCTGGACCGTGCTGCCGAGCAAACTCTCCGCGAGAACGTGGCCAACTCGCCTGCCGGCATGGCCCGCCGCTACCAGGCCGCTTACGCGCAGGAGGGATGGTCCCGGCACGGCCCCATGCCGGAGGCCGTCAGCCACGCCTTGCATGCCCCGGCCAACCGCGTCGCGGCCTCGGACGGGCACACCTACACGCAGGCGGCGGACGGCCAATGGTCGCGGCCGGACCGGCTGTTCGGGACAAGCCCCGCCGAAGGGCGAGTGCGCGAGGAGCTGGACGCCAGCGAGCGCCTGGCGGCGGCTGAGCGCCCGCTGCCTGCCGGCCCGGCGCTGGCCCGGCAGGCGGCCGCTGCGGCGCCGGCGACGCCCACACCGCCCGGCCGCCTGGACGACCCCGCCCACCCCGACCACGCCTTGTTCCGGCAGGCACGCGAGCACATCGTGCAACTGGATCGACAACTGGGCCGCACGCCGGATCAGTACACGGACAACCTCGCCTCGGCCCTGGCCGTGCAGGCACGGGCGGATGGCCTGCAACGCGTGGACCAGATCGCGCTCTCGGACGACGGCAGCCGGCTGTGGGCGGTGCAGACGCCTCCCGGCCGGCAGGACCACCTCTTCGACCGGCGAACGAGCGTACCGACCGCCGCCGCCAACACGCCCATGGAACAGAGCGCCGCGCAGTGGCCCCAGGCCATGCAGCAGTTCCAGGCACAGGAGCAGGCACAGCAGGTGCAGGCCCATACGCTGGCGAACGCACAGGCTCCGGCGATGCAGAGCCACTGAGGGCAACGGCAACTGCATCGCGGCGCAGGCCGCACCTGCGCTCGCCGGCAGCGAGCGAGTGGCGCTGCGCCGAAACGGAGAGCCGAACGATCATCTGCCGAGCGGCAGGCCGACATCGGTATTAGCTGCTGGCGAAATCGCCCTCTACGGCACCATCGCTATGGCGGCTGTACGTAAGCTGTGATGCATGGAGCCCATCGCCGCCACCGTTCCCCGCTCGTTGCAACGTGTGCTCGCCTTCGCGCACGCCAACCTGAGCGCGCCGCTGCCGCTGGAGCAGCTGGCCGCGGTGGCGGGCCTCAGCCAGTGCCGCTTCGCGCTGCTGTTCCGTCGCCACATGGGCATGCCGCCGCGCCGCTATATCAGCCGCCAGCGCGTGCGCCACGCCAAGGCGCTGTTGCGCCAGGGCGTGGCGGCGGTGAACGTGGCCGACGCCTGCGGCTTCTACGACCAGAGTCATCTTTCCCGGCATTTCAAGAACGTGTGCGGCATGACGCCTGGCGAATACCTTCGCCACGTCGGCCGGCAAGGCGCGGGCCATGGCCCCGCGACGCCGTCCGGCGAGGCATCCCCCGTGCCGCACCACCCCGCACTGCCCGCCTGCGTCCCGAGCCATGCCGGGCCGTATCGGCGCGTCACGGCCGCGCGGACGGAACCGCACCGGCTGTCCGCGCGCCATCGCGGCCTTCCGGCGCCGGCGGAGCCGGCCCATGGCGGCGAGGTGGCGCCCTGGCCTATCGTTCCGGCACCGACCCTGCCATGAGCGAGTCCCCGATGTCCGCCACCGAACTCGACGCCTTGCTGCCCGCGCTGGTCGACCTGCGCCGCGACCTGCACGCCCACCCCGAGCTTGCCTACACCGAGCACCGCACCGCCGGCATCGTCGCCCGCGAGCTGCGCGAACTGGGCCTGGAGGTGCACACCGGCATCGGCGGCACCGGCGTGGTCGCCACGCTGCGCCACGGCAGCGGCCGCGGCTGCATCGGCCTGCGCGCGGACATGGACGCGCTGCCTATCGTCGAGCGCAGCGGCCTGCCCCACGCCAGCACCGTGGCCGGCGTGCACCACGGCTGCGGCCACGACGGCCACACCGCCATGCTGCTCGGCGCCGCGCGCCATCTCGCGCGGCATCCGCGCTTCGACGGCACCGTGCACTTCATCTTCCAACCGGCGGAGGAAGGCCAGGGCGGTGCCCACGCGATGATCCGCGACGGCCTGTTCGAGCGCTTCCCCTGCGATGCGGTCTACGCGCTGCACAACTGGCCGGACCTGCCGCTGGGCCATGCGCAGACGCGCCCCGGCCCGATCATGGCCGCGGCCGACCGCTTCGACATCACCGTTCACGGCCGCGGCGGCCACGCCGCGATGCCGCAGCACACGCCCGACGCCATCCTCGCCGCCAGCCAGCTGGTGACCCAGCTCAACACCATCGTGGCGCGCGCGATCGACCCGGTGGAATCGGCGGTGCTCTCCGTCACCCAGATCGAGGGCGGCCACGCGCACAACGTGCTGCCCGGCACGGCCAAGGTCACCGGCACCGTGCGCAGCTTCAACCCCGCCGTGCAGGACCGCATCGAGGCCACGCTGCGCGCGATGGCCGAGGGCGTGGCGCGCGGCAGCGGCACGCGCGTCGAGGTGGAGTACCTGCGCTACTACCCGGCCACGCTCAACAGCGCGGACGAGGCGCGCCTCGCGCTGGCCGCGGCGGCCGATGCCGGCCTGCACGCTGCCGAGGCGCCGCACCCGGCGTTCACCTCGGAGGACTTCGCCTTCATGCTGCAGGCGAAGCCCGGCGCCTACCTCTGGCTCGGCCAGGGCCGCGCCGACCCCGGCCCCGACGGCGAGCGCGCCCTGCACCACCCCAGCTACGACTTCAACGACAACGCGCTGCCGCTCGGCATCCGCTGGTTCGCCGCGGTGGCGGCGCGCGCCCTGCCGGCCGGCTAGGCGCGCCCGCACCGCAGGTTTTCCCGCGCCGCTGCGGCGGCGGTTTTCCGACTCCGGCGCCAAGGGCCACTCCCATGAAGCAAGCCACCCGCTACCTCGTCACCGCCGTCGCCACGCTCGCGGCGCTCGCGCTCGGCCTCGTCCTCTACGCCTATTCGGGCCTCTACGGCATCGGCGCCGACGACCCGCACACGCGGCCGGTGGCGGCGCTGCTGGAAACGCTGCGCGAGCGCGCGATCCACACCCGCGCGGCGGGCATCGAGGTGCCCAACCTCGACGACCCGGCCATGATCGCCGAGGGCGCCGAGCACTATGCTGCCATGTGCACCGGCTGCCACCTCGCGCCGGGCATGAGCGACTCGGAGATCCGCCCCGGCCTCTACCCGCAGCCGCCGAACCTTGCCGAGCACGGCGTGCACGACCCGCGCGAGGCGTTCTGGGTGATCAAGCACGGCGTCAAGCTGAGCGCGATGCCGGCCTGGGGCAGCTCGCACGACGATGCGACGATCTGGAACATGGTGGCCTTCATCCGCAAGCTGCCCGGCATGACGCCCGAGCAGTACCAGGCCCTGGCCGGCGAGGCGGGCGAAGGCGGTCACGAGCATGGTCACGGTCACGACCACGGCGCCGCGCACGAGCACGCCGGGGCCGACCACGATCAGGCCGATCAGGCCGATCACGACCACGCGGACCACGACAGCCACGACCACGCCGCGCACGGGGACGCGCCCGCCCCCGCGGCGAGCAATGCGGCCCCCACCCCGGCCGCGACGGCGCCCGAGGCCGGCCACCACCACCATCACCACGACGCCTGAGCGGCCGCCGCCACGCCCCGCCAGAGACGACCGTCATGGCCCTTCACCCGTGCCGCCCGCTCGCCGCGCTGCTCGCCGCCGCCCTGGCCGGGCCCGGCCTCGCGGCGGACGCGCCCTCCTACGAGGCGCTGCTCAGGCAATCGCTGGACCGCGCGCCGGCCCTGCTCGAGCAGGCCGCCGACGTGCGCGCCGCCGGGGCGGAGGCGCGCCAGGCCCATGCCTGGCGCAACCCCAGCTTCGACGCGCTGGCCGAGAACCTCGGCGCGCCACGCAGCGGCGGGGTGAGCCAGCGGCAGGACACCTACACCCTCACCCAGCCGCTCGAACTCGGCGGCAAGCGCGCCGCGCGCATCGAGGCCGGCGAGCGCGCTCTGGCCGCGGCCGAGGCGCGCGCGCACCAGACCCGCGTGGATTTCGCCGCGCTGCTGGCCGTGACCTACGCCACGGCCGAAGCGATGCAGGCGCGCAAGGCGCTCGCCGCCGACGACCTGGCGCGCGCCGACAACGACCTGCGCGCCGCGCGCGCCCTGGTGCACGCCGGCAAGGAGGCCGACCTGCGCGTGGCGCAGGCCCAGGCCAGCCGCGCCGCGGCGCAGGCCGGCGCGCAGGCCGCCGAGGCCGACGCCACCGAGGCCCTGGAGCGTCTTTCCGCCTTGGCCGGCGCCGAGGACACCTATACCGGCATCGCCCACCCGCTGCCGCTGCCCGCCGCCACGGCGCCCGCGTCCGGCCCTGCGCCCGCCGTGGCGACCGCCGAGGCCGAGCGCGACGCGCTCGCCGCGCAGGTGCGGATGGAACAGAAGAAACGCATCCCCGACCTCGACCTGAGCGCCGGCGTGCGCCGCTTCGGCTGGACGCGCGACAACGCGCTGGTGGTGGGCCTGAGCGTCAGCCTGCCGCTGTTCGACCCGAACCGCGGCGGCATCGCCGCCGCCCGCGAGCGCGCCACGGCGGCCGAGGCGCGCCTCGCCGCCGCCCGGCTCGAAGCCGACGCCGCGCGCCGCGCCGCCCAGGCCCAGGCGGCCGCCGCGGACGGCCGCCTGGACGCCGCCGCCCAGGGCGAGCGCGCGGCCGCCGAGGCCTACCGCCTAGGCCGCATCGGCTACCAGGCGGGCAAGGTTTCGCTGCTGGAACTGCTGGCCACCCGGCGGGCGCTGTCCGAGGCGCGGCTGGCCACGATCGAGGCGCGCCTGGCGCGCGTGCGCGCCCTGGCGGCGCTTTCGCGGGCCGACGGCCGCCTGGCATTCGAGGAATGACGATGGAAGCAGGCCGACGGCCAACCAACACGCTGCTGATCGCGGGCATGGCGGGCATGGCCGCCCTGCTCGGCTTCGGCACATCGCACTGGCTGATGCCGCGCCCGGCGCC
>NZ_LFQR01000009.1 GCF_001182895.1 Frateuria defendens | reverse complement strand
ATGCGGGCGGCGGGCGATATTGAGCAGGCCATGGGGTGGGCGCCGGGCAGTGCGGAGAGTACGGTTCTTCATGGCTTGGTCGGCGCGGCAGCGTCCGCTCTCGGTGGAGGGAGCGCTGCGCAAGGTGCCGTGGGTGCAGTGGCCAGCGAAGCGGCGGCTGATGCGATGCAGGATTACTTGGTCAAGCAAGGCATCGACCCTAACGGCAACAAGGGCAAGGTTTTGATGCAACTCGCCAGCACGGCGATAGGTGGTGTCGCCGGTGGCGGCAGCGGTGCGGCAGCGGCACTCAATGGGCAGCTCTATAACGAACAGCTTCATCCCGACCTGTTCAAGGGCTTGATGGCGAAGGTGAATGACTTTGCCAAGGAGTCGGGCCTATCACCCGAGGAGGCCCAGAATCGCCTCTTGCTGGAGGCGATGCGTCTGCAGGATTCAGGGAAAAACCTTGGCCTCAGCGCGAATCAGATAGGAGGCAGTTCCGGGGTGCCTGACGATGCGGTGGCCCGAGCCTTCCTCGAAAAGAA
>NZ_LFQR01000089.1 GCF_001182895.1 Frateuria defendens | reverse complement strand
TTCTGAGACACCACACTAGTGCCCGGCTCCGGCGAACTTCTTCTCGCCCGCCGTCACCGCCACGCCCAGGCGATTCTCCGGCGGCGCCAGCGGGCAGACCACGTGGGGCGTGATCGCGCAGGGCGGGTTCTCGGCCAGGTTGAAATCCAGCAGCAGCTTGCCGTCCTTCGGCAGCGCCGCATAGAGGAAGCGCGCGCCGCCGTAGGTGAGCCTGCCGGCGGTGCGGTCGCTGAAGACGAAGAACAGGCGGCCGTCCTCCTCCATCGGCGTCAGCACGTAGCGCTGGCCGTCGCGCTCGAACACCGCGCGGCCGGCCACCGGCTCGTCGCTCTCCGCGCCGGCGACGTTGGCGAGCTTGAGCACGTGCGGCGCGCCGAACGGCCGCCACTGCGCCTCGATGCGCCACGATGGGTCCACCGGGAAATAGTCGAAACCGGGGAAGTGCGCGCGCAGCGGCGCGGCGTTGTCCTTCACCCGCAGGCCGCGCAGCGTGCCGGTCTCCACCACGTACAGGTAGCGCCCGGGACCGAAATAGGCGCGGGTCGGCGCGCCCTCCTCCTGCGCGCCCTGCGTCCGCATCGATGCGGCCGTCGCCGGCTTGCCGTCCACCGTGACCGTCGTTCCGCCCACGGTGCGCAGTGTCACCGCGCCATCGGCGGACAGGTGCAGCACGCCCAGGTGCGCCGGTGCGCCGGGCACCTGGAAGCGGTTGTCCGAGGCGGCGCCGACGGCGTTGTCGCCCGGCTCCAGCCAGCCGGAGGCGGTCAGGGTGAGATAGCCGTCCGCGCGGCGCAGCGCCTCGACGCGCGCGGCGCGCGCCTGCTCGACCTGCCGCACGTAGGCCGCGCTGTCGGCGGCGTCCGCATGCGCCGGCATGGGCGGCCACCCGGCAAGCAGCGCGACGGCGAAGGCGGCCGCCCCCGCGAGGCGCCGCCCCAAGCCGCGACCGGGCCGCGCGCGACACGGTGCCTCGCACCGGATGCCCGGCGCCGGCATCGCGCGGAAAGCGGAAAGCGCCGCCCTGCCCACTGCAACCGAACGCCACCCGGCCACGCTCAGTGGTGCCCGCCGCGGTACTTCTTCTCGCCCGCGGTCACGCGCAGGTCCAGCCGGTTCTCCGGCGGCGCCAGCGGGCAGGTGGCGTAGGGCGTGAAGGCGCACGGCGGGTTGTAGGCCTTGTTGAAATCGAGCACCACCTTGCCCGGCTTGCCCAGCCCGCCGGCCGGCAGCGCGGCGTAGAGGAAGCGCGCGGCGCCGTAGGTTTCCTTGCCGGAGGTGCGGTCGGCCAGCACGAAGAACAGCTCGCCGCCCGGCTCCTCCTGGTACGGCTGCAGTTCGTAGGTGTGGCCCTCGCGCACGAACACTGCCTTGCCCGGCACGTCCACCTTGTCCACGGTGCCGAGCACGTTGCCGATCTCCAGCTTGTGCGCCGGCACGAACGGCACCCAGTCGGCGACGATGTGCCAGGACGGATCGATGGGGAAGTAGTCGAGGCCCAGGAAATGCTGGCGCGGGGCCGCGTTCGCGTCCTTCACGCGCAGCGCCTTGCGGCCGTCGCGGTCGATCACGAAGAAGTTGGCCTCGCCGAAGCGCACCGTGGTCGGCGCGGCGTCGCCCTTGACGTGCATGTCGTCCACCAGCACGGCCTCGGCCACCGGCTTGCCGTCGACGGTGGCGCCGCTGTCCTTGGCCAGCGCGATGCGCACGGTGCCGTCCTTCTCCAGCGTCACCGCGCCCAGGTGCGCGGGGCCGGCCTTCAGCACGATGTCGTTACCGGCGGCGCTGCCCACGCGGTTGGCGCCCTCCTTCAGCCATTCCAGGCCGATCAGGCTCAGCCAGCCGTTCGGCGCGGTGAGGCGGCCGACGCGGGCGCTGCGCCACTGCTCGATCTCGTGGGTGTAGGCCGCGGCATCGGCGACGGCGGGCGACTCGGCATGCACGGCGGCGACTCCAAGGCTCAGGGCAAAGGCTAGAACGGCGGTACGCAACATGGCGGCCCCCAGCAGAACGAGGGCCCGAGTATGGACGTCCATTTGCCGTCCCTGCAAGCGAGCGACCTCCGCGCCGCCCTTGCAGGGGCACGCCTGCACGCGGCCATTAGCGCTACAGCGTCACCGCCGCGTCGGCTTGTCGCGCGCAGGCGCGCTCCTGCGGGGCGGCCGTCCGCTAGCGCCCGCGCAGGAAGAGCTTGTCCAACTCCGCCATGCCCAGCTGGGTCCAGGTCGGGCGGCCGTGGTTGCACTGGCCGGAGCGCTCGGTGGCTTCCATCTCGCGCAGCAGCGCGTTCATCTCGGGGATCGACAGGCGCCGGCCCGCGCGCACCGAGCCGTGGCAGGCCATCGTCGCCAGCAGTTCGTTCTCCAGCTCCTGCAGGCGGCGCGAGCTGCCGTGCTGGGCCAGCTCGCTCAGCACGTCGCGGGCGAGCTGGCCGACGTCGGCGCCTTCCAGCAGCGCGGGAATACGCCGCACCACCACCGTGGACGGGCCGCTGCGCGACAGTTCCAGGCCCCACTCGGCCAGCGCCTCGGCGTGCTCTTCCGCGGCGGCGGCCTCCTTCGCGCTCACCGCCAGGTTGAGCGGCACCAGCATCAGCTGCGAGCGCAGGTTGCTCGCGGCGCGCGCGTGCTTGAGCTTCTCGTAGGTGATGCGCTCGTGCGCGGCGTGCATGTCCACCAGCACTAGGCCGTGCGCATTCTCGGCCAGGACGTAGATGCTCTTGAGCTGGGCCAGCGCGAAGCCGAGCGGCGGTGCCTCGCCGTCCTCGCTCTCCGGCAGCGGCACCGGCGCGAACGACGGCACCGCGACTGGCGCGGCGGACACGCCCAGCAGCGCCGCGTAGTCCGCCAGCGGCTCCTCGCGCACGCCGAGGGCAAGCCGGCTCTGGCTGGCCGGGTTCGGCCAGCTCTGCGTGTACTGCGCCGGCGCCGTGGCGTAGGAGGAGGACGCCACCGGCTGCGGCCGCGGCATCGGGTCGGCCTCGCCCGGCTGCGCCGGCGAGGAGGCCGGCGCCTGGCCGGCGCGCGTCTGCGCCAGCGCTTCGTGCAGGCTGCGGAACAGGAAGTCGTGCACCAGCCGCTGCTCGCGGAAGCGCACCTCGTGCTTGGCCGGGTGCACGTTGACGTCCACGCCCGCCGGGTCGAGCTCCAAGTACAGCACGAAGGCCGGATGGCGGCCGTGGAACAGCACGTCGGCATAGGCCTGGCGCACCGCATGCGCCACCACGCGGTCGCGCACCAGCCGGCCGTTGACGTAGAAGTACTGCGAATCGGCCTGCGAGCGCGAGGCGGTGGGCAGGCCGACCCAGCCCGAGAGCTGCAGGCCGGCCGCGGCGTGCTCGATGCGCAGGCTCTGCGCGGGGAAATCCTCGCCCATCACCTCGGCCACGCGCGCCAGCGCGGCCCGCTCGTCGCGCGCCGCCTTCCACACCCGCGTCGGGCGGCCGTTGTGGCTGAGGCGGAACTCGACCCCGCCGCGCGCCAGCGCCAGCGACTTCAGCAGGTCGTCGATGTGGGCGAACTCGGTGCGCTCGGCACGGAGGAACTTCCGGCGCGCCGGCACGTTGTAGAACAGGTCGCGCACTTCCACGCTGCTGCCCTGCGGATGCTGCGCCGGGCGCGCCTCCTGCACCTTGCCGCCGTCCACCTCGATGCGGAAGGCCGTGTCCTGCCCGCGCGCGCGCGAACTCAGCGCGAAGCGCGAGACCGAGGCGATCGAGGCCAGTGCCTCGCCGCGGAAGCCCATGCTGGCGACGTGTTCGAGGTCGTCGAAGCTGGCGATCTTGCTGGTGGCGTGCGAGGCCACCGCCAGCGGCAGCTCGTCCGGGACGATGCCGCCGCCGTCGTCGCGCACGCGGATCAGTCGCGCGCCGCCCTGCTCGATGTCCACCTCGATGCGGGTGGCGCCGGCGTCGAGGCTGTTCTCGACCAGTTCCTTGACCACCGAGGAAGGCCGCTCGATGACCTCGCCGGCGGCGATCTGGTTGATGAGTGCAGGCGGGAGGACGCGGATCACTGGCATCCGCGAAGCTTAAAGGCTGGGGCGCGGGGGTAAAAGCGCGGCCTGGTCAGCGTGCCCGCCGCAACGCTGAAAGGCCGCGATGCGGAGCCCTTCGGGATTCGGGGCGAGGTCCGGGCGGTGCGCGGCGTGATGTCTTGCGCGCCGCGCCGCCCCCTCGTCCGCCAGCGCCTTCTCCCGAGGGCTAAGGATTCCCACCCGGCCAGCAAAGCCATGGCAAGGCGCCGACAAAGACCCGGCCGGGACTCGACGCCCCTAAGCCAACTGGAAATGCGAAAGCGCTCAGCCGGAAGGAATCGACAGCATGGCGCCCACGTGCACGCTGTCGCTCTGGATGCCGTTGGCCGTCTTGAGCGCGCCCACGCTCACGCCGTACTGGCGGGCGATGCTGCGCAGGCTCTCGCCGCGGCCCACGCGGTGCAGGTCGCGCACGCCGGCATCGGCGGGCGAGGCTTCGTCCACGCGATCGGCGAGCGACGCCTTGCCGGCGACCCGGGTCGGTGCGGCCGCCGCGGCCACCACGCCGCTGCGCCGCGCCGCCTGCGCGGCGAACCACGTGCCGGGCGGCGGCGTCGACTCGAAGTAGTTCTTGACGCCGCCCATCACCGCCGTCGCCAGGGCTTCCTGGTGGGACTCGTTCTTGAGCTTGCGCTCTTCGTCGGGGTTGGTGATGAAGGCCGTCTCGACCAGGATCGAGGGCACGTCCGGCGCGCGCAGCACCACGAAGTTGGCGCGCTCCACGTAGCCGCGATGGGTGGGGCCGAGCTGGCCCAGCGCCCGCAGCACGTTGCCGGCGATCGCCTCGCTGGCCTGCACCGCCCAGCCCTGCTGCAGGTCGAGCACCACGGCGGCGAGGTTGTCGTCCATGTCGCTCAGCGACACGCCGCCGATCAGGTCGGCGCCGTTCTCGCGATCGGCCAGCCAGCGCGCCGCGGTGTTGCTCTTGCCGCGCGAGGACAGCACCCACACCGAAGAGCCGCGGGCGTCGCTGTTGATGAAGGCGTCGGCGTGGATGGAGACGAACAGGTCGGCCTTGTTGTCGCGCGCGATCTGCCAGCGCTGCTGCAGCGGGATGAAGTAGTCGCCGTCGCGCGTCAGCACCGCCTTCATGCCGGGCTGGCGGTTGATCTGCGCGGCGAGGTTGCGCGCCACGGCCAGGGTCACGTTCTTCTCGTAGGCGCCGGTGGCGCCGCGCGCGCCGGTGTCCTTGCCGCCGTGGCCGGCGTCGATCGCCACCACCACCTTGCGGTCGCCCTGCAGGAGGGCCGCCGCCTGGCGGGAAGAAAGCACGCCGCTGCGCGAGGCCTTGGCCGAATAGATGGAGGCCGGCGGGGGCGCCGCCACGGCCGGCGTCGCCGGCGTCGCGTCACCGCGCGATGGCGCAGCCGCCACCGGCTTGGCGCCGTCCGCCTTGGCCGCCGCGTCGGGATAGAGGTCGAGCACGAGCCGGTAGCCGGCCTCGCCACTCGGCTTGAGCAGGAAAGCCTTGGGCTGCGCGTTGGCGGCAGTGCGGGCGACCAGGCGCAGGTTCGGCCCCTGCCGGCTGTTGCCGAGCCCCTTGTAGAGGCCCTGCGCCGCCGGCGCGCCGAAACCGCTTGCCGTGCGGCAGCCGGCCAGATCCAGCACCACCGCGCCGTCCTGCCGGCTCAAGGTGTAGGCCTGCGGTCCCGACAGGTCGAACACCACCCGCGTGTATTCGGAGCCGGCCCAGACGCGGGCGGCCTTGATGTCGGCCGCGTGCAGCGGGTGCGACAGGCTCGCGGCTGCCAACGCCGCAAGGCCGAACATCCCTAATCGTGGCAGCCATCCGCACATGCGCGGCATTGAACCGCATGTGGCCACGGCTTTGCAAGTGGTTTTTCCTTGAATATCCGCAACCTGCAGGCCATTCGTCAGGATCGACTCAAGCAGGAGGCTCAGGACATGGCGAGACGGCGCCGGCCAGAGGCCCGGCGCCCGCCACTTTTTTCTTACGAAACCGAAACTTGCGCTTCAGGCGGGCGAGGCAAGCGAAGCCAGCAGCCGCGCCCCGCGCTCGCTGCGCGCCTCGATCCGCGCCGCCCGGCCGGCGCCCGCGTAGGCCAGATCGAGCAGCAGGTCGGCCGCGGGCAAGGCGCCGGCGCCGCGCTCGGGCCACTCCACCAGCACCACCGCGTCCGGCTCGGCCAGGGCGTCCAGGCCCAGCCATTCCAGTTCGCCGGGATCGGCGATGCGGTAAAGGTCGAGGTGCCAGGCCGTGCGGGCCGGCAGCCGGTAGGACTCGACCAGGCTGTAGGTCGGGCTCTTGATCCGCTCGCCGGCGCCCAGCGCGGTGAGCAGGGCGCGCGCGAAGCTGGTCTTGCCGGCGCCGAGGTCGCCGTGCAGGTAGACCACCAGGCCGCCCTGGATCGCGGCGGCAAGCTCGCGCGCCAGCGCCGCGGTGGCGGCTTCGTCGGGCAGGTGGCGTTGCAGCGCGCTCATGTCGGCAAACCGTTGAGCAGGCGGCGCAGCGGCGCCAGCAGGTCGCTCGGCATCAGGCCGCGCTCACCCTCGCGCGCCGCCGCATCGCCCGCGCGCGCATGCAGCCCCACGCCGAGGCAGGCCGCCTCCCAGGGCGTGCAGCCCTGCCCCAGCAGCGCCGCCACGATGCCGGTGAGCAGGTCGCCCATGCCGCCGGCGGCCATGCCGGGATTGCCCCACGGACAGACGTCCAGACGTCCATCCGGATCGGCGATCAGGCTGCCCGCACCCTTCAGCACCACCACCGCGCCGTAGCGCGCGGCGAGGGCGCGCGCGGCGGCGAAGCGGTCGGCCTGCACCTCGGTCACGCTGCCGCCGAGCAGGCGCGCCGCCTCGCCCGGGTGGGGCGTCAGCACCGCCGGCTGTTCGAAGCGGCGCGGCTCGCGCGCGAGCAGGTTGAGGCCATCGGCATCCAGCACCAGCGGCTTGCCGCTGTCCAGCGCGGTCAGCCACAGCGCATGGCCCCAGGCGCCCTGCCCCAGCCCCGGCCCCACCGCCAGCACGCTCGCGCGCCCAAGCAGGGGTTCCAGCGCCTGCGGGCCGTTCACCGCATGCGCCATCAGCTCCGGCCGTGCGCTGTTGAGCGCGACGAGCTGCTCGGGCCGGGTCGCCACGCTGACCAACCCGGCGCCGGCGCGCAGCGCCGCCTCGCCGCACAGACGGATCGCGCCGGCGGTGCCGTGGTCGCCGCCGACCGCCAGCACGTGGCCGTTGTCGCCCTTGTGTGCGTCGCGCGCGCGCGGCGGCAAGGTGGCGGGCGCGAGCAGATGGGCGTCCACCGGCTGCTCGCGCCACAGCGCCTCGGGCAAGTCCAGTTCGTCCAGTTCCACGACACCGGTGTGCGAGGGCGCGTGGCCGGTGTAGAGGCCGCGCTTGGCGGCAATGAAGCTCGTCGTGATGTCGGCCTGCACGGCCACGCCGGGGCGCCGGCCCGTATCGGCGTCGATGCCCGAGGGCACGTCCACCGCGAGCACCGGCAGGCCGCTCGCGTTGATGCGTTCGATCAAGGCGGCCACCGCCGGCTGCGGCGGGCGGCTCAGACCCGTACCGTAGAGCGCGTCCACCAGCACGTCCGCCGCGGGCAAGGCCGCGCCCTCGCGCCATGGGCACGGGGCGACGCCGGCCACCAGGCACGCCTCGCGCGCCCGCGCCGCATCGCCGCGTGCCTCGGCGGCCAGTTCGATCACCTCGACCGCGAAGCCGGTCGCCCGTGCCTGCGCCGCGATGAGGTAGCCGTCGCCGCCGTTGTTGCCGGGGCCGCAGCACACCAGCACCCGGCGCGCCTGTGGCCAGTGCCGGCGCAGGCTGGCGAAGGCCGCCGCGGCGGCGCGCTGCATCAGCGTGAAGCCGCCGATGCCCAGGGTGTCGATGGCGCGGTGGTCGAGCGCACGCACCTGCTCGACGGTGTACAGGGCGCGCGGATACGGGTTCGCAGTCATCGGCCAATTATAGGTAGGTTGCAGGTGCGGCAAGGCCGGCCGCGCGACAGCGCCTACAATGGCCCCATGCACGCCCCGGCCGCCATCGACTACGCCGCCCTCGCCCGCGACATCAAGCGCTGGGCGCGCGAACTCGGCTTCGCCGACGCCGGCATCAGCGGCGTGGAGCTGGGCGAGGACGCCAGGCACCTCGAGAACTGGCTGGCCGAGGGCCACCACGGCGAGATGGACTACATGGCCCGCCACGGCACCAAGCGCAGCCGCCCGGCGGAGCTCACACCTGGCACACGGCGGGTGATCTCGGTGCGCATGGACTATGTGCCGCCCGGCACCCGCAACGCCTGGGAGGTGCTCGGCGACGGCAAGGCCGGCTACGTGGCGCGCTACGCGCTGGGCCGCGACTACCACAAGCTGATGCGCAACCGGCTGCAGAAGCTGGCCGAGCGCATCCGCGAGACGGTCGGCGAATTCGGCTTCCGCGCCTACGTCGACTCGGCCCCGGTGCTGGAGAAGGCGCTGGCGCGCAACGCGGGGCTGGGCTGGATCGGCAAGCACACGGTGCTGATCAACCGCCGCGCCGGCTCCTATTTCTTCCTCGGCGAGCTCTACACCGACCTGCCGCTGCCGGTGGATGCGCCCGCCAGCGCGCACTGCGGCTCGTGCCGCCGCTGCCTCGACATCTGCCCCACCCAGGCCATCGTGGCGCCCTACAAGCTCGATGCACGGCGCTGCATCGCCTACCTCACCATCGAGCTGAAGGGCTCGATTCCCGAAGCGCTGCGCGAGGCCGTCGGCAACCGCATCTTCGGCTGCGACGACTGCCAGCTGGTGTGCCCCTGGAACAAGTTCGCGCAGGAAAGCACCGAGCCCGACTTCGCGCCGCGGCACAGTCTGGACGGCGCCCGGCTGGCGGAGCTGTTCGCCTGGAGCGAGGAGGAATTCCTGCGCCGCACCGAGGGCATGGCGATCCGCCGCACCGGCTACGAGGGCTGGCTGCGCAACATCGCCGTGGCCCTGGGCAACGCGCCGGCCTCGGACGAGGTGCTCGCGGCGCTGGCGACGCGCCGCGAGCACCCCTCGCCGGTCGTGCGCGAGCACGTGGCGTGGGCGCTCGCACGCCAGCGGGAACGCATGTCGGCCTGATGAAGCCCGCCCCGGGCGGGGCAGGCGCGCTGCGCCGCTCAGCCGCGGCGGGCGTGGATTTCGCGGATCAGCGCCACGGTGCCGGCATCGAGCCCCGGCACGTCCACCGCCTGCTTGCCCAGCGCCGGCAGGATCTGCTTGGCGATCACCTTGCCCAGCTCCACGCCCCACTGGTCGAAGGCGTTGATGTGCCACAGGTGGCCGAGCAGGAACACCTTGTGCTCGTACAGCGCGATCAGCGCGCCCAGGCTCTCGGGGGTGAGCGCATCGAGCAGGATCACCGTGCTCGGGCGGTCGCCGGGGAAGGTGCGCTGGGCGGCCAGCACGCGGTCGCCCTTCGACTCGGCCAGCGCCTCCTCGGTGGTCTTGCCCAGCGCCAGCGCGGCGGCCTGCGCCAGCAGGTTGGACAGCAGCGCCTCGTGGTTGGCGCGCAGCGGATGCGCGGGGTTGACCACGCCGATGAATTCCAGCGGCACCGTGTCGGTGCCCTGGTGCAGCGCCTGGAAATAGGCGTGCTGGGCGTTGGTGCCCACGCTGCCCCACACCACCGGCACGGTCGAGCCGGCCACCGGCGCGCCCTGCGGCGTGACCTGCTTGCCCAGGCTCTCCATCTCCAACTGCTGCAGGTAGGAGGTCAGGTCGCCGAGCAGGTCGGCGTAGGGGATCACCGCGCGGCTGCTGCGGCCCTGCACGTTGCGGTTCCAGTACTCGGCCAGCGCGAGCAGCGCCGGCAGGTTGCTCTGCCACGGCGCGCTGCGGAAATGGTCGTCCACGCTCGCCGCGCCGGCCAGCAGCGCGCGGAAGTTATCCATGCCGATCGCCAGCGCCAGCGACAGGCCCACCGCCGACCACAGCGAGAAGCGCCCGCCGACGAAGTCCCACATCGGGTAGACGTGCGCCGCCGGGATGCCCCAGGCCTCGGCGGCAGCGACGTTCGCGCTCACCGCGAGGAAGTGCCCGGCCACCGCCTGCGCCGCGTCGCCGCCGTAGGCCCCGGCCAGCCAGTCGCGCAGCACGTTGCCGTTGAGCAGGGTCTCCTGCGTGCTGAAGCTCTTGGACACCAGCACCACCAGGGTGCGGCGCGGGTCGAGTTGCTGCATCAGTTCGTAGGCGGCCTGGCCGTCCACGTTAGTGAGGAAGTGGGTGCGCAGGCCGGTGGCGTGGAACGGCGTCAGCGCGCGCGCCGCCAGCCGCGGGCCGAGGTCCGAGCCGCCGATGCCGATGTTGACCACGTCGGTGATGCCGTCGGCCAGGCCCAGGCGCGAGCCCTGCCCCGCCGCCACCGCGGTCACCAGCTCGTCCAGGCGCACGAGCACCTGGGCCACCTCGTCCTGCACCGCCCGCGGCGCCGGCGAAGGCAGCTTGGCGCCACCCGCGCGCAGCGCGGTGTGCAGCACCGCGCGCTGCTCGGAGGTGTTGATCGGCGCGCCGGCGAACATGGCGTCGCGCGCCCGTTCCCAGCCGCTGGCCTCCAGGAAGGCGCCGAGCGCGTCGAGCGCCGGCTCGTCGAGCTTCTGGCGGCTGAGGTCCAGCAGCACCGGCCCCAGCCGCTGGCGCAGGCGCGCGCTGCGCTGGGCATCCTTGAGCAGCTCGCGCAGCGTGGTGGCGGCGAGGCGCCGGGCGTGGTCGGCGAACGGGGAGCGTTGATCGACAGTCATGGCCATCCTGCAATCGGCGGGAAAGGGGGGGGATTTCCGGACTTGGAAGCCTGCTGCATCAGGGCGTCCGACGCCCTTCGCCTCACACGGCTGGCGCCGTGCGAGGCCGCGCGGCTCAGGCCGCCGCCATCTGCTTGGGGATGGAGCGGTTGGTGTGGGTGATGCGGTTGCGCTCGTCCACGTACACCAGCTGGGGCTGGAACTGCGCCAGCTCGGCCTCGGCCAGCTGGGCGAACGCCGCGATGATGATCAGGTCGCCGACCTGCGCGCTGCGCGCGGCGCTGCCGTTCACCGAAATGATGCCCGTGCCCTCCTCGGCGCGCAGGGCATAGGTGACGAAGCGCTGGCCGCTGTTGACGTTCCAGGCGTGGATCTGCTCGTACTCGCGAATGCCGGCCGCATCGAGCAGCAGGCCGTCGATCGCGATGGAGCCCTCGTAATGCAGCTCCGCCTGGGTGACCGTGGCGCGGTGGATCTTCGCCTTGAGCATGTTCAGGTGCATGACTTCACTTCCGGCAGGGACCGCCTGCGTGACTGCAAATTATCGAGCCGGCGCTGCTGCGTCGCAACGCCGCGCTCACCTGCCCCCACGATGGGGGCGTTCAGTCGAACAACAAGTTGTCGATCAGGCGCGTGGCGCCCAGGCGGGCCGCGACCAGCGCCACCAGCCCTTTCTGCTCGCCCTCGGCCGGTTCGCCGAGGTCCTCCGCCCGGCGGATCGCCGCGTAGTCCGGCACGAAGCCCGCGCGCTCCAGCCGCGAGGCCGCCGCCTGCTCCACCACCCGCCAGGCGTGGCCCTTGGCGATCAGCTCGCGCATCTGCAGCAGCGTCTGGTGGATCAGCGGCGCCGCCGCGCGCTCGGCCTCGGACAGGTACTGGTTGCGCGAACTGAGCGCCAGCCCGTCGCCCGCGCGCTGGGTGGGCGCGGCCATCACCTTCACCGGCAGCGCCAGGTCACGCACCATGCGCTCGATCACCTTGAGCTGCTGGAAATCCTTCTGCCCGAACACGGCCAGGTCCGGCTGCACCAGGTTGAACAGCTTGCACACCACGGTGGCCACGCCGTCGAAGTGGCCGGGGCGGTGCGCGCCCTCCAGCACTTCGGTGATCTGCGGCACGTGCAGGCTCACGGTGTGCTGCGGGCCGTACGGGTACACCGCGGCCACGTCCGGCGCGAACAGCACGTCGCAGCCGTGCTCGGCCAGGCCGGCCTGGTCCTGGGCCAGGGTGCGCGGGTAGCGCGCGTAGTCCTCGTTCGGCCCGAACTGGGTGGGGTTCACGAACACGCTCGCCACCACGCGGTCCACCCGCGACTGCGCCAGCTTGATCAGCGAGTAATGCCCCGCGTGGAGGTTGCCCATGGTGGGCACCAGCCCCACTGTCTGGCCCTGCGCACGCCAGCCACGGATCGCGGCCCGCAGCGCCGCGGCGTCTTGCACTGTCTGCATGGAATCGGCTCTTAGTTGAAGCAGTGTTCGGGCGCCGGGAAGGCGCCGCTGCGCACGTCCGCGGCGTAGGCGGCGATGGCGGCCGCGACAGCATCGCGTCCGGCCAGGAAATCCTTGCTGAACTTGGGCCGCTTGCCCGGCGTGATGCCCAGCATGTCGTGGATCACCAGCACCTGGCCGTCGCAGTGCGGGCCGGCGCCGATGCCGATCACCGGGATCTCCACCGCACGCGTCACCCGCTCGCCGAGCGCCACCGGCACGCCTTCGAGCACCAGCAGGTCGGCGCCCGCGGCCTGCACCGCCAGCGCCTCCTCCACCACGCGGTCGGCCGCGGCCTGTGCGCGGCCCTGGATCTTGAAGCCGCCGAACTTGTGCACCGACTGCGGCGTGAGGCCCAGGTGCCCGCACACCGGGATGGCCCGCGCGACGAGCGCCTTGATGGCGGCCAGGATGTGCGGCGCGGCGCCCTCGATCTTCACCATCGCCGCGCCCGCCTCGCCCACCAGCCGCGCGCCGGCCTCCAGCGCATGCGCCACGTCGCGGTCGGCCATGAATGGCAGGTCGGCCACCAGCAGCGTGGCGGAGAGGCCGCGCGCCACCGCGGCGGTGTGGTAGACCATGTGGTCCAGCGTCACCGGCAGCGTGCTGCGATGGCCCTGCACCACCATGCCGAGCGAGTCGCCGACCAGGGCGACGTCGACGCCGTTCATCTCCAGCTGCGCCGCGAAGCTGGCGTCGTAGGCGGTGAGCATGACGATCTTGCGCCCCTCGGCCTTCATCGCGCGCAGGCCCGGCACGGTGACCGGCTTGCGGGCGGGGGCGCTGGCGTTGTCCACGTACACGGCAGGCGATCCTTTGAATGACGCGAAATTCTGCGAGGTGGCGGATTATCCGGCGCGGCGCCGGCTCAGGCCAGCGCTTCGCAGCCGGCGCGGTCCGCGGCCGCGAGCAGGTCGGCCACGCGCCCCTGCCCCGGCAGCACCAGTTCGGGCGCGAGGTCGTTGAGCGGCAGCAGCACGAAAGCGCGCTCGGCAATGCGCGGATGCGGCAGGGTCAGGCGCCCATCGTGCAGCGCCACACCGTCCATGTGCAGCAGGTCGAGATCGAGCGTGCGCGGGCCCCAGCGCTCGCCGTCGCGCACGCGGCCGGCGGCGCGCTCGATCGCCAGCAGGGCGTCGAGCAGATCGTGGGGCGCGAGGGCCGTCTCCAGCTTCGCGGCGGCGTTGAGAAACGGCGGCTGCTCCTGAACGCCCCACGGCGGCGTGCGGTAGAGGCGCGAGCGGGCCAGCAGCCGGCTCTGCGGCAGCCGCGCCAGCGCCTCGAAGGCATCGCCAAGCTGGCGGCGCGGATCGCCGAGGTTGCTGCCCAGCGCGACGTAGGCCTGCGTCATGCCGAGCCGGACTTGCCCGACGGGCGGCGCCGGCGCCGGCGCTTGCGCGGGGGCGCACCGACCGTGGCCGCCGGCACGCTCTCCGCCAGCGCGCCGCCCCCGCCGGCGGGCAGCGCCGCGGCCAGCACTTCCTGCGGCAGCTGCTGCGCATGCGCCCACCATTCGCCCAGCTCACGGATCGCCGGCGACTCGGCCGCGCGCAGCAGCAGGAAGTCGAACGCGGCGCGGAAGCGCGGATGCGCCATCAGGCGGAACACGCGCTTGCGCTGGATCTGCTCGAAGCGCGGCTGCAGCGCCCAGATCTCTTCCATCGCCAGGGTGAAGCGGCGCGGGATCGCCACCCGCTCGCACTGCTCGCCCACCACGCGCGCCGCCGCGCGCAGCCAGGCCTCGTTGAGGTCCGCGCCCTTGGCCAGCCAGGCATGCGCCAGGTCGCGCACCTCGCCCCACAGCAGCACCGCGAACAGGAACGCCGGCGTCACCGACTTGCCTTCGGCCACGCGCGCGTCGGTATTGGCCAGGCCCTGCTCGATCAGCGAACGCAGCGCTGCATCGCCGCGCTTGAGCGCGCGCGCCGTGGCCGGGAACATGAACTTGAGCAGGCCGCACTGCTCGAGCATGCGGAAGCTCTTCAGGCCGTGCCCGGCGAAGAACATCTTCAGCGACTCGTCGAACAGCCGCGCCGGCGCGGCCTCGGTGAGCAGCGGGCCCAGTTCCTCGAAGGGCGCGGCGGCCGCCGCGTCGATGCGGAAGCCGAGCTTGGCCGCCAGGCGCACCGCGCGCAGCATGCGCACCGGATCCTCGCGGTAGCGCGTGGCAGGGTCGCCGATCAGGCGCAGCACGCGCTCTTCCAGGTCCTGCATGCCGCCCACGTAGTCGCGCACCGAGAAGTCGGCGATGTCGTAGTAGAGCGCGTTGACGCGGAAGTCGCGCCGCACCACGTCTTCCTCGATGGTGCCCCACACGTTGTCGCGCACGATGCGACCGTCGACGATGCGCCGGTCGCCCTCGCCTTCCTCACCCTCCTCGCCGGTGCCGCGCAAGGTGGCCACCTCGACGATCTCGCCGCCGAACACCACATGGGCGAGGCGGAAGCGGCGGCCGATCAGGCGGCAGTTGCGGAACAGCTTCTTGACCTCGTCGGGCGTCGCGCTGGTGGCGACGTCGAAGTCCTTCGGGTGCTCGCCCAGCAACAGGTCGCGCACGGCGCCGCCGACCAGGAAGGCCTCATAGCCTGCCTCGTGCAGCCGGTACAGCACGCGCAGCGCGGCCTTGCTGATGTTCTTGCGGGACACCGCGTGCTGCTCGCGCGGGACGATGCGCAGCACGGGCTCGACGACGTCAGTCCTTGCTTCGGAATTCAAGCGGTCAGGATCCTTGCGGACGCGGCTTCGCGCGCCCCTTGCCAGTGGTAAACCCGTCGCGGCGGCCTGCGGAGGGAGCCCGCCCGTGCGGCGAAGGCCGCGCGGGTCGCGATTCCGGACCGTCGTGGAACGACTTCGTCCACAGGCATTGCCGAGCGACACAATTTCGCTATACTAGCGCGCCTCGCAACATTCCGCTCCCTTCGTCTAGTGGCCTAGGACACCGCCCTCTCAAGGCGGGAACACGAGTTCGAGTCTCGTAGGGAGCGCCATTATTTTTGCGATCGTCCTTGATCGCTGCGCTAAGGAAAGGCACAGGCATCTCATCTGCCTCGCTTCGACTTGGCGCCAGAAGCGGCCATCCATGGCCGCACTTCTCAGTAAAATCCCGCTTCGCATATTAGCTATTGGGTTTTAGCCGCTTAGCTATTGGGCTTTAGCCGCAAGAGCTGCCTGTCGCGGCTTTTGCCGTTTTGCCCGCACAGCGTCCGGGGCAAAACGCCGACGGCGAGGCGGCCATCCGCCGCACCTTTCCGTTGAGGCTCCGCGCGGCGATACTGGGCTGCGTTTTTCACAAGAGCTGTTCGCCATGACCTTTGTCGTTACCGACAACTGCATCAAGTGCAAGTACACCGACTGCGTCGAGGTATGCCCCGTCGACGCCTTCCACGAAGGCCCGAACTTCCTGGTGATCAACCCGGACGAGTGCATCGACTGCACGCTGTGCGAGCCGGAATGCCCGATCAACGCCATCTACCCCGAGGACGACGTGCCCGCCGGGCAGGAAGGCTTCGTGGCATTGAACGCCGAACTCTCCCGCGACTGGCCGGTGATCACCGAGCGCAAGGACGCCCTGCCCGACGCCAAGGAATGGGAAGGCCGCCCGGGCAAGCTCGACCAGTTGCAGCGCTGAGCGCCCGGCGGCGCGCGCCGCAGCCGCAGCGCCGCGCACCGTACGGACTGGAAACGAAAACGCCGCCCGATGGGCGGCGTTTTCCGTTGCGCGGACGAGACCGCTTACTTGCTGGCGAGGCTCGCGCGCAGCGCATCGACCACCTTGCCCACCGCACCGGCGCCGCCCTGTGCGCGCACTTCGCTGGCGTTGTCGCCGCTGCCGCTGACGGTGATCTGCACCGGATGCGCGGAGGCACCCGCCGCGCTGCTGCTCTTGCTGCGGTGGAACAGGCGGCCGAAGAAGCCGCGCTTGTGCTCCGCCGTCTCCGCCGCGACCACCGACACCGTGTAGGTGTGCGCGGTATCGTCGTGCGCGGTGACCTGGCCGAGCGCACCGCCTTCCAGTGCCTGGCCGACGCGGCGGTAGGCGTTGTCCACCGAATCGGACAGCACGAAGCCGTCGGCGATCACGCCGCCGCCGTTGCCGAAGCGCGAGGTGGCGCCGTTCGCGGTCGGCTGGTTGGCGCCGGGCGGCGGGATCACCAGGGCGGCGCTGGCCGAGGGCGTATCCAGGCCCGGCGGGATCTCCAGCGGCGCTTCCTGCTGCGCGTTCTGCCACGCCTTCTGCGACCGGAACGCGCCGCAGCCGGAGAGCAGCAGGGCGGAGAGCGCCAGGATCGGCAGGGCGACGACGAGCGAGGTTTTCTTCATGTAAGCGGATTCCGTGAGAGTAGCGTGCGTAGCGGTGATCAGGCGGCTTCGGCCAAGGATGCCAGAGTGGCCAGCGCCTCGCGCAGGCGGGCGCGGGCCGCGGCGTCCGAAAGCTCCACCAGCGGCAGCCGCGGCACGGCCGAACCGAGCCCCAGCAGCGGCAGGCCGGCCTTCACCGCGATCGGGTTCGGCGCGCAGTCCAGTGCCTTCAGCAGCGGCTCCAGCGCGGCACGGCTGCGGGCGGTGGCCGCCTCGTCGCCGCCGGTGGCCGCGTCGCACAGCGCGCGGAACGCCTTGGGCACGAGGTTGGCCACTACCGAGATGGTGCCGGCGGCGCCCGCCAGCATCGCCTGCCCCGCGCTGCCGTCGTCGCCGGAGAGATAGACGAAACCCGGCCGCGCAAGTTCCGCGACGGCCTGGATGCGCTCGGCGTCGCCGCGCGCCTCCTTGATGCCGACGATGGCCGGATGCTCGCGCAGCGCCGCCACCGTAGCCGGCAGCAGGTCGCTGGCGGTGCGCGCCGGCACGTTGTAGAGCACCACCGGCAGGCCGCCGTGCTCGGCCACTTCGAGGAAGTGCCGGCGCATGCCCTCCTGGGTGGGACGCACGTAGTAGGGCACCACCACCAGCGCGGCGTCGGCGCCCAACTCGCGCGCGCGGCGCGTCAGCGCCACGGTCTTGGCAGTGCCGGCCTCGCCGGTGCCGGCGAGCACCGGCACGCGGCCGGCCACCCGCTCCACCGCGAAGGCGAGCAGGCGCTCGAATTCGTCGTGCTCGAGCATGTGGGCCTCGCCGGTGGAACCGGCGACCACCAGCGCCTCGGTGCCGCCGGCGAGCTGGTAGTCGAGCAGGCGGCCGAAGGCGTCCAGATCGAGCGCGCCGTCCGCCGCGAACGGGGTGGCCAGGGCGCAGATGCTTCCGCGAATGTTCAAGGCTGGGAATGTCCGCCAGAGTCCAAGCCACTGATGTTACTTGCGGCCTCGTCGGACGGGCAAGTAAGCTCGTCGCGGTCGGGCGCCGCATCGCGCCCCGTTGGCACGAACCGCAGGTAGCCTTCCTTGAACCGTTCCAGCGCGCGCACCGGCAACGAGCACCAGTTGCTGATCCAGACGCTCACCCCCGCCACGCGCGCGCCGCTGCTGTCGCTGGCCCGGCGCATCGCCGACGCCGGCTGCAGCCTGGCCGACGCCCGCGTCTCCACCATCGGCGACGATACCTCGCTGACCCTGCTGGCGGCCGGCCCCTGGGATGCGGTGGCCAAGCTGGAGACGGCGCTCACCAAGTTCGGCCGCGACCCGGAGCTGCACCTGCAGCACTACCGCACCACCCCGCGCGAGCAGACCGCGCACCTGCTGCCCTACCTGGTCGAGGTGGTGGCGGCGGACCGCCCGGGCATCCTGGTGAAGCTGATGGAGTTCTTCAATCGCCACGAGGTGCGCGTGGAGCAGCTGAACTCGATGCGCTACCAGGCCATGCAGACGGGCGCGGAGATGTTCCAGGCACAGATCAGCCTCGGCATTCCGGCGGAGCTGCACCTGGCCACGCTGCGCGACGATTTCTTCGAGCTCTGCGACGGCCTCAACCTGGATGCCGTGATGGACCCGGTGAAATTCTGAAAGCCGCGCCCCGGAGCGCGGCCCTCGAGCATCGCGCGACGGCGGCATGCTGACAAGACTGTTCGCCGACGCGATCGGCGCGCTAGCCTCTGCCCCGGGCACACAGGAGGCGCGCCATGCCGGCGGCGGATATTCCAACCAGCTCTTCCGTCTCTTCCGTCCGCGGCGACGCCCGCGTGCCCGCTCCGTCCATCTGAACAGCGAAGCGCCCCGCGCTTCCGGAGAAGCCATGCCCGAACTCGGCAAGAAAGTCCCCAAGCTCAGCGGCACCACCGGCGACGGCAGCACGCTCGCCCTCGACAGCCTCAAGGGGCAATGGGTCGTGGTGTATTTCTACCCGAAGGACTCCACCCCCGGCTGCACCACCGAAGCCCAGGGCTTCCGCGATCTCTACCCGCAATTCCGCGAGCGCGGCGCCGAAGTGATCGGCGTCTCGCGCGACTCGGCCAGGTCCCACACCAACTTCGCCGGCAAGCAGCAGCTGCCGTTCCCGCTGATCGCCGACACCGACGAAACCTGGTGCAAGGCCTTCGACGTGATCCACGAGAAGGTGCTCTACGGCAAGCGCTACCTGGGCGTGGTTCGCAGCACCTTCCTGATCGACCGGCAAGGCAAGCTGGCGCAAGCCTGGCTCAACGTGAAGGTGCCTGGCCACGTCCAGGCCGTGCTGGATGCCATCCCCGCACAGTGAAGCGCGCATCCTTCGCCCGTTCCACCGCCTCGCCCGCGCGCCGCGCGGGCGGTGACGGCTCCTGCGCGGAACCGGCCGTTCCGCGCCCCCTCCTCTCAACCGGCGAGGTTTTCTCCGCATGACCGGAAGCAAGCGCATCTACGCCCTCGACACCAACGTGCTGCTGCACGACCCGACCGCGCTGTTCCGTTTCGAGGAGCACGACGTGTTCATCCCGATGACGGTGCTGGAGGAACTGGACGAGAAGAAGAAAGGCGGCTCGGAAGTCTCGCGCAACGGCCGCCAGGTCAGCCGCTTTCTCAACGAGCTGATCGAGCGCGGCAACGGCCACGGCATCAGCAACGGGCTGGAGCTGATCAACCCCCAGGGCATCAGCCTCAAGCGCGGCGGCGAGGTCGGCCACCTGTACTTCCAGCAGCGCGCCACCAACGGGCACGGCAAGGCGGACAACCAGATCCTCTCGGCGGTGATCGAGCTGCGCGACGAGCACCCCGGGCGCGCGGTGGTGCTGGTCACCAAGGACATCAACCTGCGCATCAAGGCGTCGATCTACGGCATCCACGCGGAGGACTACGAGAACGACCGCGCGCTGGACGACTTCGCCCTGCTCTACACCGGCGCCACCGAGCTGGCGGAGGATTTCTGGAGCCGGCACCCGGAGGTGCAGTCCTGGAGCGAGCGCGGCCGCACCTATTACAAGCTGGCGCTGCGCGAGGGCGAGGACTGGCACCCGCAGCAGTGCCTGTACCTGCCCGGCGACAACAGCGTGGAACTGCGCGTGCTGCGCATGGACGTGGAGGGGCACGCCACGCTGGTGTTGCTGGACGACCACAGCCACGCCAACCACAGCGTGTGGGGCATCTCCGCGCGCAACCGCGAGCAGAACTTCGCGCTCAACGTACTGATGGACCCGGACGTGGACTTCGTCACCCTGCTCGGCACCGCCGGCACCGGCAAGACCCTGCTGGCGCTCGCCGCGGGCCTGGCGCAGGTGATGGACCAGCAGCGCTACCGCGAGATCATCATGACCCGCGCCACCGTCTCCGTCGGCGAGGACATCGGCTTCCTGCCCGGCACGGAGGAAGAGAAGATGACGCCGTGGATGGGCGCGCTCACCGACAACCTCGAAGTGCTCGCCAACCCGGAGGAAGGCGGCTCGTGGGGCCGCCAGGCCACCAACGACCTGCTCGCCTCGCGGATCAAGATCCGCTCGCTCAACTTCATGCGCGGGCGCACCTTCCTCTCGCGCTACCTGATCATCGACGAGGCGCAGAACCTCACCCCGAAGCAGATGAAGACGCTGATCACCCGCGCCGGCCCCGGCACCAAGATCGTGTGCCTGGGCAACGTGGAGCAGATCGACACGCCCTACCTCACCGAGACCACCTCCGGCCTCACCTACGCGGTGGACCGCTTCAAGGGCTGGGCGCATTCGGCGCACATCACCCTGCGCCGCGGCGAGCGCTCGCGGCTGGCGGACTTCGCCTCCGAGGCCCTGTAAGCCGCGACGGCGGGCGGCGGACGGGCCTCCGTCACCGCCTGCCGCCCCGTCGGACCACGACCTCGCGGGACCGGCCACGCCGGGCCGGGCGCGCGCATCCGGAAGGCTCCACCCCAGCGGGCGTAGCTCCCCGCCACCGCGCAGGCGCGGTCATCGCCGCCGGACTCGTCCGGCACTCGCCCCCCCCTCCCGAGCGGTACATGGCGATGCCCGCCGGCACCGCCCCGCCGTTGACCTCGCTCAATCGTGCCGCCGGCGTTGGCGCTATGCTTGGCACCCGCCGGGCCGCCGGTTGATTCACGCGGCGTCGGCCTCATTCTTAGCCGGTTGCGACGGCGCGCATGCGCCCATGTAGAGCCTTATGGATTTCCTCACCCCCCGCCTGATCGTCCTTTACCTGCTGCTGGCCTTCGCGCTGTGCGTGCTGCTGGTGCACCTGCGCGGGCGGGCGCGGCTGCGCTTCGACCGCCAGCTGGTGGACCACTCGGCGCTGTTCGCGCCCTACAACCTGCTGATGTACGCCTTCTCCGCGGTGCCGGCGCGGCCGATCCTGGACCGCCGCGGCTTCCCGCAGCTGGACCGCCTGCAGCAGAACTGGCAAACCATCCGCGAAGAAGCGCTGCACCTCTTCGACGAGGGCTACATCCGCGCGGCGGAGAAGCACGGCGACGCCAGCTTCAACAGCTTCTTCAAGCAGGGCTGGAAGCGCTTCTACCTCAAGTGGTACGGCGAGCCGATGCCCTCGGCGATGGCGCTGTGCCCGAAGACGGTGGCACTGCTCAACGCCATCCCCGGCATCAAGGCGGCGATGTTCGCCACGCTGGCGCCGCACAGCAAGCTCAACCCGCACCGCGATCCGTTCGCGGGCTCGCTGCGCTATCACCTGGGCCTGATCACGCCCAATTCGCGCGACTGCCGCATCTTCGTCGACGGCGAGGAGCACGCCTGGGGCGACGGCAAGGACGTGGTATTCGACGAGACCTACGTGCACTGGGTGGAGAACAAGACCGACCAGACCCGGGTGATCCTGTTCGCCGACGTGGAGCGCCCGCTGCGCACGCGGCTGATGGGCGCGATCAACCACCGCGTGGGCGCCTTCATGGGCAAGATCACCACCTCGCCCAATACCGACGCCGAGGCCGGCAAGACCGGCCTGGTCAACCGCCTGTTCGCGCTCAACCAGCGCAACCGCGAGCGCAACCGTGCCTTCAAGAAGAAGCATCCGAAGCTGTTCCGCGCGCTCAAGTACCTCGGCATCGCGCTGCTGATCTGGCTGATCTTCCTGGCGCCCTGGCCGCTGGTGCGCTGAGCAGGCCCCGGAAACGACGAAGCCGCGGCCGCCAGGCCGCGGCTTCGTCGCTCCGCCCACCGTCCGAACCCCGGGTACGAACGTACGATTCCGCCGGATCGGACGCCCCGCACCCTCGGCACGCCCGATCCTGCCCGCCTCATCCACGCAACGGGAAAGGATCATGGTCCGTCTGTCATCCCTGGGCTGGCGCAGGCCGGTCGCCACGCTGCTCGTATCGGTGGCCGCCGCCGCGGCCGCCGTCGTCTGGCTGAACCGGGAGGCGCTGCATCTCGCCACCGCCTCGGTGAGCCGCTCGCTGTGCGCGGCGGCCTTCGTCTCGAAGGTCGACCCCGGCCGGGTCTACGCCGAGGAGCAGCGGCCGCTGATGGACGGCATCGGCGGGGCCCTGCGCTACACCGTGGACCGGCCGCGCCGCGAAGTGCGCAGCAGCGTGCTGGGCCTGTTCCCCGCGCGGGCGGTGTACCGCGACGGCCTGGGCTGCCTGGTGATGCACGGCGACGGCCCGGTGCCCGAGGCTGCCGGCCTGGCGGACGCCGCCATCGCCGACGCCTTCGGCCCCGCCGTGGTCGAGCCCGCCGACCCCGCGCTGCGCCGCGCGCTCGACCAGGCCTTCGCCGAACCCGACCCCGTGCACCCGCGCCTGACCAAGGCCGTGGTGGTGTTGCACGAAGGCAGGCTGGTCGCCGAGCGCTATGCGCCCGGCTACGGGCCGGACACGCCGATCTGGGGCCACTCGCTCACCAAGTCGGTGACCCAGGCGCTGATCGGCGTGCTGGTGCGCCAGGGCCGGCTGCGGCCGGAGCAGCCTTCGCCAGTCGCAGCCTGGCGCTCGCCAGCGGACCCGCACCACGCCGTCACCGTCGACCAGCTGCTGCGCATGGACAGCGGGCTGCCGTTCGACGAGACCGACGGCCCGGCCAACCCGTCCACCCACATGTGGTTCCGCGAAGCCGACACCGCGGCCTACGCGGCGCGGATGCCGCTGGCCCACGCGCCCGGCAGCGCCTGGGGCTACAGCAACCTCGGCTACGCCCTGCTGTCGCGGATGATCGGCGACGCGACCGGCGGCACCGCCGCCGGCGCCGAGCGCTTCGCGCGCCGCGAACTGTTCGCCCCGCTGGGCATGCGCAGCGCGGTGATCGAGACCGACGCCGCCGGCACCCTGCTGGGCTCGGGCTTCATGTACGCCTCCGCGCGCGACTTCGCCCGCTTCGGCCAGCTCTACCTCGACGACGGCGTGGCGGACGGCCGGCGCATCCTGCCCGAGGGCTGGGCGGCCTACGCCCGCTCGCAGACGCTGGACACCGGCTACGGCGCCGGCTTCTGGACCAACCTGGTGAACCAGGGCCGCGTGCCGGTCTGGGACGCCCCCTGGGGCATGCCGGAGTTGCCGCGGGACATGTTCTACGCCCGCGGCGCCTTCGGCCAGTACATCGTGATCGTGCCGTCGGCGCGGCTGGTGGTGGTGCGCCTGGGCATCAGCCTGGAGGGCGGCACCGGCATCGGCGCGGTGGTGGCGGGAATCATCGCCGCCCTGCACCGGCGGCCGGCGTAGGGCGGATCAGGCCGCCGGCGCGGCGGCCCGCGCGTGGCGCCGGCGATAGTCGCTGGGCGTCTCGCCCACCTGCCGCTTGAAGGCCGCGTTGAAGGTGGACTTGGAGGTGAAGCCGCAGGCGTAGGCGAGGTCCAGGATGGTGCGCGCCTCGCCGGGGTCGGCCAGCCGCCCGCGCACCGCCTCCACGCGCAGGCGGTTGACGTAGTCCCAGAAACTGCCGCCCAGGCGGCGGTTGATCACCGCCGACACCAGGTATTCCGGATAGCCGCTGCGCCTGGCGACCTGGCCGATGGTCAGCGCCGGCTCCAGGTACAGCGGCGCCTCGCCGCCCATCAGCTGCGCGAGGCGGGCCTCGACCGCCGCGTAGCGGGATTCGTCCGCCACCGGCACCGCCTCTTCCGCCGGCGCCGCGGACGGCGCCGGCTCGGCCGGCACCGGCGGCTGGCCGAGGCTGAACCAGCCCACCATGCACACCCAGGCCGCCACCAGGCCGAACAGCAGGCCGTAGTTGAACACCGGCAGGTAGACCAACGCCTGCACGATGGCCAGGCCCCAGATCGCGACCTGGAAGCCGGCCATGGCGTCGATCCAGCGCAGCGACAGGCGGTCGGCATCGGAGCGTCGCGCGCGCAGCCGGCGCCGGTAGCCATGCACCAGCGCCAGGGCGGCGACCACGTAGGACACGCTGTAGAGGAACAGCGGCACGTCGAACCAGGCCCCGACCGCCCGCTCGCCGGCGATCCAGCGCGCCGACAGCGCCTGCAACGACGCATCGTCCATCACGAAGACGTGGCCGTTGAGCCCCAGCATCACGACGAAGCCGGCCAGGTGCACCACGTCGCGCGTCCGGAAGCCGCGCTCCTGGGTGAGCGCGCGCACGTACAGGTAGAACAGGCTGCCGTAGAGGAACGGGAACAGCGCCACGAAGCGGTAGGCGCGGAACCACTCCGGCGACAGCAGGTGCCAGTACAGCGCCTTCACCGCCAGGTCGACGCCCACCAGGGCGACCCACACGGCCAGCAGCCGGTTGGCCTCGCGGTTCGCCGGCCGCCGCCACAGCGCCAGGGCCAGCAGGGCGGCCTGCACGGCGGCGGCGAAGTAGACGAAGGTCCAGAACGTCAGGCGCATGCTCGAAAGGGCCGGTGTCGATGGCGAAGCGGAATACCCTGGCCGCCGGTTGCCGGACGCGGCGCCGCCCATCCTAGCCAGCCGGTGCCGATCCAGAAAGCGGAAGGCCGCGGTCGATGCCGCGGCCTTCCGGGTGCTGCGCGGGCCGGCTCAGGCCTTCACGCGCCGCGCGATCGCCTCGCCGAAGCTCTGCGTGCTGCCGGTGCCGCCCACGTCCGGGGTGACGTGCTCGCGGTCGTTCGCCATGGTGTCGCGGATCGCCTGGCGCACACGGGTGCCCTGCTCCACCAGGCCGAGGTGGTCGAGCATGTCGGCCGCGGCCAGCAGCAGCGCGCAGGGGTTGGCGATGCCCTTGCCCGCGATGTCCGGCGCCGAGCCGTGCACCGCCTCGAAGATCGCCGCCTTCTCGCCGATGTTGGCGCCGGGCGCCAGGCCCAGGCCGCCGACCAGGCCGGCGCACAAGTCGGAGAGGATGTCGCCGAACAGGTTGGTGGTGACGATCACGTCGAACTGGTAGGGGTTCATCACCAGCTGCATGCAGGTGTTGTCAACGATCATCTCGTTGAACTCGATCTGCGGGTATTCCTTGGCGATCTCGCGGGCCACGTTGAGGAACAGCCCGGAGCTGGTCTTCATGATGTTGGCCTTGTGCACGGCCGTGACCTTCTTGCGGCCCTTCTTCACCGCCAGCTCGAAGGCGTAGCGCACGATGCGGCTGCTGCCCTTGCGGGTGTTGCGGATGATCGACTGCGCCGTCTCGCCATCCTCCGACAGCGTCTGCCCCTCGGACAGGTAGGCGCCCTCGGTGTTCTCGCGCACCGTGATGATGTCGATGTTCTCGTAGCGCGCCTTGGTGCCGGGGAAGCTGATCGCCGGGCGCACGTTGGCGTAGAGGTCGAAATGCCGGCGCAGGGTCACGTTGATCGAGGTGAAGCCGCCGCCCACCGGCGTGGTGAGCGGGCTCTTCAGCGCCACCTGGTGCTCGGCGATCTTCTCCAGCGTGACCTGGGGCAGCAGGTCGCCGTGCTTTTCCAGCGCCACCATGCCGGCGTCGACGAAATCGTAGGCGAGGCCGCAGTCCAGCGCGTCGAGCACGCGCAGCGTGGCGGTCATGATCTCCGGGCCGATGCCGTCGCCGGGGATCACGGCAATGGTCTTGCTCATGGGGGAAGCTCCTTGCGGAATGACGAGTCGACGGGCCCGATGGGGAAGGACGGGCCCGGTATCGCGTCAATTATCGCCTACGGCTGCGACAAGGTGCCGCCCCTCGCGGTGAAAATCCTCGCATGCAGCGTTGCAAAAACTCGCATGCGAGGCGGGCGCTCAGGCGTGGTCGGCGCAGGCCTCGGCGGCGCCGTCGGCGCCGGCTTCGAGCTGGTCGAGGAAATCCACCGCGCGGCGCAGGTGCGGGATCACGATGGAGCCGCCCACCACCAGGCCCACGCCGAAGGTCTCGAAGAACTCCTCGCGGCTCACGCCGGCGTCCTTGCACTGCGCCACGTGGTAGCTGATGCAGTCGTCGCAGCGCAGCACCAGCGAGGCCACCAGGCCGAGCAGTTCCTTGGTCTTCACGTCCAGCGCGCCGGCGCGGTAGGTCTGCGTGTCCAGCGCGAAGAAGCGGCGCACCACCTGGTTGTCCTCGGCCAGGATGCGCTCGTTCATGCGCTGGCGAAAGGCGGTGAACTCGGCCACGCGGTCCTTCCCGCCGCCCTTACCACCGCTGCTCATGCGGCCTGGCCCAGCAGTTCGGCCAGCTTGCCGCTGCGGTCGGCAGCGACCAGGTCGTCGAAACCGCCCACGTGCTGGTCGTTGATGAAGATCTGCGGCACCGTGCGGCGGCCGCCGCTGCGCTCGAGCATGGCCTCGCGCTGCGCCGGGTCGGCGTCCACGCGCACTTCGTCCCAGCCCAGCCCCTTGGACTTGAGCAGGTTCTTGGCCGCCACGCAGTAGGGGCACACGGCGGTGGAATAGATTTCGATCTTGGGCATCTCATGTCTCCGGGAACCGGCACCAGCCCGCGATATGGGGGCGTGCCGCAGGGCCGCAAGCGGCGCCGGTGAACCGGCGGCAACCGTCACGGTCTGAAATGGTATTGTCGCTTACCTATGACGATGGCACCACGACGCTCCTCCACCCGCCTGCTGGCCGCCCTGGCGTGCGCCGGGCTGGCGCTGGCCGGCGCCGCGCCGGCCCAGCAGGACATCCGGCTGCCGGACCTGGGCAGCTCCGCCGACGCGCTGATCTCGCCGCAGGACGCCCAAGACTACGGCGCCGCCATGCTGCGCGAGATGCGCGCGCTGGACATGGTGGTGGACGACCCGCTGCTGGACGACTACATCAACGACCTCGGCTACCGCCTGGTGGCCGCCAGCGACAAGCCCAAGGACCACTTCTCCTTCTTCATCGCCAAGGACGACGTGATCAACGCCTTCGCCGCGCCGGGCGGCTACATCGCGGTGAACTCGGGCCTCATCACCATCACCCGCAGCGAGAGCGAGCTGGCCGGTGTGATCGCGCACGAGATCGGCCACATCACCCAGAACCACCTGCAGCGTACCTTCGAGGATTCGAAAAAGAACGCGCCGCTGATGGCCCTGGTGCTACTGGGCGCGATCGCCGCCGGCGCCGGCCCCAACTCCGGCGACGCGCTGCCGGCGGTGCTGATGGGCGGCCAGGGGCTGATCCTGCAGCGGCAGATCAACTTCACCCGCAAGGACGAGACCGAGGCCGACCGCGTGGGCATTCAGACCCTGGCCAACGCCGGCTTCGACCCGCGCGCCATGGCCGCCTTCTTCGAGCGCATGCAGGACGTGATGCGCGCCGGCGCGGGCGGCGACGGCGACGTGCCGGAACTGCTGCAGACCCACCCGGTGACGCTCTCGCGCATCAGCGACGCCAAGGCGCGTGCCGACGCCCTGACCGCGCAGCAGAAGCTGCGCCCGGCGCACTCCACCCTGACCCGCAGCCAGTGGGAGCAGGCCAGCGCGCCGATCGCCTACGTCAAGGACCCCAGCGTGCTCGCCCCGCCCGCCGCCGGCGGCGACCTGGGCACCTACGTGCTGATGCGCGAGCGCGTGCGCGTGCTGTCCGGCGACGCCGGCAAGCTGGCCGCCTACTACGCCTCCAACCTCGGCCACCAGCCCGGCTTCGACACGCCCGCCAACCGCTACGGCTACGCGCTGGCGCTGACCCGCAGCAGCCGCGGCGCGCAGGCGCTGGAGCAACTGCAGCCGCTGCTCGCCGCCCACCCCGGCAACCCGGTGCTGCAGCTGGCCCAGGCCGACGCGCGGCTGCAGGCCGGCCAGCGCGCGGCGGCGCTGGCCGCCTACCGCGAGCTCAGCGTGCGCTCGCCGCGCAACCACGCCATCGCGCTGGCCTACGCCAAGGCGCTCACCGGCGGCGACCGCCAGGAGGCGACCCAGGCCGCCAACCTGCTGCGCCCGATGCTGGACAACGCCGACGAGCCAGACATCTACCGCACCTACGCCCGCGCCAGCGACAAGGCCGGCGACGGCGTGCGCGCCGGCGAGGCCTACGCCGACGCCAGCTACCTCTCCGGCCGCCCGTTCGACGCCATGGAGCAGCTCAAGCGCCTGCTCAAGCGCAACGACCTGGACTACTACGCCCGCGCCCGCATCCAGGCGCGCATCAGCGACCTCACGCCGCTGGTGATGGAGCTGCGCAAGCGCCGCGTGCAGACCGAGGACAACCCCGACGGCCGCAGCCAGCAGCCGCTGCAGGGCCAGCATCCCGGCGAGGCGTGCAGCGGCCGCCTGTGCTTCGGCCTCGGTACGCACTGACGCGGGCGCGCCCGCGCGCTCCTTGAGTGTCATCCCGGCGTAACATTGCCCCGCTGCAATAAACGCGTCACAGGCCACCGGGCGGACCCCCAGCGTGCACAAACGCATCCTGATCGTCGAAGACGAAGCTTCGATCCGCGACATGATCGCCTTCGCCCTGCGCAAGGCCGGCATGGACGCGGCGCAGGCGGTGGACGCCCGCGCCGCCCAGCTGGCGATCGCCGAGCAGGTGCCGGACCTGATCCTGCTCGACTGGATGCTGCCCGGCATGAGCGGCCTCGAGCTGGCCCGCCGGCTGCGCAAGGAGGAGCTGAGCCGGGAGATCCCGATCATCATGCTCACCGCGCGCGGCGAGGAGATGGACCGCGTCAACGGCCTGGAGGCCGGCGTGGACGACTACGTGGTCAAGCCCTTCTCCACCCGCGAGCTGATCGCCCGCATCAAGGCGGTGCTCCGCCGCAGCCAGGGCGACGACGGCTCGGGCATGATGGAGCTGGGCAGGTTGCGCATCGACGGCCCCGCCCACCGGGTGTTCGCCGGCGAGGAGCCGGTGGCCATCGGTCCCACCGAATACCGCCTGCTGTACTTCTTCATGACCCACCCCGAGCGCGTCTACTCGCGCGCCCAGCTGCTCGACCATGTGTGGGGCGGCAGCGTGTACGTGGAGGAGCGCACGGTGGACGTGCACATCCGCCGCCTGCGCAAGACGCTGGAGCCGTGGCAGCTGGACAGCATGGTGCAGACCGTGCGCGGCACCGGCTACCGTTTCTCCGCGTCCACCTGACCCGGGTGGCCGCGCTTGCCCGCGGCGGTGGGATTGCCGATGCTGCCGCGATCCCCATGCCTGCGCCCGCCCACCGCCGATGAAGCCCTTCGACCGACCCTGGACCCTGCCCGCCGCGCTGGCGCTGCTGCTCGTGGCCGGCGGCCTGCTCGGCCAGGCGACGGGCGGGCGACCCAGCCTGGGCGTGGCGATCGTCGCCGTGCTGGAAGTTGTCGCGCTGCTGACGCGAAGCCGTCATCTGTCGCTCGCCATGATGCCCACACCTCCCGCCAACCCGCTGCAGCATGACCGTTTCATGACGCGCTCCCTCCGCCTCGCCTCCAGCCTGCACGACCTGCGAACCGCGGCAGGCAGCCTTCCCGACGCCGTGGTGCTGCTCGACAACGAGCAGCGGGTGCGCTGGTTCAACCACGCCGCCGAATCCCTGCTCGGCCTGCGCCGCCCGCACGACCGCGGCGCGGTGCTGAGCGACAAGCTGCAAGGCTCGACCCTGGCCGAGTGGCTGGACGGCGAGACGCACGAGCCGCTCAACGACCTCGCCGCGCCCGGCAAGCCGGACTCGCACCTCAACGTCACCCTGCTGCCGTTCGGCCGCGCGCAGCGGCTGCTGTTGGCACGCGACATCAGCCACCTGACCCGGCTGGAGCAGATCCGCCGCGACTTCGTGGCCAACGTCTCGCACGAGCTGCGCACGCCGCTCACCGTGATCCACGGCTACCTCGAGCTGCTCGACCCGGAAGACGTGCCCGAGCTCGCGCCGGTGCTCGGCGAGATGCGCGCACAGTCCAAGCGCATGGGCCAGATCGTGGAGGACCTGCTGACCCTCTCGCGCCTGGAGACGCAGGACCACATCAGTGACGAGCGCGTGCCGATGGCGGCGCTGCTCGCCACGCTGCGCCGAGAGGCCGAGGCGCTGAGCCAGGGCCGCCACCGCATCGTGCTCGAATCCACCGCCGAGGCCGACCTGCTCGGCTCGCCCAAGGACCTGCACAGCGCGCTGTCCAACCTGGTCAGCAACGCGGTGCGCTACACGCCCAGCGGCGGCGCCATCACCATCCGCTGGCGGCGCGAGGCGGGCGGCGCCGTGTACGAGGTCGCCGACACCGGCTACGGCATCCCGTCCAGCCACCTGGTGCGGCTCACCGAACGCTTCTACCGCGTCTCCTCCAGCCGCTCGCGCGAGAGCGGCGGCACCGGCCTCGGGCTGTCGATCGTCAAGCACGTGCTCAACCTGCACCAGGCGCGCCTCACCATCGAGAGCGCGCCGGGCGTGGGCTCCACCTTCGCCTGCCATTTCGGCCGCGACCGGCTGCTCGACCCCGCCACCGGCGGCGGCGAGGAGATCTGAACGGCAGCCATCGTTCGCGGCGTTGCGGAATGTATGCGGCGACGGCATCGGCAAGAATGATCGTCATGGCCCGCAAACCCACCTCTCCCGCCGCCCTCGCCCCGCTCGACCTCGCCGCGCCCGAGCTCTACCTCAGCCGCGAACTCGCCGCGCTGGAATTCAACTTCCGCGTGCAGGCGATGGCGCGCGACCCGCAGGTGCCGCTGCTCGAGCGGCTGCGCTACCTGAGCATCGTGGCCAACAACCTCGACGAGTTCTTCGAGGTGCGCGTGGCCATGCTCAAGCACCACCACGCCTACGGCTCCGCCGCGCCGGGGCCGGACGGCATTCCCTCCGGCGAGCTGCTCGCGCGCATCCGCAGCCGCGTGCTGGAGCTGGTGGCCGAACAGTACGCGATCTGGCACGAGGCGCTGACGCCGCAGCTGGCAGCCGAGGGCGTGCGCTTCCTCACCCGCGAGCGCTGGGACGAGCGCCAGCGCCGCTGGCTGCTGGGCTATTTCGAGCACGAGGTGCTGCCGGTGCTCTCGCCGCTGGGGCTGGACCCGGCGCATCCGTTCCCGCGCATCCTCAACAAGACGCTCAACATCGCGGTGGTGCTCCGTGGCCGCGACGCCTTCGGCCACGAAGGCCACATGGCGCTGGTGCGCGCGCCGCGCTCGCTGCCGCGCATCGTGCGCCTGCCCACGGAGGTGAGCGGCGGCGGCGCCGACTTCGTGTTCCTGGCCGAACTGCTGCAGGCCTTCGTCGACCTGATGTTCCCGGGCTTCGAGGTGATCGGCTCCTACCAGTTCCGCGTCACCCGCAACAGCGAGCTGATGGTGGAGGAGGCGGAGGTGGACAACCTCGCCCGCGCGCTCAGCGCGGAGCTGGTCGGCCGCGGTTACGCGCGGCCGGTGCGGCTGGAGATCGCCAGCGACTGCCCGCAGTCGATCACCGCGATGCTGGTGCGCAACTTCGAGCTGGAAGAGGCCGACGTCTACCGCTGCGACGGGCCGGTCAACATCATCCGCGCCGGCCTGGTCTGCGACGAGCTGGACCGCCCCGACCTCAAGTTCCCCCGCTTCACCCCGCGCCTGCCGGCCGCGATCGCCTCGGCCAAGAACCTGTTCGCGGTGATCGGCCGCCAGGACGTGCTGCTGCACCACCCCTACGAGAGCTTCGCCGCGGTGGTGGACCTGCTGCGCCAGGCCTGCGCCGACCCCTGCGTGCTGGCGATCAAGCAGACGCTCTACCGCGCCGGCGAGGACACCCCGCTGGTGGACCTGCTGGTGGAGGCCGCGCGCAACGGCAAGGACGTCACCGTGGTGATCGAGCTGCGCGCGCGCTTCGACGAGGAGGCCAACATCCGCTTCGCCACCCGCCTGCAGGAGGCCGGCGTGCAGGTGGTGTACGGCGTGGTGGGCTACAAGACGCACGCCAAGATGCTGCTGATCGTGCGCCGCGAAGGCGAGGCGCTGCGCCGCTATGCCCACCTCTCCACCGGCAACTACCACCAGGCCAACAGCCGCCTGTACACCGACATCGGCCTGATGACCGCCGACGCGGAGATCGGCGAGGACCTGCACAAGGTGTTCCAGCAGCTCTCGGGCCTGGGCCCGATGATCGAGCTCAAGCGCCTGCTGCATTCGCCCTTCACGCTATACAAGGGCGTGATGGCGAAGATCGAGCGCGAGACCCTCCACGCGCAGGCCGGCCGGCCGGCGCGCATCGTGGCCAAGCTCAACGCGCTCAACGAGGCGCACGTGATCCGGGCGCTGTACCGCGCCTCGCAGGCGGGGGTGGAGATCGACCTGATCGTGCGCGGCGCCTGCACCCTGCGGCCGGGGCTGCCCGGCGTGTCCGAGCGCATCCGCGTGCGCTCCATCGTCGGGCGCTTCCTGGAGCACAGCCGCGTCTACTGGTTCGCCAACGACGGTCAGTCCGATCTCTACTGCGCCAGCGCCGACTGGATGGAGCGCAACCTCCGGCGGCGCATCGAGGTCGCCTTCCCCATCCTCGACCCGGCGCTCGCCGCGCGTGTCTACGAGGAAACCCTCGCCAACGGCCTGGCCGACAACACCCAGGCCTGGCTGCTTGGCGCCGACGGCCGCTACACCCGCGCCCGGCCGGGCGGCGCGTCGCCGCACAGCGCGCAGCAAACCCTGCTCGAACGCCGGTGCGGTTAGGCGCATGCCCGCACCGGCAGGACTGAGTCGGCAGGCGTCCCAGGCGTTCCGGCCGCCGCCCGCCACGCGGGCCGTCGCTGTCGCTGCCGCGGCGACGCATGCGAGAATGCCGGCCCTGTCCCCCTACCCACGGAGCAGTCGCGCGTGAGCCTAGGCGATCCGATACAGATCCGCGACGGCGAACTGATTGCCGCCATCGACATAGGCTCCAACAGCTTCCACATGGTGGTCGCCCGCGTGGAACACGGCGAGCCCCGCGTGATCGACCGCCTGCGCGAGACGGTGCGCCTGGCCCTGGGCCTGCGCAGCGACGGCACCCTGGACGCCGAGCACCGCGCCCGCGCGCTGGCGTGCCTGGCGCGCTTCGGCCAGCGCATCGCCGGCATCCCCACCCACCGCGTGCGCGTGGTCGCCACCAACACCGTGCGCCGGCTGGCCACGCCACAGGCTTTCCTGAGCGCGGCCGAAGGCGTGCTCGGGCATCCGGTGGAAGTCGTCTCCGGACGCGAGGAAGGCCGCCTGATCTTCCTCGGCGCCTCGCATGACCTGCCGGCCTCGCGCGAGCCGCGGCTGGTGATCGACGTCGGCGGCGGCAGCACCGAGTTCATCATCGGCCGCAGCCTGGCGCCGCTGCACACCGAGAGCGTGCAGGCCGGCTGCATCGCCTCCACCCTGCGCTTCTTCCCCGGCGGCAAGATCACCCGCAAGCGCTGGCAGCGCGCGCGCAGCGAGATCGGCATCCTGCTGCAGCAGTTCGCCGAGGACTACCTCGAATCGGGCTGGCAGGAGGTCTACGGCACCTCCGGCAGCGCCAAGGCGATCGACAACGTGGTGCAGGCGATGAAGCTCTCCGACGACGGCGTGACGCCGGCGTCCATCGCCACCCTGCGCGAGGCGCTGATCGGCCAAGGCCAGATCGGCACGCTCAAGCTGCCCGGCCTCGCCGACGACCGCGCGCCGGTGTTCGCCGGCGCGGTGGCGATCTTCGACGCCGCCTTCGAGGCGCTCAGCATCGACCACCTGCGCGTGTGCGAAAGCTCGATGCGCGAAGGCCTGCTGTGGGACCTGCTCGGCCGCGCCGGCGGCAGCGACCCGCGCACCGCCAGCATCGAGTCGCTGGCGACCCGCTACGGCGTCGACCGCGCGCAGGCGCACCGCGTCGAAGCCACCGCCATGGCGCTGTTCGAGCAGGCGGCGCCGGCCTGGAAACTGCCGCCCGAGGCGCACGAATGGCTTTCGTGGGCCGCGCACGTGCACGAGATCGGCCTCGCCATCGCGCACAGCCAGCACCATCACCACGGTGCCTACATCCTGCGCAACGCGGACCTCGCCGGTTTCTCCAAGCAGGAGCAGGCGCTGCTCGCCGCCATCGTCGAATCGCACCGGCGCAAGCCAGACAAGGCAACCTTCGCCTCCCTGCCGCTGCGCTACCGCCAGCTGGGCCGCTACCTCACCGCCCTGCTGCGCCTGGCCGTGCTGTTCCGCCGCGCCCGGCGCGCGGAGTCGCTGCCGCCGCTGCAACTCGACGCCACCAGCAAGTCCCTGCGCCTGGCGCTTCCGGCGGCCTGGCTGGAGCAGCACCCGCTCAGCGAGGCCGATCTCGAGCAGGAGCTGGCGCCGATGGCCACGCTCGGCCTGAAACTCGCCATCCGGCCCCGTTGATCGAACGTGAAGGCCCGCGCGCGTATCATGGCGCGATGTTCGCCCGCCTTAAGCCTGCCATGTCCCGACTCCCGCTCGCCGCGCTGCTGCTGATCCTTCCGCCCGTCCTCGCCGCACAGGCCGCCAAGCCCGAAGCCGCCGCCGCGCCCCCGCAGGTGCTGCTGCACACCAGCCAGGGCGACATCACGCTGGAGCTCTACCCGGACAAGGCGCCCAAGAGCGTGGCCAATTTCCTCCAATACGTGCGCGACGGCTTCTACAGCGGCACGGTGTTCCACCGCGCCATTCCCGGTTACCTCGTGCAGGGCGGCCTGTACACCCGCGAGCTGCAGCCCAAGCGCACCCGCGCCGCGGTGGCCAGCGAGGCCGACAACGGCCTCTCCAACCTGCGCGGCACGGTGGCGGTGGCGCGCGGCGCCGATCCCAACTCGGGCACCGCGCAGTTCTTCTTCAACCTGGTCGACAACCGCCGGCTCGACTACGTCGGCAACCAGAGCGGCCTCACCTGGGGCTACGCCGTGTTCGGCAAGGTCGCCAAGGGCATGGAGGTGGTGGACAAGATCGCCGCCTTGCCCACCCGCGGCCTCGGCCCCTTCACCAGCGACGTGCCCGACCCGCTGGTGGTGATCGAGAGCGCCAGCGTGGTCGGCGAGCAGCCGCCCACCGCCGTCAACAGTGCCGCCCCGGCCCCGGCCGCGGCAAAGCCCGCCGCCGCGCCGTCCAGGCCGGCCGCGAAGCACGGCGGAAGCGGCCGCTGATGGCGACGCCCGCCAGCCTGTTCATCGCCGATCTGCACCTGGACGACAGCCGGCCGCAGATCACCGCGCTGTTCGAGCGCTTCCTCGCCGGCGACGAAGTGCGCCAGGCCGATGCGCTGTACATCCTCGGCGATCTGGTCGAGGCATGGATCGGCGACGACGACGACGCCGAACTGCCCGCGCGCATCGCCCGCGCCACCCGCGCCGTGCGCGACGCCGGCGTACCGGTGTACTTCATGGCCGGCAACCGCGACTTCCTGCTCGGCCGGGACTTCGCCGAACGCGCCGGCCTCACCCTGCTCGACGACGGCACCGTGCACGCGCTCTACGGCCGCCTCACCCTCTTGATGCACGGCGACCTGCTGTGCACCGACGACGTCGCCTACCAGGCCGTGCGCCGTGAGGTCCGCACGAGCGCGTGGCAGGCGCAGATCCTCGCCATGCCGCTCACCGCCCGCCGCGCCTTCGCCGCCAAGGCGCGCGAGGACAGCCGCGCGCATACCGGCAGCACCATGGAAACCATCATGGACGTCAACGCCGACGCCGTCGCCGCGGCGATGCGCGAGGCCGGCGTGACGCGCCTGATCCACGGCCACACCCATCGCCCCGCCGTCCACCGTTTCGAACTGGACGGCCAGCCGGCCGAGCGCATCGTGCTGGGCGACTGGTACGAGCATGGCTCGGTGTTGCGGGTCGCGCCGGAGGGCGCCGAGCTGCGCGGGCTCGCCCTGGCCTGAGCGCCCGGGCGCATGCGACGCCCCATTCCGCGGGGCGGTGTCCAAGGGAAACCGCCCCGCGCTTTCCGGGACGCCGCCGCTTCGCAAGCCTGAGGTTTTTCCATCGCACCGCGGGCCTCGCCCCCATGGCGGTGCTTCGGCCAAAGCCTTAGGGATGCTCTGATCTA
>NZ_LFQR01000088.1 GCF_001182895.1 Frateuria defendens | reverse complement strand
GTCGGCCGTTTTTTTGCCAAAGCGTCGCGGCACTCACACGAGACGCAGCCGGACGGCGCCGGTTTTCGGGCATACCGTGACGCGCTTCAAGGGAACGGACCAGGAGCATCGCCCAGGTGTTGACCCTGTTTTGTTTGCGCCACCGATCTATGGATGGTGCCAACGATAGACGGCAATGGAGATGCCTGTCCGTGGCGAGCAGACCACCTCGAGCATGACGATACAAAGTGTCGCTGCGCTTGCCGACATCAGTGAGTCCTGCTGGGATGTACACGGATCGGTCTTCGAGCTTTCCAAGCCGCTCAAAAAAACCGCTCCCATCCATCGCATGGAGTCGATGATGTCCCTCCCCCTGCGCCCGCTGTTTTTCGCATGCAGCGCCTTGATCGCGTCGTTTTCACTTAGCGCCTCGACTTCTCACCCGGGAACGGCTCAGGGCGACAACGCCCCGCCGGCGCAGGTGTCGGCGCGGGAATCGAGCGAAGACTGCTTTACCGTGGGGAGACGTACAAAACGCGAAGCCTGCTAACGCGATAGGCCGCGCCAGCGAAATCGGGCCGACCTCGGCATATAGCCTGACCCATAGCACGGGCAATTCCGGCTGGTCCGTCGGCATGATGCAGACGGACCTGAGCAGCAACGCCAACCACAAGGAAACCGTATCGGCGCTGCTGAGCGGCTACCAGGCATGGGCGCCAAAGGAACAGCAGTTCAACACCCAGGAAATTGCTTCCTTGTCCGAGCGTTTGAACAAGGGCGGGCAAACCGGCAATGCTTGACCGCGAAAGAGCAGTCACGCCTGGACACCTATCTGCGCTCCGATACGGGACGAGCATCCGTCGGTGGAAGCAGGTACAAGACACGCCGCCAACACCGCCGGAACAAGCCCCCTCGCAGGCCCATACCCAGGACCAGGCCCCACCACCATCCGGGCCGCCGGGCCGCCCCTGCGCATGGCGTAACTTTCCGCGGCGGTGCCTCGCCGTACAAGTCGCGCCACACGCATGGCCGGGCCGGGTGGGGCTGCAGGGTCTGATCCTGCGAAGAGCCTGCGTGTGTAGGCTGTGACAATTTGCTCATTTGGCCATACCCCGCCTGGGTAGACTGGCCATCTCACAGAAGGAACCGGGTGCATGAAAAGAGCCCGCCTGCTCGCGGCCATGCTGGCCGTTTCCCCGCTCTCCGTTCTGGCCGCACTCCCGTCGCCCCGGGCGCCGGCCGAGGTTGCCGCCACGGCGCCAGAGGGCACAACGCTTCTGGCGTTCGCCACGAGCGGCGACCAGCCCCATGCCGATGCGGCGGCCGTGTTTGAAACCCGCCCCGACAAGGAAGGGGTGCGCCACCGGACTCTGGTCCTGTTCGGAAAAAATGACGGCCGCTTCGTCGAGGACTTCTCCAGCGACAGGCTCATCGCCTGCTCGATGTGCAGCCAGTTCCACGATGACCCGTTCGATGCGGACTATCTCAAGGTCACGCCGGGGCGGGTGCGTATCGTCCAGATGGACGGTGGCGAGAAGCCTTCCACCACCACACTGGATCTCGCTCGCCAAGCCGGCGTGTGGCACGTGAAGGCAGCCAGTCGGCGGACGGTGGAGATGGGGCGATACGACGAACGGGTCGAGCGCCTCCTCCTTCCCACATCCGGCCTGGCTAAGGACATGGACGCCCAGTGGCATGTTCCGGTCTACCTCAACACCCTCCTTGTGAACCGGAAGAACGGCAAGTTCATGTTCCTGCATGGGCATCCGACCGTGGACGCGATGTGGGAAAGCCAGAAGGGCGACTGCACCAGGCAGGACTGCACGGTGCTCGCCCAGCAGCAGGACGGCTGCATTTCCCTCGTGCGGGACGAGTCGGCGCGGTCGTTCGGCGGCGAAAGTCCGGACCCCAAGGGCGAGCAGCAGGCGGCGTCACGGGCCATGGCCGCGTGCAATGCGGCAGGTGGAAAGGCCTGCAAGGAAATCCGCACCGACTGTACGAGAGGCATTCTTTGACGGCCGAAGGGCCATGGCGAGGGAGGCGATATGGACGTCTTATCGGACAAGAAAGTGACCCGCCTGGTGGCAGCCCAGGGCAAGACCCGCGTCTATGAGATGGAGGACCTTACCTGGATGACTGCCCGAGACGGAACCGTGGCCTGGCGGAACAACAATCCCGGGAACCTCAAGTTCGAATTCAAGGGAAGCGCCGACCACACTGTGCAGACGGAACGCACGAAGGAAAAGGCACTCGCGCAGGCGCAGGGCAAGTACAACGGCATCGTGGACCTCGACCAGTGGGGCAATGCCATCTTCGAGAGCTACGAGGCGGGGCGGGAAGCACAGAAGAAACTCATTCATGAGCGCTTCTCGGAGAGCACGGTGGAGGAACTGGTGAAGGGATATTCCAAGGCGGACTACAGCGGGGCGACCCACCATGCCAACCAGGCGGCTGTCATCTATGCGACCGCCGAGGCCGAAGGGTTCGATCTTCATGGAAAGAAGGTCAAGGACATGACCCTGGAGGAAGTCAACGCCCTTGCCGACGGCGTGGCCCGTGCCGAGTATTGGAAAGCCGGCACCACCCGGCAGACGCCGCCCTTGACCGACGACCAGTTGCGTGAAGCGCTCCACAGCCGCCCCCAGGTGGCGTTCGACCACCCGCTACCCGCCCATACGCATGCCCGCAGGCAGGGTGACCGGGGTGAGGCGGTCGGGTATTTGCAGGAAGATCTCGCGGTCCTTGGTTTTACTGCCCGGGATGGCAATCCCATCAGCACGGACCGGCACTTTGGCCCCCGCACCCGGGAAGCGGTCGAAGCCTTCCAGCAGGCGCATGGGTTCCATGCCGACGGCGTGGCGGGTCCTGCAACCCTCGCGGCCATCGCCAACGCAAAAGCGCATGCCCAGGCGCCCGTATCCGACTTCCTTGATGCCCGTCACCCTGCCCATGGCATCTATGAGCAGGCGTTTTCCTGTGTCGCCCGCATCGACGAGGCCCAGGGACGCAGCCCGGGTCCCCACACGCAGAGGCTTGCCGGCAGCCTCACTTCGGCGGCGGTCGCGGCCGGGTTCAACCGCATCGACCATGTGGTCCTGTCCGATGACGCCAGCCGGAGTTTTGCCGTGCAAGGCGACCTCAAGTCTCCCTTCAAGCAATACACGGAAGTCGACGTCATGCAGGCCATCCGGACGCCGCTTTCCCAAAGCAGCCTGGAGGCGGCCACATACATGCGGGCAGCGGCCCAGCCGCAGGCGCAGCAGGTCCAGCAACCCGTGCCGGAGCCAGTGCAGCAACAGAGCCCGTCGATGGTGCGATGACGCACGCGGAGAAGAGGCCGATGGGGCCCTTCTCCGTTGCAGGCGGAATGGGCTCAAGGCCCCTTGGACTATGTTCCCGGTCAGCGCCCCACGGTATGGGGGAAAGCGGCGCCTGATTGCATTGGGCCGATGTGCCGCCCGGTGGCGTCACGTGTGAGTGCCGCGACGCCTTGGCAAAAAAACGGCCGAC
>NZ_LFQR01000087.1 GCF_001182895.1 Frateuria defendens | reverse complement strand
TGCAGGTCGGCGCCGGCGCGGGTGCTGACCTGCAGGCGGCTGGCATCGGCGGCGACCACGCGCAGGCCGTGCCAGCGGTGGGCCTGGATCAAGGGCTGAGCCTGTTGCAGCAGGTGGGCATTGGCGTGCTGGAACAGCTCGGCGGAGAAGCCGCGGCGGGCCTGGCTGAAGGCTTGGGCGGAGACGGCGCGCTGGCGCACGCGGGTGTCGTGAAGCTGCGCGAACAGGCCATCGAGCTCGGCCTGCACGCTGGCGCACAGGCCGCCGATCATCACCGCGGCGATGCGCGGCAGGGTGAGGGAGCGTTGGCGGGTGAAGGCGCCGGGACGCAGGCGCACCCGGTCGGCCAGGGCGGGATCGGCGAGGAAGCGG
>NZ_LFQR01000086.1 GCF_001182895.1 Frateuria defendens | reverse complement strand
ACCTTCAGCGAAGAAATTTTCTTGCCGGGGAGTTGCCGTGCAGCGATGCAGCGCGGCGGGGTGGCGAATACTAGGGAGGGCCTACCGGTTTGGCAAGCGATTTCTTGAAATTTTTTCCCGATTTCTCGTAAGCGGCTGTTCTTTCAGGAACAGCGCGCATCGCCGCGAACGATCACGGCAATGCGCGGCGCCACCGGGCGCTCAATCCGCCTTCAAGAGCACGCGGGCGAAGTTGCGCTTGCCGACCTGGAGCACGCCTTCGAAGCCGGCCGCGAACACGCGCTGCGCCTCTTCCACTACCTGGGCATCGATGCGCACCGCGCGCTCCTTGAGCTTGCGGTTGGCTTCGGAGTTGCTCGCGGTAAGACCCGCCGCAGTGAGGAGCGCAGGCAGGCGCAGCCCTTCGGCAGGCACGACGATCTCGGTCAGCGGCAGCAGGCTGGTGTCGCCCTCGCCCCGCACGACCGCATGCCAGCCGGCGATCGCCTGCTCGGCCGCGGCGGCATCGTGGAAACGGGTGGCCAGCTCGCGCGCGAGCCGCAGCTTGGCGTCGCGGGGATTGAGCGCGCCGCTCTCGATGTCGCGCTTCATCGCCTCCAGCTCGGCCAGCGAGACTTCGAAGCTCAGCAGCTCGAACCAGCGCCACATCAGCTCGTCGCCGATCTTCATCGTCTTGGTGACGATGTCGATCGCCGGCTCGTCGATGCCGATGTAGTTGCCGAGCGACTTGGACATCTTGTTGACGCCGTCGAGCCCTTCGAGCAGCGGCATGGTCAGCACGATCTGCGGCGGCTGGCCGTGGTGCTCCTGCAGCGCGCGCCCCATCAGCAGGTTGAATTTCTGGTCGGTGCCGCCGAGCTCCACGTCGGCCTCGAGCGCCACCGAGTCGTAACCCTGCACCAACGGGTAGAGGAACTCGTGGATGGCGATCGGCTGCTGCGCTTTGTGGCGCTTGGCGAAGTCGTCGCGCTCGAGCATGCGCGCCACCGTGTGCTGGGCCGCCAGCCGGATCATGTCGGCCGCGCCCATCTTGCCGAACCACTCGGAGTTGAAGCGCACCTCGGTCTTCTCGCGATCGAGCACCTTATAGACCTGTGCCGCATAGGTCTCGGCGTTGCGCAGCACGTCCTCGCGGCTGAGCGGCTTGCGGGTGACGTTCTTGCCGGTGGGGTCGCCGATCATGCCGGTAAAGTCGCCGATCAGGAAAATCACCTGGTGCCCCAGGTCCTGGAACTGGCGCATCTTGTTGAGCAGCACGGTATGGCCCAGGTGCAGGTCCGGCGCGGTGGGATCGAAGCCGGCCTTGATGCGCAGCGGCCGCCCGGCCTTAAGGCGCTCGGCCAAGTCTTCCTGCTTGATGATTTCGTCGGTGCCGCGCGCGATGGTGGCCAGCGCCTGGTCGAGCTCGCTCATGTACTTCCTCAGTAGCTTTTCAATTCAAATGCGCCGGCCCGCAGCGGACGGCGCAAGGCATGTCAGGTTAATTGTGCGTTAATCACGAGACACGCACAAACCATTGATCGGAAAGGCGTTGACGCCTTTTCCACATGGCCGCTATGGTACGGGAATTGAATACGTTGTAACGCGAGGCATACAGGGCATGGGTGAGGGCAGGCAGGGCGCGCGCCAGGCGCGCAAGCGGGCTATCCGCCGCAAGGCGCAGCACCGGCACTCTCACTTCTATGAGCGCTGCACCCACTGGTCCTTCAGCCACAGCGGCGAAGTCGAACCGATCCGCTGGCACCGCGAGCGCTGGATCCTCGCCGGCACCGCGCTCCTGATCACCCTGCTTTCCGGCTTCATCCTCCCTGCCTGGGCCAGCGCGATGCGCCCGGACCCGGTCGCCCCCGCACATGCCCTGCTCCCGCTGGCTCTGCCCAAGGCGCCGACCGCGAGCATGCAGGCGCCGACGGTGGAGGATTGGCACATCGTCCAGGTGCAGCCTGGGCAGACGCTCTCGGACATCTTCCAGAGCCAGGGCCTCAGCCTGACCGACCTACAGCACGTGATGGATACGGTCGGCAAGGCCGGCGGTTCGCTGCACAACATCCGCCCGCACCAGGAGTTCGATTTCCTGCTCGGCGCGGACGGCAGCCTGCGCGGCATCCGCTTCGACAAGGACGACGCCAGCCGCGCGGTGGTGCGCTTCGATGAGTCCAAGTCCACGCTCACCATGGAAACGCGCGACCTCGAGCAGCGCGAGCATATGGCCCACGGCACCATCAACAGCTCGCTGTACGCCGCCGGCGCCCAGGCCGGCATGAGCCCGGCGATGGTCGGCAAGCTGGCCGAGCTCTTCAAGTACGACGTGGACTTCGTGCAGGACCTGCGCGTGGGCGACAGCTTCACCGTGGTCTACAACGACGTCTACCGCGACGGCAGCTATTTTGCGGAAGGCGACATCGTCGCCGCCGAGTTCGTCAACCAGGGCCAGCGCTACACCGCCTACCGCTTCAAGAAAGAGGACGGCAGCTACGGCTGGTTCAGCGAGGACGGCCGCCCGATCCAGAAATCGTTCCTGCGCATTCCGGTGGACTTCACCCGCATCTCCTCGCAGTTCAGCGTGGCGCGCTTCCACCCGATCCTCGGCCGCATGCGCGCGCACAAGGGCGTGGACTACGCCGCGCCCACCGGCACGCCGATCCATGCCGCCGGCGACGGCGTGATCAAGTTCAAGGGCTGGATGAACGGCTACGGCAACTTCGTGGTGATCCAGCACAACGGCTCCATCAGCACCGCCTACGGCCACATGTCGCGCTTCGGCAGCGAGCGCATCGGCCAGCACGTGAGCCAGGGCCAGGTGATCGGCTACGTCGGCATGACCGGCCTCGCCACCGGCCCGCACCTGCACTACGAATTCCGCGTCGACGGCGCGCAGCGCGATCCGCAGAAGATGACCCTGCCCAAGCCCGAGCCGCTGCCCGCGGTGCAACTGGCCCGCTTCAAGCAGCAAGTGGTGCAGCCGCAGCTGGCCCGCCTGAAGGCGCTGGACGCCAACATCAAGCTGGCCCGGCTCGGCTCGGGCGCCCGTAGCGACGATTGAGCTGGCTTCCGTGGATGACGCCGCGGCGCTCTACCTCGGCCTGATCTCGGGCACCAGCGTCGACGGCATCGATGCGGCGCTGGTGGCGTTCGACGGCGAGCGCCCGCGCCTGCATGCCGCCCTCACCCATCCGTGGCCGGCGCCGCTGCGCGAGCGGATCCTGGCCGTGGCGCAGGGCGAGGCCGTCCTGGACCTGGATGCGTTCGGACGGCTGGACGTGGCGATCGGCCGCCACTTCGCCGAGGCGACGACGCGCCTGCTGGCGGAAAGCGCCACGCCCGCCGAGGCGGTGCGCGCGCTCGGCTCGCACGGCCAGACCGTGCGCCACCGGCCACTGGGCGAGTTCCCGTTCACCCTGCAGCTCGGCGACCCCAGCGTGATCGCCGAGGCCTGCAACATCGACGTGGTGGCGGACTTCCGCCGCGCCGACGTCGCCGCCGGCGGCCAGGGCGCGCCGCTGCTGCCGGCGCTGCATGCCATGCTGCTGGCCCGGCCCGGCCACGGCCGGGTGGTGCTGAACCTGGGCGGCATCGCCAACATCACCGTGCTCGGCGCCAACGGCAGCGTGTCGGGCTTCGACACCGGCCCGGCCAACGGCCTGCTCGACGCCTGGTGCCTGCGCCACCGCGGCGAGGTGTTCGACCGCGGCGGCCGCTTCGCCGCCAGCGGCCGGGCCGACGAGGCGCTGCTCACGGCGATGCTGGCCGACCCGTATTTCGCGCTGGTGCCGCCCAAGAGCACCGGCCGCGAACACTTCCACCTGGCCTGGCTGGAGCGGCATGCCCGGCTCGGCGTGCTGGCGCCGGCCGACGTGCAGGCCAGCCTGCTGGAACTCACCGCGCGCAGCGTCGCCGACGCGATCGTGCGCCATGCGCCGGATGCCGAAGACGTATTGGCCTGCGGCGGCGGCGTGCACAACCCCGTACTGATGGAGCGGCTGGCCGCATGCCTGGCGCCACGCCGGGTGCTCGGCACGGCGGAGTTCGGCATCGACCCGGACTACCTGGAAGCCACCGCCTTCGCCTGGCTGGCGCGCCAGCGCGTGCTCGGCCGGCCGGGCAACCTGCCCGCGGTGACCGGCGCGCGCGGGCCGCGCGTGCTCGGCGCCGTGCATCCGGCGCCCTATCGCGCCGGCTAGCCCTGCTCGGGCGCGAACTGCGTGGGGGCGGTGGTCGAGAGCGCCTGCACGGCCTCCTGGAACACCGCCCGTTCGGCCGATTCCCAGTGGCCGGCCAGCACGAGGTCGCCCGGATCGAGCATGGTTTCGGTGAAGATCTGGCCGGCGGCGCTCAAGCCGAGCCCGCTACGCAGCGCATTGAGCACCACGTCGTTGATCGACCACTGGCGCTCCTTGGCCAGCGTCTTGATGCGCTCGGCCAGCTGCATGTCGATATGGCGTATCACGAGATCCGGCATGGCTATCCCATTCGTCGTGCAACGCCCCCTGTGCCGCCGATAGTGGCAAGAGAACGGTGTCCGGGCAAGCCGGGCCGGCCGCTCAGTCCGGCGCGGCCGCCAGGGCCTGGCGGCCATCGTCGAAACGCCGCCACAGGTACGCGAACAGCGCGCTGGCCGGCAGCACGGACAGCACCGTGATCACGAAGTACATGCCGTAACCCGTGCTCGTCGCGATGCCGCCGGCGAAGAAGCCCAGGACCTTGCCCGGCAGGTTCACCAGGGAACTCAGCAGGGCGTACTGGGTGGCGGTGTGCTGCTTGTTGACCAGCGAGGACAGGAAGGCCACGGTCGGCGGCCCCAGAAAACCGAGCGTCACGTTCTCGGCCGAAATCACCAGGGTCAGCACCGGTATGCTGCCCTGGTGCTGGATCAGGAACAGGTAGCCGAGGTTGCTGCTGCCGGCCAGCACGATCGCCGCGCACAGCGGCCGCCAGGCGCCCCAGCGCGCTACCGCGGCGCCGCCGATGAAGGTGCCGACGATGCCCACCCAGATGCCGAAGATCTTCGTCACGGTGGCGATCTGGGTCTTGTCGAAGCCCATGTCGCGGTAGAACGGCCCCATCACGCCGCCGATGATCGCCTGCTCGGGAATCTTGAACACCAGGATGAAGAGCAGGGTGACGCCAGCCACGTGCCAGCCGTAGCGGCGGAAGAAATCGGCGAAGGGGTCGACCACGCTCTCGCGTATCGCAACGGTCCAGCGGCTCGGCCGCGACCGCTGGCTCTCCGGCTCGCGCGCGGCCAGCGTGGTGGCGACGGGGATCAGCATGAGCACCGCCATGACCCCGTACACCACGCGCCAGGGCAGGTGGTCGGCCAGGATCAGCGCCATGGCCCCGGAAACGATCAGGGCGATGCGATAGCCCAGCGCGTAGGTCGCCACCAGGGCGCCCTGCGCCTCCACCGGCGCGATCTCGATGCGGTAGGCGTCGACGGCGATGTCCTGGGTGGCGCCGAAGAAGGCCACCACCAGCGTGGCGCCGACGAACAGGGGCAATGCCTGCGGCGTCAGCAGCGCCATCGCGGCCAGGCCGCCGGCCACGCACAGCTGGGCGAACAGCAGCCAGCCGCGGCGCAACCCCAGCCGGCCGAACAGCGGCAGGCGCCAGTGATCCAGCAGCGGCGCCCAGAGGAACTTGAAGGCGTAGGTCATGCCCGCGCTGGCGATCATGGTGATGTCGCTCAGCAGGATGCCGTTCTCCTTGAGCCAGAAGGAGAGCGTGTAGGACACCAGCAGGAACGGCAGACCGGAGGCGAAGCCCAACAGCGCCATCGTCCAGGCCGACGGCTGGGTGAAGGCCCGCCAGATCGACAGCTTGCCCGAGCCCGGCCTGGCGCCCTGCTCAGTCGGCATAGTCGACGGTGTAGGGCGCGTGGTCGGAGAAGCGCTGGTCGCGGTAGACCGAGCAGCTGCGCAGGCGTTCGCGCAGGCCGGGCGTGGTGATCTGGTAGTCGATGCGCCACCCCACGTTGTTCTCGCGCGCGCGGCCGCGGTTGGACCACCAGGTGTATTCCACCGCCTCGGGCTTGAGGGTGCGGAAGCTGTCCACCCAGCCGCGCTCGCCGACCAGTTCGTTGAGCCAGGCGCGCTCCTCCGGCAGGCAGCCGGAGTTCTTCTGGTTGGAGCGCCAGTTCTTGATGTCCAGCTCGCTGCGCACGATGTTCCAGTCGCCGCACAGCACGTACTCGCGGCCGTTGTTGCGCCAGCCCTCGAACACGCCGGTGAGCCGGTCCATCACCTCGAACTTGAACTGCTGGCGCAACTCGCCGGAGGAGCCGGACGGCACGTACAGCGACACCACGCTGAGGTTGCCGAAGCGCGCCTCGATGTAGCGCCCCTCGCAGTCGAAGGGCTCCCAGCCCAACTCCGTGATCACGGCGTCGGGCTCGCGCCGCGCGTAGATCGCCACGCCGCTGTAGCCCTTCTTGCTGCTGGCGTCGCGGTAGAAGCAGTGGTGGCCGTCCGGGCGGAACATGGGGTCGGCGAGCTGGTCCTCCTGCGACTTGGTCTCCTGCAGGCAGACCACGTCCGCGTTCTGGCTGCGCAGCCACTCGAACACGCCCTTGTTGGCGGCGGAGCGGATGCCGTTGGCGTTGAGGCTGATGATGCGCACGAGAACTCCAGCGGACACAATGGCGGCCATGATAGCAACCATGCCCGCACCGCCTCGCGTTCACGTGGCACCCGTCGAGGCCGGCACGCGCGAGGCGGTGATCGGCCTGCGCGTACAGCCGCCGCAACAGGACTTCGTCGGCCCCGCCGCGACCGCCCTGGCCGACGCGGAGCACTGCCCCGGCAGCGAGCCGATGGCCATCCTGCGGGACGGCGTGCCAATCGGCTTCTACCGGATCGAGCGCAACGCCGCCGTGATCGCCGGCCGCGACCTGGGGCCGGGCGCATTCGGCCTGCGCTCGTTCTTCATCGACGCGGCGTGGCAGGGGCGCGGCCTGGGCACGCTCGCACTGGAGGCGGCGCTGGCCGACCTGTGCCGGCGCCATGCCGGGGCCCGGCTGCTGGCGCTCACCGTGAACTGCCGCAACCACGCGGCGTTGGCGCTCTACCGGGGCGGCGGCTTCGAGGACAGCGGCGAGCTGTACCATGGCGGCCGCTCCGGCCCGCAACACCTGCTGCTGCGCCGCCTGCCTGGCTGACCGCGATCCGCCTCCGTCATCGCCATCCGCTTTTCCACGAGACGTTTCATGCACGACTATCAACGCGACTTCATCGAACTCACCCTCGCGCGCGAGGTGCTGCGCTTCGGCGAGTTCACCCTCAAGTCCGGCCGCCAGAGCCCGTACTTCTTCAACCTGGGCCGGATCGACTCCGGCGCCGCCCTGGGCCAGCTCGGCCGTGCCTACGCGGCGGCGGTGGTCGAATCCGGGCTTAAGGTCGACATGCTGTTCGGCCCCGCCTACAAGGGCATCGCACTGGCCGCCGCCACCGCCATCGCGCTGGCCGACCGCCACGGGCGCGACCTGCCGTGGGCGTACAACCGCAAGGAGGCCAAGGACCACGGCGAGGGCGGCGTGCTGGTCGGCGCCCCGCTCAAGGGCCGCGTGCTGATCGTGGACGACGTGATGACCGCCGGCACCGCGGTGCGCGAGTCGCTGGCGCTGATCCGCGCCCAGGGCGCCACCCCGGCCGGGGTGCTGATCGCGCTGGACCGCCAGGAGCGCGGCCAGGGCGAGCTCTCCGCCGCGCAGGAGGTGCAGCGCGACTACGGCATCCCGGTGATCGCCATCACCGGCCTGGCCGACGTGCTGGCCTATGCCGGCGAGCGTCCGGCGCTGGCCGCCGAGCATGCGCGGCTGCTGGCCTACCGCGAACGCTACGGCGTGGCCGGCTGAGGACGGGCGCGGTGCGGCCGTCCCGCCAACCGCGTCACACTGGCGCCCGCCGCGCGTAGGGCGCGGCGAACCGCGATGGCATACTGCAAGGCAGGAGGGAGTCCATGCGCAAGTCGATCCCGGTCGTGGCCGCCATCGCGCTGGCAGCGGCCCTGCACGTCCACGCCCAAAGCAGCAGCCACGGCGGCGGCATCCGCTACCGCTGGCACGATGCGCAGGGGCTGCCGCACTACAGCGACAGCCTCAGCACCGAGGCGATGAAGTACGGCTACGACCTGGTCAACGACCAGGGCCTGGCGATCCAGCGCGTGCCGCGCCAGCTCACGCCGCAGGAGCGCGCCGCCGCGCAGCAGCAGGCCGCGCAGCAGGCGGCGACGCAACGCGCCGCTGCCGAGCACGCCCGCGCGGACCAGCAGATGCTCACCGCCTACCCCGACGAGGCCGCCCTCCAGCGCTCGCAGCAGCAGGAACTGGACACGCTCGACCAGCAGATCCAGACCACCCGCATCAACCTGCGCAGCCAGGAAAAGGCGCTGACCGACCTGCTCGATCGCGCCGCGGAGGCGCAACGCGGCAAGCAGGCCGTGCCCAAGGCGCTCGACGAGCGTATCGCCGAACAGCGCGGCGTGGTGACCGGCCAGCGCGCCACATTGCAGCGCCAGCAGGCCGCGCGCGACGCGGCGGCGCAGAAGGCCGCCGCGCAATTGCAGCGCTATCGCGAACTCAAGGCCGCGCAGGCACAGCCCCCGGCCTGACTGGCTCCCCCGCGTCCCGATAAAGAAAGGGCCGGCTGCAAAGCCGGCCCTTTCCTTTCGCCTTGGCGCGCAACGATGTGCGCGCTCAGAACGGCAGCTTGAGGTTCTTGTCCACCAGGAACAGCTGCTCGCGGAACGCCTGCTGGATGCGCTTGAGCGCCTCCTTGTTGTCCGCATCGAAGCGCAGCACCAGCACCGGCGTGGTATTGGAGGCGCGCACCAGGCCCCAGCCGTCCGGCCAGTCGGCGCGCACGCCGTCGATGGTGATCAGCGTGGCGCCCTCGAAGCTCGCCCGCTCGCGGAACGCCTCGATGAAGCGATAGTGCTCGCCCTCGGCCAGCTCGATCTTGAGCTCGGGCGTGGACACGCCCTTGGGCAGGGTGGCGAAGACCTGCTCGGGCGTGCGCCCCTCGGCGTCGCCGGCGAGGATCTCCAGCAGCCGCGCGCCGGCGTAGATGCCGTCGTCGAAGCCGTACCAGCGCTCCTTGAAGAAAAAGTGCCCGCTCATCTCGCCGGCCAGCGCCGCGCCGGTCTCGCGCATCTTGGCCTTGATCAGCGAGTGGCCGGTGCGCCACATCAACGGGCTGCCGCCGGCGTCGAGCACCTGGCCCTTGAGATGGCCGGTGCACTTGACGTCGTAGATGATGGTGGCGCCCGGCTCGCGCGACAGCACGTCGCGCGCGAACAGCATCAGCAAGCGGTCGGGGTAGATGATCTCGCCGTCCTTGGTGACCACGCCCAGGCGGTCGCCGTCGCCGTCGAAGGCCACGCCGAGATCGGCGCCGCTCTGCTTCACCGCCAGGATCAGGTCTTCCAGGTTGTGCGGGTCGGAGGGATCGGGGTGGTGGTTCGGGAAGGTGCCGTCCACCTCGCAGTAGAGCGGAAGCACCTCGCAGCCGATGCCTTCGAGCACCTGCGGCGCCACCGCACCGGGGATGCCGTTGCCGCAGTCCACCACCACCTTTAGGCGGCGCTCGGCCTGCACGTCGGCGGTGATCCGCTCGATGTAGTCGTCCAGCACGTCGACGTGGCGCAGGCTGCCCTGGCCGCCGCGCTCCAGCGCGCCCTCGGCGATGCGCCGGTACAGGTCCTTGATCGCGCCCTCGGACAGCGTCTCACCGCCGACCACGATCTTGAAGCCGTTGTAGTCCGGCGGATTGTGGCTGCCGGTCACCGCCACCGCGCTGCCGGTCTCGAAGCGGTAGGCGGCGTAGTAGATCACCGGCGTGGGCACGGCGCCCACGTCGATCACGTCGATGCCCGCCTCGCGCAGGCCATCGGCCAGCGCGCCGGCAAGTTCGGGGCCGGACAGGCGGCCGTCGCGGCCGACCACGATCTCGCGCAGGCCTTGCTCGCGCATCACCGTGCCGATCGACTGGCCGAGCAGCCGCGCGACCTCGGCGGTGAGCGACTTGCCCACCACGCCGCGCACGTCGTAGGCGCGGAAGATGCTCGGGTCGACCTCGACCGGGCTCACCGCCGGCGGCTGGGCCGCGGCGCGGGACGGCGGGGTCGGCTCGGGCTTGCTTTCGATTACATCGGACAACGTCGTCTCCTCGGGTTCCATGAGTTTCTTGCCGGCGCGCGGATGTGCGCGCCGCCACAACAGATACAGGCCGCCGCCCAGGCCGAGCAAGGCGAACAACGCCACCAGCGGCCACGACCGCGGCAGCACGATGAACGCCACCGGCAGGCCGGCCCCCACGCTGAAAGCGCTGCCGGGCACCGGCTTGGCCGCAGGCTCCATGATGGCATCGCCGGCGCCGCGGGAGAGCAGGCTCAACTCGCCATGGTCGTCGCCCTGGCGAAGATCCAGTCTGCCTCCCGCTAACGGAATGGACTCGAAACGCTGTTGCAGCAATGTGAACGGCAGTTCGATCCAGGCCCACGCCTGCGGACGCTGCGGCGCGCCCACCGGCAGCACCAGGGTGAGGCGGCGCTCGCCGCCGGCCACGCCGATGCTCTGCGCGAGCGGCCCCTCGCCGGTCTGCGCGGCCAGCAGCTGGGCCGCCTTGGCATAGCCGAACTCGCGGTAATTGGCGTGCAGCACCTCATCGAGGCTGCTGCTGTAGGCCTCCACCTTCAGTGCCTGCGGCAGGCGCCGCTGGAGTTCGGCCGCCAGCAGCGAGCGGTCGTTCTGCTCCGCCGCCGGCTCCACCGCGGCCAGCGCGCCGGCCGCCCGCTGGCGCTCCGCCGCGACCGCCGCCGCCAGCGCCTGCACGGCCTCGCCCTGTGCCCGGTGCACGCGCTCGCCGGCACCGCTCTCGCCGGCGATCAGCCACGCCTGCCAGGCGCAGGCCAGGCCGAGCAGCAGCAGCAACGTGCCGGCGGCCAGCGGCAGCAGCCGCGGCCAGTCCACGCGCCCGAACCCTTGCTTCGCCTTCTCGCCGATCCCCATTGGCCCGTCCCCTCGCAGGCGTCAGCCGATGCCCGTCGATCCAAAACCGCCTTCGCCCCGCGACGAAGGCGCGAACTCGTCCACCACCTTGAACTGCGCCTGCGCCACCGGCACCAGCAGCAACTGGGCGATGCGGTCGCCCGGCGCGATGGTGTACGGCTCGCGGCCGCGGTTCCAGCAGGAAATCATCAGCGGGCCCTGGTAGTCGGCATCGATCACGCCGACCAGGTTGCCCATCACCAGCCCGTGCTTATGCCCCAGCCCGGAACGCGGCACGATCAGCGCGCACCAGCCCGGATCGCCGATGTGGATGGCGATGCCGGTGGGCACCAGCGCGCTGTCGCCGGGCGCCAGGGTGAGCGCCGCCGCCGGTGCGGCGCGCAGGTCCATGCCGGCGCTGCCCGCGGTGGCCGGCTCCGGCAGCGGGATGGCCGCGCCCAGGCGCGAGTCCAGGATCTTCAGCTCGATGCCGAGCGGCGGCCGCGCCATCATGCGCGCACCGCCCGGTAGCGCGCCGCCACCTGCTCGACCAGCGCGCGGGCCAGCGCTTCCTTCGGCGCGCGGTTCAGCTCCAGCGAGCCGCCCGGCCAGTACAGCGTGAGCGCGTTGTCGGCGGACTCGAAGCCCAGCCCGCCGCCGACCCGGTTGGCTGCGATCATGTCCAGCCCTTTGCGTTGCAGCTTGTCCTGCGCATACATCGCCACATCATGCGTTTCCGCGGCGAAGCCGACGAGGAACGGGTGCACGGTTTGAGCCGCGAGGCCGGCCAGGATGTCCGGATTCTCCACCAGTTGCAGGCCGAGGTCGGCGCCGGCGCGTTTCTTGAGCTTGCGGTCGGCCACCGTCGCCGGCCGGTAGTCGCCCACCGCCGCCGCGCCGATGTAGATGTCCGCGCCCGCGCAGGCCTCCTGCACCGCCGCCTGCATCTGTGCGGCGCTGCGCACGTCGAGGCGGCGCGCCACGCCCGCCGGCGTGGGCAGGCCGACCGGCCCGGCGACCAGGGTCACCGTCGCGCCGGCCTGGGCCGCCGCCTCGGCCACCGCAAAACCCATGCGGCCGGAACTGCGGTTGCCGATGAAGCGCACCGGGTCGATGTCCTCGTAGGTGGGGCCGGCGCTGACCACCACCGCACGCCCGGCCAGCGCGCCGCCGCCGAAGGAGGCGACCAGGGCGTCGCGCAGCTCGTGCGGCTCCAGCATGCGGCCCGAGCCCACGTCGCCGCAGGCCTGCGAGCCGGCCGCCGGCCCCAGCACCACGACCCCGCGCTGGCGCAGCAGGGCGAGGTTGGCCTGCACCGCCGGGTGCGCCCACATCTGCTGGTTCATCGCCGGCGCCACGTACAGCGGCGCCGCGCTGGCCAGGCACAGCGTGGTCAGCAGGTCGTCGGCGTGGCCGTGGGCGAGGCGGGCCAGCACGTCGGCGCTGGCGGGGGCGATCAGCACGCGCTCGGCCCAGCGCGCCAGCTCGATGTGGCCCATCGCCGCCTCGGCCGACTCGTCCCACAGGCTCACCCGCACCGGCTGGCCGGACAGGGCCTGGAACGTGGCGGCGCTGACGAAGCGGGTGGCGCTCTCGGTCATCGCCACGCGCACCTCGGCACCGAGATCGCGCAGGCGGCGGACCAGCTCACAAGCCTTGTAGGCGGCGATACCGCCCGAGACGCCGAGCAGGATGCGACGGTTGGCAAGAGACATGTAGGTCGGGACTGACGGACGGACAGACGGCTAGCTTACCGGATTCGTCCGCGCCGCCCGCTGCCGCCCGCGCCGCGCCGCGGGCAAGCTGCGGGCATGAGCATCCGCAACTGGCCCGAGAACGAACGTCCCCGTGAGAAACTGCTGGCCCGCGGCAGCACCCTGCTCTCCGACGCCGAGCTGCTGGCGGTGCTGCTCGGCAGCGGCACGCACGGCAAGGACGCCATCGCGCTGGGCCGCGAGCTGCTGGCCGGCGCCGGCAGCCTGGCCGCCCTGCTCGGCCGGCCGGACGCCTCGGCGCGCACCCCAGGCCTCGGCCCCGCCAAGCGGGCGCGCATCGCCGCCGCGCTGGAGCTGGCCCGGCGCAGCCTGGCCGAGCAGCTCGCCACGGGCCCGGGCCTCAGCAACCCGCGCGACAGCGCGGACTACCTGCGCGCCCGCCTGCGTCACCTGCCCTACGAGGTGTTCGCCTGCCTCTACCTGGACAACCGCCACCGCGTGATCGCCTGCGAGGAGCTGTTCCGCGGCACCGTGGACGGCGCCAGCGTGCACCCGCGCGAGGTAGTACGCGCCTGCCTCCAGCACAACGCCGTCGCGGTCATCTTCGCCCACAACCACCCCAGCGGCGTGGCCGAGCCCAGCGCCGCCGACCTGGCGGTCACCCGCGAGTTGCGCACGGCCCTGCAACTGGTCGGCGTGCGCGTGCTCGACCACCTGGTGATCGGGCACGGCGAGCCGGTGTCGATGGCCGCGCGCGGTTTGCTCTAGGGCCGTCCTTCTCGGGTTCCAGAACGGACACAGGCGTTACGGCCTGCGCACGGGTCGCTGTGGCGCGGCAGACCGGCACTTCCGTTCCGGACAGCCTGCCTTCTCCTTCCGAAGACCATGCCCCCTGCCTGGGGACTGCCGGAAGGTTTCCAGCGCCCAAAAAACGACGGCGCGGAGGGGAGGCCGCGCCGTCATACCGAGTTTCCGGGGAGGTTGGGGAGATCGGTCGTCTCCGTACCCTTGAGGCAGGGAGAGGGCTGCCAGGTACGTCGAGCAGTGTCGCGCTGCGGGATGACAGGCGCATGACCGCGATCCCGGCCGAACGCCGGCCGGCCGCGCCGCCGATACTTATGCACAAGCCCGTCCTATGGACGTTTGCCGTCCATACCTGTGCGCACGCTTAAAATCGCAAGCCTAATACCATGTAAATAAAGGGAAATTATGCGTGGACGAGGGCGTGAAGGCGGCCCCGCCGCGTCACCGCCGAATTGGCCGTGATATTCCCCACAGACTTATCCACAAGCCGGCGCGCCGCGCCGCAGCAGCCCTGCCGGGCGCGGCGGCCCCTCAATCGGCCCCCGGTGCTCTGCTAGGATTGCCGGTTCCATTGCCGATCGACTCTGCCCGTGAAAGAACAGCTGCGCGACCTCGTCCTGCAGGCCATCCGGAGCCTGCAACACGACACCCTGCCCGCCGACCTCGAGGTGCCGAGCTTCGTGGTGGAACGCGCGCGCAGCCGCGAGCACGGCGACTTCGCCACCAACGCCGCGATGCTGCTGGCCAAGCCGGCGCGCGCCAAGCCGCGCGAGCTGGCCGAGAAGCTGGTGGCGGCGCTGCCCGCGAACGCGCTGGTGGCCAAGGTGGAGATCGCCGGGCCCGGCTTCATCAATTTCTTCCTGGCCGAGGGCGCCTACCACGCCGAGGTGCGGCGCATCCTCGCCGAGGGCGAGGCCTACGGGCGCAGCGCCAGCGGCGCCGGCAAGACGGTGGGCGTGGAGTTCGTCTCGGCCAACCCGACCGGCCCGCTGCACGTGGGCCATGGCCGCGCCGCGGCCATCGGCGACTGCCTGAGCCGCCTGCTCGACGCCACCGGCTGGAACGTCAAGCGCGAGTTCTACTACAACGACGCCGGCGTGCAGATCGCCAACCTCGCCATCTCCGTGCAGGCGCGCGCCAAGGGCCTGACGCCGGAGGACGCCGGCTGGCCGGAGGACGGCTACCGCGGCGACTACATCGCCGACGTGGCCCGCGCCTATCTCGCCGGCGAATCGGTGGTGGCCGACGGCCATACCGTGACCGGGACCAAGGACCCGGAGAACCTCGAGGCGATCCGCCAGTTCGCCGTGGCCTCCCTGCGCCGCGAACAGGACCTCGACCTCAAGGCCTTCGGCGTCGGCTTCGACGTGTACTTCCTGGAGTCCTCGCTGTACGGCGACGGCAAGGTGGAGGAGACCGTGCGCGAGCTCATCGCCCACGGCCACACCTACGAGGAAGGCGGCGCGCTGTGGCTGAAGTCCACCGACTTCGGCGACGACAAGGACCGCGTGATGCGCAAGTCCGACGGCACCTATACCTACTTCGTGCCAGACGTGGCCTATCACCGCAGCAAATGGCAGCGCGGTTACGGGCGCGCCATCACCGAGCTCGGCTCGGACCACCACGGCTCGCTGGCGCGCGTGCGCGCTGGCCTGCAGGCGCTCGACTGCGGCATCCCCAAGGGCTGGCCCGAATACGTGCTGCACCAGATGGTGACGGTGATGCGCGGCGGCGAGGAGGTGAAGATCTCCAAGCGCGCCGGCAGCTATGTGACCCTGCGCGACCTCATCGACGAGGCCGGCCGCGACGCCACGCGCTACTTCCTGATCGCGCGCAAGGCCGACTCGCAGCTGGTGTTCGACATCGACCTGGCGCGCTCGCAAAGCAACGACAACCCGGTCTACTACATCCAGTACGCCCACGCCCGCGTGTGCAGCGTGCTGCGCCAGGCCGGCGAGAAAGGGTTCACGTTCGATCAGCACAATGGCTTGGACCAGCTCGCCCGGCTGGACAACGAGCACGAGCAGATCCTGTTGACCGAACTGTCCAAGTACCCCGAACTGGTGGAGACCGCGGCCGCCAACCTGGAGCCGCACCTGGTGGCCAGCTGGCTGCGCGAACTGGCGAACGCCTTCCATACCTACTACAACTCGCACCAGTTCCTGGTCGAGGACAAGGACCTGCGCGACGCGCGGCTGGCCCTGGTGGTCGCCACGCGGCAGGTGCTGAAGAACGGTCTGAACCTGCTGGGCCTGAGCGCCCCGGAGAGCATGTGATGGCACCACGCAAGGGCAAGGGTCGCCAGGCGGTGCGCAACCACAGCGGCGGCTTCCCGGCCTGGGGCTGGGCGGTGGTCGGCATCCTGGTCGGCGTGGTGCTGATGGCGGTGCTGATGCGCAAGTCGCTGCTGCCGATGGCGCCGAGCGGCCCGCAGGCCAACCCGCAGGCCACCGCGCAACGCGGCAGCGACGCCGGCATCGAGCCCGCCGCCAGCGCGCCGAAGAAGCCGCAGTACGACTTCTACTCGGTGCTGTCGGAGAAGGAGGTGCGCATCCCCGACGCGGAGATCCGCGCCCAGGCCCGCGCCGAGCAGCAGTCCGCCGCGGCCCAGCAGGCGCCCGCACGCCCGGCCCCCGCGCCGGCTCCGCCGCCCGCGAACGCGCCGGCCGCGGTCAGCGAGAACATCACCGCCGCGCCGGCCACGCCCACCTCGCCCCCGGCCAGCGGCGGCGGCTACCTGCTGCAGGTCGGCGCCTTCCCGAACGCGGGCGACGCGGACTCGCTCAAGGCGCGGCTGGCCCTGCAGGGCTTCGTCGCCAACGTGCAGGCGGTCAACGTGGCCGGCCAGACCTTCCACCGCGTGCGGCTGGGGCCGTTCCGCTCGGCCACCGACCTGGAAGCGGCCCGCCAGCGCCTGGCCGGCGCCGGCATCCGCGCCATCGCGCTGAAGGAAGGCCGCTAACCTCACATCGCCGCGAGCAGGTGTCGGAAACGACAACGCCGGCCCTGGGCCGGCGTTGTCGTTTCTGCCTTCGCGTGCAGGGCGGTCGGCGATCAGGCCGCCGCGCTCCCGCGCACCGCCTCGCCATCGCCGCGCTGCCGGGTGGGCAGGAAGCGGCCTTCCTTCAGCGCACGCTCGATGTCCTCCAGGCTGCGCCCCGCCGTCTCCGGCAGACATACGTAGACGAACACCGCGCCGATCACGTTGAGCGCGCCGTACACCCACATCGCGCCACCCACGCCCAGCCACTGAGTCATCGACAGCGCGGTGCCGGTCAGTACCAGGTTCGAGCCCCACAGCATGGCCGAGTGCGCGCCGGTGGCCTTATCGCGGATGGCGAGCGGGTAGAGCTCCGAGCCCATCAGCCAGCCGATCACCTGGATGCCGGCCGAGTTGAACACCATGTAGAGCAGCAGGCAGGCCACCACCAGCGCGCCGCGGTGCTCGCCGCCGAGCGAGTAGTGGAACACCGCGCCCAGCGCGAACAGCGCCAGTGCCGCCGGCGGCATCATCCACAGGGTGAGCCGGCGCCGGCCCACGTGGTCCACCACGCGCTTGCCGATATAGGTCATCACCAGGTACACCGAGGCCACGCCCAGCGCCGCCAGCAGCGCCGCGGAATGGCCGAAGCCGGCGTCGGTGAGGAAAGTCGGCGTGTAGTAGATCATCATCTCGATGCCGGAGAGCTGGGTGAAGGCGGCCACGCCCAAGCCCGCGACCAGCGCGGGGCGCACCCACGGCTCGGCCAGCGCGCGCCAGCCGCCGCGCTCCTCCTCCAGCTGCTCGTGCAGCTCGCGGATGTCGGCGATCTCCTCGCGCACTTCCTGCTTGGTCTCGCGTACGCGCGCGAGCGCCTGGCGCGCCTCGACCAGGCGGCCCTGCTCGACCAGCCAGCGCGGGCTGCCGGGCAGGCGCATCATGCCGAACAGCAGCAGCAGCGAGGGCACCACGGCGACGCCGATCATCAGGCGCCAGCTCCAGGCGTTCTGCAGCACGAAGCCGACGATCGCCGCGCACAGGATGCCCACGCCGATCGACACGTTGAAATAGGTGACCAGCCGGCCGCGCTTGTCCGGCGGCGCCAACTCGGCGATGTAGGTGGGCACGATCTGGGTCGAGCCGCCCACGGCGAAGCCCAGCACCAGGCGCGAGACGGCCAGCCACAGCGCATCGGGCGACAGCGACGCGGCGACCACGCCGACGGTGTAGATGGCGGCCACGATCATGATGGTGTGGCGGCGCCCGAAGCGGGCGGAGAGGTGCGTGCTGGTGAGCGAGCCGACCACGGCGCCGGCGAGGATCGCCGCGGCGACCAGTTCCTGCGCGGTGTGGCCGAGCTGGAATTCGCCGGTGATCTGCAGCAGCGCGCCGGAGATGATGCCGGTGTCGTAGCCGTAGAGGCCACCGGCGATGGCGGCGATGGCGGCGATGAACGCCATCTGCACCGAGGGGGAAAGCGAAGAAACGTTGGCGGAATCGTTGGGGGTATCGGCTTGCATGATCACCTTCGGGCAGCGGAGGGAACGGTCAGGCATCGGCCATCCGCCTGCGGGGCGCAGGCAGACAAGGCAGCGCGCGGGGCGGGCTGCGACCAAGCGTCGATCACACGACGCCGTGCACGGAAAGCGGCATGTCCGTAGGGCTCAACGATGGAGACGCGGCATCGCATCGATCCATCGGCAGGTCATGCCGTAACGGTCCCACCATACCGTCCCCGGCCCGAAAGTCCAACCCTGGCCTAAACAAGACTTCTGGACATATGGCCGTCCAGACGTCCATATGAAAAACCCTTGCAGGCCTGACAGATGGCCCTAGCCGCCTGATTCGCGGCGGAAAAAACCCGCATGCGCCGACCCGTGCCGGCGCATGCCCGGATACCGGAACGCACTCTCATGTGCGGCAATACGCCGCACATGACCACGCACACGACCCCATTGCATGGGCGCCGCGTTCGTGATTGGAAGGCTCGCCTGCTGCTACTGCATGAACCAGCCGTGGCTCACCACGATCGACTGGCCGGTGAGCGCCGCGCTGGGGAAGGTGGCGAGGTAGAGCGCGGTCTGCGCGATGTCCTCCACCGTGGTGAACACGCCGTCCACGGTGTCCTTGAGCATGATGTTCTTCACTACCTCGGCCTCGCTGATGCCGAACTCCCTGGCCTGCTCGGGGATCTGCTTCTCCACCAGCGGCGTGCGCACGAAGCCCGGGCAGATCACGTGCGAGCGCACGTTGTGCGGCGCGCCCTCCTTGGCCAGCGTGCGCGCGAGACCCAGCAGCCCGTGCTTGGCGGTGACGTAGGGCGCCTTGAGCCGGGAGGCCTCGTGCGAGTGCACCGAGCCCATGTAGATCACGATGCCGCCGCGGCTCTTGCCGGTGCCGTCATCCTTGTACATGTGCTGGAGCGCGGCCTTGGTGGTGAGGAAGCCGCCGTCCAGGTGGATCGCCAGCATCTTCTTCCAGTCGGCGTAGGCGAACTGGTCGATCGGGCTGATGATCTGCACGCCGGCGTTGGAGATCAGAATGTCGAGCGCGCCGAAGGTTTCCACCACCTTGTCGGTGCCCGCGTTCACCGCCGCCTCGTCGGTGACGTCCATGGCGATGCCGATCGCCTTGCCGCCGGCGGCCACGATCTCGGCCGCGGCCGCGTCGGCTGCCTGCTGGTTGATGTCGGCGATCGCCACCGCCGCGCCGTGCCTGGCGTAGAGCTCCGCGATGGCCTTGCCGAGGCCGCTGGCGGCGCCGGTGATGAGGGCTGTTTTACCGTCGAGACTTGCCATGACCGCTCCTTGCATCGAAGAAAAGGTAGCAACGCAAACCGGTAGTACCGCGGGCGCCATCGCGCGTCGCCCGACCACTTCGCCTCGTACCAGGGGGACGAGGCGAAGCGCAGGGATGGAACGCCGCGCAAGACCATGGAATGCCCTGCGCGGCCGCCCGCTCAGCCGAGGTCTTCGGCCAGGTAGGTGTAGCCGGTGAGGCCCCCATCGAGCGCGGCGAACAGCCGCTCGGCCGGCTCGCCCGCCACGCCCGCGGCGGCGATGCGCTCGCGGTAGCGCAGGCGCAGCTCGCCGAGGTCGTAGCCCACGTAGTCGAGCATCACGTCGGTGGTATCGCCGCGGCGCTTGTGCGCGAACACGAAGGTGCCGTCTTCCACGCGCACGTTCACCGCGTCGGTGTCGCCGAACAGGTTGTGGATGTCGCCCAGCGTCTCCTGGTAGGCGCCGACCATGAAGATGCCCAGGCGATAGGGCTCGCCCTCGCGCAGCGCGTGCAGCGGCAGGCTCACGTCCACGCCCTCGGCGTCCACGTAGTCGTCGATGCGCCCGTCCGAGTCGCAGGTGAGGTCGACGATCACGCCGCGCCGCGTGGGCGCCTCGCCGAGCCGCGCGATCGGCGCGATGGGGAAGATCTGGTCGATGGCCCAGATGTCCGGCACCGATTCGAACACGGAGAAGTTGACGAAGTATTTGTCCACCAGCTTCTCGTCCAGCTCGTCCAGCACCTGCCGGTGCGCGCGCTCGGCCGGCAGCAGGCGCGCGCGCACCGCGCCGGCGATGGCGTAGTAGAGCTCGTCCAGCCGCGCACGGTCGGCCAGCGCGAGCTGGCCCAGGGCGTACAGCGTCTGGCCTTCCTGCAGGTGGTGCTGGGCCTCGTGGAACAGCTCCAGCGGCGGGCGCACATCCAGTTCCGCATGCACCTCGCGCAGGTGGCGCAGCACCGCCGGCTCGCCCTCGCGCAGCGGCGGCAGGCTGCCGGCGGGCACCTCCTCCACCTCGCTCACGTTGACCACCAGCACGGCGTGGTGCGCGGTCATCGCGCGGCCGGCCTCGGTGAGGATGTGCGGCGCGGCGAGCCCTTCGGCCTCCACCGCCTCGGCGAGGGACTGCACGATGGTGGCCGCGTACTGCTCGATGGAGTAGTTGATCGAGTTGTGGCTGCGCGAGCGCGAGCCCTCGTAGTCCACGCCCAGGCCCCCGCCCACGTCGACGATCTCCAGCGGCACGCCGAGCCGGGTCAGCTCCACGAAGTAGCGGGTGGCCTCGCGCATGCCGTTGGCGATGTCGCGCACGTTGGAGATCTGCGAACCCATGTGGAAGTGCTGCAGCTTCAGCGTGTGCTTGAGGCCCGCGGCGTCGAGCCGCTCGAGCAGGGTCAGCACCTGCCCCGGCGAGAGGCCGAACTTGCCCTTGTCGCCACCGGTGTTCTGCCACTTGCCGGCGCCGATGGAGGCCAGGCGCACGCGCACGCCGAGCAGCGGCTCCACGCCCAGCGCGCGGGATTCGGCGATCACGTGCTCGAGCTCGGAGAGCTTCTCGATCACGATGTGCACGCGCAGGCCGAGCTTCCTGCCGATCAGCGCCAGGCGGATGTACTCGCGGTCCTTGTAGCCGTTGCAGATCACGATGGAACCGGGCCGCGCCATCGCCAGCACCGCCATCAGCTCGGGCTTGGAGCCGGCCTCCAGGCCGAAGCCCCGCTCGCCCGCGGCCACCAGTTCGGCCACCACGCCGCGCTGCTGGTTCACCTTGATCGGGTAGATGGCGGTGTAGCCGCCGGCGTAGCCCCACTCGGTGGTGGCCTTGGCGAAGGCGCCCTTGAGGCGCGCCAGGCGGTCGGCCAGGATGTCGGGAAAGCGCACCAGGAGCGGCAGCCGCAGGCCCTCGGCCTGGGCGCGCTCGACGATGGCCGGCAACGACAGCGCCGGGCCGCGCGCGCCCTGCGGGCGGACGGCGATCTCGCCGTTGTCGCCGACGTCGACGTAACCGTCGCCCCAGTAGGGCACGGCATAGGTGTGGCGGGCGGCCTCGATGTCCCAATGCTTCGACATGAGCGGGGATTTCCTTCAGATGCAGACTTGAGCTGTCGTCGCAGCGGCGAACCTTGACGAACACCAAGCCCGCCGGCCGGAAGCCTCGCACGCCGCGGGACCGGTGGACTCGTGGGCCGCCGGCGAGGGGAGTCGGGGCGGCCGCCGGCCATTGTAATCGGCCCGCGCCCTGCGGCGGCGCGCACGGGGCACACGGCCGCGGTTGCCGCTACAATCCTTGGCTCTTTCCCCACGCTTTTTCGCAGGACGTCCCATGTCGCAGCTCAGCTGGTTCACCGAGGCCCACCAGACCTCCGGCTCCTCCATCGGCTACCGGGTGGAAAAACAGCTGCACGCGGAGAAGACGCCGTTCCAGACCATCGAGATCTACCAGACCACCGACTGGGGCAACCTGATGGTGATCGACGGCTGCATCATGCTGACCAGCCGCGACAACTTCCTCTACCACGAGATGATGAGCCACCCGGCGCTGTTCACCCATGCGCGCGCCAAGCGCGTGGTGATCATCGGCGGCGGCGACTGCGGCACGCTGCGCGAGGTGCTGCGCCACGAGGAAGTGGAGCAGGCGGTGCAGGTGGAGATCGACGAGCGCGTGACGCGCCTGGCCGAGCAGTACTTCCCCGAGCTGTGCGAGGCCAACGGCGACCCGCGCGCGGAGCTCTTGTTCATCGACGGCATCAAGTACATGGCCGAGGCGGAGCCCGAGTCGATCGACCTGATCATCGTGGACTCCACCGACCCGGTCGGCCCGGCCGAGGGCCTGTTCAACGCGGCCTTCTACGCCAGCTGCCACAAGGCGCTGCGCCACGGCGGCATCCTGGTGCAGCAGAGCGAGTCGCCGCTGGCGCACATCGAGCTGATCAAGTCGATGCGCTCGTCCATGCGCACCGCCGGCTTCTCGGCCACCAAGACGCTGCCGTTCCCGCAGCCGTGCTACCCCTCCGGCTGGTGGAGCTGCACCATGGCGCGCAAGGGCGGGGACCTCTCCGGCTTCCGCGAGCGCGGCGCGATCAGCAAGGGCTTCCCCACCCGCTACTACAACGCCGACGTGCACAAGGGCGCGCTGGCGCTGCCGGAGTTCATGCGCGAGGCGTTGGGCGAGTAAGCAGCGCAGCGCCACGCCTCGCCGTCCCGAAGCGAAGCCCGCCGCCGGCGGGCTTCGTCGCATCGGCGGCTCAGAACAGCTTGGCGCGCACCTTGGGCAGCAGCACCAGCACCAGCGTGGCGATGGGCCCGAGCAGCAGCGAGAGCAGGAACCACAGCAGGCCGCTGCGGTTCTTGCCCTGCGCCAGGCCCGCGTTGACCAGCGCCAGGGTGCCCCAGCCGGCGAACCACGGCGCGTTGCCGGCCAATATCGATAACTGATCCACGCTACCTCCCGTGTCATGGCGGGGATGGACACGACCGTCACGTCCACCAAACGACCATGCTAACAAGCATGGCGCTTCAATCCGACCATGACACGGCCGCGGATCAGGTGCGCTTAATCGTGGCCCGCTATGCTGGCCGCTTTTGAATCCCCAGGAGCACGTATGCGCGGATGGCGCCGATTCGCCCTCGTCGTGGGCAGCCTGCTGCCGTTGCTGGCCATCGCCGCCCCGGCAAAGCCGGCTGGCCCCGCCAGCCAGGACAAGGCCGCCCAGGCCGACAACCAGGCCCTGCTTGCCTTCCAGCGCGACCTGGTCAGCGTGGTGGCCCCGCGCGCCGACGCGCTGCCGCTGCTCGGCGCCGCGCTGCTGGCCCGGCCGCTCGTCGACCAGCCCAAGTACAACACCTTCCACTCGCTGATCGAGCGCGCGGCCGCCGCGCCCGGCCACGGCCCGGCCGTGAGCTGGCTGCGGCTGGCCGACTGCGACGCCCAGGCCGGCGCCTGCCCCAACCCCGGCGCCCTGGCCGCGCTGGTGCAGGAGGCGCCCGACAACGCCGCGGTGTGGCTGCTCAAGCTCGGCCAGGACGCGCACGACCTCAAGCCGAAGGACGCCCGTGCGGACCTCGCCCGCGCCGCCGCGGCCAAGCTCTACGACGACTACACCGGCAGCAGCCTGCAGGCGCTGGCGAGCACCGCCACCACCCTGCCGCCGCCCAAGGAAGCCGTGGCGGCGGCCGGCAGCGCCACGGGCGTGCAGGTGATGCTGGTGTTCGGCCTCGCCGGCACCCAGCCGCAGCCCGGCTTGCCGGCGGTGGCCAGGCTGTGCGAGGGCGCCCGCGACGACCAGGCGCTCAAGGACGACTGCCTCAAGCTCGGCAAGACCCTGGAATGGGGCTCCAGCCCGCTGGCGCGCTCGCTCGGCCTGCACCTGCGCGAGACCCTGGCCGCCGAGCCGGCCGAGCAGGAAGAGGCGCGCCGCACCCGCCGCGAACTGGTGTGGCAGGTGCAGAGCTTCGCCCAGCTGTCCGCCCGCGCTCCCACCGATCCGGCGCTGGCGCAGCACCTGCTCGCGCTGGCGCGCCGCGGCGGCACCGAGATGAGCCTGCTGCTGGCCGCCCTGCGCGACAACAGCCTGCCCGTCTCCCCGCCCAGCGACTGGCAGCCGCACGCCACGGAGTGAACGCCCCGGTTCCCTGAACCGGCTTGCGCCGGTAGGCTTGACGCCAACCTGTACCCGCGGAGCGCGTCGATGCTTACGGCACTGGTGGCAAGCAGCAAGGGGGGATGCGGCAAGAGCACGCTGGTGACCCAGCTCGCCTCGCATTGGGCGCAGCAGGGCCGGCGCACCGCCATCGTCGATGCCGACCGGCAAGGCTCCAGCTACCGCTGGGCCGCGCTGCGCCCGGACGGGGTGCCCGGCGTGCTCGGGCTGGAAGGCGGCCGCAAGGCCTTGCAGAAACTGCCCGCCGACACCGAGCGCGTGCTGGTCGACACCCCCGCCGGCACCGACGAGGGCGACCTCGCCCCCTACCTCGACCAGGCCGACGTGGTGCTGGTGCCGGTGCTGCCCTCCGCCTTCGACCTCAACGCCACGCTGGGCTTCCTCGAGCGCCTGCGCGGCATCGGCCGCGTCCGCCGCGGCAAGCTGCCGGTGGCGCTGGTCGGCAACCGGCTCAAGCCCTGGACCCACGCCAGCCAGGACGCCCTCGCCCAACTCGCCGAGGAAGCGCCGTTCCCGGTGGTGGCGCAGCTGCGCGACAGCCAGGCCTACGTGCTGCTCAGCGCGCTCGGCAAGGGCATCTTCGACTACGGCTCCGAACAGGTGCGCAACCAGCAGCAGGACTGGCTGCCGTTGCTGCGCTGGATCAAGCGGCAGGCCTGAGCCGGCCGTCTCTACCCTTCTCTTCCCCGGAGTTCCCCCATGCACGAACTGATCCTGCTGCGCCACGCCGAGGCGCTGCCCGCCCGTCCCGGCGGCAAGGACCGCGAGCGCGCCCTGAGCCCGCGCGGCGAAGCCGAGGCCGACGCCGCCGGCCGCTGGCTCGCCGCGCACGGCGTCAAGGCGGCGCGCGTGCTGTGCTCGCCGGCCGTGCGCACGCGCGAGACCGCCGAGCGGGTGCTGGCCGCGGCCGGGCAGTCGCCGGAGCTGCTCTTCGCCGAGGAGATCTACGACGCCACGCCCGGCGAGCTGCTGGCCCTGCTCGACCAGTACGAGGCGCACGACCCGCTGCTGCTGGTCGGCCACAACCCCGGCATCGAGCGGCTGGTGGCGCTGATGGTGGAAGGCCGCTCCGACGAGTTCCGCGGCATGCCGCCCGCGGGCCTCGCGGTGCTGCACCTCACCGGCGTGCTGGAACCGGGCGGCGCCCGGCTGGATGCCTTCTGGTCGCCATGAGGTGGCTCGCGGCCCTGCTGCTGGCCGGGGTCGCCCTGTTGCCGCCGCCCGCCCGCGCCATCGACTACCGCATCGACCCCGCCCGCTCGCAGGCCCAATTCGTCGTGCGCCTGTTCTGGCTGCGCTCGATCCAGGGCCGCTTCACCCGGATGGACGGCGAGGTGGCGGTGTCGCCGCAGGGCATGGCGGTGGTGGACGCGCGCATCCAGGTCGAGAGCCTCGCCGCCAACGGCGCCTGGATCCGGCGCTGGATGCTGGCCGAGGAGTTCTTCGACGGCCCGCACTACCCCATCGTGCACTTCGTCTCCGCACCGGTGCCGCTGGCCGCGATCGCCGACGGCGAGGCGCTGGACGGCACCCTCACCTTGCGCGGGGTGACGCGCCCGGTGCGCTTCGAGCTCGATCCGGCGCCGTGCATCGAGACCGGCGAGCGGCCGTGCACCATCGTGGCGCGCGGGCGCGTGACGCGCAGCGACTTCGGCATGACCGCGCGGCGCCCGGCGCTGGCCGACGAGGTGCGCCTGAACCTGCAGGTCGTGCTGGAAGCCGTCTCCGTACCACATTGATCAGGCTGCCGATTATCATCGCGGCATGATCCCGCGCCACCTCCCGCTGCTCGGCCTGCTCGTCGTCATCGCGCTGCTGCAGGGCTGCACGCTGGACCCCTCGCGCATCCGCCGCGCCGACGCGCTGGTGGCCGCCACCGTGGATACCCGCAGCGACTGCGCACGCGCCGACCGCTGCGCCATCGGCTCGCCGCTGCGCGACGCCGCCGACGCGGCGCTGGCCGCTTCGCGCCCCGGCGCGCCGCGGCACGTGGTGGCCCTGCTCAGCGCCAGCGAGCCGGCGCTAGTGGCGCGGCTCAACCTGATCCGCGCGGCGCGCCAGTCGATCGACGTGCAGACCTACATCTGGGACAGCGACGACGCCGGCACCCTGGTGCTGGACGAACTGCTGCAGGCGGCGCGCCGCGGCGTGCGCGTGCGCATCCTGATCGACCAGCTCGCCGCCTTCGACAACGTGGCCGTGTTCGACCGCCTGGCCCGCGCCAACCCCAACCTCCAAGTGCGCCTGTACAACCCCACCTTCGACAAGGCGGTGAGCTCGCCGCTGGAATGGGCCGCCGGCATCGTCTGCTGCTTCCACCGCTTCAACCAGCGCATGCACAACAAGGTGCTGGTGGTGGACGACCGCGTGGGCATCACCGGCGGGCGCAACTACCAGGACCGCTACTTCGACTGGGACGACGACTTCGACTACGTGGACCGCGACGTGCTGGTCGGCGGCCCCGCCGCGCGCGCGATGACTGCCAGCTTCGAGCAGTTCTGGCGGCACCCGCGCGCGGTGCCGCTGACCCACCTGCGCGACGTCAACCGCCACCTGCTCGCCAACCCCGCGGCACCGGGCTGGCCGCCGCCCCGCTACCGCCACCCCGAGCGCGTCTACCGCGCGCAGCAGGAGGCCGATGACACGGCCTGGCTCGAGGCGCACGTGCTGGCGCAGAGCGTGCGCACCGGCCGGGTGGACTTCTTCAGCGACCTGCCCGGCAAGACCGAGCAGCCGCAGGAGCGCGAAGACCGCGCCTTCACCCGCCAGGTGATGCAGATGGTGGCCGGCGCCCGGCGCGAGGTGATCCTGCAGACGCCCTACCTGGTGATGAGCAAGCGCGCCCGCGGCATCTTCCGCAAGCTGCGCCGGCAGGAGGCGCCGCCGCGCATCGTGGTCTCCACCAACTCGCTCGCCTCCACCGACGCCTTCGCCGTCTACGCGCTCTCCTACAAGCACCGCAAGCGCTACATCAAGAAATACGGCTTCGAGGTCTACGAGATGAAGCCGCACGCGCTCGACCCCGCCCAGGACAACGCCTGGGCCAGCATGCCGGGAACAGGCCCGGCCGCGGAAGGCGCCGGTGCCGGCGAGGCGGCATCGCGCCGCCACGTGGACGTGGAGACGCGCGGCCTGCTCGGCAGCCGCGGCAGCGGCAACCGGCCGGCGCCGCTGCTCAGCGCCGGCCGCCGCTTCGGCCTGCACGCCAAGTCGATCGTGGTGGACGACACCTTCGCCATGGTCGGCTCGCACAATTTCGACCCGCGCTCGGACCACTACAACACCGAGGCCGGCGTGATCGTCTACGACCCCCGTGTGGCCGACCAGCTGCGCGCGGCGATCCTGCGCGAGACCGCGCCGCAGAACGCCTGGGTGATCGCGCCGCGGCGGCCGCTGGTGCCGCTGCTGACCGATCTCAACCAGGCCATCGGCGATCTCTCCTCGCAGCTGCCGCTGTTCGACTTCTGGCCGTACCGCTACGCCACCAGCTACGAACTCAAGGACGGCTGCACGCCGATGCGCCCGAGCGACCCGCACTTCTTCAGCTGCTACACGCCGGTGGGCGACTTCCCCGACGTGGCGATCTCGCCCAAGCTGCTCTACACGCGGCTGATCACCGCCTTCGGCGCGGGCGTGCAGGGCATTCTCTAGCGCGGCCCAGCCGTGCAGGAGCGCGCTTGCGCGCGACCTCTTCGCAAGGGGCCAAGATCAATGGCGGCCGCGCGCAAGCGCGCTCCTGCA
>NZ_LFQR01000085.1 GCF_001182895.1 Frateuria defendens | reverse complement strand
TGTCCTGGCCGATGCGATGGGCGCGATCGGTGGCCTGGGCCTCCACCGCGGGATTCCACCACGGGTCGTAGTGGATCACCGCATCGGCGGCGGTGAGGTTGAGGCCGGTGCCGCCGGCCTTGAGGCTGATAAGGAACAGCGGCACCTCGCCTCGCTGGAAGCGCTCGACGCGGGCGGTGCGTTCGCGCGCCGGGGTCTGGCCGGTGAGCGTCTGGTGCGCGATGCCGCGCTTGAGCAGCGCCGCCTCGATCAGCGCCAGCATCTCGGTGAACTGCGAGAACAGCAGCACGCGGCGGCCGTCGTCGAGCAGGCCCTCGAGCAGCTCCAGCAGGGCATCGAGCTTGGCGCTGGCGCGTACTTTCTTCGCGCTGGCCAGCTTGACCAGGCGCGGATCGCAGCAAGCCTGGCGCAGCTTGAGCAGGGCGTCGAGCACCACGATGCCCGCTTGCGCCAGCCCGCGCTCCTGCACCGCCTGCCGCACGCGCTCGTGCTGGGCCAGGCGCAGGGTTTCGTACAACGCGCGCTGCGCCCCTTCCAGGTCCAGCATGTGCACGATCTCGGTCTTGGACGGCAGGTCGGTGAGCACGTCGTCCTTGCGTCGGCGCAGCAGCAGCGGGCCGATGCGGCGGTTGAGGCGCTGCTGGCGGTCGTGGTCGTTGTGTTTCTCGATCGGCGTGCGGTAGTGCCGCGCAAACTGGCGTTCGCTGCCGAGCAGGCCCGGCTCCACCGCGTCGAACTGCGCCCACAGCTCGCCGAGGTGGTTTTCCAGCGGCGTGCCGGTCATGGCCAGCCGGCGCGCGGCGGGTATCTCGCGCACGACCCGGGCCGCCTGGCTGCTGGCGTTCTTGATCGCCTGCGCTTCATCCAGCACCAGCAGGGCGAAGCGCGCCTCGAGCAGCCGGTCGCGGTCGCGCGGCAGCAGGGGGTAGGTGGTGATGGCCAGGTCGTGAGCGGCGATGGCATCGTAGCGGTCGGCACGGTCGGCGCCGTGGAGCACCAGCACCTTCAGGGCTGGCGCGAAGCGCGCGGCCTCGGCCTGCCAGTTGCCCACCAGCGAGGTGGGCGCCACCACCAGCGCCGGCGCGTCGAGCCGGCCGCGCTGCTTCTCGCCGAGGATGTGGGCCAGCACCTGCACCGTCTTGCCCAGCCCCATGTCGTCGGCGAGGATGCCGCCGAGCCCGGCCGCGCCGAGGAAGTCCAGCCAGGCCAGGCCATCGCGCTGGTAGGGGCGCAGGGTGGCCTTGAAGCCGCGGGGGAGCTTGGCGCGCTGCGCGCCGGCCTGGCGCAACCGTTCGAGCTGCGCGCGCAGGGCGTCGTCGCCGCGCCAGTGCAGTTGCGTGTCGTCGGCGAGGGCCTGCAGGGCGGGCGCCTGGCTGCGGTGCAGGCGCAGCCCGCCCTCGTCCTCGAGCCACTCCAGCAGCGGCTCGATCAGCGCGCGCAGGCGCGCCAGCGGGAGTTCGATGCTGCGCTCGCCGTCCAGCGCCACGCGCCAGGTGGCGTGCTTCTTCTCGCCCTTGGGCGCGTGGCGCGGAAACGCCGGATCAGCCAGCACACGGCGCAGGATGGGCAGCAGGTCGAGCCGTTCGCCGCCCGCGTCGATGCCCAGCGCCACGTCGAACCAGGCGTTGCCGCTCGGTGCCAGCTCGGCGTGCCAGCCGTCGATGGGGACCAGCGTGTCGTGCGGGTAGCCCGGCTCGTACTCGAGGCGGAAGCCGGCCGCGGCGAGCGTGTCCAGGACGTCGCGCCAGTCGTCCGGTGCGCGCGGCGGCTGGCGCTTGGCGGGGCGCAGGACGCGATCGTCGAGCGTGAAATCGGTATGGGGTAGCGCATATTCGTAGGTCACCGGGGCCAGCGGCACGATGCCCAGCTTATCCAGCTGCCGCAAGGCTCGTTGCTCGGCATCGGCCGCGCGGTGGATTTCGCGCAGGCCCTCGCCGTGCCGCCGGTGCTCGATGGCGCCGCCGCCGGCGGCCGGCAGCAGACTGCCGGCGTAGTCGAAGGCCAGGCGCGCGAGGCCGACCTCGTGGCTGCGCCCGTTCCAGTGTCGCAGCGTGGCGGCACGCAGGCGCAGTACGGGCTGTGGGGGCGTGCGTATCGACTCGACCGGGCCCCGGTCGACCGGCTCGGGCAGTGTGTGGGGGAGGTCGCCCCGTCGCAGGCGCTGGCGCAGCGCGGCGACCTGCGCCGGCGACAGCACGGGCGCCTGGCTCAACTGCTCCAGCATGCGGGCATCGCCGTCGACGCGGCCGTAGCGGCCCAGCCTCGGCTGGATGTACCAGAGCCCGGCACCGTGCAGCAGGAGGGCGTCGGCGGCGTCCACGCGCGCGGCCAGGCGTTGGCTGCCGTCGTCCGCTTCGTGCCAGTGCAGTTCCAGCGGCCTCGGCTCGGCGCGCTGCAGCGGCGCCGAGGCGCGCTCGAACCAGACCGGATGATGCGCCAGCAGATGCTCCAGGGCCTGTTCCTCGTGGCGGGCGCGGATGGGCGCCCAGCGCTGGTTGCCCACCTGGACGTACTGGCGCTGCATCAGGGTGACCAGCGCCGCTGCCGTCTCCGCCGGCCAGCCGCCGGCGGGCACGGGCACCGCGCCCAGCTCATCGTGCAGCAGCAGCGATTGCGGATCGGCCAGGCCGGGACGCTGGCGGTTCTTCGAGGGGCGCAGCCAGGCGGGCAGGGCCAGCAGGCCCGCCACGGGCTGGCGGCCGTTGCTACGCAGCAGCACGCCGAAGCAGCGCTCCGGCTCCGCCTGGTGTTGGCGCTCCGGCGATATGGCCAGCGTGTGCAGCCAGCGCTCCCATGCCTCCAGGGCGGCGGCCGGCACGCCGGGAGCCGGCGGCGAGAGCCGGGCGGCGGTGTCGCCGCCGGCCGCGATCAGCATGGCGGCCGCGTGCTTGCAGTAGACGCCGACCGGGCAGCTGCAGGCGGCGTCCTCGACGTCCGGCCCGGAGATATCCACGTCCACGCGGCAGTCGTAGCGCTGGCCGTAGCTGCCTTCGACCTTGGCGCGCAGCATGAGGCGCCCGTCCAGCATGTCGGTGCGCAGCGCCGACACGCAACCGTTGCGGGCATAGGCCTGGGCGCGCTTGAGCGTGCGCTCGTCGAAATACGAGCGCCATGGTGTCTGCTGCAGCAGGATGGCCGGGTCGTGATCGTGCATGGAGCGGCATGGGATGGCGAACAGCGATTCTCGCATACCGGGCCGGGACGGTCGCCCGGTGGTCCCGCCATGGCATTCGGGCGACAATGTGCGGCCATCTTCCGCGGCCTTGCCGCCCTTGCCAGGGAACCCGCGCACGCCATGTCCCCCACGCCCACGCCCACGATCATCTACACGCTGACCGACGAAGCGCCCTACCTCGCCACCCAGTCGCTGCTGCCCATCGTGGAGGCGTTCACCGCCCCCGCGGGCATCGCGGTGGAGACGCGCGACATCTCGCTGGCCGGCCGCATCCTCTCGCAGTTCCCCGACTACCTCGAGGGCGGCCAGCAGGTCGCCGACGACCTGGCCGAACTCGGCGCGCTGGCGACCACGCCGGACGCCAACATCATCAAGCTGCCCAACATCAGCGCCTCGGTGCCGCAGCTGAAGGCCGCGATCGGGGAGCTCAAGGCGCAGGGCTACGCGCTGCCGGACTACCCGGACGAGCCGAAGGACGCGCCGCAGCAGGACGTCAAGGCGCGCTACGACAAGGTCAAGGGCAGCGCGGTGAACCCGGTGCTGCGCGAGGGCAACTCCGACCGTCGCGCGCCGCCCTCGGTGAAGCACTACGCGCGCAAGCACCCGCACCGGATGGGCGCGTGGAGCGCGGATTCGAAATCGCACGTGGCCCACATGGCGGGCGGCGACTTCTACGGCAGCGAAAAATCCGCGCTGATCGGCAAGGCCGGCAGCGTGCGCATCGTGTGGACTGGCGAAGACGGCAGCGAGACGGTGCTGAAGGCCAAGACCGCGGTGCAGGCCGGCGAGATCATCGACGCGGCGGTGATGAGCCGCAAGGCGCTGGCCGCCTTCGTCGACGCGCAGATCGAGGATGCGAAGCGGCAGGGCGTGCTGTTCTCGCTGCACCTGAAGGCCACCATGATGAAGGTCTCCGACCCGATCATGTTCGGCGTGGTGGTGGGCGAGTTCTACAAGGACGCGCTGGCCAGGCACGCCGAGACGCTCAAGGCGATCGGCTTCGATCCCAACAACGGCATCGGCGACCTCTACGCGCGCATCGCCGCACTGCCGGCCGACAAGCAAGCCGACATCAAGGCCGACGTCGAGGCCGAGTACGCCAGGCGGCCGGCGCTCGCGATGGTCAATTCCGACAAGGGCATCACCAACCTGCACGTGCCCAGCGACGTGATCGTGGACGCCTCGATGCCGGCGATGATCCGCGACTCCGGCAAGATGTGGAACGCGCAGGGCCAGTTGCAGGACACCAAGGCGGTGATCCCCGACCGCAACTACGCCGGCGTCTACCAGGCGGTGATCGAGGACTGCAAGGCGCACGGCGCCTTCGACCCGGCCACCATGGGCAGCGTGCCCAACGTGGGCCTGATGGCGCAGAAGGCCGAGGAATACGGCTCGCACGACAAGACCTTCCAGATCGCCGCGCCCGGCACGGTGCGCGTGATCGACGAGAGCGGCAAGCTGCTGCTGGAGCACGCGGTCGAGGCCGGCGACATCTGGCGCCTGTGCCAGACTAAGGACGCGCCGATCCAGGACTGGGTCAAGCTCGCCGTCACCCGCGCGCGCCTCTCCGACACGCCGGCGGTGTTCTGGCTCGACCCGCAGCGCGCCCACGACGTGCAGATGATCACCAAGGTGAAGGCCTACCTTGAGGACCACGACCTCTCGGGCCTGGACATCCGCATCCTCTCGCCGGTCGAGGCCACGCGCTTCTCGCTGGACCGCATCCGCCGCGGCCTGGACACCATCTCCGTCACCGGCAACGTGCTGCGCGACTACCTCACCGACCTGTTCCCGATCATGGAGCTGGGCACCAGCGCCAAGATGCTCTCCATCGTGCCGCTGATGGCCGGCGGCGGCCTGTTCGAGACCGGCGCCGGCGGCTCCGCGCCCAAGCATGTGCAGCAGTTCCTGCAGGAGGACTACCTGCGCTGGGATTCGCTGGGCGAGTTCCTGGCCCTGGCCGCCTCGCTGGAACACCTCGCCGAGCACTACGGCAACGCCGCCGCCGGCGTGCTGGCGAAGACGCTGGACCAGGCCAACGGCAAGATCCTCGACAACAACCGCTCGCCCGCGCGCAAGGTCGGCGAACTGGACAACCGCGGCAGCCATTTCTACCTCGCCCTGTACTGGGCCCAGGCGCTGGCCGCGCAGGACGAGGACGCCGCGCTGAAGGCGAAATTCGCCCCGCTCGCCCAGGTGCTGGCGGCGAACGAGGCGGCCATCGTCGGCGAGTTGAACGGCGCCCAGGGCAGGCCGGTGGACATCCACGGCTACTACCACCCCGACCTCGCCCTGGTCGGCGAGGCCATGCGCCCGAGCGCCACCTTCAACGCCGCGCTGGCGACGCTGGCGACCGCCTGACGCCGTGTGGAGCGCGCTCGCGCGCGACCGCCGTCTACGGGAAACCGCGGAACGCCCGCGCCGCGACGGTCGCGCGCGAGCGCGCTCCTTACAGGGCGCTGGCGGGCTGGGACTTGGACGCCACGCATGCGGAGCCTGCGTCCGCTCGGTTCGCCGCCGCATGCAAAACACTTTTGCACGCGGCCGGCTTGGTGCCGCGCGCCCGGGGAGGATAATCCCGCCTATCGCATGCCCGTCTGGCCTTCGCCGGGCGGATCGCTTTCACAAGGAGTGTCACCCATGAAGAACCGTTTGAGCCGGCTCGCCGCCGTGGCGGCGTTCGGCCTGCTTCCGCTCGCCACCCTGGCGCTGCCCGCCGCCGCCGCGGAGGCGCCGACCGCCGCCGCCGCGCGCCTCGGCCAGGAGCTGGCCCAGGCCGGCGTGGAGCGTTTCACCGCCGCGGACTACAAGCCGGGCGTGGTGCGCCACATCGTGCTGTTCCGCTACAAGGACACGGTGACGCCGGTGCAGCGCAGCGAGATCACCCGCCGCTTCCTCGCCATGCAGAAGGCCTGCCTGCGCCAGGGCAAGCCCTACATCGTGTCGATCGAGGAAGGCTTCCAGCACAGTGGCGAAGGCGCCGACCAGAACCTCGAGCAGGGCTTCGTGGTCACCTTCCGCTCGCAGGGCGACCGCAACTACTACGTTGGCCAGCCGGTGATCAGCGACCCGGCGCACTACGAGCCGGTGCACCAGGCCTTCAAGGAATTCGTCGGCCCGCTGCTGGCGCCCAGGGGCGTGCTGGTGTTCGACTACACGGTGGACCAGTCGGCCAGGTAAGGCGACGCCGGCGACGGCAGGCGAGGCCCGCATCCCTCCGATGCGGGCCTTTGCGTTGGCGGCGGGGCAGGGCGGCGGCGACAGCCAGCGGTAAGGCTGGCGGCCTATCGTGTGGGCGGCTGGCGGAACCCTGGGCGGTGCGGCATGGTCCGTGGGCTACGGGTTTCCCTTACCTTTGCCTTTCCCATCATGGAGTCGTCCCATGTTCCGCAAGCCGAAAAGCTGGCTGGCCCTGCTGCTCGCCCTCGGCGCGAGCCTGGCCCAGGCGCAGGACGCGCCGGCGCCCGCCGCCAGCGCGGGCGCGATCACCAACCTGCAGACCGTGACGGTGAGCGGCGTGCAGCCGGGGCCGGGGCTGTGGAAGGTGTCCAGGGGTGGGCACACGCTGTGGGTGCTGGGGCTGATCCGCACGCTGCCCGAGCGCATGCAGTGGCGCTCCGGCGAGGTGGCCGAGGTGATCGCGCAGTCGCAGGAGGTGCTCGAGCCGCCTTCGGTGCAGGTCAAGGCGGACACCAACTTCCTCGGCAAGCTGTTCCTGCTGCCCTCGGTGTACAGCGCGCGCAAGAACGAGGACGGCAAGACGCTCGACCAGGTGCTGCCCTCGGCGCTGTACGCGCGCTGGCAGCCGCTCAAGCAGCAGTACCTCGGCAACGGCCGCGGCGTGGAGCGCTGGCGGCCGATCTTCGCGGCGATGGAGCTGTACAAGAAGGCGCTGCGCCAGCACGGCCTGCGCGGCAACGGCGAGATCGGCGGCACCGTCGATGCGCTCGCCAAGCAGCACGGGGTGAAGCAGACCCTGACCCAGTACCAGCTGGTGATCGAGAAGCCGCGCCAGGCGATCAAGGCCTTCAAGCAGGCCGGCCCCGACGACGTCGCCTGCTTCGGCCGCACCCTCGACAGCATCGAGCACGACCTGCCGGCCATCACCGAGCGCGCCAACGCCTGGGCCACCGGCGACCTCGCCACGCTGCGCCGGCTGCCCGACAGCCGCTACCGCGACGCCTGCGTGGAGGCGCTCACCGGGGCGGGCTTCGCGCGGGAGCTGGGCATCAGCGACGTGCCGGCGCGGGTGGAGGCCGGCTGGCTGGCGGCGGCCGAGCGTGCGCTGGCCGCCAACACCACCACCTTCGCCATGTTGCCGATGGACAGCGTGCTCGACGCCGGCGGCTACCTCGCCAAGCTCAAGGCCAAGGGCTACACGGTGCTGGCGCCGGACGAGGATGAGGGCGACGCCGAGGATGCGCCGGCGGCGGCCGGGAGCACCGCGCGCTAGCGGTGTCGCATCCAGTCGCGGCGGTGCTGTGGCCGGTGCTTGTTCGGATGGACGTCTGGACGTCCCTATGAAAAAGCCCATGTTGGCGCCGACGCGGGCCGTGGCGCTGCGGTCGAGCTTCGGTTGTGCTCGGTCCCGCCGCGCTCACTCTTCGGCGAGGCGCACCACCACCTTGCCGAAGTTCTCGCCGCGCAGCAGCCCGATCAGCGCGCGCGGCGCGTTCTCCAGGCCGTCGACGAAGTCCTCGCGGTAGGCGATCCGCCCTTCCTTCAGCCAGGCGCCCATCTCGTCCAGGAACTGCGGGAACAGCGCCATGAAGTCGCGCTGGATGAAGCCGCGGAAGGTCAGGCGCTTGCGCAGGATCAGGCTGGGCAGCGCCGGCACCCGGTCCGGTCCGGGCGGCGGCTGCGCGTCGCGCCGGTTATAGGTGGCGATGGTGCCGCATACCGGGACGCGCGCGAAGTCGTTGAGCAGCGGCAGCACCGCATCGAACACCGCGCCGCCGACGTTCTCGAAGTACACGTCGATGCCGTCCGGCACTGCAGCGCGCAGTTGCTCGGGGAAATCCGTGGCGCGGTGGTCCAGCGCCACGTCGAAGCCCAGTTCGTCCCGCACGTAGGCGCGCTTGCGCTCGCCGCCAGCGATGCCGACCACGCGCGCGTCGCGCAGCCTGGCGATCTGCCCCACCGTGGCGCCGACCGGGCCGCTGGCCGCGGCCACCACCAGCGTCTCGCCGGCTTGCGGCCTGCCGATCTCGTGCAGGCCGGCGTAGGCGGTGAAGCCGGGCATGCCGTACACGCGAGCGCCGTGCTGGCCGGCGCGACGGCGGTATCGAGCTTGCGCTGCTCCGCGTCGCCGTCGACCAGCGCCCAGCCATGCGCCCGCGCTGGTACGGGTCCAGCGACAGGTAGCGGTTGCGCAGCAGCAACTGCCCGGGCCCGGCGTCCGCACCGGCACCTGTTCGAGGCGGAAGTTTTCCGCCACCGGCTCGCCCTGCGGGCGCGAGGCGAGCACGATGCGGGCGTGGGTCTGCGCGCTCGTGGGCGGTGGCTCAGGCGTGGGTTTCGCTGGCGAGGTCGAGCCGCGCGATCTCGTCGTGGCCCAGCACGAGGCGCGTGGCGTCGAGCAGCTCGCGCAGTTGCGCCACGCTGGTGGCGCTGGCGATCGGCGCGGTGAGGCCGGGGCGGGCCAGCAGCCAGGCCAGCGCCACCTGCGCCGGCGTGGCGCCGTGCGCGGCGGCCACTTCGTCCAGCGCGGCGAGCACGCCCAGGCCGCGGGCGTCGAGGTACTTCTTCACCGAGCCGCCGCGCGCGCTGCTCTTGCCGAGGTCCGCCTCGCTGCGGTACTTGCCGGTGAGGAAGCCGCTGGCCAGCGCGTAGTAGTTGATCACCCCCACCTGTTCCTTGAGGACCAGTGGCTCCAGCGCCTTCTCGTAGCCGGCGCGCTCGACCAGGTTGTATTCGGGCTGCAGGCTCTCGTAGCGCGGCAGGTCGTACTTGGCCGAGACCTTGAGCGCCTCCTCGAAGCGCGCGGCGCCGTAGTTGGAGGCGCCGATCGCGCGCACCTTGCCTTCCTCGATCAGCCGGCCGAACGCGCCCAGCGTCTCGGCCAGCGGCACCGTGGCGTCGTCCTCGTGCGCCTGGTAGAGGTCGATGCGGTCGGTCTGCAGGCGCTTGAGCGAACCCTCCACCGCCTGGCGGATGTTGAGCGGCGACAGGCCCGGGTGCTGGTCCCACTTGGCCACCTTGGTGGCGATCAGCACCTGCTCGCGCTTGCCGCTCTGCTTGAGCCACTTGCCGATGATGGTCTCCGACTCGCCGCCGCGGTTGCCCGGCGCCCAGGCGGAGTACACGTCGGCGGTGTCGACCAGGTTGAAGCCGGCCTCGACGAAGGCGTCGAGCAGCTCGAACGAGCGCGCCTCGTCGGCGCTCCAGCCGAACACGTTGCCGCCGAACACGAGCGGGGCGATGGACAGGGGCGAGCGGCCGAGCTGGCGACGGGTCATGGCGATGCCTCGGGTGGGGGAGTCAAAGGTAACTCCCGAGGTAGATGCGCCATGGCGCGGAATCAAGCGCAGGCCGGCTTGCCGCCCTCACAGGCGCCGCCGCGCGGCGCGGCGGATGATGGCGCGATGAGCTGCTGGATCGGCGCAGGCCGGGCCGGCGCGCCGTGCCCGCGCTCGCCGACGGGAGCGTCCCTGCGCCAGGGCAGGTCGGCCGGCGCCACGTGGCCGTGCAGGAACAAGAGGTCGGTCCAGAGTGTGCTCATGGCGGGCTCTCCCGTGGCGGCCGCGATGGCGCCCAACTCAAGGTACGTAGCCGGCCGGGCCCCGAAAAAGCGATATATTCGCAAGCCAGCCTTGAGGGAGATTCAAGATGGCGCGCGTCTCGCCCATGCTGCTGCAACAGTTCGTGCTGGTGGCCCGGCTGGGCAACCTCTCGCGCGCGGCGGAGCAGGCCCATCTCACCGTGAGCGCGCTCAGCCACCAGATCCGCCAACTCGAGCAACGCCTGGAGCGGCGCCTGTTCGAGCGCGGCCCGCGCGGCGTGCGCCTCACCGCGGACGGGCGCCAGCTGCTGGACGCCGTGGGCCATCACTTCGACGGCATCGAGCGCGCGCTGGCGATGTACCGCGACCGCTGCCACGACGCGCTCACCCTCAGCACCACGCCCGGCGTGATGTCGAGCTGGCTGGTGCCGCGCCTGCCCGGGCTGGTGGCGGCGCACCCGGAGCTGGAGCTCAACCTGCAATCGAGCGTGGCCCTGGTCGATTTCGCCCGCGAGCCGGTGGACGCAGCGCTGCGCTACGGCCGTGGCGAGTGGCCGGGGCTGCACGTGGAGAAACTGTTCGACGAATGGATCGCCCCCGTCGCCGCGCCGGCCCTGATCGAGCGCATGGCCGGCGCCGACGTGGAGGATCTCGCCGACTGGCCGCTGCTCGGCGACCCCGGCGAGCGCTGGCGCGACTGGTTCGCCCTGGTCGGCGGCCAGCCGCAGCGCCGCTACGTGGCCCAGTTCGACAGCACCGACGCGCTGCACCGCGCAGCACTCGAAGGCATGGGCGTGGCGCTGGGGCGGATGGTGACGGCGCGCCCGCTGATCGACGCCGGCCTGCTGCGCGTGCTGGGCCGCCGCCATTTGCGCATCCCCGAGGCCTACTACCTGGTCTACCCGCCGCGCTCGCAGGCGTGCACGGCGCTGGTCACCGTCCGCCGCTGGCTGCACGAGCGGGCGGCCGAGTACGCGCGCCAGGCCTCGCCGCCAGACTTCGCCGCCGAGCCGGCCGCGGCGGCGCCCGCGTGCGACTGAGCGACCGTCCTTGACGGCGCGCATGCCGCCCGCTGCAATACGCGGCTTTACCACGCGGCCTTCATGGATACGGGCTGGCCGCCCTTCATATAGAGAGTCCCTATGACCCTGCGTACGGCCATCCTCGTCGATGGCGCCTTCTTCCTCGCCCGCTACCGCAAGGTGTGGGGCGACCGCGACGCCAACGACGCGCGCGCGGTGGCCAAGACCCTGTTCGGCATGACGCTGGAACACCTCAAGGCGCTGGACCGCCCGCGCGAGGCGCTCTACCGCATCTTCTTCTACGACTGCCCGCCGCTGGAGAAAACGCTGGTGAAGCCGATCAGCGGCGACTCCATCGATTTCGCGCGCACCCATGCCGCCGCCTTCCGCCGCGACCTGCACGAGCAGCTGCGCCGCCAGCGCAAGCTCGCGCTGCGCCTCGGCCGCATCGCCGACCGCAACGAGTGGAAACTCAAGTTCTCCGCCTACCAGCAGCTGCGCGACGGCACGCTGTACTGGGAAGACCTCGGCGACGAACACTTCGAGCCGGACATGCGCCAGACCCAGGTCGACATGAAGATCGGCATCGACATCGCCGCGCTGGCCTACAAGAAGCAGGTGGACCAGATCGTCCTGGTCGCCGGCGACGCCGATTTCATCCCGGCCGCCAAGCTGGCCCGCTACGAGGGCATCGACTTCATCCTCGACCCGATGTGGCAGGGCATCGCGCCCGACCTGCACGAGCACATCGACGGCCTGCAGTCGGTGTGTCCGCGGCCGTTCTGAGCGGCATGGGCCGGGCGATGCGCGCGGGCCGTGCCGCCGCCACGCGCGGCATCGCGCGCCGGGCGTCGCCGCCTGCGGGTGATCCGGCAGGGCGTCGCCCGGCATGACGGCGCGTCGCCCGCCACCCCGCGCGCGCCGCGCGCCGCCGC
>NZ_LFQR01000084.1 GCF_001182895.1 Frateuria defendens | reverse complement strand
CGTGCGTGGGCAAGCAAAGAGAAGTAACTCGCTCCCCGACAGGGGAGCGAAACCCCCGGCCCATAGGGCCGGCCAGGGCAACACCTCGCTTCGAGCAAGGCGTAACCGCTCTGGGTTCCGGTCTACGCCGGAACGACGAGCAAGAGCGACGTCGCTGCGTTCCCGCACACCCATGACCACCAAGACACGCCCCATGGCCCCAGCGCGTCGTCGGCACATCGTGACCAGGCCTTAGGCCATGATCCGCGCCGTGCCCGACACGCGGATCGAACTGCCGGGCTCGTCCGGAATCTCCGCATGCAGCAGCGAGGGCACGCCCATGTCCTCGCCCTGGACCAGCTCGATGGCGCCGCCGTGCGGCCAGCCGATGTCGCGCAGGTAGCCGGCGAAGGCCGCCGCCGCGGCGCCGGTGGCCGGGTCCTCGTACACGCCGCCGGAGGCGAAGGGATTGCGCGCGTGGAACCGGCGCGGGCTTTCCGCCTGCACCAGCGCGATGGTGATCAGGCCGGCGCCTTCCATCAGCCGGCGGCCGGCGGCGAGGTCGTAGCGCATCGCGCGCAGGGCTTCGCGCTCGCGCAGGGCCAGCAGCAGGTGATCGGCGCCGCCGTGGATGCGCGCGGGCGGCAGGCGCGGGTCGAGGTCATCCTCGCCATAGCCGAACAGGGCGAGCGCCTCGGCCAGCAGGGCCGGGTCGGCCGGCGAGTTGTGGGTGGGCGGCGACTGCAGGGCGGCGCTGAAGGTTTCGCCCTCGCGCCGGCCTTCGACGGTGATCCGCGCGCGGTTCAGCACCAGCGGGAATACGCCCTCGCCGTGCTCCATCGCCAGCACCGCGCCGAGGGCGATGGTGGCGTGGCCGCAGAACGGCACCTCCGAGGCCGGCGAGAAGTAGCGCACGCGCCAGCCGTCGCTCTGCGGCGCGGCGAAGGCCGTCTCCGAAAAACCGACTTCGGCGGCGATGCGCTGCATCTCGGCTTCCGGCGGCAGGCTGGCGTCGAGGTGCACGCCGGCGGGATTGCCGCCGGTCATTCCGTTCGAGAAGGCGGCGATGCGGTACAGGGGCATGGGCGGTTCCTGTCGTCGGGCTCGGGCATGACAGTGTGCCGAGCGGCCGGTGAGCATGTCGAGAAACGGACGTAGCCGAAACGGACGTAGCCGGATCGATGGCGCGATCCGCACGTCGCCGCCGCCATGCCGAGGCACTCGCGCGGCGCGCCACCCGCTAGCATGTGCCGCTCGATTCGCCACACACGCGCCCATGCCCGCACGACGCCCGCCGCCCGGCCCCATGCAGCCCGACCTGCTCGGCGCCGCGCACCATCCCGCCGAAGTGCACCGGCTGTTCTTCGCGTTGATGCCGGACGCGCCGACGCGCGAGCGCCTGGCCGCCGCCGCGCGGACGCTGGAGGCCACTCATCCGGCCCTGCACGCGCGCTGGGTGCGCCCTGGGCGCTATCACGCCACGCTGCATTTCCTCGGCGACCACCCGCAGCTGCGCGAGGACCTGGTCGCGGCCGCGATGTCGGTGGGCGACACCCTGCGCGCGGAGGCGTTCGACTGGACGCTCGACCAGGTGGCGAGTTTTCGCGCCCGCCAGCCGCCGTGCGTGCTGCGCGGCGCCGTCGAGCCGGCGCCGCTGCGCGCGCTGTGGGAAACCTCGCGCCGTGCGCTGGCGCTGGCGGGGCTGGGCGCGCACCTCGACGGGCGCTTCGTGCCGCACGTCACCGTGGCCTACAGCCGCGGCGTGGTGCTGGAGCCGGAGGCGATGGCGCCCGTGCACTGGCGGGTCGACCGGCTGGCGCTGATCGACAGCGTGGTGGGGCGGCCCGATTACCGGGTGCTCGGCGCGTGGAGACTGGCGGGCTGATCGCCCGGCGCGTGCGTGGGCTTCAATCGGGGTAGGGCGTGCCGTCCCTGTGTGAGTAGCCGCGCGCATCCGCGTGCAGGTCGATGTCCGGATACGTGCACACGTCCTCCGCCTCGCGGCAGCTGCCGATCTCCAGGTACACCGCCGTCGCGCCGCCGCGGTTGATCAGGCAGTGCCCATCCGGCAAGTTCTTCGGAAACGCGGCGCAGTCGCCCGCGCGCAGCGGCTGCTCGCCGGCGTCGGTGAGCAGGGTCAGCTCGCCGGCGATCACGTAGACGAACTCGTCCTCGTGCGAATGCCAGTGCCGCTGGCTGGACCACGCGCCCGGCGGCAGCCGGGTGAGGTTCACGCCGAAATCGGTGAGTCCGCCGGCGCGGCCCAGCGCCTGCTTGATGCGGTCGGCGGCATGCTGGTGGAACGGCGCGGGATAGTTCGAGCCGTGGCGCTCGGGCACGGCGGCGGGATCGATCCGGGGCATGGGCGGTTCCATGGGCGTGGTGGAACGCATTCTGCCGCGCCCGGCGCATGGCCGGGGTGAACCATCGCGGCCGTGCCAAGTCATAAGTGTATTGTGGACAGCTGTTAAGGAGAGAGGGTGAGCAGGCAATCGAGTCCGGTCGGGCCGGTGCTGGCAGGCATCGTGGTGATCGCCGCGGTGGCGGCGGGCGTGTTCATCTGGCGCAAGGCGGTGCAGCCGCCGCCGGCCGCACCGCCGTCGGCGGCCACGTCCAGCGCGCCTGCCGCGGCGGCCACGGCCGCGCCGGCGGTTCGGCATCCGATCGAGCAGGCCGGCACCGGGCCCGCCGCGGCGTCGAGCGCGCCGCTGCCGGCGCTGGATAACAGCGACGCCGGCGTGAGCGAGGCGCTGGCGGCCCTGGCCGGCGGCGGCGACCTGCGCGCGCTGCTGCGGCCGGACCAGCTGATCCGGCGCATCGTCGCCACGGTGGACGCGCTGCCGCGGCAGAGCCTCGGCAGCACCAGTATCCTGCCGCTGCGCACGCCGCGCGGCGCCTTCGCCACCAGGCCGGCGGGCGACGGCCTCGCGGTCGGCGACAACACGGCCCGCTATGCGCCCTACATGCGCATCGTGGAGGGGGCCGATCCCAAGGCCGTGGCGGCGTGGTACGTGCGCTTCTATCCGCTGTTCCAGCAGGCCTACCGCGACCTCGGCTATCCCAAGGCCTACTTCAACGACCGCCTGGTGGCCGCCATCGACGACATGCTCGCCGCGCCCGAGCCGCACGCCCCGCTGGCGCTGGCGCGGCCGAAGGTGCTGTACGAGTTCGCCGACCCGGGCCTGCAGTCGCTTTCGGTGGGGCAGAAGCTGATGCTCCGCCTGGGGCCCGCCGACGAGGCGAAGCTCAAGGCCAAGCTGCGCGCGATCCGTGCGGCGCTGACCGGGGCGACGTTGCCGCCGGCGCCTGCGGGGAGTGCGGGTTGATCAGAGGCGTGCGTTTTCTTGTTGATATGCAGTGCAGGTCGGTATTCGTCAGGGAGGCCGGGAGAGGGTGAAGTCTTGCCTCGAGGCAAGTGTTCACCCCTCCCCAACCCTCCCCTGCACGCCGGGGAGGGAGTAGGCCGCGGACTTTTGTGCAGGCATCTCAAATGTGCCTGGGCCGATTCCACGCGCCACGGATCGGCCGCGCCGCCTCACACGATCTTGGTCCGCCGCCACCAGTTGGTGACCTGCTCCTCGCGCACCAGGGTGAACAGGCCGGCGCCGAGGATGAAGGCGATGCCCACCGCCATCGGCCAGTCCAGATGGTCGTGGAACAGCAGGTAGCCGAACACGATGGCCCACACCATCTGGCTGTACTGCGTCGGCGCCACCGCGCTGACCGGCGCCAGGCGCGTGGAGAGCATCAGCAGGATGGCGGCGAGGCCGGCGAGCAGGCCGTAGCCGGCGAGCAGGAACCACTGGTGCAGCGAGGGCCACACGAAGGTGGGCAGCATCAGGATGCCGCCCATCAGCAGCGGGCCGAGCACGCCCGCGCCGTAGAGGCTCAGGCGCTTCTCGTCCGGCCCGGCCATGCGCAGGCCGATCACCGAGATGGCGCCGACCAGGCCGCACACGATCGCCGCCACGTGGCCGTGGCTCAGGTGGCGGAAGCCCGGCCGCAGCACCACCAGCACGCCGAGGAAGCCCACGATCACCGCCGACCAGCGGCGCCAGCGCACCTGTTCCTTGAGGAACACCACCGACAGGATGGTGACGAAGATCGGCATCAGGAAGATCAGCGCGAAGGCCTCGGCCATCGGCAGCGAGGTGAAGGCCATCACCGAGGTGAGGTTGCCCAGCGCCATCGTGATGGCGCGCAGCAGCCACAGGCTGGGGTGCCTGGAGGTCACCACTTCGCGCCAGCGGTCGCCCGGCTTCTTGAGGAAGGGCAGGGCCAGGAGCATCAGCACGGCGCCGAAGAACACCGTCTCGTAGGCCGGCAGCGAGCCTTCCAGCAGCTTCACGAACGCATCGCTGAAGGAATAGGCCGCGTAGCACGCGAAGCCCAGCAACACACCTTTGAACATGGGAAAGTCCAATCGAACCGGAGCGGCATGCGGGCCGTCGCGGGGGCGGCGGTCGACGGGCGCATTATGCGTTGCGTTCCGGCACCTGCCTATCGGGCGTGTTGCGGCATGCCGTGACAAGTTGCCGCAGCGGCTCGCTAGAATCACCGGCTCGCCACACCTTCACGGAAACCCCCGCATGGCCGCCCGTCTCGACCCGCTCGACCTGTACGACGTCCGCTCGCTGCTCACCGAGGAGGAGCGCATGGTGCAGGACACCGTGGGCCGCTTCGTGGACGAGCGCGTGCTGCCGATCATCGGCGACTGCTTCGACCAGGGCCGTTTCCCGCAGGAGCTGGTGCCGGAGATCGCGGGCCTGGGCCTGCTCGGCGCCACGCTGCCGGAGAAGTACGGCTGCGCGGGCATGAACGGCGTCAGCTACGGGCTGATCTGCCAAGAATTGGAGCGCGGCGACTCGGGCCTGCGCAGCTTCGCCTCGGTGCAGAGCTCGCTGTGCATGTACCCGATCTACGCCTATGGCAGCGAGGAGCAGAAGCGCGAGTACCTGCCGCCGATGGCGGCGGGCGAGGTCATCGGCTGCTTCGGCCTCACCGAGCCGCACGGCGGCTCGGACCCGGCCAACATGAAGACCCGCGCCCGCAAGGACGGCGGCGACTGGGTGCTCGACGGCGCCAAGATGTGGATCACCAACGGCAACCTCGCGCACATCGCCATCGTGTGGGCGCAGACGGAGGACGACATCCAGGGCTTCATCGTGCCCACCGACACGCCCGGCTTCGCCGCGCAGGAGGTGCACAAGAAGATGAGCCTGCGCGCCTCGGTCACCTCCGCGCTGTTCTTGGACGGCGTGCGCGTGCCCGAGGCCCAGCGCCTGCCCAACACCAAGGGTCTCAAGGGCCCGCTGGGCTGCCTCAACCAGGCGCGCTACGGCATCACCTGGGGGCCGATCGGCGCGGCGCAGGCGTGCCTGAAGGAGGCGCTGGCCTACACCGCCGAGCGCATCCTGTTCGGCCGTCCGCTGGCCGCCAACCAGGCGGTGCAGATCAAGCTGGCCGACATGGCCCGCCGCATCACCACCGCGCAGCTGCTGTCGCTGCAACTCGGGCGCCTGAAGGATGCCGGCGCCATGCAGCCCACCCAGGTGTCGCTGGCCAAGTGGAACAACGTGCGCATGGCGCTGGACATTGCCCGCGAATGCCGCGACATTCTCGGCGGCGCCGGCATCACCACCGAGCACGTGGCGATCCGCCATGCGCTGAATCTCGAATCGGTGATCACCTACGAGGGCACCGAGACGGTGCACCAGCTGGTGGTGGGGCGCGAGCTGACGGGGATCAATGCGTTCTGAGGGCAGGTTCACGATCGCCCTGCCGGTGCCCGCGAGGTCGGTCGCCCGGTGTTTCGGCTTCGCGTGTTCGTTCGTCGAGGCGTTCTTGCATTCAGGCCGGCCGTTGGCCGGGGTTTCGCTCATCTGCCGATGAGCGAGTTACTTTCTCTTGCTTGCCCAAGAGAAAGTAACCAAGAGAAGGGCACCCCGAGGGCGCGCCCCAGGGGCCCCGGAAGAGCAGCGCACATCCTTGTGCGCACTCTTAAGCGCTCGCTGCGC
>NZ_LFQR01000083.1 GCF_001182895.1 Frateuria defendens | reverse complement strand
GAGGGGTGGGAGGGGTGGGACTTGGGCATGTATCGCTGCTCCGCGAACTCGAAAATTTCCTGACGCCCCCGGCAGCGGCGCCGGGAGCCCTGCGCCGGTGGCCATGCTCCGCACCGGCAGCGCTGCAGCGTCTATGCCGCAGCGCAGCAATTCTAGCCCATCGGGTGCGCCAATCTGCCGCACGCCGCGCGAAATAGTGCGATGGGGGCCCGCATCGGCGGCCGTCCGTTCGCCGCGCGGGAGGCCGCCGTTGGCGCCTCCCGATACTGGCCGTCCACGGCGCGCGGCGGGCCCGGGCAGGTGACAGTTCGTGCGGGCGCGTGTATCAATGCGGGTCTTGTGTTTTTTTTCCGTTCCGGCCGGGCCCCGTCGAGGGGTCGCCGCGGCGGCCCCTTAAGCTATCTCGGTCCAATCCATGAGCAAGAAGAGCAGTTACAAGGTGGCGATGGTCGGTGCCACCGGCGCCGTCGGCGAAACCCTGTTGTCGATCCTCGCCGAGCGCGATTTCCCGATCAGCGAACTGGTGCCCCTGGCCAGCGAGCGCTCCGCCGGCGGCAAGGTCGAATTCGCCGGCAAATCGATCACCGTGCAGAACCTCGCCGAGTACGACTTCGAGGGCGTGGACATCGCCTTCTTCTCCGCCGGCGGCTCGGTCAGCCGCGAGCACGCGCCGCGCGCGGCGGCGGCCGGCGCGGTGGTGATCGACAACACCTCCGAGTTCCGCTACCAGGACGACATCCCGCTGGTGGTGAGCGAGGTGAACCCGCACGCCATCGCGCAGTACACCACCCGCGGCATCATCGCCAACCCGAACTGCTCGACCATGCAGATGCTGGTGGCGCTGGCGCCCATCCATCGCGCGGTGGGCATCGAGCGCATTAACGTGGCCACCTACCAGTCGGTGTCCGGCGCCGGGCGCTCGGGCATGGAGGAACTGGGCAGGCAGACCGCCGCGCTGCTCAACTTCCAGGAAGTGGAGCAGGTGAAGTTCCCCAAGCAGATCGCCTTCAACGTGATCCCGCACATCGACGACTTCCAGGCCAACGGCTACACCAAGGAAGAGATGAAGATGGTGTGGGAGACGCGCAAGATTCTCGAGGATGAGTCGATCCTGGTGAATCCCACCGCGGTGCGCGTGCCTGTGTTCTACGGCCACGCCGAGGCGGTGCACATCGAGACGCGCGACAAGCTCTCCGCCGACGAGGCCCGCGCGCTGCTGGAACAGGCCGAGGGCGTGGTGGTGATGGACGAGCGCAAGGCCGGCGGCTATCCCACGCCGGTGGGCGACGCGGCGGGCAAGGACCCGGTGTTCGTCGGGCGCATCCGCGAGGACATCTCGCACGAGCACGGCCTGGACCTGTGGATCGTCGCCGACAACATCCGCAAGGGCGCCGCGCTCAACGCGGTGCAGGTCGCCGAGCTGCTGGTGCGGGATTACCTGTGATGCGCCGGCTCGCGTTGCTCGCCGTGCTCGGCCTGCCGCTGCCGCTGCCGCTGGCGGCAGCGGCGCTGCCGGAAGGAAAGGCGGTCCCGGCCCAGGCCGTCCACCACTTGAAAAAGCAGCTGCAGCAGCGCGGCCTGGAGGTCGGCCGGCTGCAGCAGCAGGTCACCGAGCAGGAATCGAAGAGCCGGCAGGCCGAGCAGCAGCTGCAACGGCAGGACCAGGACATCGCCGCGCTGCAGCGTCAGCTGCAGGCGCTGCGCGAGGCCGATGCCCCGGCCCCGGCCGCCGCACCGGGGCAGCATCCAAAATGAGAACAGGCTACGGCAATACGCCGTAAACCCGCGCCACGGCTATTGGCGGGGGGCTGGTGCGTCAACTAAAGTGACGCCTCGTTTTTGCACAGCAGCCGCATCGGCGGCAGCCAATAAGAAGCGTCACGGGGCGGGGGACACGCAATGAATCGTTCGTTGAAGCTTTCGATACTGCTGGCCCTTGCCTTGGGCAGCGCCCAGGCCGGCGCGCTCGAGCTGGGGCAGATCAGGGTGAAGTCGGCGCTGGGCCAGCCGCTGGTGGCCGAGATCCCGCTGACCACCGAATCCTCCGCCGAGCTGCAGAACCTCAGCGCGCGGCTGGCCTCGCCCGAAGACTTCACCCGCGCCGGCATCAGCGGCGGGCGTCCGGCCATCGCGCTGCAGTTCGACGTCGCCGAAGCGGGCGGGCAGCGGGTCATCCGCATCACCAGCAGCGAGGCGGTCAACGATCCCTACCTCGACCTGCTGGTCGAAGTGAACAACGCCGCCGGCAAGAGCGTGCGCGAGTACACCATCCTGCTCGATCCGCCGGGCGGCACCAACCAGTCCTCCAGCGTCGCCATGCCGAGCGTGGCGCCGGCCGCGCCGCGGGCTTCGGGCAGCCGCCGCGCCGTGGCGCCGCCGGCCGCCAGCCAGCCGGCGCCGGCCAGGCCGGCCGCCGCGGTCAGGCCGGCGCCGGCGTCGCGTGGGGCCTCGCCGGTGGACGAGGGCAAGTACGGCCCGGTCAACCGCGGCCAGACGCTGTCGGAAATCGCGCGCCTCACCACGCCGGCCGGCGTGGAGCGCAGCCAGATGCTGCTGGCCCTCAAGCAGGCCAACCCCGGCGCCTTCTACCGCGACAACATCAATGCCTTGAAGCGGGGCGCGGTGCTGCGCATCCCGACCAGCCAGGAAGCGCAGGCCCTGGCCGCCGCCGCGGCCGTGGCCGAAGTGCAGCGCCAGAACAGCGAATGGCGCGGCGGCACGGCGGCCGCGCCCACCACGGTCGCCGACGCCGCCACCCGTGCCGGCACCTCCAGTGCGCCCGCCGGTACGCCTTCCGCCGCCGACCGGCTGGCGCTGGTGCCGACGCAGCAGGGCGCCGCCGCGGCCGGTGGCGGCGGCAAGAACGCCGCGGCCATCTCCAGCCTGCGCGCGGACCTGCAGCGCAGCCAGGAGCAGCTCACCGCCCTGCAGCAGCAGGGCAACGAGCTGAAGTCGCGCCTCAAGGACCTGGAGGACATCAACAGCAAGAACGAGCGGCTGCTGGCGCTGAAGGACAACCAGATCGCCGAGCTGCAGCATCGCCTGGACGAGGCGCGCAAGGCGGCCAACCTGCCGCCGGCCGCGCCGGTTGCCGCCGCCAGCGCCAAGCCGGCGGCGAATGCGGCCCAGGCTGCGCCGGCGCCGGCGCCGGCCGCACCGCAGCCGGCCACGGCCGGCACGGCCGCGGCCGCGCCAGTCGCGATGAAGGCCAAGGCCGCGCCGGCCGTCAAGCCGGCGTCGAAACCGGCCGCTCCCGCGCCGGCGGCGGACGAGCCCTGGTACATGCAGACCTGGGCCTGGATCGCCGGCGCCGTCGCGGTGGTGCTGCTCCTGCTGCTGGGCTTGCGCCAGCGCCAGAAGGCCGCGCCGGCGGCCGCGGCCAGTTCGCTGGCGGACCGCTTCGGCACCGTCCCGGCGGCAGGGGGCGACAGCGTGGACCCGGACCAGGACGAACTGCTCGACCAACTGGCCGAGCATCCGGACGACATCGGCCTGCACCTCGAACTGGTCAGCCTGTACTACAGCCGCCGCGACGTCGATCACTTCGAGGCGGCCGCGGAAGCCATGCACGCGCACATCATCGACCTGCAGCAGCCGGAGTGGCTGGAGGTGGCGGAGATGGGGCGCGACCTGACGCCGGAACATCCGTTGTTCGCCGAGGCGGCGGAACGCGAGGCGGCGTATGCCGAGCCGTACCGCGACGGCTTCGCCGCGCACGACGTCTACGAAGAGCGCGAGGCCGCCGCCGCGCCGGCCTTCGATCGCGGCGCCTACGCCGCGGCGCCGGCCGGCCCGGAGGAGGAGACCCTTGTGTCGCCGCTGCCGGCCAACCAGAAGGTCAGCGAGTACCACTTCGTCTTCGACCTGACGCGGCCGGAGGAGTCCTCGCCGGCCGACGAGGCTTCCGTGACGGCGGCGAAGACCGAGGTGGTGCTGGACGAGGCGGTGTCGCTGCACGAGATCGATACGCAGCCGGAGGAACACCTCAGCTGGCACTTCGACGAACCGGCGGAGCCGGGCGACCGCGCGGAAGCGCAAACGCACGAGCTCGGCGGCTTCAGCGACGACCCGGTCGATACCAAGCTCGACCTGGCCCGCGCCTACATGGACATGGGCGACGCCGACGGCGCGCGCGCCATGCTCGAGGAGGTGTTGAACGAAGGCAGCCAGATGCAGAAGGACACCGCCAAGGAGTTGCTCGGCAAACTGGCCTGAGCCTGCTGGCCGCATCGACCTTCCCGACGGGCCGGCCTTGCCGGCCCGTCGGCGTTTGGGCAGCTGCTAAGCTTTACGGCCCTTCCCGGCATCGAGGTTCCATGCGCATCGCGCTCGGCATCGAATACGACGGCACCGACTTCCTCGGCTGGCAGCGCCTGAGCCACGGCCGCACCGTGCAGGGCGAGCTGGAGCGGGCGTTGTCGGCGGTGGCCGCGCAGCCGGTGACGGTGAATTGCGCGGGCCGCACCGACGCCGGCGTGCACGGGCGCTGCCAGGTGGTGCACTTCGACACCACCGCGCAGCGCGCGCTGCGCGGCTGGGTGCTGGGCGGCTGCGCCAACCTGCCGCCGGGCGTCGCCGTGCTGTGGGCGCAGGAGGTGCCCGAGGCTTTCCACGCGCGCTTCTCCGCGCGCAGCCGGCGCTACCGCTACACCATTCTCAACCGGCCGGTGCGTGCGGCGCTCGATGCGCGCTATGTCACCTGGGAGCGGCAGCCGCTCGATGCCGGGCGCATGCACGCCGCGGCGCAGGCGCTGCTCGGCGAGCACGATTTCTCCGCCTTCCGCGCGGTGTCCTGCCAGGCCTCGCATCCGCGCCGCGAGATGCTGGCGATCGGCGTGCGGCGCGAGGGCGAACAGGTGATCGTGGAGGTGGAAGCCAACGCCTTCCTGCATCACATGGTGCGCAACATCGTCGGCTCGCTGCTGCCGGTCGGCCGCGGCGAGCGGCCGGTCGAATGGATGGCCGAGCTGCTGGCCGGCCGCGACCGCGAAGTGGCCGGCCCCACCGCGCCCGCCACGGGACTCACCTTTATCGGCCCGCGCTACGAGGCGCACTGGGGCCTGCCGGCGGAGGTCAGCCAATGACGACACGTACCCGCATCAAGTGCTGCGGCATGACCCGGGTGGAGGATGCACGGCTCGCCGCGCAACTGGGCGCCGACGCCGTCGGCGTGGTGTTCACCGCGCGCAGCCGGCGCCAGGTGGCGATCGGGCAGGCGCGCGCCATCGTGGCGGCGGTGCCGCCGTTCGTCGCTACCGTGGCGCTGTTCATGGACGACGCGCCGGAGCTGGTGGAGGAAGTGATCGACCGCGTGCGGCCCTCGCTGCTGCAGTTCCACGGCAACGAGTCGGACGACTGGTGCGCGCAGTTCGGGCGGCCCTACCTCAAGGCCATCGCGATGGGCGAGGGTGCCGCGGCGCTGCCGCGCCTGCGCGCGTACCCGCGCGCGGCCGGCCTGCTGCTGGACGGCCATGGCCTGGGCGAGGCCGGCGGCAGCGGCAAGGCCTTCGACTGGTCGCTGATGCCGGCGGACCTCGATCAGCCGTTGATTCTCGCCGGCGGCCTGCATGCCGGCAACGTGGCCGAGGCGGTGCGCATCGCCCGGCCGTGGGCGGTGGACGTGGCCAGCGGCATCGAGTCGGAGCCGGGGATCAAGGACCCGGACAAGATGGCGGCATTCATCCGCGCGGTGCGCGATGCGGACGCGGCCCGGCACGATCCGCCACTGCACCGGTAACGGAACTGGCTTGGCGCGTCCGGCGGCGCGGCTCGCCCGCCGGGCGCGGCGCGCAGTCGGCGTGTCCGGCCCGCCCTGCACCAAGGCAGTCGCCATTGCTCCCGGGTCGGCCGATGATCTGCATCCTGCCTGCGCACTGCCTGCCGCCGCACCGCGTCGTGCCGCTGGCGAATCGCCTCGCTTCGCGTCAGTGGCGCCTGCTCGAGAGCATGTCCTCGCGTGCCTGCTCGGCCCGCGAGGCGCCGATCGCGCTCTCGACGTTCTTGATCTCCTCGGGCGGCGGAATCACGGCGGGGAAGCCCAGCGAGTCGACCCACAGCTCGCGCGCCCAGCCCTTGGTGTGTAGTACAGGTGGTGATCCTCGTCCCGGTGGACGGCGTCGTACGCCTGCCGCAGCACTTCGGCTTCCTTGGCCTCCTTGGCTTGCAGGTGGTCGCAGGCCAGGCCGATGAGCTCCCAGTTGGCGTGGTCCTTGGTCTCGGCGAGCACCACGCATTCGGCCGCCACCCGCTGCGCGGCGATGGGATCGCCGGCCTGCCGGGCCATCTCGATCGCCCTGACCATCGAGGCGCCGAGGTGCTCCACCACTTCCCGTCCGGGCGTGCGCGTCTCCGGGTCCAGGCCCAGCAACTCGAAGACCGAGAGCAGCACCTGGCGGTGCGTCGTGGTTTCGTTCAAGTAATCCTCCCATTCCTTGTGGAGGTCCTGGTTGACTGCGCAGGCGACGGCCGCCTTGTACAGCCTGATTCCGCCGATCTCCGTTTCCAGCGCCTGGTACAGCAGCTCGTGCAGTTGGGCGCGGTCGCCGGTCTTCTTAGCCATGATGGACGCTCCTGTGCTCGGTTCGGGTCGTGGGGTGGGAACCGCCGGCGCAGCCTCCGTGCCGCCGATGCGGACAGGCGGGATAGCGGGAGCCATGGGTGCCGTCCTTCCCTCGCAGGGGGCGCTTCCGGGACATTGATAGTGGTCGGGCAATGAAGTGTCGGTGAAGTGGCTCGCGCGCACGCAACAGGGCGCCACGCATCCCCGCTGCCTTGCGGTGAGCGGGGCGAGGCGAGCGGTTTCGCGTCGGCGTCGACCAGCCGCGTGGCTCAGGCCTGCGCGAGCTCCGCCCGCAGCCATGCCGCCAGTGCGGCCAGCCGCGCATCGCCGGCCCGCTGCGGCGCGCCCAGCAGCCATGCCCCCCGCGTCTTGCGAAAGCCCCACGGGGCGACCAGCCGGCCGGCGGCGAGGTCGTCGGCCACCAGCGGTTGCGGCGCGATGGCCACGCCCAGGCCCGCGACCGCCGCTTCCAGCAGGTAGTACAGGTGCTCGAAGCCCTGGCCGAGGCGCAGCGTCTTCGGGTCGATGTGCTCGGCGTGCGCCCACGCCGGCCAGGCCTGCGGGCGCGAGGCGGTGTGCAGCAGCGCCTCCTTGCGCAGCGCCGGCTTCGAGCCCTTGCGCAAGCGCTCGAAGCCGGCATAGCGCGGGCTGAGCACCGGGCCGATCAGCTCCGGCGCCAGCGTGTGGACCTGCCACGTCGCCGGCCAGGGCCGCTCGGCCAGCAGCAGGGCCGCGTCGAGGCCGGGCAGGGCGGGGTCGCCGAGCGCCGCCTCGTCGGCCGACAAGTGCAGTTTCAGCTCGGGCAGGTCGTGTCCCAGCCGGTCCAGGCGCGGGATCATCCAGCGCGCCAGCAGGCTGCCCGGGCAGCCCAGCACGAACGGTGCCTGCGCGGCGCCATGGCGGATCTCGTGGCAGACGTCGCGCAGTTGCCCGAAGGCGTCGGTGGCGGCCTCGCGCAGCCGCAGCCCGCCGGCGGTGAGCGCCAGCCCGCGCCCCTGGCGCCGGAACAGCGGCGTGCCCAGGTCGGCCTCCAATGCACGGATCTGCCGGCTCACGGCGCCGTGGGTGACGTGCAGCTCGTCCGCCGCGCGCGTCATGCTCGCCAGTCGTGCGGTGGCTTCGAAGGCGCGCAGGGCATTCAGCGACGGCAGTTCGCGGGGCATCGTAGGTGTGAGTTTTCCTGACAGGTCACAGCGATCTTATCGCTTTTGGCCGGCGGCCCGCTGCGCTAGGGTGTGCCGTGGCCGCAACCTCCCGGCGGCCGGACGACGGATGCGAACGATGGCAACCCCCAAGATCGACGATTTCCTGCACTGGCCCGACGCGCACGGCCGCTTCGGCGCCTACGGCGGCAGCTACGTGGCCGAGACGCTGATGGCGCCGCTGGCCGAACTCACCGAGGCCTACCTGCGCCTGCGCGAGGATCCCGAGTTCGTCGCCGAACTCGACCACGACCTCAAGCACTACGTGGGCCGGCCGAGCCCGATCTACCACGCCGAGCGGCTCTCGCAGCACGTCGGCGGCGCGCAGATCCTGCTCAAGCGCGAAGACCTCAACCACACCGGCGCGCACAAGATCAACAACACCGTGGGCCAGGCGCTGGTCGCCAAGCGCATGGGCAAGCGCCGCATCATCGCCGAGACCGGCGCCGGCCAGCACGGCGTGGCCAGCGCCACCGTGGCCGCGCGGCTGGGCCTGGAATGCGTGGTCTACATGGGCGCGGTGGACATCGAGCGGCAGAAGATCAACGTCTACCGCATGAAGCTGCTCGGCGCCGAGGTGGTGCCGGTGACCTCGGGCTCGAAGACGCTCAAGGACGCGCTCAACGAGGCGATGCGCGACTGGGTCACCAATGTGGCCGACACCTTCTACATCATCGGCACGGTGGCGGGCCCGCATCCGTACCCGCTGATGGTGCGCGACTTCAACACCATCGTCGGCCGCGAGGCGCGCGAGCAGATGCTCGAAGGCTACGGCCGCCTGCCGGATGCGATCACCGCCTGCGTGGGCGGTGGCTCCAATGCCATCGGCATCTTCCACGCCTTCCTCAACGACCGCGCCGTGCGTCTGGTGGGGGCCGAGGCGGCGGGTGAGGGCATCGCCACCGGCCATCACGCCGCCTCGCTGGCCGCCGGCCGCCCCGGCGTGCTGCACGGCAACCGCACCTACGTACTGTGCGACGACGACGGCCAGATCACCGAGACGCACTCGGTCTCGGCCGGCCTCGACTACCCGGGCGTGGGCCCCGAGCACGCCTTCCTCAAGGACGCCGGCCGTGCCGAGTACGTCGGCGTGACCGACGAGGAAGCGCTGGAAGCCTTCCACCTGCTGGCGCGCACCGAGGGCATCCTCGCCGCGCTCGAATCGAGCCATGCCGTGGCGCAGGCGATCAAGCTCGCGCGCGAATACCCCAAGGACAAGCTGGTGCTGTGCAACCTGTCCGGTCGCGGCGACAAGGACGTGCATACCATCGCCGCCCGCGAAGGCATCTCGCTTTGATCGCGCCGGCGATCTTTCGCGGAAGGACCTCGCCGTGACCGGCCAGGCGCCGCTCGCGCTGTTCCTGATCGGGCCGCCGGCGGTGGGCAAGATGACGGTGGGCGCCACGATCGCGGCGCGCACGGGGCTACGCCTGTTTCACAGCCACCAGACCATCGACCTGGTGCTGCCTTTGTTCCGGTTCGGGTCCGCGCCGTTCGAACGGCTGGTCCGCGGATTCCGGCGTCGGATATTCGAGGAGGTAGCCCAGAGCGACCTGCCCGGATTGATCTTCACCTACGTTTGGGCCTTCGACCAACCGAAGGACGCGCAGATCGCCGAAGAGCTGGCCGATGTCTTCCGGGAGCGCGGGGGCGGGCGTTGTTCGTGGCCCTGCATGCGGACTTGGAAGAACGCCTGCACCGCAACGAGAGCGCGTTCCGGCTAGAACAGAAGCCGTCCAAGCGCGATGTGGCGGCCTCCCGCGAGCGCTTGCTGGCGGCGGAAGCGAGGCATCGCTTCCACGCCGGCGAGTACTTTGCGGGCCGCCCGGACTATTTGCATATCGACAACACCGCGCTGGCGCCCGAGGCGGCCGCCGAGCGCGTCATCGCCGCCTTTGACCTGCCGCTTGCCGGGCAGGCGGAGCCACAGGGGTAGTTATCCATGAATCGCATCGACCGACGTTTCACCACCTTGAAGGCCACCGGCCGCACCGGCCTGATCCCCTTCGTCACCGCCGGCGATCCCTCGCCCGGTCATGCCGTGGCCCTGATGCGCGCGCTGGTCGCCTCCGGTGCCGACGTGATCGAGCTGGGCGTGCCGTTCTCCGACCCGATGGCCGACGGCCCGGTGATCCAGCACGCCAGCGAGCGCGCCATCGCCAAGGGCGTGGGCCTGGGCGACGTGCTCGGCTGGGTGGCCGAGTTCCGCCGCAGCGACGCGGACACGCCGGTGGTGCTGATGGGCTATTTGAACCCGATCGAGATCCACGGCTACGCGCGCTTCGCCGAAGAGGCGGTGGCGGCCGGCGTGGACGGCGTGCTGCTGGTGGACTGCCCGCTGGAGGAGTCGGCCGTGCTGGCGCCGCTGCGCGAGGCCGGCCTCAAGCAGATCCTGCTCGCCGCGCCCACCACCGCACCCGCGCGTATGGCAAAGCTGTGCGAGTCGGCGGAGGGCTTCCTGTACTATGTGTCGTTCGCTGGCATCACCGGCGCGGCAAGGCTGAGCACGGCGGACATCGCCGCGCGCGTGGCCGACATCCGCGCCAGGGCGAAGGCGCCGGTGGCGGTGGGCTTCGGCGTGCGCGACGCGGCGAGCGCCAAGGCCATCGCCGGCTTCGCCGATGCGGTGGTGATTGGCAGCGCGCTGGTCGAACGGCTGGCCGGCGCCACGGAAGAGGGCGACATCGCCGATCGCGTGCAGGGTTTCCTGCGGCCGATCCGCGAAGCGCTCGACGCGCGGTAGGCGCACCGTTCCTCGCGCCCTCTCCCCGCCGGGGAGAAGGTTGGGGGGAGGGGCGGGTGCTCGCCGCGAGCCTGCCTGCAAGACGTGCTTTGCAGGCAGGTGGACGCAGCGTGCACTCGCCCTTAGTTTTCGCTCCCGTAGAGAGCGGGCAGCGCGCGGTGCCGCGCAGGTTCGCTTGGATGGACGGTGTCGCAGCGACGGCGTCCGGTTTCAGATCGAGGTCGACTATGAACTGGCTGCAGAAAATCATGACCCCGCGCGCGCCCACGCAGGCGTCCGCCGCCGGCAAGGGCAAGGTGCCCGAGGGCGTGTGGGAGAAGTGCGGCGGCTGCGGCGCGGTGCTGTACAAGCCGGAGCTGGAACGCAACCTGATGGTCTGCCCCAAGTGCGGCCACCACCACGCCATCGGCGCGCGCGCGCGGCTCCTGTCCTTCCTCGACGAGGGCAGCGCGCAGGAGCAGTGGGCGAGCCTGGAGCCCACCGATCCGCTCAAGTTCCGCGATTCCAAGAAGTACCGCGACCGCATCGTGGCCGCGCAGAAGTCCACCGGCGAGAAGGACGCGCTGCTGGCGATGAGCGGCAAGCTCAAGGGCCGGCCGCTGATGGCGGTGGCGTTCGAGTTCTCCTACATGGGCGGCTCGATGGGCTCGGTGGTGGGCGAGAAGTTCACCCGCGCCGCCGAGCGCGCGCTGGCCGACCGGAGCGCCCTGGTGTGCTTCTCCGCCACCGGCGGTGCGCGCATGCAGGAGGCGCTGTTCTCGCTGATGCAGATGGCCAAGACCTCGGCCGCGCTGGCGCGCCTGCGCGACGCCGGCGTGCCCTACATCAGCGTGCTGACCCACCCGACCACCGGCGGCGTGTCGGCGAGCTTGGGCATGCTGGGCGACCTCAACGTGGCCGAGCCCAAGGCGCTGATCGGCTTCGCCGGCCCGCGCGTGATCGAGCAGACCGTGCGCGAGACCTTGCCGGAAGGCTTCCAGCGCTCGGAGTTCCTGCTCGAGCACGGCGCCATCGACCTGATCGTCGACCGCCGCGAGATGCGCGACAAGCTGGCCGACGTGCTCGGCCTGCTGGCGAAGGCGCCGCGCGCGGCCTGAGCCGGCCTCGCCAAGTCAGCCGTGGATCGCCGATGCCGCCGCCAGGGCGGCATCGGCATTTTCGGCCCCGGGTTTTCCACAGCCGGTGTGGACGTCCCTGGGACAAGCCTGTGGGTAAGTGCGCCGGGCGGCTTTGCGGTCAGGGACTTGCTACGGCTTGGTGAATTTCTGCGCAAGGCGCGCCATCGTCACCGGTCGGCATAGCGCACGAGCGTGTCCGCCGAATCCGTGCCCCATCGCGCGCAGGCATCCGCTGCGCGCGATGTTTTCGTTTCGGCGGAAAGAAACGGCTGTCCGCTCAGGGCGAACTTGCTGCAGCGCTCGGGGCGATGGCGGCGGCCGCGGCATCGCTTTTCGCCGCGGGCGGCGGCAGCGTGAGGTCGAGGTTGGTCTGCTGCATTTCCAGCGCGCGGATGCGCTGCTGCATGGCATCGAGCTGGGCGCTGCTGTTGCGCAGGTCGCTGGACAGCGACACCGCCTGTTGCTGCGCCTGCTGCTGCAAGGCGACCACCTGGCGCGCCTGCTCCTGCTGGTGCGTGGCGTCCTGCTGCAGGCTGCGCAGGCGCTCCTCGTTGAGCGCGATCAGGTGGTCGGTGTAGCGCTTGCCGGCCTGCAGGCGCGCGGCCTCGATATCGACCTGCGCCAGCTTCTCGGTCTGCGTGCCGAAGGCGCGGTAGATGCTCTTCGCGTCGTTCGCCGAGTCGGTGTGGATCACGCGCCAGAACTCCTTCTCGTGGAACAGCACCACGTAGTAGCTCAGCTTGTCGGCATGGAACAGCAGGCTGGCGCCGTAGCTGCCGTTGCAGGTGGTGCGCTGCTCGGTGAGCTGGTGAGCATCCATCAGCTTGCGCAGTTCGTCCACGGTGCTGGCGTCCGCCGTGCCGCGCGGCGGCGGCGCTTCGGGTGCGGGTGCGGGCGTGGCAGCCGGCGGCGGCGCCTTGGGCGCATGCTTGGCCGGCGCGGCGGCGGCGAGCGCCGGCATGGCGAGCAGCGCAAGCCGACAGCTACCGCCGCGTGTTCGGCGAGCTGCCGCGCGACACGCTGATGCGCGTGTCGTCCGGCGAACCGCTGCCCTCGTCGCCCTGACGTCCTGAGAGTCCGTTCACGCTCTGCCGGCGGGGCGCTGCCGCCGTGGTGCGCGCCTTGTGCGCACGAGCCTGCGGCGCAGCAAGGGCCCGGACGCGACGGTCACGCGCGAGGCGGGCTCCTGCACGGCTCCGGGTGCGTTCTGGTGGCAGGATCGTGGCGCTGCCGCCGTTGGCGAAGCCGCTGCACGCGGCGCGGCGCATCGTTGTCGATGAAAGCGCTCGCACGCGCGCAGGGCTTCGTGTCCGGGCGTCGCCGCGAACGCGCGGGAGGCTATCGCGGCGGTGCTTCGCATCGCATCGCATCGCGACGCGCGCGCCGTGCTGCGAGATAGCGGCGTCAGCACCGACCTGCCGGATCCGTGCATGGGCGTGCCGCATTTGCCCAGCTCTTTGCCGGATTCGCCTAGCTCTTTGCCGGATCGGTTCATCGGAGTCCCGCTGCGCCCGGTGTAATGGTCTCACGCGCCGGTGCCCATCGGGCACGGTCGCAACGGCAGCGCCTGCCACCATGGGCGGCAGGCGACACGCATTGCGTGACGCAAATGGGGGATCGCATGAGTCGCATCTATCGCCACCTCTGGAGCGGCGCGGCGCGCAGGCGGTCGCACCGGAATGGGCGTCGTGAGGCAGTCTGGGTTTGTGTCGCCAACATGATGCGCCGGCGCCCGGCAAGGCGTGCACGAGCCGGTACGACCGGGCCTCGGGCAGCCGCGTGGAGATTCCAGGCGTCGCTAGCCGGAACGCATTGACCACGGAGCCGGTCCAGGCCGGCGTCGTGGGGGGACATGATGCCCTGTCATGTTGCTTCGCCATATGGATCGCCCCACCCCCGGGGTGTGCCATGTGCCTCCACGATGCCGCCCTGGGCCGGTTTCACACGGCTCGATCGAACGAACGATGCGGCATGTCGCCGCTCGGCGATGGGCGTCGCCATGAAAGCTAAGCTCGCGGCAGGCGGCCTTCTTGGGGAAGGCGGTTGCCTCGGCGAAGGCGCCGGCGGATTGCCGCTGGCGCCTTCGTCGTGTGCGACGTGCGCAATGTTTCGGCAAAGGTTTTCCACAGCGACTGTGGACGCGCCTGGGGTAAGCCTGTGGATAGGTGATCTATCTGCTTGAGCGCAAAGGTGGTGGCGACGTGTCGGTTAGAGAATGTGCAACCTCGTCGTCACGATGGTCGGCGCATCGAGACGATGCGTCGCGCCCATGGCTCCGACGTGGACGCGCTTTGCGCGAGGCGCCGTCCTCGCGCACGCACGCCGTGGCGGTTGACGCTGCGGCCCCCGTGTCTGGCAAGCGCAACGGCAGCGATGTTTTCCACAGCGTCTGTGGATGCACGTGGCGCAAGCCTGTGGATAGGTGGCCTATCTGCTTGAGCGCAAAGGCAGTGGTGACGCGCCGGTTACGGAATGCGCAATCCTGTCGTGGCGATGGCGAGCCGGGCGGATGCAGTGGACGGCGGGGTTGGCGCGGCAGGCGCGCTGCTTTTCCACAGCGCCTGTGGACGCGCCCGGGGCAAGTCTGTGGATAGGTGATCTATCTACCTGAGCGCAAAGGCGGCGCCGACGCGATGCCTAGAGAATGCGCAGCCTCTCAGGCCGCGATCGTTCCCAGCCACAGCGACAGCGCGCCCAGGCCGCCGCCGATCAGGGTCGCGGCCAGCACGTCGCTGGGGTAGTGCAGGCCGAGGATCACGCGCGAGATCGCCACCAGCGTGGTGAAGGTGACCAGCAGCGGCGCCAGCAGCGGGTACCAGGCCAGGGCCACCAGGGTGAAGCCGACCGCCTGCAGGGTGTGGCCGGAGGGGAAGCTGAACTCGTCCAGCGGCGGCACGTGCGCGATCACGCCGGGGCAGGCGCGGAACGGGCGCGGCCGGCGCGTCCAGCGCTTGAGCAGGCGGTACAGCAGCAGCGCGGCGAGGCCGGTGGCCGCCATGTGCATGGCGACGAGCAGCCCGCGGCGGCCGTCGAAGGCCGCCAGCGCGAGCATCAGCGCATACCAGAACACGCCGTCGCCGAGCCGGCTGACGGCGCCGAAAAACAGCCCCACCGCACGGCGCGCGCCCCAGCGGTTGGCCGCCACGCACACACGCCGGTCCAGCGCGAAGCGCGGGCCCAGCGGCAGTTCAGACGTGGACCATGGCGGTGTGGCGGACATGGCGTACCTCCTCGGCGAGTTGCTGCAGCAGCGCTTCGAATTCGCGGATCACCGCCTCCGGCGAGAGGCGCGCCATGCTGGCGTGCGCGTCGCGGCCCATGTGCCGGATCAGGCCGGGGTTGCCGGCCAGCTCCACCGCGGCGTCCACGAACGCGCGCTCCTCGCCCGAGGCGACACAGCGGCCGTTGCAGCCATCGCGCAGGTGCTCGCGCGCGGCGCCTTCCTCGTAGGCCACCACCGGCAGGCCGGCGGCCAGCGCCTCCAGCACCACGTTGCCAAAGGTCTCGCTCAGGCTGGGGAAGAAGAACACGTCGGCGCTGGCGTAATGCCGTGCCAGTGCCTCGCCGCGCTGCGGGCCGGCGAAGATGAAGTCGGGATGCGCGGCTTCGAGCGCGGCGCGCGCCGGGCCATCGCCCACCCACACGTAGCGGGCCTGCGGCAGGCGCCGCTGCAAGGCGCGGAAGGCCCTCACCGCGAGGTCGAGGTTCTTCTCCGGCGCGATGCGCCCCACGTACAGCACCACCGGCGTATGGCCGTCCACGCCCCATTGCGCGCGCAGCGCAGGGTCACGCCGGCTGGGGTGGAACAGCGCGGTGTCCACCGCGCGGCGCAGCAGGCGCGCGTTGTCCACGCCCAGCTCTTGCAGCTCATGCACCAGCGCCTCGGTGGGCACCAGGGTGCTGGCGCCGCGGCGGTGGAAGCGGCGCAGGTAGCCGCGCACCAGCGGCGTCAGCACGCCGAGGCCATAGTGCCCGGCATAGGCGTCGAAGCGGGTGTGGAAACCGGTGGACACAGGGATGCCCAGGCGGTTGGCGGCGCGCAGGGCGGACCCGCCCAGCGGACCCTCGGTGGCGATATAGAGCGCATCGGGCCGCAGCCGCGCCCAGCGCCGGCGCAGCATGCGCCCGGCCGGCAGGCCCAGGCGCAGGCCGGGGTAGCGGGGCAGCGCAGCGCCGCGCACTTCGGTGGCGAGGATGCCCGGCTCGTCGGCGAACGGCTGCGGCTGGCGCGGGCGGATCACTTCCACCGTGTGGCCGCGCGCGGCGAGGCCGGCGGCGAGGCTGTGCACGGTGAGGGCGACGCCGTTGATCTCGGGCGGATAGGTTTCGCTGACGATGCCGATGCGCATGGGCCATCACCTGTGCTGGCTCGATGCAGCTTGTCCGGGCCAGGTTGCGCGCGCGTGGCGCGTGCATGACGCGGCGGTGACGGCGGGCGCTACACTGCGCGGACTCATCCTGCGGAGATACGACCGATGAAGCGCATCCTGTTCGCGACACTCCTCGCCGCCTCCGGCGCCGCGGCCGTCGCCGCCGACAACCAGGCCGCCGGCGGCCTGCCGGTCACCAAGGCGCCGGCCGGCGCCGAGGTCTACATCATCGCGCCGAAGGACGGCGCCACCGTGGGGCCGGAGGTGACGGTGCGCTTCGGCCTCAAGGGCATGGGCGTGGCGCCCGCGGGCGTGAAGAAGGAAGGCACCGGCCACCACCACCTGCTGGTCGACGTGAAGGAACTGCCCGCGGCCGGCCTGCCGATCCCGAAGGACGACAACCACCTCCACTTCGGCAACGGCCAGACCGAGACCACCGTCAAGCTCAAGCCCGGCACGCACACGCTGCAACTGGAACTGGCCGACGAGAACCACGTGCCGTTCGAGCCGGCGGTGGTGTCGAAGAAGATCACGGTGCACGTCAAGTAACGCGGTGCACATCGAGCAACACGGTACGCGTCGAGTAACACGAGGCATGTCGAGCAAGCCGCGGCCTCCGGCTTTTCCCTCTCCCCCCGGGGAGAGGGCAGGGTGAGGGGGCTCGCGCAAGCGGGGCTAGCTTCTTTGGGTTTGTTCGGGCACCGACAGCAGCGTGCTTGCTCGACGTACAAAAACAAGCACGCACTCTCGTTCTTCCCAAGGTTCCTGCACGCCCCGCCCCTCACCCGGGCCCTCTCCCCAGCGGGGAGAGGACGCGCGTGGCGGCAAGGTGAAGATGTTTGGGCACCAAGCCGCTCATGCGGGCCAGCGCCGCCGGCATCGGCTAAAATCTCCGGCTTCGCCTCGCAAGCCAAAGCCCTCCGATGACCGTCCGTACCCGCTTCGCCCCCAGTCCCACCGGCTTCCTGCACATCGGCGGCGCCCGTACCGCGCTGTACTGCTGGCTGGAGGCGCGCCGCCGCGGCGGCGCGTTCGTGCTGCGCATCGAGGACACCGACCGCGAGCGCTCCACCGACGCGGCGGTCAAGGCCATCCTCGATGCGATGGCGTGGCTGGGGCTCAACGCCGACGAGGGCCCGGTCTACCAGACCGAGCGGCTCGGGCGCTACAAGGAAGTGGCCGAGCGGCTGCTCGCCGAAGGCAAGGCCTACTACGCCTACGAGAGCAAGGAAGAGATCGAGGCGATGCGCGAGGCCGCCATGGCCAAGGGCGAGAAGCCCCGCTACAACGGCTACTACCGCGATCGCAACGAGCCCTACCGCGACGACCCGAACCGGGTGATCCGCTTCAAGAACCCGCTGGAAGGCGCGGTGGTGTTCGAGGACAAGGTAAAGGGCCGCGTGGAGTGGGCCAACGCCGAGCTCGACGACCTGGTGATCTTCCGCTCCGACGGCTGGCCCACCTACAACTTCGCGGTGGTGGTGGACGACATCGACATGGGCATCACCGAGGTGATCCGCGGCGACGACCACGTCAACAACACGCCGCGCCAGATCAACATCTACCACGCGCTCGGCGCACCGGTGCCGGAGTTCGCGCACCTGCCGATGATCCTCGACAAGGAGGGCAAGAAGCTCTCCAAGCGCACCAACTCGGTGAGCGTGATGGAGTACCGCGAGGACGGCTTCCTGCCGCACGCGCTGCTCAACTACCTGGTGCGGCTGGGCTGGTCGCACGGCGACCAGGAGATCTTCTCGGTGGAGGAGATGATCCGCCTGTTCGACGTGGCCGACGTCAACAAAGCCGCCTCGCGCTTCGACACCGAGAAGCTGGCCTGGCTCAACCAGCAGTACCTGAAGTCCGACGACCCGCAGGCGCTGGCGCCGGAGTTCGCCTGGCACCTGGCGCGCGCCGGCATCGACGCCAGCCACGGCCCCGCGCCGGCCGACGTGATCGTGGCGCTGCGCGACCGCGTGCACACGCTCAAGGAAATGGCCGAGCGCGCCAAGATCTGGTACAGCCCGATCGTCGAGTGGGACGAGAAGGCGGTGGCCAAGCACCTGAAGAACGAGACCGCCGCGGCGGTGCTCGGCGAGGCCAGGGCATTGCTCGCCGGCTGCGAGTGGAAGCCCGAGGCGATCCACCAGGCGGTGGAACAGATCGCGGCCAAGTTGGCGCTGGGCATGGGCAAGATCGCCCAGCCGCTGCGCGTGGCGATGACCGGCACCCAGGTATCGCCTTCCATCGACCACACCGTCTACCTGGCCGGGCGCGAGGAAGCGCTCAAGCGCCTCGACGACGCGCTGGCCCGCGCCGCGGCTTGAGTGCAGCGAGCGTCTCGTGCGGCAGCTTGTCGCACGAGACGGGGGCGACATCGCCGCTTGCCCAAGGCGGCGGCGCGAGCATGAATGGCGAAATTTGCTGCATCGCAGCGAGAAAGAGTGACGAAAGAAAGCCGACCTAGCTTGGCGGGTTCCGGCCCTGGTCTTTCCGACGTTCTGCATGGCTCGCCTGCGTGACTCCCTACGCCTTCTTCCAGGTGTCTTCTTGTGTGCCGCAGCATCGATGCTGCAGGCGGCGCCCGCGGGCGCGCCGGGCGCCGCCGACGGGCCGCTCAGCCTGCGGCGCGCGCTCGACCTGATCCCGCTGCGCAATCCGGACGTCGGCATGGCCGACATCGCGGTGCGCCAGGCCGAAGCCGACGAGACGACCGCGGGCGAGCGCCCCAACGGCCAGCTCAGCCTTTCCACCAGCGACATCAATACGGCCGGCCACAACGGCCCGGGGTCGTACTGGGACAAGTACTACGACACCATCGTCAGTTTCAGCCAGACCTTCGAGCGCGGGCACAAGCGCCGCTTCCGCCTCGACCAGGCGCGGGCCAGCCTCGACGCCGCCCACAGCGACTACGCCAACGTGCTGCGCCTGGCGCGGCTGGCGGTGAGCGATGCGTACTGGGAGTTGAAGCGCAGCGAAGAGAAGCTCGCCAACGCGCAGGCGCTGGCCGACATCGAGCATCGCTCGCTGCACGCGGCCGAGCAGCGGCTGCATGCCGGCGACGCGCCGGCGCTGGACGTGCAGCGCATCCGCATCGAGACCGCGCAGGCCGACAGCGCGCTCGATGCCGCGCGCAGCGCGCGCGACGACGCCCGGGTGACGCTGGCCGGCCTGCTGGCCTGGCGCGGCGGCTACGAGCAGCTCGCCACCACCGACGACTGGCCGGCCGGCACGCCGGACGCGGCCGGGCCGGGCGGCAAGCCGGACGAGCGCGCCGACGTGCTTGCCGCCGAGCAGCGCGTGCACGCTGCCGAGGCGGCGCTCGAAGGCGCCCACGCGCTGCGCCACCGCGACATCACCTTCAGCGTGCAGTACGAGCACGCGCCGGCGCCCGGGCCGCCGCCCACGCCCGGCAACGGCAACACGCTGCTGGGCGTGGGCGTGAGCATCCCGATCTTCACCGGCAACGGCTACCACGGCGAGATCGCCCGCGCCCACGCCGACCTCGACGCCGCCCAGGCCACGCGCGACCGCGCCGCGCTCGAGGCGCAGAACGATCTTGCCCGTGCCCGCGCCGACCTCGCCGCCGCCGCCGCCCGCGCCGCGCGCTACGACGGCGGCCTGCTGGAACAGGCCCGCCAGGCGGCGGCCACCGCCGAAACCGCCTACGCGCGCGGCGGGCTCGGCCTCACCGATCTGCTCGATGCGCGCCGTGCCTTCAAGGCCGTGCAGGACGACGCCACCGACGCCCATGCGGACTATGCCGAGGCGCAGGATGCGCTGCGCGCCGCCGTACCGAACCTCGCCGAGGCATCGACCCCATGAGCATCCCCACCAAGCCCCTGGCCCTCGTTCTGCTCGTCGCGCTCGGCGGCGCGCTGGCCTGGCACCTGCACGGCCAGCGGGCCGTGGCGAAGGCGGCGCCCGCGAGCGAGTCGGAAACCAGCGGCGACACCGTGCGCTACCCCGCCGGCGCCTCGCAGCTGAGCTACCTGGAGATCGAGCCCGTGCACGCGGTGCCGGCGCCGGCGATGGACGCGCAGCCGGGCAAGATCGCCTTCGACGAAGACCACACCGTGCGTGTGATGAGCCCGGCCAACGGCCGCGTCACCCAGCTGGTGGCCGAGCCCGGCGCGGTGGTGAAGCAGGGCGACGTGCTGGCCTGGATCGATTCGCCCGACTACGCCCAGGCGCGCGCCGACGCCAGCAAGGCCGCCGCCGACAGCGCGGCCAAGGCCAAGGCGCTCGGCCGCGCCGCCGAGCTCACCCGGCTCGGCGTGCTGGCGCAGAAGGACCTGGAAGCCGCCGAGGACGACGCCGCGCAGGCGCGGGCCGAGGCCGCGCGCGCCAGCGAGGTGCTGCGCAACCTCGACCCCTCCGGCCACGACGGCCCGCGCTACGCGCTGCGCGCGCCGATCGCCGGCACCGTGGTCGATCGCACCATCAATCCCGGCCTTCAGGTGCAGAGCGGCGGCGCGCCCCTGTTCGTGATCACCGACGCCAGCCACCTGTGGGCCAGCTTCGAGGTGCCCGAGCGCGATGCCGGCAAGGTGCGCGCGGGCCAGCGCGCCAGCGTGGAGGTGGACGCGCTGCCCGGCGAGCGCTTCGACGCGCACATCCTCTACGTGGGCGGCGCGCTCGACCCGTCCACCCGCCGCTTCACCGTGCGCGCCGCGCTGGACAAGCCGGACGAGCGCCTGAAGCCGGAGATGTTCGCCCGCATCACGCCGATCGACGCCAAGCCCGCGCCGCTGGTGGCGGTGCCGAACACGGCGCTGGTCAACATGGGCCTGCATCACTACGTGTTCGTCGAGATCGCGCCCGGCACCCTGCAGCGCCGCGAGGTGCGGCTCGGCCTCGCCGGGGAGAACCGTTCCTGGCTGCGCGAGGGCGTGCGCGAGGGCGAGCGCGTGGTGACGCGCGGCGCCGTGCTGCTCAACGGCGAACTGGCGGAGTAGGCGATGCTCGGCAAGATCATCGACTTCGCGCTGCGCCAGCGCGTGTTCGTGGTGGTGCTCACCGCGATGCTGGCGATCGCCGGCCTGTACGCCTTCGTGCAGCTGCCGATCCAGGCCTTCCCCGACGTGCAGGACGTGCAAGTGCAGGTGATCTCGCTGGTGCCGGGGCAGGCGCCGGAGGAGGTGGAGCGCACCGTGACGCTGCCGATCGAGCGCGCCATGTACAGCGTGCCGCGGCTCTCGCAGCTGCGCTCGGTGTCGATGGGCGGCCTCTCGGTGGTCACGCTCACCTTCAGCGACCACACCGACGACTACTTCGCCCGCGCGCAGACGCTGGAGAAGCTCACCCAGGTGACGCTGCCGCAGGGCGTGCAGCCCAGCCTCGGCCCGCTCAGCACCGCGGTGGGCGAGGTCTACCGCTACGTGATCGAGGCGCCGCCCTCGATGCCGCTGAACCAGGTGCGCGCGCTGCAGGACTGGGTGGTGGACCCGGCCATCCGCCAGGTGCCCGGCGTGGCCGACGTGGTGAGCTTCGGCGGCGCCATCCGCGAATACCAAGTGCGGGTGGACCCGGACAAGCTGCGCCGCTACGGCGTCTCGCTGGAGCAGGTCTCGCAGGCCCTGCAGGCCAACAGCGCCAACGGCGGCGGCGGCCTGCTCAACCGCGGCGACGAGGCGCTGGTGGTGCGTTCCATCGGCCTGGTCGGCTCGGTGGACGACATCGCGCGCATCCCGGTGGCGAGCCAGAACGGCCAGCCGGTGCGGGTGGGCGACATCGGCGCGGTGGCCATCGGCGACCGCGTGCGCTCAGGGATCATCGGCTACGACCGCCAGGACGACGTGGTCGAGGGCATCGTGGACATGACCAAGGGCGAGGACCCGGCCAAGGTGGTCGCCGCGCTCAAGGTGAAGCTCGCGGAGCTGGCGCCGCAGCTGCCCAAGGGCGTCTCGCTGCGGCAGGTGTACGACCGCACCGAGCTGGTCCACCACACCGTGCACACGGTGGGCGAGAACCTGCTCACCGGCGCGGTGCTGGTGATCGCGGTACTGCTGCTGTTCCTGCGCAACCTGCGCGCGGCGCTGATCGTGGCGGTGATCATCCCGCTGGCGCTGCTGGTGGCGTTCCTCCTGATGCACCTGCTCGACGTGGACGCCAACCTGATCTCGCTGGGCGCGGTGGACTTCGGCATCATCATCGACAGCGCGGTGGTGCTGGTGGAGGCGCTGATGGTGCGGCTCGCCGCCGAGGCCGCGCTGGGCGCGCAGGGCCTGTCGCCGCGCGCCGCGGTGGCCGCCACCGCGGGCGAGATGGGTACGCCCATCCTGTTCTCCAAGGCGATCATCATCCTGGCCTTCCTGCCGATCTTCACCTTCCAGCGGGTGGAGGGAAAAATCTTCGCGCCGATGGCGATGACGCTGGCCTTCGCGCTCGCCGGCGCGGTGGTCTACACGCTCGTGCTGGTGCCGGCGCTGCTCTCCTGGGCGGTGAAGCGGCCGGGCATGGAGGAGAAGGAAACGCGCTGGATGCACGCGCTGCAGGAGGGCTACCGCCGCCTGCTCGAACGCCTGCGCGCGCGGCGCAAGCTGGCCTTCGGCGTGGCGCTGGCGGCGCTGGTGGCGGCCTTCGCCATCGTGCCGCTGCTGGGCAGCGAGTTCCTGCCCGAGCTGGACGAGGGCAACATCTGGCTCAGCATCGACCTGCCCAACTCCGCTTCCTTGCAGACCACCAAGGGCATCGAGCAGCGGGTGCGCGCGATCCTGCTCGGCTACCCGGAAGTGACCCAGGTGGTGGCCCAGGTCGGCCGCCCGGACGACGGCACCGACTCGCACGGCCCCAACCAGATCGAGATCCTGGCGGACTTAAAGCCGCACGGCGAATGGCGCTTCCCGAGCAAGGAGGCGCTGGTCGAGGACATGTCGCGGCGCATCCACCAGCTGCCAGGCATTCCCACCAACTTCTCGCAGGTGATCCAGGACAACGTGGAGGAATCGCTTTCGGGCGTTAAGGGCGCCATCGCGGTGAAGGTGTTCGGCCCCGACCTCGATGTGCTGGAGGCCAAGGGCGAGGAGATCGCCGCGGCGCTGCGCAAGGTGCCGGGCTCGGCGGACGTGGAGGTGTACCGCATCGGCGGCCAGAGCGAGCTGGACATCGAGCTGGACCGCGGCGCGCTGGCGCGCTACGGACTCAACGTGGCCGACGTCAACACCACCGTGGCCGCCGCGCTGGGCGGCGCGGCGACCAACAGCGTGTACGAGGGCGACCGCATCTTCGACCTCACGCTGCGCCTGGCCGCGCCCTACCGCAACTCCGTGCAGAGCGTGGGCGAGCTGCCGGTGACGCTGCCCAACAACGCCGGCAGCATCCCGCTCTCGTCGGTGGCGCACATCGCCATCCGCCAGGGCGCCTCGCGCATTATGCGCGAGGGCGGCAGCCGCATCGTGGCGGTGAAGACCAACGTGCTCGGCCGCGACCAGGGCGGCTTCACCAGCCAGGCGATGGCCGACGTGGCGCGCGAGGTGAAGCTGCCGCCGGGCTACCGCGTCACCTGGGGCGGCCAGTTCGAGAACCAGCAGCGCGCGATGAAGCGCCTCGCGCTGATCGTGCCGCTGTCGCTGGCCGGCATCTTCATCCTGCTGTTCTGGGCCTTCGGCTCGATCCGCAAGGCGCTGCTGGTGCTGGCCACGGTGCCGTTCGCGATGATCGGCGGCCTGCTGGGGCTGTGGCTGGCCGGCCTGCACCTGTCGGTGTCGGCGGCGGTGGGCTTCATCGCGGTGGCCGGCATCTCGGTGCAGAACGGCGTGATCATGGTGGAGCAGATCGTGGCCCTGCGCCGGCGCGGCGACGACGTGCTCGCCGCCACCGACGAAGGCGCGGTGAACCGCCTGCGCCCGATCCTGATGACCGCGCTGATGGCCGGCCTCGGCCTGATGCCGGCCGCGCTCTCGCACGGCATCGGCTCGGAGACGCAGCGGCCGTTCGCCACCGTGATCGTGGGTGGCATCGTCACCGCCACGCTGATCACGCTGCTGATCCTGCCGCTGCTGTACCCCTATGCGGAAGAGCGCGAGGGCGCCGCGCGCTGAGGCGCGGCCCCTCGCGCGGCCGCGGCGCTTGCGCAGGGCGGGCGGCTGGCCTACACCGATGCGGTGGCCGTGACGGCGAGTGAGGTGGGATGGCCGATTGGCTGGACAAGGTGCTGCGGGGTGTGGACCTGCAATCGCCGGATGCGTTCGGGCAGCTGTTCCTCAACCTGATGGAACTGGTGCCGTGGGCGGCGCTGTTCTGGTGGAGCGTGCTGTTTGCCGTGGTCGGCGCCGTGCTCGGCTGGCGGCGCGGGCGCACGCTCGAAGGCGTGCTGTGGGCGCTGGCGCTGGGGCCGTTCGGCTGGCTGGCGGTGCTGCGGCGTCCGCGCCGCCGCCCGCCGCCGTTGCCGCGCTGAGGGCCTGTCCGCGCGCCGAGTCGCGCTTGCCGGGCGGTGTATCATCGGGGCGAGGTGAAACCCATGAGCCAAGCCACGTCCACCAAGTTGCAGCCGCACCGTCACCAGGACGACCCGAAGGGCTTCGTGACGGCGGTGGAGCACGCCAGCGAGGAACGTGGCCTGCGTCTCACCCCGCTGCGCCGCGAGGTGCTGGAACTGGTCGCCGCCGCCGGCAAGCCGGTGAAGGCCTACGACCTGCTGGACCAGCTGCGCGAGCGGCACGGCAACGCGGCCCCGCCCACGGTGTACCGCGCGCTCGACTTCCTGCTCGAGCACGGCTTCATCCACAAGCTCGAATCCATCAACGCCTTCGTCTCCTGCCACCATCCGGCGGAGGCGCACCAGGTGCCGTTCCTGATCTGCGATGTCTGCGCCAGCGCGCAGGAGGTGTGCGACACGCGCGTGGCCGACCTGATCGAGGCGCAGGCCAAGGCCTTCGGCTTCCGGCCGCAGGCGCAGACGCTGGAAGTGCACGGCGTCTGCCGCAACTGCCGCAAGGGATAGGCGCGGGCGCATCGCGGCGCGAGCCGGCGCCTGTATCGAAACTCTCGACGTCGAAAGCGCCGGGCGCCCGCCCGGGGCATTCGCCTTGGCATGAATAAGGTGCGGGCGCGGCACATCCCGTGCAGCGCCCCGCGTTTCCGGTGCTTGGCGGGGAGGAGGTGCCGCACCGGAAAATCGAACCTGGCGATGGATCAGAAGTAGGCGCGTACGCCCACCGACACGTTGCGTCCCGGCAGCAGCACTTCGTCCTTGAACAGCGAGGTCGCCAGCCGCGCCTTGCGGTTGGTGAGGTTGTTGCCGTCCACGAAGGCTTCCCACTGGCTGCGGTCGCCGTCGTGGAACGTCCAGGCGAGGTGCGCGTTGACCAGGGTGTAGCCGGCGGTCGGGGTCTCGAAGGCGGCGGTCTGGTCCTGGCGGAAGTAGTGCACGGCGCCGAGGCTGGCGCGCAGCGTGTCGCGGCTCCAGCTGAACTGCGTGCCGAGGCGGCCGGCCGGGATGCGCGGCAGGTTGCCGCCGTGGTCGTCGAGCCGGGCACGCACGGTGTCGCCGTACACGCGCAGGTCCCAGGCGCCGCCGGCGTTCCTGGCCAGGTGCACGGTGGCCTCGGCCTCGGCGCCGCGGAAGGTGGCGTTGTGCTGCGACCACTGGCGCACCGGCAGGTCGTCCTCCACCAGGCCGGTGTCGGCCAGGTAGATGAAGTTGCGGTAGCGGTTGTAGTAAACGCCCACTTTGCCCTCCACGAATTGGCCGTGGTAGTGCAGGGCGAGCTCGGCCTGGTTGGCGGTTTCCTTCTTCATCGCGGGGTTGCCGATCTCGAAGCTGTGCGAGGCCTCGTGCGGGCCGTTGGCGAACAGCTCCTCCTCGGCCGGCGCGCGCTCGGCATGGTCGAGGTTGAGGCTCAGGTGCCACGGATCGCTGAAGCGCCACGAGGCGCCGGCCGAGTAGCTGGCCGGGTTGAAGCGGCGCCGGCGCTCGCCCTCGGGCGAGGCGGTCTGGCGGTCGCGGCGCGCGCCCAGTTCCAGCTTCACCGGCCCGAACTCGCGCTGCTCGGTGAGGAAGGCGCCCCAGGCCTTGGTGATGGTGGCCGGTACGAAGGTCTCCTCGCCGATGGCGGCGAAGTTGCGCCGCACGTACTGCACGCCGAAGGCGCCCTCCCAGCCGGCCAGCGGCTCGTGGGTGAGCAGCAGGCGGCCTTCGTTGGCCTGGGTCTTGAAGGTGGTGCCCAGCGACCCGCCGACGTATTCCACGTGCTGGTAGTCGTTGTGGCCGAAGCTCGCCTCGGCCTTGGCGATGCCCGGCAGCGGCCGGTTGAAGCCGCCCTTCAGGTCGTAGCGTTTCTGCGCCAGCTTGATGTGCACCGGGTCCTCGCCCGCCGCGGCGTCGCCGGGCTCGGCGGGGCTGCCGTAGTCGTCCATGTAGCGCGACACGGAGAGGCCGAGGTAGCCCCAGTCGCCCAGCAGCGAGGCGCCGAGCGCGCCGGAGGTGGTCTTCACCTGGCTGTTGGCCTGGGTGCCGCCGGGGATGTCGTAGCTGCCGTCGTCGCGGCGCATGCCGTCCACGTGCAGGGCGAAGCCGTCGTTGCCGGCGTCGGCGCGGAACACGCCGGTCTTGCCCTCGGTGACGCTGTCGTAGCGGCCTTCGGCGCGGCCGCTGAAGCCGTTCTCGGGCGCCTTCATCGGGATGCGCCCGTCCACCACGTTGACCACGCCGCCGATCGCGCCGGAGCCGTAGAGCAGGGTGGAGGGCCCCTTCAGCACCTCGATCTGGTCGGCCAGGAACGGCTCGATGGAGACGGCGTGGTCCTGGCTGATGTTGGACACGTCCTGCGAGCCCAGGCCGTTCTCCAGCACCGCCACGCGCGGGCCGTCCATACCGCGGATCACCGGCCGGCCCACCGCCTTGCCCAGGCCCGCGGTCTGCACGCCCGGGATCGCCGAGACCGTCTCGCCCAGCGTGCCGGCCTTGGCGTCGTCCAATTGCGAGCCGGCGAGCACCGCCACCGGCGCCACGATGTTGTCGGCCTGCTGGCCGAGCGGCACGGCGTTCACCGTGATGGTGTCGAGATCGGCTACCTTGCCCTTCTTGCCGCGCTGGGCGTCGGCGGCTGCGTCGGCATCCGCCGCGTACAGCGGCAGCGAGGCGCCGCCCAGGCTGGCGGCCAGGGCGAGGGCGATAACGGTCTTGCGCATGGGGGAAGACTCCGTGGTATCGGGGAGGGTTATGTTATAAAATAACAATTCGTCCCCTTGAGCAAGTTCTTGCGAGCAGCGATCCCCATGAATCCCGGGCAGGACCAACCCACAAATTGGCGACAGCTGGCCGACCGCATCGGCGCGGGCGCCTCGTTCCTGTGCGCCATCCACTGCGCCGCCTTGCCCTTCGTGCTGGCGGCGTTGCCGGTGCTGGGGCTGGAGTTTCTGGCCGACCATCGTTTCGAGCACGGCTTCGTGCTGTTCGCCAGCGCGCTGGCGCTCGCCAGCCTGCTCAGCGCCTACCGGCACCATCGCCGCGCGCTGCCGCTGATGCTGGCGCTGCCGGGGCTGTTGCTGTTGTTGCTCGGCGTGACCGTGGCCGAGCGCTATCCCATCGCGCTGCACAGCACCCTGGTGACCACCGGCGGCCTGCTGGTGGCGGTCGCGCACTTCGTCAATCTGCGCCTGCACCGGCTGGTGCACCAGCACGGCTGCGCCGTGCCGGCGGCCGAGCAGTGATTGTGTAACGGCGCCGGCGCTACCTAGCATTCACGCATGTCCACCGCTCATCCGCCTATGCACGACCACGTGCACGACCACGTGCACGATCACGATCACGATCACGATCACGCGCATCCGCACGGCCATGCCCATGGGCACGGCGGCAGCAGCCGCAAGCTGTTGCTCGCGCTGCTGCTGACCACCGCGATGATGGTGGTCGAGGTGGTGGGCAGCGTCTGGTCCGGTTCGCTGGCCCTGCTTGCCGACGCCGGGCACATGCTGGTCGACACGCTGGCCCTGCTGCTCGCCTTCGTCAGCGCCTGGCTGGCGACCAAGCCGGCCGACGACCGCCGCAGCTACGGCTACGCGCGGCTGGAGGTGCTGGCCGGCTTCGTCAATGCGCTGACCCAGTTCGTGCTGGTCGGCTTCATCGTGTGGGAGGCGGTCAACCGCCTGATGCGCCTGGAAGAGGTGCACATCCTCTCCGGCGTGATGCTGTGGGTCGCGGCGGTGGGCCTGCTGGTGAACCTGTTCGTGCTGCGCTCGCTGCACGGTCATGCCCATGACGACATGAACGTGGGCGCCGCCGCGCTGCACGTGATGGGCGACCTGCTCGGCTCGGTGGCGGCGGTGGCGGCCGCGCTGCTGATCGGCTGGCTGGGCTGGACCTGGACCGACCCGGTGCTGTCGCTGCTGGTGTCGCTGCTGATCCTCGCCAGCGCCTGGCGACTGCTGCGGCGCTCCTCGCACATCCTGCTCGAAGGCGTGCCCGAGGGGCTGGACCCGGCCGAGATGGAGGCCACGCTCGGCCAGGCCGACGGCGCCATCCGCGGTGTGCACCACCTGCACGTGTGGCAGCTCGCTTCCGGCTCGCGCATGGCCACGCTGCATGCGGAGCTGCACGACCAGCGCGCCGCCGCGCGGGCGCTCGACGCCATCAAGCACCTGCTGCGGCAGCGCTACGACATCCGCCACGCGACCGTGCAGATCGACCCCGAGCGCTGCCCCGACGAGCACGGCGGCTGCACCGGCCACGAACGCCACTGACTTGCGCTTTACCCGGTCGCTGATAGGATGGCGGCCCCTCCAATCATTTGCGAATCAAGGAGTTTCCAATGGGCAAGGGCGATCGCAAAACCCGCCGCGGCAAGATCTACCGCAGCAGCTACGGCAACAACCGCGCGCATGACGCACAGCCGGCCGTGGTGGGCGCCAAGCCCACCGTGACCAAGCCGGCCGTGGCCAAGAAGGCGGCGCCGAAGAAGAAGTCGGCCTGACGCCTCCCGGCTCTTGCGGGCCGGTCGATGGATGACAAAAAACCCCTGCCCCGGCAGGGGTTTTTGTTTGCGCCTGCGCCGGGATGTGACCGCTGCTCAGGCCTCGACCGGCGAGCCCGCCAGGTACACCCGGTCGAGCAGCGCGCCGCCGATCCAGTAGCACAGCTCCGCCGGGTTGCGCGCATGCCAGATTGCGAGGTCGGCGCGCTGGCCCGCCACCAGCGTGCCGCGGTCGTCCAGGCCGAGCGCGCGGGCGGCGTTGGCGGTGATGCCGCGCAGCGCCTCCTCCGGCGTCAGCCGGAACAGCGTGCAGGCCATGCCGGCGGCGAGGCGCAGGGAGAGTAGGGGCGAGGTGCCGGGGTTGCAGTCGGTGGCGACGGCGATGGGCACGCCGTGCGCGCGCAGGCGCCCGACCGGCGGCAGGCGGGTTTCGCGCAGCGCGTAGAAGGCGCCCGGCAGCAGCACCGCCACGGTGTTGGCGGCGGCCATCGCGGCGATGCCGTCTTCGCTCAAGTGTTCGAGGTGGTCGGCGGACAGGCCGCGGTACTCGGCCACCAGGGCCGCGCCGCCGAGGTCGGAGAGCTGCTCCGCATGCAGCTTCACCGGCAGGCCGAGTGCGCGGGCGCGCTCGAACACGCGGCGGGTTTCCTCGCGGCTGAAGCCGATGCCTTCGCAGAACGCATCGACGGCGTCGACCAAGCCATCTTGCGCCAGCGCGGGCAGCATCGTGTCGGCGACCAGCGCGACGTAGTCCGCGCGCCGCTCGCGGTACTCGGCGGGTAGCGCGTGCAGGCCCAGGAAACTGGTGCGCACGGTGAGGCCGAGTGCTTCGCCGAGGCGCCGCGCCACGCGCAGCATGCGCCGCTCGGCGGCCGGCTCCAGGCCGTAGCCGGACTTGATCTCCAGCGTGGTCACGCCGTCGGCCAGCAGGGCCTGCGCGCGCGGCAGCGACTGCGCGAGGAGCGCGTCCTCGTCGAGTGCGCGGGTGGCGGCGACGGTGGCGGCGATGCCGCCGCCGGCGCGGGCGATGTCCTCGTAGCTGGCGCCGTTCAGGCGCAGGTCGAACTCGTGCGCGCGCTGGCCGCCGAACACGAGGTGGGTGTGGCAGTCGATCAGGCCAGGCGTGACCAGCGCGCCGTCCAGCGATTCGACGTGGGCGGCGAGGCGGCTGGCCTCGCGCGGCAAGGCGTCGAGCGGGCCGACCCAGGCGATGCGGCCGTCGTGGACGGCGAGCGCGCCGTGCTCGATCAGGCCATACGGCGCGGGGCCCGCGAAGGTGGCGAGCCTGGCATCGAGCAGCAGGCGGTCCCAGCGCGGCGCGGTCATGGGCGTTCCGGGCGGTCGGGGCCGGGCAACTCCTGCTTTTCGGCGGGGCCTTCCGGCGTGGTCCCGGCCTCCGCCTCCGCGGCCGTCGCGGCGGCGCCCGCTCGCGCGTGGGCCTCGATCAGCACGTCGGCCAGCGCGTGGTACACCGGCTTGCGGCACAGCAGGGACGAGGCGGCGCGCGCCAGCAGGCAGGTGGCCATGATCGGCAGCGCCATCTGCTGGTTGGCGGTCAGCTCCATCGAGATCACCGTGGCGGTGAGCGGTGCCTGGGTGACGCCGGCGAGGTAGCCGGCCATCGCCAGCAGCACCACGGCGGAAGGGTCGGAGCCGGGCAGCATGGCGGCGAGGTTCTGCCCCAGGCCCGCGCCCACGGCCAGCGCCGGCGAGAAGATGCCGCCGGGGATGCCGGCCCAGAACGAGGCGATGTTGCCGAGGAACTTCAGCACGCCGAAGGCCTGGCCGGTCTCGCTGCGGTTCTCCAGGATGGCCCGCGCCTGCTCGTAGCCGGTGCCGTAAAGCCCCGCGTGGGTGAACTGGCTGAGCAGCACCAGCGCCAGGCCGCAGCCGGCGGCGAACAGCACCGGCGAGCGACCGCGCAGCCGGCCCACGTGCCCGGCCAGGCCGTGCGCGCCGGGCAGGATCAGCCGCGCGAACAGCCCGCCGGCCAGCCCGCACACCGCGCCGGTGGCGAGCACCGCGAGCCAGGCCTTGCCCAGCGGCAGCATGATGTCGAAGCGGCCGAAGTAGGCGTAGTTGCCGAGTATGCCGAGCGACACCACGCCGGCGATGATCACCGCGGTGAGGATGATGCCGCTCATGCGGTGCTCGAACGCGCCGCTCATCTCCTCGATGGCGAACACCACGCCGGCCAGCGGCGTGTTGAACGCGGCGGCGAGCCCGGCGGCGGAGCCGGCCAGGATGAAGCGCCCGGCCGCCGCCGGTTCCGCGAAGCCGAAGCGCCGGCCCAGCGAATAGAGCAGGCCGGCGCCCACGTGCACGGTCGGCCCCTCGCGTCCCACCGAGGCGCCGCCGAGCAGCGCGGCCAGGGTCAGCGCGATCTTGCCCAGCGCCACGCGCAGCGAAAGCAGGCTGCGGCGGAAGGTCTCGTCCTCCACCTTGAGCGCGGCGATGGCCTGCGGGATGCCCGAGCCGCGCGTGGCACGGAGCGCGCCCTGGGTGAGCCAGGCGAGCAGGGCGAACATCGCGGGGGTGATCAGGAAGGGCCAGAAGCGGCTGTGCTGCTCGGCGCGGTGGAACAGCTCGAACACGCAGTCCGCCGCGCTGGCGAAGCCCACCGCGGCCAGGCCCACCAGCACCGCGCCGCTCCAGAACAGGATGCGCCGGCGCCAGTGCACCGCCGAGAACAGGTCCGAGTCGCCCAGCCACCGGGGCTTGCGCGGCGCCGGGGGGCGCGTGTCTTCCCCGCTCACGGGGCGCCTTCCGGCGTGCGCGTCCAGCGCGTCTCGTAGAGGTCGAAGCGCCGGTCCTTGAGGTTCTGCACCGCGCCGGCGTTGCGCGCGCGGGCAAGGTTGTCCAGGCGCAGGTCGGCGAACAGCACGGTCTCGATGTTGGGCGTGGAGTCGGCGGCGACGCCGTCGCGCGCGAAGGGGAAGTCGCTGGGCGTGAGGATGCAGCTCTGCCCGTACTGGATGTCGAAGTTGTTCACGCCGGGGAGGTTGCCCACGTTGCCGGAAAGCACCACGTAGCACTGGTTCTCGATCGCCCGCGCCTGCGAGCAGTAGCGCACGCGAAGATAACCTTCGCGCACGTCGGTGCAGAAGGGCACGAACAGGATCAGCGCGCCCTGGTCCACCAGGTGGCGCGCCACCTCGGGGAATTCGGAGTCGTAGCAGATCATCACGCCGATCGGCCCGCAGTCGGTCTGCACCGTGGCCGCGCTCTCGCCGCCGGTGATGTTCCACACGCGGCGCTCGCTCGGCGTGGGGTGGATCTTCTCGCGCTCGTGGATGGAGCCGTCGCGCAGGCACACGTAGCAGACGTTGTGGATGTCGCCGTTGGCCTGCTCGGTGGGGTGCGAGCCGCCGATGATGTTGATGTTGTAGCGCACCGCCAGGTGGCTCAAGAGCGCCTTCACCTGCGGCGTGTACTGGCTGAGCTTGCGGATGGATTCCACCGGCGGCAGCTCGGCGTTCTCGATCGAGAGCAGCTGCAGCGTGATCAGCTCGGGAAAGGTGACGAAGTCGGCGCCGTAGTCGGCGGCGATGTCGGTGAAGTATTCGACCTGGGTGGCGAACTCCTCGAACGAGGCGATGCGCCGCTGCAGGTATTGCACCGTGGCCACGCGCACCGCGTCGGGCAGGCGCTGCGGCGTGGGCACCGGCGGGATCTCCGGCTGATCGAGCAGGTGCGGATTGCGCCACACCAGGTGCGCGGCGTAGCCGAGCGACTCGTAGTCGGACGGCACGTAGTTGCGCAACAGGCCGATCACCTCGAAGTGGTTGGCGAGCTGGAAGCTCAGCGTGGGGTCGCGCCGGCGCCGCTCGACCACCGCCTGCACGTAGGCCTCGGCGCTGCCGTAGCGCTGCACCGCCTTCGCCAGCCCGGGGATGCGCCCGCCGAACACGATGCCGCGCAGCTTCAGGTCCATGCACAGCCGCTTGCGCGCCTGGTACAGGCGCTGGCCGATGCGCAGGCCGCGGTAGTCCGGGTGCACCACCACTTCCATGCCGTAGAGCCAGTCGCCCTCCGGGTCGTGCCGCGAGGCCATGCCGCCGCCGGTGATCTGCATCCAGGTGTGCGGCTTGAGCGCGGCCTCCTCGCCGATGCGGAAGGTGGCGCAGTAGCCGACGATGCGCCCTTCGTACTCGACCACGAACTGGCCTTCGGGAAAGTGCGTCTGCTGGGAGCGCAGCATTTCGGCCGAGTGGCCCCATTCGGGCGTGTAGACGCGCCCGGTGAGCGCGACCAGCTGGGGGATGTCGGCCGAGGTGGCCTGGCGCAGGCTCAGCTTGGCCGGATGGGCGGTGGGCGTGGGCATGGCCGCATTATGCCCTCGCCTCGATGGCGCCGGCAGGCGCAGCGTCGATGCGCGGCGCGCGGCCTCAGCCGGCGGCGGGGCAGCCGGTGTGCCAGCCGGGCAGCAGGCGGCCGTCGGCGGCGAAGCGGTAGCGCCCCTCCAGCCAGCCGGTGCCGAACAGCGCGAGCACGCGGGCGTAGTACGGCGGCTCGCCCTGCACCGGCGCCGAGGGGGCCGGGATCGCCGTCCGCTGCGCGGCGAGCAGGGCGGGGCGGCCCTGCGCCTGCAGGTAGGGCAGCAGCGCGGCGGCGAAGCCGAACGAGGGCGTGCCCTGGCCGCGGCCGTCGCGGGTGTCGATCTTCTCGGCGAAGCGGCCGTCGCGCTCCAGCATGCGCAGCGGGCCGCCGAGTGCCTTCAGCAGCGGCGCGCGCAGCGGCTCGGCGGCGGGCAGCATGCCGGCCCAGAGGTAGACGCGGATGGCGTCGTAGCTGCCCACGCCGTGCGTGTCCGGGTCGGCCACGAAGTCCTTGCCGTTCCACACCACCCAGTCCGGCGCGAAGCCGGCCGGCGCGGCGCGAGCGATCATCGCCGGCGTGCGGCCGGCAAGGCCGCGCCAGGGGCCGGCCGGGTCCACGGCGGCGAAGCGGCGCAGCAGCTGGAGGGGCAGGTAGCTGGGGTTGAGCCGCCAGCGACCGCCGCCGGCGAAGCCCTGCGGGCCGGGCAGCAGCATGGCGCCGAAGCCGGGCAGCTCGGCGATCTCCTGCTCGCGCACCAGCCGCAGCACCTGTCGCCCGCTTTGCGCCAGCGCCGGGCGATGCCACAGGCGGCCGGCTTCGAGCAGGGCATAGGCCAGCCACAGGTCGGCGTCGGAGGCCGGGTTGGCGTCCAGCACCTGCCAGGCCTGGCGTTTCACGTCGTGGCCCCACAGCCAGGCGGGCAGGTGCTGGTCCGGGCGGCCGCCGCAGAGGTTGTCGCGCGTCCAGCCGAGCAGGCGGTCGAACCGCGCCGGGTCGTTGGCGACCAGGGCGAAGAACAGCGCGTAGGCCTGGGCTTCCGAAGTGCTGCGCCGGTCGGGCGTGCTGAAGTCGATCACCCGCCCGTCGGGCTGGATGTGCTGGCCGGCGAAGACCTGCCATGCCGGCCATGCCCCCGGGCAGTCGCCGCGTGCCCGGATGGCGCGCGGGAGCAGGCCCAGCGCGGCGGCGCCGGCGATGCCTTGCAGCAGCCGGCGGCGGCTGTCGGAGAAGCGGGCAGGCGCCATCTTCCTCATGGATGCGATCAGCGGAAATCGCCGTAGGGCGTCAGCGGACGCACCGGCAGCGGCAGGTTACCCCGCCAGGGCTCGAACACGTAGCGCAGGTAGAGCTGCGCGTGGCTGGGCGCGTAGTCGCGGCTGTGCTGCAGGGTGAAGTCGCCGCCGAGCACGAGGTGGTTGGACAGGCGCCGCTCGGCGGCGAGGTGCAGCAGGTAGCCGCTGCCGTGGCTGCTGCCGCCGCGGTTCGCGAAGCCGCCGCCGTCGAGGCTCGCCGGCGCGGCCTGCGCGGCGAGGTCGGCCAGCGGGCCGGCGACCAGTCCGCGCAGCGGGTATTGCCGGCTGTCGCCGGTGCGCGCCACCGACCAGCTGACGGAAGCCTCCGCCAGCAGCGACCAGTTGGCGCTGCGCCAGGCGAAGTTCAGCGGCACGCCGACCGAGGCGTAGCGCTGCGGGCTGTAGTAGCCGCCCTGGCCGAGGCTGTAGTTGCCGAGGTCGCGGGCGTAGCGCCAGGCCATCACGGTCACGCCGCTGGTGAGGCGCAGGTCGTCCTGGCGGACCAGCTTGATGTACCAGCCGCTCATCGCGGTGGTGCGGTCGTTGGCGGCCACGTTCTGGCCGAGCAGGCGGTGCTGGCCTAAGTTGGCCCACACGCCGTTGCGCCCGCCCTGGTCGTAGCTGAGATTCAGCGTGACGCCGTTGGCGGTGACGCCGCCCCAGCGGATGCCGGTGCGCGGATCCACGGCGCCGGCGTAGGAGAGCAGCGAGTTGGTCATCGGCCGGCGCGAGGCGGTGAGCGTGTAGCCGAGCACGCCGAAGTCGCCGCCCCCGCTCACGCCGCCGAGCCAGTTGCCGACGGGGAAGCCGAACGGCGAGTGGCCGAGGTCGAAGGCGAGGTTGCCGTCCGCGCTGCGCCAGCCGGCGGCGATGCCGGTGCCGCTGGCCTGCTGCCGGCGATGGCCGGTGCAGCCGGGGAGGGTCTGCGCGGCGCCGTCGCTGTCGGGCGTGGCGAAGCGGCAGCTGCCGAAGTCATCCGTGTAGCGGCCGTCCGCGCCGGTGGCGAAGCCGCCGGCGTCGAGGCGCACGTGCTCGGCGCGCAGGAACGCCTGGCCGCCCTGCCAGGGCAGTTCCAGGTGGGCGATGCCGGTGTCGTTGCGCAGGCGCGAGAGGCCGGGCGTGCCGTTGTGGCGCCAGCCGTAGTCGTCGGCCACGGCGAGGGTGGGGTTCTGCTGGCGGTAGAGCGTGTCCACGTCGTCGCGCAGGCTGCGCCGCAGCCAGTCGTCGCCGTCGTGCTCGCGGCTGGCGAGGGTGAGCGCGCGGTCGTCGCGCGGCGCGGCCTGGCCGGCGGCGAGCAGGCCGTTGTCGCGCAGGGCCAGGGCGTATTCGTCCAGGGCGCGTTGCGGGTCGTCCCTGCGCAGCAGGCGCGCGGCGTCGCGGTGGAGCAGGGCAGCGGGCGCACTCTGCCGGGCCAGCAGTTCGCGCATCAGCGCGCGGGCGCGGCCGGGGTCGCCGGCGCGTGCCCAGGCCATCGCCAGCCGGCGGCGTGCGTTGATCGCCGTGGGCGGCAGTGCCGGCGCCTGCGTTTGCAGGGCTTGGCGGGCACGGTCGAGGTCGCCGGCGTCGAGCCAGGTCTCGATCCGGCCCAGGCGGGCGTCGGCGTTGTCGGGCCGGGCGGCCAGCACCTGGGCGTAGCGCCGCAGTGCCTGCCGGTAGTCCTTGCGTTGCTGCGCCCAGTCGGCCAGCCGCAGGTCGAACTCGACGCTGTGCGGCTGGCGTTGCAGCAGGGCGATGGCCTCGCGTTCGCGGCCGGTGCCGCGCAGCGCCTCGGCGTGCGCGAACAACTGCTCGCGTTCCAGGCGCGCGGCCAGCTCGCGCATGTCTGCGGTCCAGTGCGCCGGCGCGATGGCGTGCAGCGAGGCCAGCGCCGCGGCGTCCTGGTCGCCGGAGGCCAGGTAGAGCGCGTGGGCGTGGCGCGCCTCGGGGTTCCCGCCGTTGCGCGCCAGCAGGGCGGCGAAGGCCGCGTCGGCCTCGGCGACGCGCCGCTGCGCGCGCAGCCGGCCGGCCAGCCGGTAGGTCAGCCAGGCGTCGTCCGGGGCCAGTTGCCGGGCCGCTTCGAGCAGGCCGATGGCGCGCGCCGCGTCGCCGGTGTTTTCCGCCTCGCGTTCCAGCCGCTCGCGCTGCCAGCCGCGCAGGAGGCCGGCATAGGCCCGGCGCTGCGCCGGCGGCAGCGTGTTCGCGTAGGCGGTGGCCTTGGCGCGGTCCTGCGCGGCGTAGCGCTGCATCAGTCCGCGCACCGCGCGCTCGTTACCGGGGTCGAGGCGCAAGGCCGCCTGGAACTGGCGCTCGGCCTCCTCGTCGCGGCCTTCGGCCAGAGCGACGTTGGCGAGGCCGAGCGTGGCCTCGAGGTTGCGCGGCTGCTCGCGCCGGGCGGCGAGGTAGAGCGCCTTCGCCGGCGCGACCTGCCCGGCCTCCAGCGCCGCGCCGGCCTGCTGCAGGCCGAGCCAGAAGCGGGTGGAGGCGGCGAGGTCGCGCCACTTGCCGGCGTAGCGGCTGTCCTGCTCGCGCTTCGCGGCCTGCCGGAAATAGCCCAGGGCTTCCTCGCGCCGGCCTTGCCGCAGCACCGCGAGGCCCAGGTTGCCGAGCGCGGCGGCATCGTCCGGGTGGCCGCGCAGGGCGCGGCGCAGGGCGTTTTCGGCCTCGGCATTGTGCTGGCGCTCGAGCAGGTCCAGGCCCGTGCGTTTCGCCTGCCACGCGGGGTCGGCCAGCTGCGCGCGCATCTGGTCGACCTGCCCGCGCGCGTCACCCGCCAGCGGCGAGGACGGGTAGCGATCGGCGAAGGCCTGCAAGGCGCTCGCGGCGGCGGCCGAGGTCGGCAGGTTCTTCAGGTAGCCGAATTCGCGCTGGGCCGCCAGCTCGCGCGCATTCGGGTCGGCGCCCATCTGCCGCAGCAGCGCCAGGGCCTCGGCGGGCCGGCCGTCGTCGAACAGCAGGTTCGCCAGCAGCTGGCGCAGCGGCACGTTGCCGGGGTAGTCGCGCTCCAGCGCGGTGAGCCTGGCGATGGCCGGCTTGCGCTGGCCGGGCACAGCGCTGCGCAGGCGCCAGTACTCCACGCCCAGCTCGAGCCCCGGCGGAGGATCGCCGAACAGTTTCCGGTAAGCGGCCAGCGCCTCGCTGCCGTGCCCGGCGGTGGCGAGCAGATGCGCCTGTTGCAGCGCCTGCTGGCCGGCGGGCCGGCTCAGGGCCAGCAGGGCGTCGGATTCGGCCAGCTCCGCCGAGCCGGGCGCGCGGGCGCGCAGGCGGGCCAGCAGGGCGTCGGCCTGCTGCGGCTGGCGCTGGCGCAGGGCGAGGCGGATGCCGGCGGCGAGCGTCTTGGGATCGTCGGGTGCGATCAGGCGCAGCCGGCGCAGCGCGTCCGCCGACAGTTCGATGCTGCCGGTGGCCTCGCCGAGGCGGATCTGGGCCAGCAGCCAGTCGCGCTGGCTGGCGACCACCGGCGCGGCCGGCGTGTCCGCGAGGGCGCCGTGCGGCCAGCCGCCGAACGCCAGCAGCAGGCCGACCATCCCGCCCGCCGCCTGCCGGCCGCGGCGCGGCCGGCGCAGGCCGCGCATCCGCTCGTCGGTGGTGCGCCTGCGCGGCATGCTCAGTCGCCCTGCGCCACGCGGCGGGCGGCGACCCGGCGCAGCGCGAGCCACAGCAGGAAGGCCGCCAGCACCACTGCCAGCGTGGCCAGCGCGGCCAGCAGCAGCGGGTGGCCGGAGAGGTGGAACCACAGCAGCAGCCACCAGGGCAGGTTGCCCACGTAGTAGTGCTCGCCGACGAACTGGCTGCTGACGCCGCTGCTGCGGATCAGCGCGACCGAGCCCGCCACCGCGGCACGCTTGCCGATGTCGCCGAGCGTGTCCTGCAACAGCGCGTAGTCGGCCGGCTGGTTGCCTTCCAGCGCCACGATGCTGCGCTGCGGATGGAACGGCGACTGCATGCCGAGGATCGCCGCCAGCGGCGCGCTCGAGCTGACGGCCACGCGGTTCACGGGCGCGCCGTCGCCGGTGGTTTGCAGCCGCGCGTCCAGCGCCGCCTCGGCGGGCGGGCGGCCGCCGGCCTGGCGCAGCACGCTGCGCTGGTTCTCCAGCAGCAGGGCCGGGTCCGCGCGCTCGCGCAGTTCGGCCGGCAGGGTGCCGATCAGCAGCAGGTCGGCGTCGCTGGCGGCGGCCTGCTTCCAGTCGTCGGTGACGCGCAGGCCCAGCGCCGGGTAGCCGGTCTGCGCGCCGAGGCCGCCGACCAGGTCGAGCAGGGTGCCCACCTGCTCGCGGCTGGCGTTGGCCGGCACCAGCGCCACCGTCTCGGACAGATCGGCCATGCGGCTGAAGGGAAAGCCGCTGAGCGCGAAGGCGGCCAGGTCGGGCAGGCCGATGTAGTGCTGGAAGCCGGAGAAGTCGATGGTGGAATCGTCCTCCACCGCGCCCTGCACGTTCACCGGCAGCGTGGTCCGGCACACGTCGCGCTGCGCGCTGCCGACCACGCTGGCGAAGCTGAAGTCGAAGCGCAGCTGGTTGTGGTCGCCGATCTTGAGCGCGGGGATCAGCAGCTTGTCGCTGGCGCCGGCGTCGCCGCTCAGCACAGGCAGGCGCAGCTGTTCGAGCTTGCCGCGGTGCGGGCCGCCCACCAGCGGCAGGCTGGCGATGAACTGGTCGTTGACGCTGACGGTGAGGCGCGACTCGTCGTCGCCCGGCGGCGGCGTGTAGCGATAGAGCAGGCGCAGCGGGATGCCCTGGTTGCGCCACACGAAGAGGTCGGGCGGCAGGTTGAGGTTCACCGTGATCGGGCGCGGGAACAGCCCGCCGATCTGCATCTGCTGCGGGTAGTCGAGCAGTTCCACCAGCCGCACCGGGCGGTCGGTGCGGGTCCAGTTGGGCGCGTCGTAGGGCTTGCGCGGTGCGAGCGGCTGCAGCTGGTCGATCTTCACTTGCCGGCCGCGGAAAAGCGTGCTGCCCGCGGCCAGCGCGCTCGCCGCCAGTTCCAGGTCGGCGTCGTTGCGGCCGAGCACCAGCAGCAGCTTGCCGTGCTCCGCGCCCGGGCGGTCGGCCAGCTCGACCACCGGCCCGTCCACGGCCGGATGCGCGGCGAGGAAGGCCGGGCGCCGGTCGTTGGTGGCGAACACCACGGCGTTGCCGCTGGCGGGCAGGTCGCCGAAGCGCACCGGGAAGTGCGCCTGCCGCCACCAGCCGGCCTGGCTGCCGAAATACGAGGCCGCGATCGCCGCCGCGCGCTGGCTGCCCACCGACGGGCTGCCGGCGAACACCACCGGCAGTTCGAGCTTGGCCGGGTCGCGCGGGTCGAAGAAGGGCAGCGGGAAGTTGGCGAGGTCGTCCTGTATCGCCAGCGCCTCGCCGGCGAGGCGGATCGCGCTGTCGTGGCCGATGTTCACCCACAGGGTGCTGTTGGCCATGTCCTCGCAGGTGCTGTCGTAGTGGCCCACGAACTCCAGCCGCACGCGGTTGAAGTCGGTGAGCAGGCGCGCGTCGAGCGGCAGCTGGCGGCGCACGCGCTGGCCGAGGTCTTCTTTGGCGATGGGCAGCACGCCCATCAGCTGATCGTTGAGGTACACGCGCAGGTGCGAGAGCGTGGGCAGCAGCGCGGGCGAGGGCGTGTAGCTGAGGTCCAGCACGGCGCTGCGGGCGATGCGGTCGCGGCGCAGGCGGAACTCGATCTGCTCGGTGTTGCGGATGCCGAGCAGCAGCATGTCGCTGCGCTTCCCGAGCTCCCCGAAGCCGTAGTCGGCTTGCCAGGACGGCGCGGCCGGCGCCGCGGCGACGCTGCCGGCCGCTACCGGCGTGGCAGCCGGCGCGGTAGCGGCGGAGGCGGCGAAGGCGCAGCCGAAACTCAGCAGCGCCGCGAGGGGAAGCCAGCGCGTGATCGGGAAATGACTCATGGCGTCGAACCTGGAGCAGAGGGCCGCATGGCGGGCCGTAGTGGAAGCGCGGGGCGCGGCAGGAAGCTGGCGAGCCAGCGCAACAGCCGGCCGAGCTGGCGCAGCGGCGGGCGCAGCACGGCCGGCGGGTGTTCGGCCAGCCGCAGGTAGCCGCGTCCGCCGAGTGCGAAGACGCTGAGCAGGCTGCTCACCAGGCTCGGCAGGCGGAAGCCGTCGTGCCAGTCCAGCCAGGCGTCGGCGCGGGCGAAGGTGCATTGCACGAAGTCGATCTGGCGCCGTGTGTCCATCGCGTCCAGCCGCAGTCCCAGGCGCCGGCCGAGGCTGCGCTGCACGCGGCCCTCGAACACGAACTCCCGCGTGCCACGGTGCAGCAGCAGCGACACGGCCGTGCCGGGCGCGAGGTCGAGCGCGGCGGCCAGCTCGAGGCCGACGCTGTCGTCGGAGAAATCGCTCAAGGTGCACGCGTGCATGTGGCCGTCCGCAGTGCGCAGCGCCGCCGGCAGCCGGGCCGACACGCGAGGCGAGCGCCGCAGCTGGCGCACCTCCGCGGCCACCGCGATGGCGCCGCCGATGATCAGCAGGTTGTAGAGCACCCACAGCGAGCTGACGATGAGCGTGCCGATCTCGTCCGCCGGCCCGTGCGCCAGGCGCCACGCGGCGAAGCCCAGGCCCACCACGTTCAGCGCCGCCAGCAGCAGGTAGGGCTTGGCGATGCGCCAGTCGAACCAGTCCTGGCTCTGCACCTCGTCCTTGGCGGTGACGTTGAAGGCGCCCTTCTTCGGGTTGATCAGCGCCAGCGTGGTGGGGCGGGCGATGTACCAGGCCAGCACCGTCTCGTACACCTCGCCCCAGAACGGGCGCCGGTACACGCCCTGCAGGCGCGCGTTGGCGAGGCTGGCGTGGATCATGTGCGGCAGCACGAACAGCAGGATCGCCAGCGCCGGCGCGTAGATGATGTAGACGTGCAGCAGCAGGAAGGCCAGCGGCGCGGTGAGGAACACCAGCCGCGGCAGGCCGGCCAGGAAGTGCAGCATGGCGTTGGCGTAGCACAGCCGCTGGAAGACCGAGAGCCCCTTGCCGAACAGCGGATTGTCGATGCGGAAGATCTGCGCCATGCCGCGCGCCCAGCGGATGCGCTGGCTGACGTGCGCGGCCAGGCTGCCGGTGGCCAGGCCCGCCGCCTGCGGGATGCGCAGGTAGGCCGAGTGCCAGCCGCGGCGGTGCAGGCGCAGCGCGGTGTGCGCGTCCTCCGTCACCGTCTCCACCGCGAAGCCGCCGATGTCGTCGATGGCCGCGCGCCGCAGCACCGCGCAGGAGCCGCAGAAGAACGCCGCGTCCCACAGGTCGTTGCCGTCCTGCACCAGGCCGTAGAACAGCTCGCCCTCGTTGGGGGTGTGCCGGAAGATGCCGAGGTTGCGCTCGAACGGGTCGGGCGAGAAGAAGTGGTGCGGCGTCTGCACCAGCGCCAGCCGGCGGTCGCGCAGGAACCAGCCCACCGTCACCTGCAGGAACGAGCGCGCCGGCAGGTGGTCGCTGTCGAAGATCGCCACCAGCTCGCCCTTAAGCTGCGGCAGCGCGTGGTTGAGGTTGCCGGCCTTGGCGTGGCGGTTGTCGGTGCGGGCGATGTAGCCCACGCCCGCTGCCTGCGCGAACTCGCGGAAGGCCGGGCGGCGGCCGTCGTCGAGGATGTGGATGCGCAGCTTGTCCTTTGGCCAGTCGATGCCCATCGCGGCGTAGACCGTATGCCGCACCAGGGCGAGGTCTTCGTTGTAGGTAGGGATCAGCACGTCCACGCTGGGCCAGCGCGAGAGGTCCGCCGGCAGCGACGCGGGCTTGCGCTGCAGCGGCCAGATGGTCTGTACGTAGCCCAGCATCAGCACCAGCCAGGAGTACGTCTCGGCGGCGAGCAGGATCATGCCGCAGGCGAAGTCGAGCGGGCTGTTCCAGTTCAGCGTGGCGGTGTAGCGCCACCACAGGTAGCGGCACGACACGGTGATCGAGAGCACCGCCAGGACCAGCGTGGAGAGCCGCCCCGGCAGCCGGCGTACCACCATGGCGATGACCCACATCAGCAGCACGAAGACAAATTGCGCCAGGTAGCCGAACGGCTCGGTGACGCACAGCAGCGCCAGCCCCGCCGCCAGCAGGGCGAGCGCGGCGGTGAGCCAGCGGCGCGAGCGCGGGCGCAGGCCGTTGGCGCGCCGGCGCAGCGCCTGCCACGGCGCGCTGCCGCGCACGCGCGCGGGCAGGCGGTGCAGCGTTGCCGCATAGGCGCCGGCTGCCTGCCGCCCCCGTTGCCACAGGCGCCGCCAGCGCCCGCCGGCGGCGGCCTTCAGGCGTTGTGCGCGCGGGCGCGCCCGCTCCGCCGGCGTGCGCACGAGCAGCAGCCACGCGGCCTGGATCGCCACGCGCAGCGGGTCGCCGAAGCGCAGCCGCCGGCCATCCAGGTGGGCGAACGCGCCGCCCGGCGTATCCAGCGCGCGGCGCCAGGCCGGCCCTTCCAGCGGCAGCAGCAGCCAGCACAGGCCTTGCAGCAGCCAGCACCACAGCGCGGTGGCCGGCGCCGCGCCGCGCTGCTGGCGGAAATGGCGATAGCTGCGGTAGGCGAGGCTCACGCCTGCACTTCCGCGCCACGGCCGCGCCGCGCCACCTGCGCGAGGCACCAGGTGGCGACGCTGGCGAGTTCCTTGGCGGCGAGGCTGTGCGGCGCGTGGTGGCCGACCGGCATCTGGTGCGCCATCGCCTCGCGCATGGCCGTGTCCTCATGCACCGCCTGCGGCACCAGGCGGTCTTCGTAGCGGTCGAGCCAGACCTGCATCAGGTCGCGCTCCAGCGGGTGGGCGGGGTCGTACCGGTTCACCAGCAGCCGCTCGCCGTGCGGGGGCTCGTCCCCGCGCAGGGCGAGCAGCGCATAGCAGGCCGGATCCACGTTGACGGTCCGCAGCTGCAGGCGGCAGCCGTCGTGGCCGAGGAAGGGGCGCACGTGGCCGGGCAGGCGCTGGGGCAGGTCGAACAGCACCCAGTCGAAGCGTTCCTCCAGGTTCTGCCTGCGCTGCGCCCAGCGCTCGGGCGCCTGCGCCAGGCGCTGCTCGAGGCTGCGGTATTCGCCGGGCGAAACCCGGCCGTAGGGCAGGAGGTGCAGGTTGGGCAGCACGCGGTAGGCGGCCTCATGCCACGGGCGCTGGTCGAGGTCGGCGCGCGCCCAGCCTGCCTCCAGCGCCAGGTCGAGGTTGAAATGCAGGCGCAGCAGGTTCTCCGGGCACAGGTCGACCAGCAGCACGCGCTGGCCTAGCTGGTGCAGGGCATAGCCGAGCCCGGCCAGCAGCGAGCTGGTGCCCGCGCCGCCGCGGACGCCATGCAGCGCCAGGCTGCTCATGCGCCGACCCGCTCCGCGGCGGCTGCGCGCCCGGCCGCCTCGATGCGGTCGAGTTCCCGCAGCAGCGGCCAGCGCTGCAGCGCTTCCTCCCGCTCCCGATGGGCGGAAAAATCCACGTAGTTGAACTGCGGCAGCTGCAGGGACTGGCGCAGGTTGGCGATGTCGTCTTCGCGCGTGGCGCGGATGGGCAGGGGCGTGTTCATCGGCAGGCGGTCACGGGTTCTGTGGATAGGGCAGCCACTCGGACTCGCCCTTGAGTTGCACGTGGGGCTTGCCCGCGTACTCGATCACCTTGGCGCCCTCGTCCTCGGCCTCCGGCGCGGTCTGCGGCAGGTCGCGCAGCAGTGCCTGCCAGTCGTAGGCGGCCGGATGCTGCGCGCTGGCGGCGTAGAGGCGCGACACCAGCTCGGAGATCGCCAGGTAGCTGCTCGGCGCGGCCACGTGCAGCGGACCGCCCATGGGCGGCGTACCCATGCCGATCAGCTTCACGGCCACCGGCACGTGGGTGATCGCGGGGCTGGGGATCTCGCGCAAACCGGGGATCTGCATGCGGTCGCCGCGCAGCGCCGCGCCGTGCTCGGGGACGATCACCAGCGCCACGCGCCGGCCGCTGCGCGCGAGCTCGTCCACGAAGCGCGAGAGGTCGTCGAACAGCTGCTGCGCTCGCGGCCTGTAGTCGGTGCCGGAGCGACCGTCGGCACCAAGCAGGCGGTTGCCGTCGTGCAGGCTGATGGTGTTGTAGAACAGTGCCGTGCGGGGGCTGCGCTCGCCGAGCCGGTGCTGCCACCAGGCGGCCAGCACGTCGTGGTCACGCTTGATCGGCGAGCCGTCGAACGCGCTCAGCGCGCGGGGCAGGCGCGAGGTATCGAAGGGCGCGGCGGCGAGGCCGCCCTGCTGGTGCAGCTCGTCCAGGAAGTGGTCGAAGTGGCCGTCGTGGTTGAGCGCGAGCTCGTCGCTGAAGCCGAGCCGCGCCAGGTTCTCGAACAGTTCGCAGCGCGGGTCGGCCGGCTGGTAGAGCTGCGCGTGCGAACCCTGCCCGCAGCTCGCGCGCAGCAGGCGGATGGCGGCGGGGCCGCTGTAGGAGGTGGCCGAATCGAAGTCGTCGAAGACCACGTCCATCTTGCGCAGCAGCGTGTTGTCGCGCAGCCCGACTTCGTCCAGGTCGTCCCAGGCGAGCGAGCAGATGTTGATGACCAGCAGGTCGAACGGTTCGGCGTCGGCGGCCGGCGCGGGGAACTCGGTATGCCGGGCCGCCTCGTCCTGGTAGAAGCGCGCCAGGTAGGCGTCGAGGGTGGCGTTGTCGGCCGGGCCGCTGTTCTGGCTGGCCGGCGCCGAGCCGGAGGCCGCCGGGGCCGACGCCTGCGCCGCCTCGGTCGCGGCCGTCCAGCCCGCGGGGCGCGGCACGGCGAGCAGGGCCAGCCACAGCAGGCCGGCGAGGCTGACGGTGGTCAGGCGCAGCCAGGGCGCGAGCAGCACGTAACCGAGCACGAGCAGCGCGAGCAGGCCGAGCAGGTGCCAGTCGACGAAGCGGCCGGCCAGTTCGAGCAGGTAGCCCGGCGTGAAGTCGAGCACGCCCGGCGCGCCCAGCAGGCGCGCGAACGGCGGCAGCCAGGTGTCGTAGTAGCACAGCGCCACGGCGGCGGGCACGGCCGCGAGGTGGCGCAGCCGCGACAGCCAGCGCGGCTTGAGCGGCAGCAGCAGCGCCGCGGCCAGCAGCAGGTTGGGCAGCGCGTGGAGGTTGAGCGTGCCGCCCCACGCCAGCGCGAACTTCGCCAGGAAGTACAGGTTCCACAGGCCCAGCCCCGGTCGTGCCGGGACGGCCTCGGCGGGCGACGGGAGCGCTTCAGTGCGGGCCATCGTTCCTGCCTGTCCGGGTGGATCGCCGGCGCACGGCGTGCACCTTGAGGAAGCGGGGCGGCAGCCGGCGGCCGATCCAGCGCGAGAGCCCGCGCCACAGCGCGCCGGCGAAGAGGCCGAACGGCACGGCCAGCGCGCCGGTGGCCGCGACGACCTGGAGCAGCTGGTCGTAGCTCATGGCACCGCGTCCATGCCGGGCAGCGGCGCGCACTGCGGGGCGAGCGGCACGGGCGCGTGCGGAGCGGCCTCCGTGTCGTCCCGCGCGGCGGCGGCCGGGAGGGGCGGCGCCGCGGCGGCGGCCGCGTGATCCGTCGCCGTCTGGCGCAACGCTTCGGCCAGGTCGTAGTCGGCGATGACGTGGTAGCCGGCCACCAGTTCACGCCAGGGCAGGCGGAACAGGTTGTCCAGCGCGCGCTCCACGCCGTCGCGGCGGCAGGCGAACAGGAACAGGTAGATCCGCGGGCCGGCGATGCAGGCCAGATCGCCATCGCGGCGCAGCACGCATTGCCCCAGCACGTTGGCGACGTTGAGGCCGGGCATCGGTTCCAGCACCACCAGCGAGTGGATCAGGTTGCGGCCCGCGCGGCCGCTTTCGACGGCGTGCACCTGGGCGGCGAATGCTTCTGCCGACACCACGCCGCAGACGGGCGGCGGGCGGAAGTCCTGCAGCGCGGTGGCGAAATCCTCCGGCAACTGGCGCTGCCAGGTGTGGCCGTGGATGGTGTCCAGCATGGTGAGGAAGCGCGAGAGCTGGGTGCCGTGTGGCACCACCAGGGTGGCGCCGCTGGCGAGCAGCAGGCGCTCGTCGGCGTAGCGCAGGCAGGGCGCCATCTCCCTGACCACCAGCTTCAGCGCGCGGCCGCGCTCGCGGCGCAGGGCGTAGAGCAGGCGCGCCAGCTCTTCCACCTGGCTGTTGCCGTCGATGGCGAACAGGATGCTGGAAGCCTGGGCGCGCGCCGCGTGGCCGGCCAGCGCGGCCCAGTCCTCGAACAGCCGCCAGGCGCTGGACAGGGGCGGCGCGCCTTCCAGCACCGAGCGCTGGGCCAGGTAGCTGCGCTGGTCGCTGCCGGTGGCTTCGGCCGCCGCCTGCGACAGGTCCTCCGACACGGTCAGGGCATCGCCCGTCTGTTCCAGCGCGAACTCGCGCGCCGCCTGCACGCCGAGGCCGTTGCTCCAGAAATGCAGCAGGTAGCGCAGGCCGCCGTGGCTGCGGTAGGCCTGCGCCAGGCCGGCGACATGTGCGTTCAGCGCGAACAGGCGGGTGCAGAGCGCGGAGACGTCGCCGTGCGCCAGCACCAGCAGGGTGTGGCGGCCGCGCTCCAGCCAGCCGCGCAGCGCGGCGCACCAGGCGTCCAGCGCGCTGTCGTCGACATCTTCCCAGGCGGCGGCGGGGATCGAGACCAGCAGCAGCGGCGGCACAGAGGCCATGGCCCGTTCGAGTTCGGCAGGCAGGTTTTCCAGCGCCGGGCGGATCTGCGCGGCGGGGACGTGGAGAACAGTGAGTTCGCCCGGCCCCTGGTCGGAGCCGAGCCCGTCGAGCAGCGCATCGGGCGAGCGGCCGGCCACCACGGCCGCGGCCCTGGCCTGGGCCGGCAGGCCCGCCAGCAGCTGGCGGGCGAAGCGGTCCGCCACGGTGACGTGGTCGCAAGCCAGCCAGTACAGCCCGCCACGGCGCAGTTGCAGGAGTTCTTCCTGCATCCCTTCCATTGGCAACGAGAAATATCGCAACGACCAACCCCAGAAAACCGACGACAGGCACCCGTCCTGGCCCGATGGGCCATGCGGTGCAAAGCAGCGAATTCACGCGAAGTCCGATCGGGCCGTAGTGCTGTCGCAGGCCGCCATGGGCGGTATGCCCGGAGCCGGGCCATGCGGTGCTCGAAGCGGACGTGTTTTTCGTAAGGCCTTGCCGGCCTTGGCATGCCTCGGGGGCATGCGGAGAAAGACAATGACTAGCAGGCCAGTTGCGTGCCCACCCGCGAGGGCGATCTTGGTCCGGGTGGGCATGCCGTCGACTGTCCTTAAGATCAGTGCCTCTCGGTCCTCCCTTGTTCCTTGAGTGAGACCCCGCTACGCGGGCGAAGTATTTGTTACGTTGTCAAGGAAGTATATCCATTTATGTGATCTGGTCGACTGAATGGCGGGGCGTCCTGGAGGCGAAATCGACGGTTTTGCCGCCGCCGCCACGGATGGACTAAGGTCCGCGCTGGTTGCCGGCGGCGAGGGTGCGACGATATGACAGAGGTCGAGCGGGCCTGGCGCGCGGACTTCGCCTGGCGGCAAGGCTGGTCGAAGGACGTAGTGCTGGCCGTCGACGGCACGGGGCGGTGGCGGGAGGCTGCCGGCGCCGCCTCCGCCGAACGCGCGGGCCGCTGGGTGCTGCCCGGCATGCCCAACCTCCACTCCCACGCCTTCCAGCGCGCCATGGCCGGGCTGGCCGAGCGGCGCGGGCGCAGCGACGACAGCTTCTGGTCGTGGCGCGAAACCATGTACGCCTTCGCGGCGGCGATCGGGCCGGAGGCCTTGCAGGCCATCGCCGCGCAACTCTACGTGGAGATGCTCAAGGCCGGCTACACGCAGGTGTGCGAGTTCCACTATCTGCACCACCAGCCGGACGGCACGCCCTACGCGCTGCCGAAGGCGATGTCGCTGGCGCTGGTCGAGGCGGCGCGCGAGGCGGGCATCGCGCTGACCCTGCTGCCCGTGCTCTACATGACCGGCGGTTTCGACGGCCGGCCGCTCGCCGCGCGGCAGCGGCGTTTCGGCCACGACGTGTCCGGCTACCTGCGCCTGCTGGAGGCGCTGCGCCGGCACGAGGGGCCGGCCGTGCGCGTAGGCATCGCGCTGCACTCGCTGCGCGCGGTGCCGGAGGAGGCGATGCGCGCGGTGCTGGCGAGTGGCCTCGCGCAGGACGGCCCGATCCACATCCACATCGCCGAGCAGCTCGGCGAAGTGCAGGACTGCCTGGCCCTGCGCGGCGCGCGGCCGGTCGAGTGGCTGCTCGATCACGCGCAGGTGGACGCGCGCTGGACGCTGGTGCACGCCACCCACCTCACCGGCCACGAAACCTCGCGGCTGGCGCGCAGCGGCGCGGTGGCCGGCCTGTGCCCCAGCACCGAGGCCAACCTCGGCGATGGCCTGTTCCCGCTGGCCGACTACCTCGATGCGGGCGGCACGCTGGGCATCGGCTCGGACTCGCACATCTCGGTGTCGCCGGTGGAGGAGTTGCGCTGGCTGGAATACGGCCAGCGCCTCAGCACCCGCCACCGCAACATCGCCGCGCGCGGGCAGGGCGAGAGCGTGGGCGAGACGCTGTGGCGCGCCGCGCTGCGCGGCGGCGCGCAGGCGGCGGGCCTGCCCGTGGGCGAACTGGGGCCCGGCCATCGCGCCGACCTGCTGGTGCTCGACGAGCCATCGCCGCTGCTGGCGGCGCGAGGGACGGACGCGGTGCTGGACAGCTTCGTCTTCGCCGGCAACCAGCAGCTGGTGCGCCACGTGCTGTGCGGCGGCGAGTGGGTGGTGCGCGATTTCCACCATCGCGACGAGGAACGCATCGCGGCGCGCTATCGCGCGGTGGTCGAGGAGCTGGCGCGCAGCTGATCGCGTGGAGCGGCGGCGATGACGGCACCGCGGTGGAGCGGCCGGCCGCCCGGTGGCCGGCGCGTGGCCGACGACATGAACCGCGTCCGGCGCGAACATGAACACGTTCCCAGCGACGCCCGGCCCGCCGGTCATCGGGCCGCGCCGACGCGGCGTTTCCAGGCGCATCCGTTCCGCCGCGAGGTGCCGCCATGCGTTTTCCCGTCCGACTCCTTCCGCCCGCCCTGGTCGCGCTCGCAACCGGCCTGCTGCTCGCCGGCTGCGTGGTGGTGGCCCCGCGCGGACACGCCGGGCGCGCCTGGGTGCCCGGCTACTGGGCCTCGCCGCACGTGTGGGTCCAGGGGCATTGGCGCTACCACTGATCAGCCCGCGCGCCGCTGCCGCTCGCGCAGGAAGTCGATGAACACGCGCAGCTTCGGCGGCACCTGGAAGCGGCTGGGGTAGTAGAGGTAGAAGCCGTCGAAGGGCGGCAGCCAGGCATCGAGCACGCTGACCAGCCGCCCGTCCGCCAGCATCCCGCGCACGTAGGGCTCGAGCGCGTGGGTGAGGCCCACGCCGTCCAGCGCGGCGCGCACCGCGAGGCCGGGCTGGTTGACCACCCAGGTTGCCGGCCACGTCGGTCTCGAACCAGCGGCCCTTCTGCGCGAACTCCCAGCGGTAGACGCCGCCGCTGCTGGCGTAGCGGAATTTCAGGCAGTTGTGCCGCGCCAGGTCGCGCGGATGGCGGGGGCGCCCGTGGCGCTCGAAGTAATCGGGCGAGCCACCACGACCGCGCGCACGGGGCCGGTGAGCGGCGCCGCCACCATGTCCTTCTGCAAGCGCTCGCCGAGGCGGATGCCGGCGTCGAAGCCTTCGCCGACCAGGTCGACGAGGCCGTCGTCGACGCGGATGTCCAGCTGCACGTCCGGCCACGCACGGGCGAACTCCGCCAGCATCGGCTCGATCAGCCAGGGCAGCACCACGTTCGGCACGGTGACGCGCAGTGTGCCGCGCGGGTGCTCCTCGTGCTGGCGCAGGTCCTCCAGCGCCCCGTCCAGCTCCTTCAGGGCAGGGACGATGCGCGCCAGCAACTGGCGGCCGGCTTCGGTCAGGCCCACGCGCCGCGTGGTGCGGTGGAGCAGGCGCACGCCGAGGCGTTGTTCGAGCTGGCGCAGGGTCTGGCTGAGCGCGGAGGGCGTGATCTCCAGCACGACGGCGGCGCGGGTGAAGCTGCCGTGCTCGGCGATCAGGCGGAAGGCGCGCAGGGCAGCGGTGGCGTCGTCGCGCATAGGTGGCCGGAACGAAAAGTGGAAAGCGCCATTTATTAGCCAGATTTAATAACGCATCAAGCCGTGCCCGCTTTTTCCGCGCCGTGGCGAGGGCCAGACTGGCGCCGTCTTCCATGCTCCCCAAGAGGTTCGCCATGTCGCTCGATCGCTACTACACCCTCGGCCGCTCCGGCCTGCGCGTCAGCCCGCTCGCCCTGGGCGCCATGACCTTCGGCGAGGAATGGGGCTGGGGCGCGGCGGAGGACACCGCGCGTGCCCTGTTCGACCGCTACCTGGACGCCGGCGGCAACTTCATCGACACCGCCGACATGTACACCGAGGGCAGCAGCGAGGCGCTGCTCGGCCGCTTCGTCGAGGAGGCCGGCGTGCGCGACCGCGTGGTGCTCGCCACCAAGTTCACCTACAACGCCCAGCCCGGCAACCCCAACGCCGGCGGCAACGGCCGCAAGAACATCCTGCGCGCGGTGGAGGGCTCGCTGCGCCGCCTGCGCACCGACTACATCGACCTCTACCTGCTGCACACCTGGGACCGCCTCACCCCGGCCGAGGAAGTGGTGCGCACGCTGGACGACCTGGTGCGCGCGGGCAAGATCCGCTACGCCGGCCTCTCCGACGTGCCGGCCTGGTACGCGGCCCGCGCGCAGACCTACGCCGAGGCGCACGCGCTCTCGCCGCTGGTGAACCTGCAACTCGAATACTCGCTGGTGGAGCGCCACATCGAGCACGAGTTCGTGCCGCTGGCGACCGAGCTGGGGCTGGGCATCACCGCATGGAGCCCGCTGGCGATGGGCCTGCTCTCGGGCAAGTACCGCCCGAGCCGGGACGGCGGCACGGGCGAGGGGCGCCTCGCGGTGGTGTCGGGGCGGCCGGGCTTCGACCGCTTCACCGAGCGCAACTGGCGCATCGTGGGCGCGCTGGAGGCGGTGGCGCAGGAGCTGGGCCGGCCGATGGCGCAGGTGGCGCTCAACTGGGTCGCCACGCAGCCGGGCGTGGGCTCGGTGATCGTCGGCGCTACCAAGCTGGCTCAGCTCGAGGACAACCTCGCGGCGCTGGATTTCACCTTGCCCGAGCCGCTGCGCGTGCGGCTGGACGAGGCCAGCCGGCCGGAGGCGCCGTTCCCGTACTACATGTTCGCCGACGCACAGCAGGCGATGATCCACGGCGGCGCGCAGGTGGGCAGCAAGCCCGCGGGGTATGCGCCGCCGGTGTTCGTGGCGCAGGGGTGAGCGCCTCGCCCCGAGGGCGCCGCCGTCACGGCGCGAAGTGCAGCCCGGCGAGTGCCTCCCTCAGGCGCCGCTGGGCCACATCGCGCGGAAACGGCACCTTGCGCGGCGGGTCGTAGACTTCCGGCGAGCTGCCGATGACCAGAAGGTCGATCGCATAGCAGCGGCCGCGATGGACGGCGCGGTAGGTCTCGGCCACGACGTAATGGTTCATCCCCGCGTCGCCCGCCTGCGCATGGCGGAACGGCACGCCGTCGAGCTTGACCGTTTCTTCCTTGGGCTCATCCTCGTCCTCATAGGCGTTGGAGGCCGGTTCGAGGCAATGGGCGAGGTCCTGCGCGTCGGTGCTGGTGCCCAGGCGCAGCTCGGCCGCGGTGATCTCGTTGGAGCCGTCGAGGACCAGGGCCAGGGCCGGTTTGCCGTGGCTCTCGGAATCGGCCTCGAGTTTCCAGGCGTCGGGGTCGAAATAGTCGCGCTTGAAGTCGTGGCGCAGCGTCATGCCCGGCGGGACCACGATCGAGATGCCGAGGGCGTCGTCGCGATAGGCGGGCGGCGACGCGGGTGCCGGCGTCGGCACCCGCGTCGGTGCCTTGGCGACGCTGGCCACGCTGCCGGAGTGGTCCTGCGGTGGCTTCTGCCGTTGCCCGCAGGCGGCCAGCAGCAGGCCGAGGCAGGCGAGGGCGGCGAAAGCGGGGAGGCGTGGCATGGCGGCTTCCTGTCCGTTGGGGGAAAGGCCATGTTGGCACGGGAGCGATGCCACGTCTCCGAGACAATTCCAGGGCGCACGGCGGCCGGGTGCCAAGCAGGTTTGCAGTTTTGCAACGATGGTTGACAGGGTTGGGACCGCGCGGCAGCTTGGCGGCAACCTTCAAGACATCTGCCGCGGCCGTCTCCACGCCGCCCCGCCGTATGCCCGCCGAACCCACCCCGGAAGCTTCCAGCGCCCTGAGCGACATCCAGCTGCGCACCGCGCTGGCGATGGCCGAAGACTCGCAGGCCAGCCCCGCGCAGCGGGCCGAGATGCTGATGGAGATCGCCATGGGGCTGCAGCAGCGGCCGCGCCACGCACGCCAGCTGCACGATGCGATCGCGCTCTACCGCCGCGGCCGCGAGCTGGCGCCGCCCGGCTCGGTGCTGGCGGCCCGGCTGCTGGCCCGCGAGGGCACCGCGCATCAGGCCCTGCCCGACGGCGGCACGGCGTCGCTGCGCGCGGCGCTGGACTGCTACGAGGCGGCCCGCCCGCGGCTCGCCGCGCAAGGCGGCCCGGCGGAGCAGGCCGAGCTGGAGATGAACGCGGGCCTGGTGCTCCAGGCCCTGGCGCAGGAGGGCGCAGCCCGCATGCCCGACGCGCTGGCCTGCTACCAGCAGGCGCTGCGCGTGTTCACCGCGCGCGACTACCCGCGCGAATTCGCGATCCTGCACAACAACCTCGCCATCGCCTACCTCTCGATGGGCGGCGGCGGCCGCGGGGCGCTGCGCGAGGCACTGGCGATGCAGTCGTTCGAGCACGCGCTGGCCGCCATCAACCGGGTCGATCACCCGGCCGAATACGCCATGACCCAGAACAACCTGGGCAACGCCCTGCAGTACCTGCCCAGCAGCCATCCGCTGGACAACCTGCACCGGGCCATCGCCGCCTACGACGAGGCGCTGACGGTGCGCGACCGCCGCCATACGCCGCTGGAATACGCCCACACGCTGGCCAACAAGGCCAACGCGCTGTCCAACCTGCCGGCGGCGGAGGGCGCGGCCCGCGCGCGCGTGCTGTACGGCGAGGCGCTGGACGTGTTCGAGCAACTGGCGATGGCCGGGCAGGCGGCCACCGTGCGCGCCGCGCTGGCGGAACTGTCGGCAGCCTGATGGCCGTGTCCGCGACCCGTGAGGCGATGGCCGACGCCGGCGAGCAGCTGGCTGTGCTGGCCGGCCGCGTCAGCGAACTCCAGGCCGCCGCCGCGCAGCTGCCCGGCGAGCAGCGCGCGCTGTTCGAGCAGTTGCAGCATGCGATCGAGCAGCTGCACCGCGAGGCCCTGCTGCGGCTGGTGCGCGGCTTGCGCGAGGAGGCCGCCGCCGCGGCCCGCCTGCGCGAGGTCGTGCGCGATCCGCTGGTGTTCGGCGTGCTGCGCCTGCACGGCCTGGTACGCGACCCGCTGGAGCAGCGCGTGCGCGCTGCGCTGGCATCGGTGCAGCCGATGCTGGCCCAGCACGGCGGCGGCGTGGAGCTGGTGGCGGTGCTGCCGCCCGACGCGGTGGAGATCCGCCTCATCGGCGCCTGCCGCAGCTGCCCGGCTTCCATGCAGACCCTGCGCCATGGCGTGGAGGCCGCCTTGCGCGAGCAGGCGCCGGAACTGATGCGCATCGTAGAGCTGGGCGCCGATCCCGCCGCGGCGGATCGCGGCGCGCAGGCGGTGAGCCCGTTCTCGCCCGCGCCGGGCGGCGGTTTCGTCGACCTCTGCGCGCTGGAGGAGCTGCCGGCGGACACGCTCGTGGGGCACCGGCTGGGCGGGCGCGAGCTGCTGCTCTATCGCCGCGGCGACCTCGTCCACTGCATGGACAACCGTTGCCTGCACCTGGGGCTGCCGCTGTCCGGCGCGGCGGTGGAGGACGGCGTGCTCACCTGCCGCCACCATGGCTTCCGCTACCGGCTCGACAACGGCGACTGCCTCGACCTGCCGGGCGTGCGCCTGCCCCATCACGCCGTGCGCCTGCGGGCCGGGCGCGTCGCGGTGAAGCTCGGCGCATGAGCCGGCCGCTTGCCGAACCGCCGCGGCGGGTTTCGTTGGCGCCGCCGCGCGAGCGGGCCGCCGCGCCGCATGCCCTGGCCGGGGGCGGGCCGGCGGTGATCCTGGGCGCGCAGTCCGAATGCGCGCCGATCCGCCCCGATGCGCGCAGCCTGTTCGGCCCGCGCGGCGCGACCGTCACTGCGGACGGCTGCCTGTGGGTGGCGGACACCGGCCATCATCGCCTGCTCGGCTGGCCGGCGCGGCCGGCCGCCGACGGCGCCGCGGCCGGCCTGCTGCTCGGCCAGCGCGATGCCGGCGGCGAGGCGCGCAATGCCGGTGGCGCCGTCGAGGCAGGCGGGTTCGCCATGCCCACCGGCCTGTGCGCGGTGGGCGAGGGGCTGGCGGTGGCCGATGCCTGGAACCACCGCGTGCTGCTGTGGCGGCGGGCGCCGCGCCGCTCGGGCCAGCCGCCCGACCTGGTGCTGGGGCAGGGCGATTTCCGCGCCGGGGCGATCAACCGCGGGCGCCCCGGGCCCGACGCGGACACGCTCTACTGGCCCTACGCCGTGCACTACGACGGGCAGCGCCTGTGGGTGGCCGATACCGGTAACCGGCGCGTGCTGCGCTGGGACCGCCTGCCGGGCCACCACGGCACGCCGGCCGACGCGGTGCTGGGCCAGCCCGATTTCCGCCAGCGCGACGAGAACGCCGGCGCGGTGGGCGCCGGCTCGCTGCGCTGGCCGCACGCGCTGGCGCATTGGCGCGGCGCCCTGGTGATCGCCGATGCCGGCAACAACCGCGTGCTGTGCTGGCGGCAGGCCGCGCCGCCGAGCGGCTGCGCGGCCGACGCGGTGCTGGGGCAGGCGGACTTCCATGGCCTCGACCACAACCGCGGGCACTACTGGCCCACGGCCGGCAGCCTCAACATGCCCTACGGCCTCGCCGTGCTGGGCGAGGCGCTGCTGGTGGCCGACACCGCCAATTCGCGCCTGCTGCGCTATGACACGTTCGGGCCTGCCACGGCGCTGGCCGGGCAGGCGGGCTTTGCCGACAAGGGCGACAACCGCTGGCAGCGGATGGCGCGCGACACGCTGTGCTGGCCCTACGCGGTGGCCGCCCACGGCGACACCGCCATCGTGGTCGATTCGGGTAACAACCGGGTGCTGCTATGGCCGCAGCGGTGAGGTGCCAGGAACCGGCCATGGCGGGCCTGCGGCTGGAGCTGCGCGGCATCGTGCAGGGCGTGGGCTTCCGGCCGTCGGCGCTGCGGCTGGCGCGCGAGCTGGGCGTGGCGGGCGAGGTGCGCAACGCCGGCAGCGCGGTGGTGGTCGAGGCCTACGCCGACGCGGCGCGCCTGGAGGCCTTCGCCGCTGCACTCGCGGCGCTGCGCCGCGGCGGCGCCCAGGTGGACCGCGTGCGGCGCGAGGTCATCCCCGTGCCGGCTCCGCCGCCTGCGGACTTTCGCATCGCGGCCAGCACCGACGAGGCGCCGGGCCTGGGCGTGGCGCGCGACCTCGCCGCCTGCCCGGCCTGCGTGGCCGAGACGATGGACCCGTTCTCGCGCCGCTACCGCTACCCCTTCACCGCCTGCACCGACTGCGGGCCGCGGCTGTCGGTGATCACCGGCACGCCCTACGACCGCGCCAACACCACCCTGGCCGGCTTCCCGCTGTGCGCCGACTGCGCCGCCGAATACGGCGAGGTGGCCGACCGGCGCTTCCATGCCGAGGCCAACGCCTGCTACCGCTGCGGCCCGCGCGCCACGCTGAGGCGGATGGATGGACGTCCGTTCGCGCTCGACGCGCTGACTTTCCTCGACGACGTCGATGCCGCGGCCAGCCTGATCCGGCGCGGCGAAATCGTGCTGGTGAAAGGGCTAGGCGGCTACCAGCTGGCCTGCGACGCCGCCAGCGAGGCCGCGGTGGCGAGGCTGCGCGCCGTCAAGCGGCGCGACGGCAAGCCTTTCGCGCTGATGGCGCGCGACCTGGCCATGCTGCGCGAGTACTGCGAGGTGGAGCCTGTCGCGGAAGCGGAACTGGCGAGCGCGGCCGCGCCGATCGTGCTGCTGCCGCGCCGGGCCGGCGCGCCAGCGCTGGCGGCGGGCATCGCGCCGGGCCTCTCGACCCTGGGCGTGATGCTGCCCTCCACGCCGCTGCACCACCTTTTGTTCAAGCGCCTGCGCGCGCCGATGGTGCTGACCAGCGGCAACCTCAGCGGCCAGCCCCAGGCCACCGGGCCGGCCCAACTCGCGGCGCTGGAGGGCGTCGACTGGGTGCTCGACCACGACCGCCCCATCGCGCGCCGGGTGGACGACTCGGTGGTGCGCATCGTGGCCGGCCGGCCGCGCCTGCTGCGCCGCGCCCGCGGCTACGCGCCGGCGCCCCTGCCGGTGCCGCCGGGCTTCGACGCCGCGCCGCGCGTGCTGGCGCTGGGCGGCGACCTCAAGAACAGCTTTGCCCTGGTGCACGAGGGCCAGGCCATCCTCTCCCAGCACATCGGCGACCTGCACGATGCTGCCTGCCTGGCCGACTGGGAGGCCGCGCTGGCCGACTACCGGGCCTTCTTCCGCTTCCAGCCGGACCTCGTCGCCTGCGACCGCCACCCCGGCTACCTCTCGCATGCCCATGCGCTGGCGCACTACCCGGAACAGGCCGTGCCGGTGGGCCATCATCATGCCCACCTGGTCGCCTGCCTCGGCGAGCATGGCTGGCCGCTGGAGGGCGGGGCGGTGCTCGGCGTGGTGTTCGACGGCCTGGGCTACGGCGACGACGGCGGCCTGTGGGGCGGCGAATTCCTGCTCGGCGACTACCGCCGCTGCCGGCGCCTGGCCAGCCTGCGCCCGATGCCGCTGCCCGGCGGCGACCGCGCCGCGAGCGAGCCGTGGCGCAACCTTTATGCGCACCTCGTCCGCTGCCTCGGCTGGGAGCGGTTCGAGCGCGATTTCGCCGGCCTCGGCCTCCGGCGCCGCCTGGCCGCGCTGCCGCACGGCCTGCTGCAGCCGATGCTGGCGACCGGCCTGCAGGCGCCACCGAGCAGCAGCGCCGGGCGCTGGTTCGATGCCGTGGCCGCCGCGCTGGAGCTGTGCTTCGAGCGCATCGGCTACGAGGGCGAGGCGGCGATCCGGCTGGAATCCTGCGCCGCCGGCGCCTGGCCGGTGGAAGCGGGTTACCCCTTCGCCGAGACCGTCGCCGACGGCCTGCCACGCCTCGACCCCGCCCCGATGTGGCCGGCGCTGCTGGCGGACCTTGCCGCCGGCTGCGCGCCGGCGCGGGTGGCCGCGCGCTTCCACGCCGGCCTCGCCGACGCGGTGGCGGCGCTGGCCGGCCGGCTCGCCGCCGCCCACGGCTGCGGCACGGTGGCGCTCTCCGGCGGCGTGTTCCAGAACCGCCTGCTGGCCGAGCGCGTGGTGCAGCGCCTGGCCGCCTGTGGGCTGGCGCCGCTGCTGCCCTCGATGCTTCCCGCCGGCGACGGCGGCCTTGCCCTGGGCCAGGCGCTGATCGCGCTGGCCCGTTACTGCCGATGAGGTAATCACCCATGTGTCTTGGTATTCCCGGACGGATCGAGTCGATCAGCGACGCCAGCGCCAAGCTGGCGGTCGTGGACGTGCTCGGCGTCCGCCGCGAGGTCAACATCGCCTGCGTCGCGCCCGACGGCGGGCCGCTGGAGGATTGCGTCGGCAGCTGGGTGCTGGTGCACGTGGGCTTCGCCATGAGCCGCATCGACGAGGAGGAGGCCCGCCTCACGCTCGAACTGCTGCACGCCCTGGGCGAGGCCCAGGCCGAGGCGGCGGCCCTGCGGGAAGGCGCGCGCGCATGAAATTCATCGACGAGTTCCGCGACCCCGGACACGCCCGCGCCCTGGTGCGCGACATCGGCGCCACGCTCGAACGCCTCGGCGCCACCGCCGAACGGCCGGTGCAGATCATGGAAGTATGCGGCGGCCACACCCACGCGATCTTCCGCTACGCGCTGAAGGACCTGCTGCCGGCCAGCCTGGAGTTCGTCCACGGGCCCGGCTGCCCGGTGTGCGTGCTGCCGATGGGGCGGGTGGACGACTGCATCGCCATCGCCCGCCAGCCCGGCGTGATCTTCACCACCTTCGGCGACGCCATGCGCGTGCCGGGCTCGGCCATGAGCCTGCTGCAGGCGCGCGCAGAGGGCGCCGACGTGCGCATGGTGTATTCGCCGCTGGACGCGCTGGCCATCGCCCGCGCCAACCCCGGGCGCGAGGTGGTGTTCTTCGGGCTGGGCTTCGAGACCACCATGCCCTCCACCGCGCTCACCGTGCTGGAGGCCGAGCGGCAGGGCGTGGCGAACTTCAGCCTGTTCTGCAACCACATCACCATCACGCCCACGCTGCGCGCGCTGCTGGATACGCCGGACCTCAACATCGACGGCTTCATCGGCCCCGGCCACGTGGCGATGGTGATCGGCAGCGAGCCGTTCGACTTCATCGCCCGCGACTACGGCCGGCCGGTGGTGGTCTCCGGCTTCGAGCCGAACGACATCCTGCAGTCGCTGTGGATGATCCTGCGCCAGCTCGAGCGCGGCGAGGCGGCGGTGGAGAGCCAGTACGCGCGGCTGGTGCGGCCGGGCGGCAACCCGGCGGCGCTGGAGGCCATCGCCAGGGTGTTCGAGGCGCGCGAGTTCTTCGAGTGGCGCGGGCTCGGCTCGATCGACGCCTCGGGCGTGCGCATGCGCGAGGCCTACGCGCGCTTCGACGCGGAGCGGCGCTTCGCCATGCCCAACCTCGCCGTCACCGACCCGGCCGAGTGCCAGTGCGGCGAGGTGCTCAAGGGGCTGATCAAGCCCAGCCAGTGCCGCGTGTTCGGCGGCCGCTGCCGGCCGGAGACGCCGCTCGGCGCCCTGATGGTGTCCAGCGAGGGCGCCTGCGCGGCCTACTACCAGTACGCCCGGCCGGACGCGGAGGCCGCGGCATGAGCCCGCCCGAGACGCTGCCCGCGCGCTGGCAGGGCAAGACGATCACCCTGGCCCATGGCGCCGGCGGGCGGGCCATGCGCGAGCTGATCACCGAGCTGGTGCGGCCGGTGTTCGAGAACCCCTTGCTTGCTCCGCTGGAGGACCAGGCGCGCATCGACCCGGCCGTGCTCGACGGCGGCCAGCTCGCCTTCACCACCGACAGCTACGTGGTCTCGCCGCTGGCCTTCGCCGGCGGCGACATCGGCCGCCTGGCCGTCTGCGGCACCGTCAACGACCTCGCCGTGGGCGGCGCCCGGCCGCTGTACCTGAGCTGCGGCCTGATCCTGGAGGAAGGGCTGCCGCTGGAGACGCTGTTCGAGGTGCTGCGCAGCATGCGCCGGGCGGCCGACGAGGCCAGCGTGAGCATCGTCACCGGCGACACCAAGGTGGTGGGGCGCGGCAGCGGCGACCAGGTCTTCATCAACACCGCCGGCATCGGCGCCATCCCGCCCGGTCGCGCCACCGGGCCGGCGCAGGTGCGGGCGGGCGACCGGCTGGTGGTCAACGGCACCCTGGGCGACCACGGCATCGCGGTGCTGGCCGCGCGCAACGAGCTGGCCTTGCAGATCCCGGTGGAGAGCGACAGCGCGCCGCTCAACGGCCTGGTGGAGGCCATGTTCGCCGCCGCGCCGCAGCTGCGCTGGCTGCGCGACGCCACCCGCGGCGGGCTCGCCACCATCGCCAACGAGTTCGCCCAGGAGGGCGGCTTCGGCCTGCTGCTGGACGAGCTGGCGCTGCCGGTGCGCGATCCGGTGCGCGGCGCCTGCGAGATCCTCGGCCTCGACCCGCTCTACCTCGCCAACGAGGGCAAGCTGGCGGCGATCGTGCCGGCCGCGCAGTGCGAGGCGCTGCTGGCGGCGATGCGGGCGCATCCGCTGGGCCGCGAGGCCTGCGCGGTGGGCGAGGTCCGCGAGGCCTCGCCCGGGCGCGTGGCGGTGCGTTCGCGCTTCGGCGGCGAGCGCATCCTCGACCTGCTGCTCGGCGAGCAGCTGCCGCGGATCTGCTGAGCGCGGGCATGCACGAACTGGCGATCACCCGCAACCTGGTGGCCATCGCCGGCGAGCATGCCGGCGGCGCGCGGGTGCGCCGCATCCTGCTGCTGCTCGGCGAGCGCTCCACGCTGCTGCCGGAGGCGGTGCGCTTCTGCTTCGAGGCGATCGTGCCGGGCGGCCCGCTCGAGGGCGCCGTGCTCGACATCCGCGCGGTGGGCGAGGGCGAGGGCTGTCGCGACTGCGGCGCGCCGCGCGCCGGCGACGCCGCGGCGTGCCCGGCCTGCGGCGGGCGCGAGAGGCAGCGCTACAGCGGGAACGAGGTGCTCATCAAGTCGATGGAGGTGGAAACATGCGAGTGAATCCGTCGTGCCGCCCCGGCCGGCAGGGTAGTGCCGCATGAACCTGCCGCCGCAGACCATCGTGCCCCTGCTCGAAGCGCTGGAGGCCGAGGCGACCCGCTCGCACGAGTGGCGGGTGGCCCTGGTGGGCCGGCGGCTGGCGCGCGACGCGCGGCTGCGCCGCCGGCTGGGCACCGACTACGCGGTGAGCGTGCACGACCGCGCCCGCGAGGCGCTGGCCGCGCTCAACAACGAGGAAACCCGCGCCGACCTGGTGATCGTGGAACAGGTGCTGGTGGACGGGCGCGGCGTGGACCTGCTGCGCGAGCTGCGCGTGCACCACCGCGACACGGTGCGGGTGATGGTGCTCGACAACGACGCCACCCAGGTGGTGCGCGACGCCATCAACGACGCGGCGATCTACCAGGTGATCATGGCGCCCTGGCAGCCCGAGCAGGTGCACCTCTTGGTGCGCCGCGCGCTGGAGGCCCGCGAGCTTTCGCGCATCCACCGCTACCTGTCGCGCCAGCTCAAGTTCACCGACCGCACCGTGCAGCCGCCGGACCCGGTGCACAAGGCCATGCGCGAGATCTACACCTTCGACCGGCTGGTGTTCGCCAGCACGGCGATGGCCGAGGTCTGCAACTTCGCCCGCAAGGCCTCGCTCACCGACCTGCCGGTGCTGATCGAGGGCGAGACCGGCACCGGCAAGGAGCCGATGGCGCGCGCCATCCATCTCTTCAGCCAGCGCCACAACCTGCTCTTCATGCACGTCAACTGCGCGGTGGAGACGGACGAAGCCCTGCGCGCGGTGCTGTTCGGCCGCCCCGACGGGGAGCGCGGCACGCAGCCCGGGCTGCTGGTGGCGGCCGAGGGCGGCAGCGTGTTCCTGGACGGCATCTCGGACATCTCCCAGGCCACCCAGGCGGCGCTGCTGCGCTTCCTGCAGGCCGGCGAGCCGCCGCAGGCGGGGCGGGGCGTGCGCATCATCGCCAGCAGCGACCGGCCGCTGCGGCCGCTGGTGGCGCAGGGCAAGTTTCGGCGCGACCTGTACTACCGCCTGCGCGGCTTCGAGCTGCGCATTCCGCCGCTGCGCGAGCGCCGCGAGGACATCCCGCCGCTGGTGGCGCACCTGCTGGAGAAGTACTCGGGCAACATGGGTCGCCACGTGGCCGGCATCACGCCCGAGGCGCTGGCCTGCCTGGGCGCCTACGACTTCCCCGGCAACGTGCGCGAGCTGGAGAACGAGGTACGCCGGATCATGGCGCTGATCGACGACGGCGAATTCATCACCGTGCGTCACCTCTCACCGGAGATCTCCAGCGCGCGGCCCGCGCCGCCCTCGCCGCCGGCCTGCGCGAGCCTGCTGGACCTGCCGGGTGGCACGCTGAAGGAGAAGGTGGAGACGCTGGAGGCGCAACTGGTGCGCGACGCACTCGATTGCTGCCACTGGAACCACAGCAAGGCGGCGCGCGAGCTGGGCCTGTCGCGGGTGGGGCTAGCCAACAAGATCAAGCGCTACGCCATCCGTCGTGCCGGCCTGCCGCCGCCGGCCGGGCGCGAAAGGGCCGACTGAGGAGTCGGCCCCGCGCTAGCCGAGCCGCGCAAAGCGCCGCCAGCGGAACAACAGCATCGAGCCCAGCCAGGCGGCGACGAACAGCCCGATCATCAGATAGCCGTACCGCGACAGCGCGGCGTTGGCGGCGCCGACCCAGGCCCACGCGCGGCCGTCCGGCTGCAGCTTGCCGGCGATCAGGCCCAGCGCCTCGACGCCGCCGATGCCCAGTGCCAGCACCACCGACAGCAGCGTGAGGCCGAGGTTGTACCAGAGCTTGCGCAGCGGGTCGCGGTAGGCCCAGCCGTAGGCCCGGGTCATCAGGATGCTGTCGGTGGTGTCGATGAGGGTCATGCCGGCCATGAACAAGAGCGGCAGCAACAGCACGTCGAGCAGCCCCGACCCCTGGCTGATGCCGTCGCCGGCCATCACGAACAGGCCGATCTCGGAGGCGGTGTCGAAGCCCAGCCCGAACAGCAGGCCGATCGGCAGCATGTGCCAACTCCTGCCGACCAGCCCGAACAGCGAGCGGAACGCGCGCGCCAGCAGGCCACGCTGCTGCAGCAGCATCTCCAGCCGGGGATGGTCCAGGTGCCGGCCCTCGCGGAAGCCCCGGAACATGCCCAACAGATCGCGCAGGATGAACAGGTTGGCCAGTGCGATCAGCAGCAGGAACAGCGCCGAGACGCCGGTGCCGATCACGCCGCCGAGCTCGTGCATGGCGTTCCAGTGCCGCTTCACCGCATCGCCGGCCAGGCCCAGCGCGCCGACCGCGCACAGCACCACCAGCGAATGGCCGAGGGAGAAGAACAGTCCCACCGCCTGCGGTGCGGTGTCCTGCTGCATCAGCTTGCGCACCACGTTGTCGATGGCGGCGATGTGGTCCGGGTCCACCGCATGGCGCAGGCCCAGCAGCCAGGCCAGGAAGGCCGTGCCGAGCAGGGCCGGGGCATGCGCGTGGCGCTCCAGCACATAGGCCCACAGCGCCAGGTTGAAGCCCGCCAGGCCAAGCAGCAACGCCACCGACGGCTTGTGCCGCAGCCACGCCGGTAGGCCGGCGGACGAGGAGGCGGAAGGATAGACCCGCATGGCTAGCGACGGCCTTCGATCATCGCCGCCAGCGCCTCGACCGTGCGCTGCACGCCTTGTTCGACCGACGTGCTGAGGCCAATGCCGTAGCCGAGGTGTTCGGCCTCGATCAGGAACACCTCGACGCGGTCGAGGAAGCCGCCGTCGTTGAGCTGGCCGGCCGCGTAGAGTGCGTGGTCCCAGCGCAGGCCGTGCTGGCTGAACAACGGCGCCTGCGGGCGCAGCGCCTCGCGGGCGGGCAGCCGGAACACCTCGCCGGGGCGGCTGCCGCTGCGGCAGGCGTCCACGATCACGGCCCGTTCCACGCCGCGCAGGGCATACACCACGTCCATGCCCGCGCTGCCGGCATCGACGAGGCGCAGCCCCGCCGGCGGCGGCGCCAGCCGCCGGTGCAGGCGCGCGATCACCTCGGGCCCGGCGCCGTCGTCCTGCCGCACCGGGTTGCCGCAGCCCATCACCAGCAGCATGGGCGTTCCATGCGCTGTCGCAAAACGGCGAGGCGGGCCCGGCTCACGCGGCATGTCCCGCGTCGCGGCGGGTGGCCGGCATCTGGCATGGGTGGGGAGGCGTGCGATGAATCCGGAGGCATGCGATCGTAGGGCGCGAATCGGTGGGAACGCCTTCAGCGCCTGTCGAGAAAGCGGCTATTGGAAAAGGAGCCGGCCATGCCGGTCAACGCTTGGCGCAAACCGCAAACCAAGTAGACAGGAGCAGGGCGATGGTCATCGCTGTCCGTCCGGCGGCCCGGCACGACCGGCCGGCCTTGCGGCAGCTGTTCCTGCAATCGCGCCGCCGGACCTTTGCCTGGCTGCCGGCCGGCGATTGCCGGCTGGAGGATTTCGACGAACAGACCCGCGGCGAATCCCTGCTGCTTGCGGAAGACGCGCAGCGGAACATCGCCGGCTTCATCGCCGTGTGGACGCCGGACCGTTTCATCCACCATCTGCATGTGGCCGAAGACAGGCAGCGGCAGCGGATCGGCCGGATGCTCCTGGCCGCCTTGCCCGGATGGCCGGTGGCGCCGTACCGGCTGAAATGCCTGTGCCTCAACGTGCGTGCCCTGGCGTTCTACCGGACCTGCGGTTTCATCGAGGTCGGCTCGGGCACGGTGCCGGAGGGGGATTTCGTCCTGCTGGAAGCCGGCGGCGGGGGCTGAAGCTGCTGCGTGTCTGCGCGAGGAGCATGCAATGGTCCGGGCGGTGGTCCTGTAGAGCCTGTTCACGATCTTGCCGTTGGCGTGCCTGGGCCATGGAGCGCGTTTTGCGGTAGCCATGAGTGAGGGAATGCAGTGACTCAGCCCTACCCACTGCTCTTGCTCGTCGTTCCGGCGTAGGCTCGACAAGCGCGCAGCGCGCAGAACGTCCGAAGGACGGCCCCACAGGGGCGAGCGAAGCGAGTCACCCAGAGCGGTCACGCCTTGCTCGAAACGTGTCGCGGCCCTGGCCGGCCGTCGGCCGGGGTTTCGCTCATCTGCCGATGAGCGAGTTACTTCTCTTTGCGTGCCCACGCACGCGCATGGA
>NZ_LFQR01000082.1 GCF_001182895.1 Frateuria defendens | reverse complement strand
CGGCCGCCGGGGCGGGCGCCGCGGCCGGTGCGGGGGCCGCCGCGGTGGCGCCTTCCTCGATCACCGCGATCACCTGCTGGCTGGTCACCGTGTCGCCGGACTGGAACTTGAGATCCTTCAGCACACCGTCGACCGGCGAGGGCACTTCCAGCACCACCTTGTCGGTTTCGAGGTCGACCAGGTTCTCGTCGCGCTTGACCGCCTCGCCCGCCTGCTTGTGCCAGGTAGCGATGGTGGCGTCGGAGACGGACTCGGGCAGGACGGGTACTTTGACTTCGATGGACATGACGGGTCCTTAGGGGGTGGGCGCTCGTCCCTGAGCGCGGGTATCACGAAGCGGCCGTCCCGGCCGCACGATGCGGAAAAGCTTACTCTGCGGAATGGTCGGTGCCGACCGGCGCGGCCAGCGCCTGCTCGACCAGCGCGGCCTGCTCGGCGACGTGCGTATTGAGGTGGCCGGCGGCTGGCGCCGGCGAGCGCGCGCGCCCGGCGTAGGAGAGGCTGTGCTTGCTGCCGATGCTGGCCTGCAGGTGGTGGCGGATCTGGAACCAGGCGCCCTGGTTCATCGGCTCTTCCTGGCACCAGATCACTTCCTTGGCGGCCGGGTACTTCTCCAGCTCGGCCGTGACCTCGGGACGCGGGAACGGGTAGAGCTGCTCCACGCGCACCAGGGCGACGTCCTCGATGCCGCGCTTCCCGGCTTCTCCCAGCAGGTCGTAGTAGACCTTGCCCGAGCACAGCACCACGCGCTTGACCTTCTTCGCGTTGAGCTTGCGGTGCTCGCCGATCACCAGCTGGAATTCGCCGTTGGCGAGTTCGTCCAGCGTGGAGACGGCCAGCTTGTGGCGCAGCAGCGACTTGGGCGTCATCACGATCAGCGGCTTGCGCGTGGGGCGCAGCACCTGGCGGCGGATCATGTGGTAGGCCTGCGCCGGCGTGGTCGGCACGCACACCTGCATGTTGTCCAGCGCGCACAGCTGCAGGTAGCGCTCCAGGCGGGCGGAGGAGTGCTCCGGGCCCTGGCCCTCGTAGCCGTGCGGCAGCAGCAGTACCAGCCCGCACAGGCGGCCCCACTTGGCCTCGCCCGAACTCAGGAACTGGTCCACCACCACCTGGGCGCCGTTGGCGAAGTCGCCGAACTGGCCTTCCCAGATGTGCAGGGTGAACGGGTCGGTGGTGGCGTGGCCGTATTCGAAGGCCATCACCGCCTCTTCGCTCAGCAGCGAGTCGATCACCTCGACGTTGGCGCCCTCGCGCAGCGTGCCCAGCGGCAGGAAGGTGCGGCCGTCCTTCTGGTCGTGCAGCACCGCGTGGCGGTGGAAGAAGGTGCCGCGGCCGGAGTCCTGGCCGACCAGGCGCAGGTTGCTGCCGCCGTCGACCAGGGTGGCGTAGGCCAGGTTCTCGGCGAAGCCCCAGTCGCCCGGCAGCTCGCCGGCGGCCATCTTGCGGCGGTCGTCGTAGATCTTCGCCACGCGCGGGTGCAGGGCGATGTCCTTGGGCAGCTCGACCAGCTTGCCGGCCAGCTCGACCAGCTTGGCCTTCGGCACGGCGGACTCGTACGCGCTGGACAGCTTGCCCTCGAGGAAGCGGCTCCAGTCCACTTCCACGTCCTTCGCCAGCGACGCATGCAGGTCGGTCATCGGCGCGCCGGCCTCGAGGCGGTCGCGATAGGCGTCGAAGCGCCGCTGCGCGTCGCCGTCGGCGATCACGTTTTCCTTCACCAGCTGCTGCGCATAGAGGTCGCGGGCGGTGGGGCGCTTGCGGATGATCTGGTACATCACCGGCTGCGTCGCCGCCGGCTCGTCGGCCTCGTTGTGGCCGTGGCGGCGGTAGCAGACCAGGTCGATCACCACGTCCTTGCGGAAGGTCTTGCGGAACTCGTAGGCCAGGCGGGTGACCTGGATCACCGCCTCCGGATCGTCGCCGTTCACGTGGAACACCGGCGCGTTGACCATCTTGGCGAGGTCGGTGCAGTACAGCGTGGAGCGCGCGTCCTGCGGGTTGGAGGTGGTGAAGCCCACCTGGTTGTTGACCACGATGTGCAGCGTGCCGCCGATGCGGAAGCCGCGCGCCTGCGACATGTTCAGCAGCTCCATGTTCACGCCCTGGCCGGCGAAGGCGGCGTCGCCGTGGATCAGCACGGCCAGCGACTGCGTGCGCTCGCTGTCGCCGCGGCGCAGCTGGCGCGCATGCACGGAGCCGGCCACCACCGGGTTGACGATCTCCAGGTGCGAGGGGTTGAACGCCAGCGCCACGTGCACGCCGCCCTTGGGCGTCTTCACGTCGGCGGAGAAGCCCATGTGGTACTTCACGTCGCCCGAGTGGGCCGGGTCGTCCGGGTGCTCGAACTTGCCCTCGAATTCGTTGAACAGGGTCTTGGGCGGCTTGCCCAGGATGTTGACCAGCACGTTGAGGCGGCCGCGGTGGGCCATGCCGATCACCACGTCCTTGACGCCGTTGTCGCCTGCGGCGCGCACCACCTCGTCCACCATGGGGATGAGGCTGTCGCCGCCTTCCAGCGAGAAGCGCTTCTGGCCCACGTACTTGGTGTGCAGGTAGCGCTCCAGGCCCTCGGCGGCGGTGAGGCCGTCGAGCAGGTGCTGCTTGCCGGCAGTGTCGAGGCCGGCCTTGCCGTTGGCCTCCTCCAGGCGGGTGTAGATCCAGCTGCGCTGGGCGTGGTCGGAGATGTACATGAACTCCGGACCGACGGTGCCGGTGTAGACCTTCTTCAGCCGCGCCAGCAGCTCGCGCAGCTTCAGGCGCTGGCCGCCGCCGGCGTAGGTGCCGCAGTCGAACTCGGTGTCGAGGTCGGCCTCGGAGAGGCCGTGGAAGGCGAGGCCGAGGTCGGGCGCCTCCATCTTGCCGGCGAGGCCGAGCGGGTCGAGGTTGGCGGCGAGGTGGCCGCGCGAGCGGTAGGCGGTCAGCAGGCGCAGCACGCCGGCCTGCTTGCGCGCGTGCTCGTCGCTGACCGGCGCGGCGGCCAGGGCGGCGCCGTTGCGGTGCTTCTGCGCCGCCTCTATGCGCGCGATGGCCGCGTAGTGGGAGACGTCTCCCGACTCGCGGCCCTTGAAGGTCTCGAAGTATTTCTGCCATTCGGCCGGTACCGAGGCGGTATCGGCCAGCCAGGCTTCGTAGAGTGATTCAACGTAGTCGGCATTGGTGCCGGCGAGCTGGGAGGTTTCGGAAAACTCGCGAATCAGATTGGTAGTCACGTCAACACCGAAGGGGAGGGGTGCGTCGGCCATGGGGGAGGTGGCGGATGAGAAACTCGTTAATTATAGCCGCGGGCTGCTGCGATGCGACAACCTGTCGCGGCTAGCCAAAGGTCGATACCCCTGGCGCGTTTTTCAAGGTCGTGGCAAGCGCGGCGTTGCTCGGCGGCCATCGGACGGGGCGGCTAGATGTCCAGCGGCTGAATCGCCGTGGCGCGCACGGCGCGTTCCCACGCGGCCTCGAACTGCCGCCGCAGCGGCGCCTGCGCGGCGCGGTCCTCGAGCGCGCCGTGCCCGGCCGGCTGGGCGGCGTCGGCCTGGAACAGGTAGCCGCCGGTGTCGGTGAGCAGGCAGGCGGAGAGGTCGGCCAGTTCGCCCTCGGCGGTGGGCACGCGGATCTGGATCACGCTCGGCAGGCGCTGGGCCAGGGCGACCAGTCGGTGGCCCTCGCGCAGCGCGGCGGCGGGGTCGCCCAGCAGCAGGCGGATCTGCGCGCCGCGGCCGGCGACGGCGAGGCGGCGCAGTTCGGCCAGCTCCGCCTCGTCCTGATAGGCGTCGGGCCCCAGCCGGGGCAGGCGGATCGCCACCTGGCGCCGGGCCGCCGCCAGCAGCTGCAAGCGGCTGGCGGCGAGCTCGTGGCGGTTGCCGGCCGGCAGGCGTGCCGGCGCGGGTCGCGCGTCGGCGATGGGCGCGGTCGGCGCCAGCGCGCGGCGCATGCGGCGATGGGGTATGCCGGCGTCGTCGAACACCTCGCCTTCGGCCACGAAGCCCTCGCGCTCGTAGAAACCGATGGCCTGCACCTGGGCGTCCAGCGCCACCTCCGGCCAGCCCAGGGCGCGGGCCTGGGCTACCAGCTCGCGCAGCAGCGCCGCGCCGGCGCCGCTGCCGCGCCAGGGGCGGCGCACCGCCATGCGGCCGATCTTGCGCTCGGTGGTCAGGCGGCCGCAGCCCACCGGCTGGCCGGCCTCGTCGCGGGCCAGCACGTGGATGGCCTCGGCATCGAGCTCGTCCCACTCCAGCGCCTCGGGCACCTGCTGCTCGTGCACGAACACTTCCAGCCGGACCGCGCGCAGTGCCTCGCGATCGGCGTCGCGGGACCAGTGCGCGCGTGCGAGGTGGAACGCTTCCAGCCTCATCGCCGCCGGGGTTTGCGTAGCACCAGGTGGCCGCCCTCGACCAGGGCGTGCAGCAGGGCCAGCTCCGCTTCGCCCGGGCTGGCTTCCAGCCGCAGCGCGCGCTGGGCGCACAGCCGGGCGGCCAGCGCCGGCGGCGCGGGCCAGGCTTCGCCGTTGGCGAACAGGGTGGCGCCGCGGCGGCCGCGGCTCCAGGCCAGCCGCGTCCACGGATGGCGCAGCAGCTCGGCGCCGGCGTCGAGCTGCTTGCGCAGGGCGGCCTCGCCGGGCGGGCGGGCCGGCGCCGCCGGCTGCTGGGCCAGGCGGTAGCGGGTGATGAAGCGGCCGAACCAGTCGCGCAGGGTGTCCTCGTCCAGCGCGGCGGCGAACGGCAGCGCGGCCTTCACGCGGGCGAGGGCGGCGCGGTCGATCTCGCCGGGGGCCTTGGCCGGGGCGAGGTCGGGGTCGGCGTAGCGCAGCTCGTCGGGCAGGCGCTCGGCGAGGTAGTCGGCCAGGTCGCCGGTGAGCTCGGCCTGCGAGGGCGCGCGCATGCCCACCGAGAAGGTCATGCAGGGGCCGCCGAAGGCCACGCCGTCGTGCGGCACGCCGGGCGGCAGGTAGAGCAGGTCGCCCGGTTCGAGCAGCCATTCGTGGGTGGGCTCGAAATGGGCCAGCTGCTTGAGTTCCACGTCGGGGCGGACGTCCCGGGGCGCGTCCGGGTCGGTGCTGATCGCCCAGTGGCGCAGGCCCTGGCCCTGGATCAGGAACACGTCGTATTGGTCCACGTGGGCGCCCACGCCGCCGCCGGGCTCGGCGTAGGAGATCATGATGTCGTCCACGCGCCAGCTGGGCAGGAAGGCGAAGGGCTCCAGCAGCGCCGCCACGTCGGCGTCCCACTTGTCCACGTCCTGCACCAGCAGGGTCCAGTTGGCGTCGCCGGTGCGGGCGAAGTCGGCCTCGGCGAGCGGGCCCGTCTTCACCTTCCAGCGCTCGCGGGCGGCGTCGTGGACGATCAGGCGCGACAGCGCGCCTTCCTCGCAGGCGAGCCCGGCCAGGTCCTCCGGCGCGATCGGCGGCTGGAAGCCGGGGAAGGCGTGGCGGACCAGCAGCGGCCGCTTCTGCCAGTAGTCGCGCAGGAACTGCGCCGGGGGCATGCCCAGCGGCTGCCTGGCGGAGCCGCGGACTTCGATGGGGGGCGGGATGGTTGGCTTCATCCGCCGATTGTAGCCGCACGCATCGGCCGGGCCAGCAGGCCCGGACGGTGCTCGCCGTTAGGGGATGGGGCCGGCGGCGGGTTCGATGGACGGATGAAGCCTGGGACGAAGCCTAGGCGCCGGCAGGGACGGGGGGAAATAAGGCATCGGCATAAGCACATGCCGAGATGTCCTTTGTTTATATGTATAGGGGTGACTAATTTTGGACGGCCAGACGTATGGACGTCCAAGGAAATTGCTGTGAACGCTGTCGCCGTGCCCGAGCTTGCCGCCCCCGCCCTCGATGCCGGGAAGATCGCCTTGCTCGGGAAGCTGGTCGACGGCCTCGGGCCGGCCGAACTCTACTGGGTGGCCGCCTGGGTTGCCGCCAGGGCGGAAGGCCGGGCGCCGGCGCCGGCCGCAGCGTCCCAGGCGTCCTCGCCGCTGACGGTGGTGTACGGCAGCCAGACCGGCAACGCCCGCCGCGTGGCCGAGCGGCTCGTGAAGGAGCTCGAGGCGGCCGGGCTGCCAGTGCGCCTGCTGCGCGCCGACGCCTACCCGCAGCGCGAGCTGGCGCAGGAACGCCACCTGGTGATGGTGATCAGCACCCAGGGCGAGGGCGAGCCGCCGGACGACGCGCGCGGGCTGGTGGAGTTCATCACCGGCAAGCGCGCGCCGAAGCTGCCCGCGCTCAAATTCGCCGTGCTGGGCCTGGGCGATTCCAGCTACCCGCAGTTCTGCGCCATCGGCCGCCAGCTGGACGCGCGCCTGGCCGAGCTCGGCGGCACGCGGCTGGCGCCGCTGGGCGAGGCCGACGTGGACGTGGAGACGGTGGCGGCGCCGTGGGCGGCGCAGGCGCTGGCCCTGGCGCGCGAGGCGCTGAAGGCCGAGGCGCCGGCGGCGCGGGTGCCGGCCCTGCACGCGGTGCCGAGCGTGGCGGCGCATGACCGCGACCGCCCCTACCCGGCGGCGGTGCTGGCCAACCAGCGCATCGTGGCCCGCGACGACGAGCGCGACATCCGCCATCTCGAACTTTCGCTGGAAGGCGCCGGGCTGCGCTACGAGCCGGGCGATGCGGTGGGCGTGTGGCCGGTCAATCCGCCGGCGCTGGTGGCACAGTGGCTCGACGCCCTGAAACTGGACGGCGAGCAGCCGGTGACCCACGCCGGCCGCAGCCTGCCGCTGGCGCAGTGGCTGGGCCGCGAGCGCGAGCTGACCCGGCTTGGCCGCGGCTGGCTGGCCGCCCACGCCGAGGCCGCCGGCGACGAGGCGCTGCGCGGCCTGCTGCGCCCGGAACACGCCGTCGAGCTGGCGGCCGTGCTGGAGCGCGAGCAGCCGATCGACCTGCTGCGCCGCCACCCGGCCGCGTGGGACGCCACCGCGCTGGTGGCCGCGCTGCGCCCGCTGACGCCGCGGCTGTACTCGATCGCCTCCAGCCAGGCGGCGGTGGGCGAGGAGGTGCACCTCACGGTGGCGGTGGTGGACTACCGGAACCAGGGCGAGCAGCGCTGGGGCGCGGCTTCCGCCTTCCTCGCGGCCAGCGAGGAGGACGCTGGCGTGCCGGTCTTCATCGAGGCCAACGAGCGCTTCCGCCTGCCGCAGGACAGCAGCCGCGACGTCATCATGATCGGCCCCGGCACCGGCGTGGCGCCGTTCCGCGCCTTCGTGCAGCATCGCCGGGAGCAGGGCGCGCGCGGGCGCAACTGGCTGTTCTTCGGCAACCGCCGTTTCTCGCAGGATTTCCTCTACCAGGTGGAGTGGCAGCAGGCGCTCAAGGACGGCTCGCTGCATCGCCTCGATCTCGCCTTCTCGCGGGAAGAAGGGCTACAAAAAACCTATGTGCAGCAGCGCATCCGCGAGCAGGGGCGTGAGCTCTACGCCTGGCTGCGCGAGGGCGCCCACCTCTACGTCTGCGGCGACGCCAAGCACATGGCCAGGGACGTCCATGCCGCGCTGATCGAGGTGATCGCCACCCACGGCGCTCTCTCGTCCGAGGACGCCTCCGCCTGGCTCGCCGAACTGCTGCAACAGGGCCGCTACGCCCGCGACGTCTACTGAAGAACGCCATGACCGCCCCCCTTTCCGATTTCGAACGCATCAAGGCCGCGAGCCGCTACCTGCGCGGCACCCTCGAGCAGGGGCTGGCCGACCCGGTCACCGGCGCGATCAGCGAGGACGACAACAAGCTGCTCAAGTTCCACGGCAGCTACCAGCAGGACGACCGCGACCTGCGCGAGGAGCGCCGCAAGCAGAAGCTGGAGCCCGCGTTCTCCTTCATGCTGCGCGCGCGCCTGCCGGGCGGCGTGGTGACGCCGGCGCAGTGGCTGGCCTTCGACCGCATCGCGCGCGAGTACGCCAACGGCAGCCTGCGCATCACCACGCGGCAGACTTTCCAATGGCACGGCGTGATCAAGCGCCGGCTCAAGCCCACCATCGCGGCGATCCACCACGCGCTCGCCACCACCATCGGCGCCTGCGGCGACGTGGTGCGCACGGTGGTGAGCACGCCCAACCCGGTGGAATCCGCCGCGCACGCGCACGCCTACGCCTGGGCGGCGCGCCTGTCCGAGCATCTGGCGCCGCGGACGCGCGCCTACCACGAGATCTGGCTGGACGGCGAGAAGCTCGCCGGCGAGGCGGAGGAGGAGCCGCTGTACGGCGCCACCTACCTGCCGCGCAAGTTCAAGATCGGGCTGGCGATCCCGCCGCTCAACGACATCGACGTGTTCGCCCAGGACCTGGGGCTGATCGCGGTGATCGAGCAGGGCGAGCTGCTCGGCTTCAACGTGGCGATCGGCGGCGGCATGGGCGCCGCGCACGGCGATCCCACTACCTATCCGCGGCTGGGCAGCGTGATCGGCTTCGCCACGCCCGACCAGCTGATCGCGGTGGCCGAGGGCGTGGTGGCGGTGCAGCGCGACTGGGGCAACCGCAGCGAGCGCAAGCACGCGCGGCTCAAGTACACGCTGGACCACCGCGGCCTCGACGCCTTCAAGGCCGAGCTGGAGGCGCGCCTGGGCTTTGCGCTGGAGCCGGCGCGCGCCTTCCGTTTCGACCACAACGGCGACCGCTACGGCTGGACGCAGGGGCAGGACGGTCGCTGGCACCTCACCCTGCACATCGAGGCCGGGCGCCTGGCCGACGTGGGCGCGCGGCGCTGGCTCACCGGCCTGCGCGAGCTGGCGCAGGTGCACCGGGGCGACTTCCGCCTCACCTGCAACCAGAACGTGATCGTGGCCAACGTGGCGGAGCCGGACCGCGCGGGCATCGACGCCCTCGTGCGCGAGCACGGCCTGGACGGCGGCGAGCGCTACAGCGGCATCCGCCGCCACGCGGTGGCCTGCGTGGCGCTGCCCACCTGCGGCCTGGCGATGGCCGAGAGCGAGCGCTACCTGCCGGCGCTGCTGCCGCGGCTCGAAGCCGCGCTGGCACGGCACGGCCTGCGCGAGGCGCCGATCCTGCTGCGCCTGTCCGGCTGCCCCAACGGCTGCTCGCGGCCGTACCTGGGCGAGATCGCCCTGGTCGGGCGCGGCCCGGGCCGCTACGACCTGCGCCTGGGCGCCGACTTCACCGGCCAGCGGCTCAACCGGGTCTACCGCGAGAACGTGGACGAGGACGCCATCCTCGCCGCGCTGGAGCCGCTGTTCGCGCGCTACGCGGTCGAGCGCGACGAAGAGGAGCGCTTCGGCGATTTCCTGCTGCGCGCGGGCGTGCTCGAGCCGGCGCCGTCGCGGGCCATCCCCCTGGAGGTGACGCCATGAGCCGGGCCCTGCTGGAAAGCGCGCGCCACGACACGGCCGCGCGCGCCGAACTCAACCGCTGGCTGGCCGGCCGCCCGGCCGAGGCGCGGGCGGCCTGGGCGCTGGAACAGCTGCCGGGGCCGCAGGTGCTGTCCTCCAGCTTCGGCGCCCAGGCGGCGGTGTCGCTGCACCTGCTGACCCAGCTGCAGCCGGACCTGCCGGTGGTGCTGATCGACACCGGCTACCTGTTCCCGGAAACCTACCGTTTCATCGACGAGCTGGCCGAGCGGCTCTCGCTCAACCTCAAGGTGTACCAGTCGCCGCTCAGCCCGGCCCGCATGGAGGCGCGCTACGGCCGGCTGTGGGAGCAGGGCGTGGCCGGCATCGAGCGCTACAACCGCCTGCGCAAGGTGGAGCCGATGCGCCGTGCGCTGGAGGAGCTGGGCGCCGCCGGCTGGTTCGCCGGCCTGCGCCGAGGGCAGGCCAGGACCCGCGCCGCCATCGACTTCGCCGAATGGCGCGAGGGCCGCTGGAAGTGGCACCCGCTGGCCGACTGGAGCGACCGCGACGTGGGGCTCTACCTCAAGCGCCACGGCCTGCCGTACCACCCGCTGTGGGAGCAGGGCTACCTCTCCATCGGCGACGTCCACACCACCCGGCGCTGGGAACCGGGCATGGACCTCGAAGACACCCGTTTCTTCGGCCTGAAACGCGAGTGTGGCCTGCACGAGTTCGCTTGAGTCCGCTTTAGCCGTATCGTTGCCGCCATGTGCGGCGCTACCCCCGACCAACAAAAGAAAACAGCCATGACCCGTACTGCCCTTGCCGAGGTAATCGGCGACCCGCTCGTCGCGCCGCACGGCGGCGTACTGAAGGAACTCTACCTGCCGAAGGCCGAGGCCGAGGCGCTCAAGCGCCGCAGCGCCGAGCTGCCCGGCCTCGACCTCAACGCCCGCCAGCTGTGCGACCTGGAGCTGCTGCTCAACGGCGCCTTCTCGCCGCTGGAGGGCTTCCTGACCCGGCGCGACTACGACCGCGTGGTGGCCGAGTCGCGTCTGGCCGACGGCACGCTGTGGCCGATGCCGATCACCCTGGACGTGAGCGAGGCCTTCGCCGCCCGGCTCGAGGCCGGCAGCGAGATCGCCCTGCGCGACAGCCAGGGCGTGCCGCTGGCGGTGCTGGAGGTGAGCGACATCTACTGGCCCGACCGCCTGCACGAGGCGCAGCAGGTGTTCGGCACCACCGACCGCCTGCACCCGGGCGTGGCCGAGCTGCTCGACCGCACCGGCCCGGCCTACGTGGGCGGGCGCGTGCGCGGCGTGCAGCCGCCGGCGCACTATGACTTCGGCGAACTGCGCGACACCCCGCGCGGCCTGCGCGAGTGGTTCGCGGCCAACGGCTGGGACCGCATCGTGGCCTTCCAGACCCGCAACCCGATGCACCGCGCGCACCGCGAGCTGACCCTGCGCGCTGCCGAGCTGGCCGGTGCCCGGCTGCTGCTGCAGCCGGTGGTGGGCCGCACCAAGCCGGGCGACGTGGACCACTACACCCGCGTGCGCTGCTACCAGGCGCTGCTGCCGCATTACCCCGAGGACAGCGTGAAGCTCTCGCTGCTGCCGCTGGCGATGCGCATGGGCGGCCCGCGCGAGGCGCTGTGGCACGCGATCATCCGCAAGAACTACGGCGCCAGCCACTTCATCGTGGGCCGCGACCACGCCGGCCCCGGCAAGGACGCCAGCGGCAAGCCGTTCTACGACCCGTTCGAGGCGCAGGCGCTGCTGGAGCGCCACCAGCACGAGCTGGGCATCGCCATCGTGCCGTTCCCGGCGATGGTCTACGCGGCCAACCGCGACGCCTACCTGCCTTCCACCGAAGTGACGCCGCAGGACGAGGTGCGCGACATCTCCGGCACCGAGCTGCGCCGCCGCCTGCACGCGGGCGAGGCGATCCCGGAGTGGTTCACCTTCCCGGAGGTGGTGCGGATCCTGCGCGAGCGGCACCCGGCGCAGGCGCAGCGCGGCTTCGCGCTGTTCTTCACCGGGTTTTCCGGCGCCGGCAAGTCCACCCTGGCGCAGGCGGTGATCGCCCAGCTGCTGGAGCAGGGCAGCCGGCCGGTGACGGTGCTGGACGGCGACGAGGTGCGCAAGCACCTCTCGCGCGGCCTGGGCTTCTCGCGCGAGGACCGCGCCGCCAACGTCACCCGCATCGGCTACGTGGCCAGCGAGATCGTGCGCCACGGCGGCATCGCGGTGTGCGCGCCGATCGCGCCCTATGCCGACGCCCGCGCCGAGGCGCGCGCGCTGGTGGAGGCGCACGGCGACTTCGTGGAGGTCCACGTGGAGACGCCGCTGGAAGTGTGCGAGGCGCGTGACCGCAAGGGCCTCTACGCGCAGGCGCGGGCGGGCAAGATCGCCGGCTTCACCGGCATCAGCGACCCCTACGAGGTGCCCGAGCAGCCGGAGCTGCGCGTGGACGCCAGCAGCGCCGAGCCGGTGACGCTGGCGCGGCACATCCTCACCCTGCTGCGCAACCGCGGCCTGATCGGGGCGTGAGGGCGGGCGGCGTCATGCCGTGCCGCAGGGCATGGGGTGCGCCGCCGGTACACGCTGGCGATGTCGTCGGCACGGAGCGCAAAGGAAAGGCCCGGCATGGCCGGGCCTTTTTGCGGGCGGGCTTCGTGGCGGCGGCTGGTGCGCCGTCGGCGAACTTTAGGCCGCAACCGACAGCGTCGGGCCCGAGCGCTCGCGCCAGTGCGGCACCGCCGGCCAGTCGCGCGGCTCGGCGTCGGCCAGGGCGCGGGCCACGTCGCGGCGGTCCAGATGCGGGGCGAAGCGGGCGATGAACTCCAGCACGTATTCGCGCAGCACCGCGTCCCGCCGCAGCACCAGCCAGGTGGTGCAGGCCGGCAGCAGGTGCTCGGCCGGCAGCCGGCGCAGGTCGGTGTCTTCCGCCTGCAGGGCCATCTCGGCCAGCACGCCGACGCCGAGGCCGGCGCGCACGTAGGTCTTGATGAGGTCGGCGTCGCCGGCGGTCATGGCGATCTGCGGGTGCAGGCCCACGGCCTCGAAGGCGCGCCGCAACGAGGATTCGGGCCGGCGCGAGGAGTCGTAGCTGACCAGCGGATGCGCGGCCAGGTCGTCCAGCGTGAGCGGGCGCTTGAGCGCGGCGAGCGGGTGGCCCTGCGGCGCCACGATCAGGCGCTGCCAGCGGTAGGCGGGCAGGGCGATGCCGCCGCTGGGCGGGGCGCCGACGGTGCTGATCACGGCGAGGTCGGCGCGGCCGGCTTCCAGCTGGGCCAGGATCTCCGCGTCGCGCGCCGGCTGCAGGTGCACGCTCACTTCCGGGTACAGCGTATTGAGCGCCGCGATGGCGGTGGGCAGCGCGAAGCGCGCCTGGGTGTGGGTAGTGGCGATGCGCAGCTCGCCGCGCGCTTCGTTGCGCAGGTTGGCCGCCAGCGAGCGGATGTTGCCGACCTCGCCGAGCACGGTGCGGGCGCGCGCCAGCACGTGCTGGCCGGCGTGGGTCACCGCGTCGAGGCTCTTGCCCTTGCGGACGAACAGCAGGAAACCGAGCTCGTCCTCAAGCTGCCGCAGCTGCTTGCTGAGTCCGGGCTGGGTGGCGTGGACACGCTCGGCGGCGAGCGTGATGTTGAGGCCGGCGTCGGCGATGGCGACCAGGTATCGCAATTGGGTCAGGGTCATGGCGAGGTTCTCGTGGACGGTCGTGGGTGGCGATGGAAACGCGGCAACCGGCCCGGGTACATCGCTTGCGGATCTGGCACGCCAGTGCCTCGAGGGCATAAGCCTCGAGGCGACGGCTCTGACGTGTCCGGATCGGCGAAAACATAAGTAGACGTCTATACGTCCGTAACACTTTTTTGTCAAATCCAACGGACGACATAACCCAGAGGCATATGGCCGCAGGCACAAATCATTTGTGGCGCCGCGGCGTGCGGTCTAGCGTGAAGATGTCCCCGCTCATGCCGCGCAGTACCCGATGAAGCTCTATCCGTTGTTCGCCGACCTCTCCCGACGCGCCGTCCTGGTGGTCGGCGGCGGTGCCGTGGCCGAGCGCAAGGTGGCCGCGCTGCTCGAGGCGGGGGCGCAGGTGACGGTGAACGCGCCCGAACTCACCGCCACGCTGCGGCGCTGGGTGGCCGAACGGCGTATCGCGCATGCCGACGAAGCCTTCCGCGAGAGCTGGCTGGATCGGGTATGGCTGGTGGTGGCCGCCACCGACGATGCCGAGACCAACCGCCTGGTGGCCTCGCTGGCCGGGCTGCGGCGGATCTTCGTCAACGTGGTGGACGACGCGGCGCTCTCCAGCTTCCACGTGCCGGCGGTGATCGACCGCGCGCCGCTCACCATCGCCATCTCCAGCGGCGGCGAGGCGCCAATGCTGGCACGGCTGCTGCGCGAGCGGCTGGAGGCGCTGCTCGATCACTCGCTCGGCGCGCTGGCCGCGCTCGCGGCGCGCCTGCGCGGGCGCATCCGCGCGCAGCTGCCGGCGCCGGCGGCGCGGCGGCGCTTCTACGAGCGGCTGTTTGCCGGCGAGGTCGCCGAGTTGCTGCGCCAGAACCAGCCGCAGGCCGCGCAGGCCGCGGCGGAGCGCGCGCTGGCGCAGGAGCCGGGCGAGCGGCGGGGTTCCGTGGTGCTGGTCGGCGCCGGCCCCGGCGATCCGGGCCTGCTCACCCTGCGCGCGCTGCGCGCCCTGAACGAGGCGGACGTGATCCTGCACGACCGGCTGGTGAGCGAGGCGGTGCTGGCGCTGGCGCGGCGCGACGCCGAGCGCATCGAGGTCGGCAAGCAGGCCGGCAACCATCACACCACGCAGGAGCGCATCCACGCGCTGCTGCTCGAACACGCGCGCGCCGGCAAGCGCGTGGTGCGGCTCAAGGGCGGCGACCCGTTCGTGTTCGGGCGCGGCGGCGAGGAGCTGGAATACCTGCGCGCCCACGGCATTCCCTACGAGGTGGTGCCCGGCATCACTGCCGCGCTCGCTTGCGCGGCCTATGCCGGCGTGCCGCTGACCCACCGCGACCACGCGCAGTCGGTGCGCCTGGTCACCGCGCACTGCCGCGATTCGCTCGACACGCTGGACTGGCCCGCGCTGGCGCAGGAGCGCCAGACCCTGGCCGTGTACATGGGTGTGGGCGAGCTGGACGGCTTGCGCGCGCGCCTGCTGGCCCATGGCCGCGCGCCTTCGACGCCGTTCGCCCTGGTGGAGAACGGCTCGCGCGCCGGTCAGCGCGTGGTGACCGGCACGCTGGCCGAGCTGCCCGAGCGCGCCGCGGCGCACATGGTGCGCTCGCCGGCGCTGCTGATCCTGGGCGAGGTGGCCGCGCTGGCCGAGACGCTGGCCTGGTTCGGCCAGCCGCCGCTGGGCGCCGCCGCGCCGGCGCACGAACTGTCGCCTCCCCGGCGCGGCCGCAAGCCGGTATCGTCGCCGGATGTGCTGGCCGCGCTGCACCGCGCTTGACGAAATCATCAGCCGGGCCCGCGCATCATCGCCGGGCCCGCTTCCCCCTTCCGTCCAAGGAGTGACCATGATCTACGACAGCATCCTCGACACCATCGGCAACACCCCGGTGGTGAAGCTGCACCGGCTGGCGCCCAAGCACGTCGAGCTCTACGTGAAGGTGGAAGCCTTCAACCCCGCAGGCTCCGTGAAGGACCGCCTGGCGCTGGCGATCATTCTCGACGCCGAGCAGCGCGGCACGCTCAAGCCCGGCCAGACCGTGGTGGAGGCCACCTCGGGCAATACCGGCGTGGCGCTGGCGGCGGTGTGCGCGGCGCGCGGCTACCCCTTTGTGGCAGTGATGACGGAGACCTTCTCGATCGAGCGGCGCAAGCTGATCCGCGCCTACGGCGGCAAGGTGCTGCTGACTCCGGCGGCCGAACGCGGCTCCGGCATGGTGCGCAAGGCCAAGGAGCTGGCCGACAAGCACGGCTGGTTCCTGGCCCGCCAGTTCGAGAACCCGGCCAACCCGGCCTACCACCGCAACACCACCGCGGCGGAGATCCTGCGCGACTTCGCCGGCCGGCGGCTGGACTACTTCGTCACCGGCTGGGGCACCGGCGGCACGCTCACCGGCGTGGGCGAGGTGCTCAAGGTGGCGCGCCCGGAAGTGAAGGTGATCGCCAGCGAGCCGGCCGGCGCCGCGCTGCTCTCCGGCAAGGAGTGGCAGCCGCACAAGATCCAGGGCTGGACGCCGGACTTCGTGCCGGCCGTGCTCAACCGCGAGGTGGCACACGAGATCCTGCCGATCGACGACGTGCTGGCCCGCGACACCTCGCGCGCGCTGGCCCAGCAGGAGGGCATCTTCGTCGGCATCTCCGCCGGCGCCACGCTGGCCGCCGCGTTGCACACCGCCTCCACGGCGCCGGAGGGCTCGGTGCTGCTGGCGATGCTGCCGGACACCGGCGAGCGTTACCTCTCCACCTTCCTGTTCGAGGGCGTCAACGAAGGGTCGGACGAGGTGGAGTGAAGCCACGTCACGTTGCGCCGGATACGACAGGGCCCGCTCGCGCGGGCCCTGTCGCAAGAGGGCGGCGTGGCTTCAGATATCGTTCGCCAGCGACTCGGCCAGGCCGGTATAGCCGCCGGGGGTGAGGTCGAGCAGGCGCTGCTTGGCGTCGGCGGGCAGGGCCAGCCCTTCGATGAAGCTGCGCATCGAGGCGCGCGTGATGCCCTGGCCGCGGGTGAGCGCCTTGAGCTGCTCGTAGGGCTCGGGCAGGCCGTAGCGGCGCATCACCGTCTGCACGGCCTCGGCCAGCACTTCCCAGCTGGCGTCGAGGTCGGCGGCGAGGCGCTCGGGGTTCACGTTGAGCTTGCCCAGGCCCTTCTGCAGCGACTCCAGCGCCACCAGCGCGTGGCCGAAGGCGGTGCCCAGCGCGCGCAGCACGGTGGAGTCGGTGAGGTCGCGCTGCCAGCGGCTGATCGGCAGCTTCTCGGCGAAATGGCCCAGCAGCGCATTGGCGAGGCCGAAGTTGCCCTCGGCGTTCTCGAAGTCGATCGGGTTGACCTTGTGCGGCATGGTGGAGGAGCCCACCTCGCCGGCCTCCAGCGCCTGCTTGAAATAGCCCAGCGAGATGTAGCCCCACACGTCGCGCGCCAGGTCGATCAGGATGATGCCGGCGCGGCGCACCGCGTCGCAGTACTCGGCCACGCCGTCGTGCGGCTCGATCTGCGTGGTGTAGGCGTTGTAGTCGAGGCCCAGGCTCTCGACGAAGCGGCGGGAGAACGCGCGCCAGTCCACCTCCGGATAGGCGATGGCGTGCGCATTGTAGTTGCCCACCGCGCCGTTGATCTTGCCGGAGATTTCCACCGCCGCCAGCTGCGCGCGCTGGCGCTCCAGCCGCGCCACCACGTTGGCCAGCTCCTTGCCCAGCGTGCTCGGCGAGGCGGTCTGGCCGTGCGTGCGCGAGAGCATCGGCACCGCGGCATTGGCGTGGGCGAGGTCGCGCAGGGTGGTGATCACCTTGTCCAGCGCCGGCAGCAGCACCTGCCCGCGGGCGTCGCGCAGCATCAGCGCGTAGGAGAGGTTGTTGATGTCCTCGCTGGTGCAGGCGAAGTGCACGAACTCCTTGGCCTGGGCCAGCGCGGCGTCGTTGCCGATGCGCTCCTTGATGAAGTACTCCACCGCCTTGACGTCGTGGTTGGTGGTGGCCTCGATGGCCTTGATGCGGCTGCCGTCCTCCACCGAGAACTCCGCGGCGATGGCGCGCAGCCGCTCCACCTGTTCGGCCGTGAACGGCGGCAGCTCGGCCACGCCCGGCTCGGCCGCCAGCGCCAGCAGCCACTCGATCTCCACGTGCACGCGCCGGTGCATCAGGCCGAATTCGCTGAAGATCGGGCGCAGCGCGCCGGTCTTGCCGGCATAGCGGCCGTCCAGCGGCGACAGGGCGGTGAGGGCGTGGGTGGACATCGGCGCGTTCCGTGAAGCGGGCAAACGCGCATTCTACAACGGCCGGGCGGCCATCCGCCCCGGCCCTTGATTCGCGCCGGGGCGGCGCCCATCGTGGCCCGGGTACGCCGGCGCACGGCCGGCTTCCCCGCAACGCGAAGGAGTCCGGCCGATGAGCGGTTTCCGTATCGAGCACGACAGCATGGGCGAGCTGAAGGTGCCCGCCGACGCCCTCTACGGCGCGCAGACGCAGCGCGCCATCGACAATTTCCCCATCTCCGGCCGGCCGCTGCCGCGCGCCTTCATCCGCGCGCTGGGGCTGATCAAGGCCGCCGCCGCCGAGGCCAACCTGCTGCTCGGGCACCTGAAGAAGGGCCAGGCCGCGGCGATCCGCAAGGCCGCGTTGGCGGTGGCGGAGGGCGAGCACGATAAGCAGTTCCCCATCGACGTGTTCCAGACCGGCTCGGGCACCAGCAGCAACATGAACGCCAACGAGGTGATCGCCCACCTCGCCTCCCGGGGTGGCGCCAAGGTGCACCCGAACGACCACGTCAACTACGGGCAGAGCTCCAACGACGTGATCCCCACCGCCATCCACGTCGGCGCCACCCTGAGCGCCACGGAAGACCTGCTGCCCGCGCTCAAGCACCTGAAGAAGGTCATCGACAAGCGCGCCCGCGAACTGCGCAACGTGCCCAAGACCGGCCGCACGCACCTGATGGACGCGATGCCGGTGACCTTCGGGCAGGAGCTGTCGGGCTGGTCGGCGCAGATCGGCAGCGCCGCCGAGCGCATCGAGGACAGCTTAAAGCGCATGCGGCGCCTGCCGCAGGGCGGCACCGCGGTGGGCACCGGCATCAACGCGGACCCCGACTTCGCGCCTGCGTTGTCGAAGGCGCTCAAGCAACTCACCGGCGTGAAGTTCGAGCCGGCGGAGAATTATTTCGAGGGCATGGCCGGGCAGGACGCGGCGGTGGAGCTGTCCGGCGCGCTGAAGACGCTGGCGGTGGCGCTGATGAAGATCGCCAACGACCTGCGCTGGATGAACTCCGGCCCCCTGGCCGGCCTGGGCGAGATCGAGCTGCCGGCGCTGCAGCCGGGTTCCTCGATCATGCCGGGCAAGGTCAACCCGGTGATCCCGGAGGCCACGGCGATGGTGGCGGCGCAGGTGATCGGCTACGACGCGGCGATCACCGTGGCCGGCCAGTCCGGCAACTTCCAGCTCAACGTGATGCTGCCTCTGATCGCCTACGACCTGCTGGAGTCGATCCGGCTGCTCGCCAACGTGTCGCGGCTGCTGGCCGACAAGGCCATCGCCGGCTTCAAGGTCAACACCGCGCGTGTCAACGAGGCGCTGGCGCTCAACCCCATCCTGGTCACCGCGCTCAACCCGGTGATCGGCTACGAGCAGGGCGCGGCGATCGCCAAGCGGGCCTACAAGGAGAAGCGGCCGATCCTCGACGTGGCGCTGGAGGCCACGGGGCTGCCGAAGGCGGAGCTGGCGAAGTTGCTCGATCCGCTGGCGCTGACCCGCGGCGGCATCCGTGGCGAATGAGCGCAGTGGCGGAAACGACGACGGGCACCGAAGTGCCCGCCGTCATCGGGGAGATCGTCCTGGCCTGATCAGTCGTCCTTGTCGTCATCGTCCTGGCGGCACTCCTTGACGTCGCCGGCGCCGATGAGGCCGGCATAGGGCTTGAACGCCGCGAGTTGCCCGGCGAGGTCGTCCTGTGCGGCCTTGATGCCGTCCAGGTCGTCGCAGATCTTCAGCGCGGCCTGCTGGACTTTTTCGGCCGAGGCATCGACGTCCTTGTCGATCTGGTCGGTGTTGCCGCTGGCCAGGCCCTTGAGCGTGCTGGCCACCGCCTGGCCGGCGACTGCCGCGCCGGCCTTGCCGGTGGCGATGCCGTGCTCGCGCACGGCCAGGGCGTTGCGGTAGTAGCGCTGGATCTGTGCGCGCTGGGCCGGCGTGGTGGCGATCGCCTGGCCGCCGATGCGCAGCGTGCCCGCGGCATCGATCACCGCCTCCGGCGCTCCCTGCGCATGCAGGGCGACTTCGCCGTGCCGCAGCTTGATGGCGCCGTCGGCGATGCTGGTGTCGCCGAGGTTGATGGCGGCGTCGCCCGGGCCCTTGCCGCAGCCGGCGAGCAGGCCGGCTGCGAGCAGGGGGATGAGCAGTGCTTGTTTCGACATGGGGGCCATTCCGTCCGAAAAGGGTTCAGCTGTCGTCGCGCCAGCGGCGCAGCCAGGTTGCGGCGGCCAGCATGGCGGCGGCTGTCGCCACGCCGATCCAGAGCGTCGGCGAGGCCAATGCGCCGTAGGCGTTGAGCAAGCCCAGGCTGGACAGGACTTCGGCGGGGCCATGGCCGCCGATATGCGGTGTCTGGGTATACCAGCCGCCCGGGAACACGCTCAGCAGGATGCGGCCCGCCACGTTGCGCCAGTACCAGCTGTTCTGGACGTTGACCGTGCCCAGCAGGTTGAACCAGCCGAGCGCGATGCCCACGGCCACCGGCAGCACCACCGCCCACAGGAACGGTTTGTTGCGCGCCCAGGCCGAGCAGAGCATCAGCCAGCCCACGGTCGGCAAGGCCCAGAGCAGGTACAGCGGGATCGAGCCGACCAGGTTGGCGATAACCTGCAGCGGGTGCGCCAGGAGCAGCAGGCGCCACACGCTCACACTGTGGAAGGACAGTGCGATGGCGTACATCAGCATCATCAGTACGCCGACCAGCGCGCCGACGATCACGGTGATGAGCGGCGCCAGCACGGTGGCCGCGGCCACCTTGGACAGCACGGTGGCGGTGTCCGAGATCGGTAGCGATTTCCAGAACAGCAGGCTGCGGTCGCGGCGGTCGTCGTACAGTGCGCCAAGGCAGTAGAAGAACACCACGAAGCCCATCACGATGCTGATGATCATGGCCGGCGAGCACATCATCATGTCCAGCCCGGCGCCGACCGCTTCCGCGGATTGCGTGTCCAGTTTTTGGAGCAGTCGCATGTTGTTGTCGGCGCCGCCGAACGCGAAATTGAAGCCGTGCCGGCCGCCCATCACCTCGCCGGTGACGATGCCCATCAGGTTGAGCAGCAGGAACACGCCGCCGGTGATCACCGGCGCCCACAGGAAGCCGCCCCGGTTCTCCCAGAACTCGCGCTTGACCAGCCAGTAGAAGGTTTTCATGCGTAGGTTCCCTTCATGGTGGCGACGAACAGGTCGCTGACGGAGGGGCGGCGCAGCTCGCCCAGGCCCTCCAGCACGGCGCGGTCGGCGCCGTCGTACAGAAAGATGCTCTTGCCGAATACCTGGCGCTCGTCCAGCGGGCCGAGCGCGCGGGCGGCGGCGGCCCTGTCGGCGCCCACCATCACCTCGGCGAAGCGCTCGCCGATGGCGTCCATGTCGGTGTCCAGCACGATCCTGCCGTCGCGGATGAAGATGAGGTCGGTGAGGATGTGCTCGATCTCCTCCACCTGGTGGGTGGTGACGATGATGGTCTTGTGCTCGTCGAAGTAGTCCTCCAGCAGGCTCTGGTAGAACTGCTTGCGGTAGAGGATGTCCAGGCCCAGCGTGGGCTCGTCCAGCACCAGCAGGCGGGCGTCGATGGCCATCACGAGGGCGAGGTGCAGCTGCACGATCATGCCCTTGGACATCTGCTTGACCTTCTGCGCCGGCGTGAGCTTGGTGCGGGCCAGGAAGCGCTCGCACTTGGCGCGGTCGAAGCGCGGGTGCACGTTGGCGACGAAGTCGACCGCCTCGCGCACCCGGATCCAGCGCGGCAGCACCGCCACGTCGGCGATGAAGCAGACCTGTTCCATCAACTTGTCGCGCTGGGTGCGCGGGTCGAAGCCGAGCACGTCGAGCTGGCCGTGGAAGGCGGTGAGCCCCAGGATGGCCTTGAGCGCCGTGGTCTTGCCGGCGCCGTTGGGGCCGATCAGGCCGACGATGCGCCCGGGTTGGATCTGGAAGTTGACGTCGTCCAGCGCCACGGTGTTCTTGTAGCGCTTGCCGAGGCCGCGGGCGGTCACGACGGCGTTCATGGCTGCTTCTCCTTGTCGCCGCCGGGCGCTTCGCGCAGCAGGGCCTTCAGGTCCAGGCCCAGGCGCTGCAGACGGGCGTACAACGCGGGCCATTCCTCGCGCAGGAAACGCTCGCGCTCGGATTTGAGCAGCGCCTCGCGGGCGCCATCGGTGACGAACATGCCAAGTCCCCTCCTTTTTTCCACCAGTTGATCGTCGACCAGCTCCTGATAGGCCTTGGAAACGGTCAGCGGATTGATCTGGAAATCCGCGGCCACCTGGCGTACCGACGGCAGCGGGTCGCCTTCGCTCAAGGCGCCGTCCAGGATCATCGCCACCACGTGTTCACGCAGTTGGCGATAGATCGGGACGCTGTCGTTCCAGGTGATGGACATACGTTATTCCTTGCCTACGGGGACCAGCTTGCTGCCAAACGAATAGTAGGGCATGGCCAGCTGCGCCCCGATCAGCGCGGCGGCGCCGCGCTCGGTCTTGTGCACCAGCGCCGGCGCGGCGCCCAGGCCGGTGGCGGCGACGCCGGCGGCGTGCAGGTCCGCCGCGCTGGGGGTGACCTGCACCGGCGCGAAATCGACGACCTTGGTGCCGTTGACCTCGCGGGGCGGCACGACGGTGGTGTTGGAATGGATCGCGACCAGGCCTGTCAGGGTGAACAGACCGGCAGCAGCCAGGGCGATGAGTTTCTGCGCTTGCATGGCGAGCCTCCTTAGTGATCTCGTGGACCAGTGTTGTAGTGAACTATAACACCAAGGCAGGAGCCGTCAATTATGACCAATGGCCTAGGCGGCCTGCACCCTCGCCGCCACCGGAACCTGGCGAGGGCTGCGGTGGGATGCGCGGAGCGGGCATTGGGTTGAGCGGGGGCGTGCCGCCGGCTAGGTCCTTCGCGGTATGGGGTGCCGGCTGCGGCCGGCGTAGCGTCGGCGTGCTGGAGGCCGCCGAAGGCAGTCCGCCCTTGCGTTCCCCCAGGCCTTGCGACCGCATGAACCCGACGGAGGAACGGCCATGAGCAAGACATCCGTTGCGCTGCTGTGGGCCCTGGCGCTGGCGCCTGCCGCGGCGCTGGCACAAAGCGCTTTCGACGGCACCTGGAAGATCGACCTGGGCAAGCTGCAACTGCCGGCCAAGCCCGACGTGCTGCTGCTCCAGGAGGGCAGGTACGAATGCAGGACCTGTGCGCCGGCCATCGGCGTGACGGCGGACGGCGCCGACCATGCGGTGGGCGGCTATCCGTACTTCGACACCATGGCGGTCAAGGTCGTCGACGAGCACACCGTCCAGGTGACGCAGAAGAAGGCCGGCAAGGTGGTCGCCACCTCGACCACCATGGTCTCGCCGGACGGCCGCCGGGCCGACTTCGAATTCAGCGACCGCAGCAACAGCGACAGCGCCCCGGTGACAGGCAAGGGCAGCATGGCGCGCGAGGGCAAGGCGCCGGCGGGCGCACACGCGCTGTCGGGCACCTGGCGCACCACGGGCTACCAGGCCGTTTCCGACAATGCCCTGGTCTTCAGCCTGCACATGGACGGCGACAGCCTGAGCATGAGCAGCCCCACCGGCCAGGCCTACACCGCGCGGCTGGACGGCATCCGGGCACCGTACCGCGGCGACCCGGGCATCACCGCCGTGGCGCTGAAGAAGCTCGGCCGGCAGGCGGTGGAGGAAACCGACTTCCGCGACGGCAGGGTGGTCGGCGTGACTCGGATGACGGTGGCGCCGGACGGCAGGAGCATGACGCTCTCGATCGACGACAAGCTGCGCGGGAAGACCATGTCGGCCGTGGCGATCAAGCAGTGAGCCGGAGGTGGCCGCACGATGCGGCGTGCTGCGGAGGCTCGATACGGCGTGGCACACGAAGGCGGCGCAGCCCGGACGCGCCCGCCCTCGAATGGCCGTCATGCCGGACGTGGCAAGAACGGCGCCGCTCTGAAGCCGGGGCGGGCACTGCCACCCGGCGCCTCGACGCCACGCGATGCCGGCCTTCGCCGGCATGACGGCGCATTGGCGCGCCGGCCGGTCTGCGGCACGCCGCCCGCGGCTCGGCGGCGCCTGGCCTACTGCGCGCGATAGACCTGCCGGCCGCCCACCCAGGTCTCCAGCACCCTGGTCTTCCACAGGTCCGCCGGCGGGCCTGCGAAGATGTCGCGGTCGACCAGGATGAAGTCGGCCCACTTGCCCGGCTCCAGCGTGCCCTGCGTGCGCTCGGCGTGCGAGGCGTAGGCGGCGTCGAGCGTGAAGGCGCGGAAGGCTTCGGGCAGGGTCATCGCCTGTTCCGCGTGCCAGCCACCGGGCGGCTGGCCGGCGTGGTCCTGGCGGGTCACCGCCGAGTACAGGCCGTAGAACGGATTGGGCGATTCCACCGGGAAGTCCGAGCCGCCGGCGATCATCGTGCCCAGCTTGAGGAAGCTGTGCCAGGCGTAGGCGCCCTTGAGCCGCTCCGGCCCGATGCGCGCCTCGGCCATGTTCATGTCGGAGGTGGCGTGGGTGGGCTGCATCGAGGCGATCAGGTGCAGCGCGGCGAAGCGCTGGATGTCCCCGGGCGCCACCACCTGGGCGTGCTCGATGCGGTTGCGCAGGTTCTGCCCGCCGTGCTGCGCGTAGGCCGCGGCGAAGCTGTCCAGCACCTCGCGGTTGGCGCGGTCGCCGATGGCGTGCACGCCCACCTGGTAGCCCTTGCCGAGCGCCTTGCCGATCGCCGCGGTCATCTGCGCGGGGGTGAGGAACAGCAGGCCGCTGTTGCGCGGGTCGTCGGTGTAGGGGGCGAGCATGGCCGCGCCGCGGCTGCCCAGTGCGCCGTCGGCGAACAGCTTCACCGCACGCACGGTGAGGAAGCCGCCGCCGTAGCCGGCCAGCTTGCCCTCGGCGCTGATCGCGTCGAAGTCCGCGTCGGTGCCGTGGATCATGGCGTAGACGCGCGCGGTGAGCTTGTGCTGGTCGGCGTACTGCCGGTACAGGCGGTAGGTGGCGAGGTCGATGCCGGCGTCGTCCACGCCGGTCAGGCCTACGCTCGCCAGTTCGGCTTGCGCGGTGTCGAGTGCGGTGGCCATGTCCTTGGCGGTCGGCGGCGGGATCTTGCGGGCGACCAGGGCGGTGGCGGCGTCCACGAACACGCCGGTGGGGTTGCCCTGGGCGTCGCGCTCGATGCGCCCGCCCGGCGGGTCGCGGGTGTCGCGGGTGATGCCGGCCGCACGCATCGCGGTGGTGTTGGCCCAGGCCGCGTGGTAGTCCACGCGGTTCAGCCACACCGGCCGGTCGGCGACCACGGCGTCGAGGTCTTTCGCGGTGGGGAAGCGAGCGGGCGTCCAGCCGGCCTGGTTCCAGCCGCCGCCGAGGATCCACGGTCGATCCGGATGGCCGGCCGCGTAGGCCTTCACCTTCGCCAGCACCGCGTCGAGGGAGCCGGTGCCGGAGAGATCGACCTGGTTGCGCACGTAGCCCAGGTCGATCACGTGGCCGTGGGCGTCGATCAGGCCCGGCAGCAGGGTGCGGCCCTGGCCGTCCACCACCCGGGTCTTGCCGGCGTGTTTGGCGAGGTCGGCGCCGCGGCCGGTGGCGACCACCTTGCCCTGGTCCACCAGCAGCGCGTCGAAGCGCTGCAGCGTGCCCTGGCCGTCCAGCGTGTAGCCGTTGACGTGGCGCACCAGCAGGTCGGCCGCGTGGAGCGCCGGCGCCATCGCCAGCAGGGCGAGCAGGGAGAAACGCAGCGGGCGGTTCATGCGTGGATTCCGGTGGCGGCACGGGCACGCAGTGTGTCGGCCGGCGGCGGATTTTTCCATCGTGCCGCGCAAGAAAACGCCCCGCTCCTGGGGAAGAGCGGGGCGAAGGGGATCGATGCGGGGAAGCGATCGGGGGTTGCGGTGAAGGTCAGGCCGCCTCGGCCACCAGGGCGTCGATGGCTTCGCGCGCCGCGGCGATCGACTGGGCCTTCTGCTCCTCGCCCAGCGCCACGCCCTCGGCGCGGATGTACTCGATGTCGGTGATGCCGATGAAGCCCAGCGCGGCGCGCAGGTACGGCTCCTGGAAATCCATCGGGGCGGCCGGGCCGCTGCTGTACACGCCGCCGCGGCTGGAGGCGACGATCACGCGCTTGCCGCCGGCCAGGCCCTCGGGGCCGTTGGCGCCGTACTGGAAGGTCTTGCCCGCCACCAGCACGCGGTCGATCCAGGCCTTCAGCTGGCTGGAGATGGAGAAGTTGTACATCGGCGCGCCGATCACGATCACGTCGGCGGCGAGGAATTCTTCCAGCACTTCGCCGCCCAGCAGCGCGCCCGGATCGCTGGCGTCGGCGACCGGCGTCCAGTGCGGCAGGGGCTGTGCGGCGAGGTCGCGATAGGTCACGTCCAGGTCGGGGTTTGTGCGCTTGAGGAGGGCGACGATGTCGGCGCTGAGGAGGCGCGAGACGGAATGGGCGCCGAGCGCGCTGGAGTCGAGATGCAGCAGTTTCATGGGAGGTGCTCCGGGAGCCGAGCCGGACCAGCCGGCGACGGTTGCCACGATAAAAGCGACACAATCGGCCGATAAGTCGGCTAGGATGGAACGTGTCGTTTCGCGAAGGAAACAGTCATGGCCGTACTCGAAGGCGCCCTGCAGGATCTCAACGACCTGTATTTCTTTGCCGCGGTGGTCGAGCACGGCGGCTTCTCCGCCGCGGGCCGGGCGCTCGGCATCCCCAAGTCGCGCCTGAGCAAGCGCATCGCGCAGCTGGAGGAACGCCTGGGCGTGCGGTTGCTGCAGCGGACCACGCGCCGCTTCGTGGTCACCGAGGTCGGCGAGCGTTTCTACGGCCACTGCCGCGCGGTGCTGGAAGAGGCGCGCGCGGCGCAGGACGCGGTGGACGAGTTGCGCGTCGAGCCGCGCGGCGTGGTGCGGATCAGCTGCCCGATCTCGCTGGTGCAGACGGTGCTGGCGGACGTGCTGCCGGATTTCCTCGCGCAGTACCCCAAGGTGCAGGTGCGCGTGCAGGCCAGCAACCGCCGGGTGGACGTGGTGGGCGAGGGCGTGGACATCGCCATCCGCGTGCGCACCAAGCTCGACACCGACGCCAACCTGGTCATGCGCACCTTCGGCATGTCGCGCGTGCTGGCGGTGGCGAGCCCCGCGCTGCTGAACAGCCTGGGCCGGCCGCAGACGCCGGCCGAGCTGGCGCGCCTGCCGGCGCTGTCGATCCAGGAGCACGAGGGCGCGCAGGTGTGGGAGCTGTCCGACGCCGACGGCCAGCGCGCCTCGGTGGAGATGGGCGCACGGCTGATCAGCGGCGACTTCGTGATCCTGTTGGAGGCGGCGCGCCGCGGCATGGGCGTGGCGCTGCTGCCCGAATTCGTCTGCGCGCCGCTGATCACCAGCGGCGAGCTGGAAGTGGTGCTGCCCGACTGGAGCGCGCCGGATGGCACCATGCACTTCGTCTACCCCAGCCGCCGCGGCATGCTGCCCGGCGTGCGCGCGCTGGTGGACTTCCTGGCCGAGCGGCTGCCCGACGCCACCCGCCGCAACCACGAGGAATGCTCCAAGCGTCCGCCCGACCGGCCCTCCGCCCCGCATGGCCAGCCATACCTGTCGTGATAGTCTTGCCGTTTGGACTTCCAAACCGCCGAGCCGAATGAACATCGAAACCAAGCTGCCCAAGGTGGGCACCACCATCTTCAGCGTGATGAGCCAACTGGCGGTGGAGCACAAGGCCGTCAACCTTGGGCAGGGCTTTCCCGACTTCGAGCCGCCCGAGCCGTTGCGCGAGGCGCTGGCCCGCGCGATGGCCGAGGGCCGCAACCAGTACGCGCCGGGCATCGGCACCGCGCCGCTGCGCGAGCAGATCGCGCTCAAGACCGTGCGCCTGTACGGCCGCACGGTGAACCCGGACACCGAGGTCACGGTGACCTCCGGCGCCACCGAGGCGCTGTTCGCCGCGATCGCCGCGGTGGTACGCGCGGGCGAGGAGGTGATCGTGTTCGACCCGGCCTACGACAGCTATGAGCCGGCGATCGAGCTGCAGGGCGCGCGCACGGTGCACATCCCGCTGGTGGCGCCGAGCTTCGCGGTGGACTGGCAGCGCGTGCGCGAGGCGATCACGCCGAAGACACGCATGATCCTGATCAACAGCCCGCACAACCCCTCCGGCGCGGTGCTCTCGGCGGCCGACCTCGACGAGCTGGCCGCGATCGTGCGCGACACGCCCATCGTGGTGCTCTCCGACGAGGTGTACGAGCACATCGTCTACGACGGCGCCGCGCACCAGAGCGTGCTGCGCCACGCGGAACTGGCCGCGCGCAGCATCGTGGTGTCGAGCTTCGGCAAGACCTACCACTGCACCGGCTGGAAGGTGGGCTACGCGGTGGCGCCGGCGGCGCTGTCGGCGGAGTTCCGCAAGGTGCACCAGTACCTGACCTTCTGCACCTTCCACCCGGCGCAGGCGGCGTTCGCCGAATTCCTCGCCAGCACGCCGGAGCATTACCTGGAGCTGCCGGCGTTCTACCAGGCCAAGCGCGACAGTTTCCGCGCGCTGCTCGCCCCTTCGCGCCTCAAGCTGCTCGACGTGCAGGGCGGCTACTTCCAGCTGGTCGACTATTCGGCGATCCGCGACGAGGACGACGTGGCCTTCTGCGAGTGGCTGGTGAAGGAGGGCGGCGTGGCGGCGATCCCGCTGACGCCGTTCTACGAGACCGCGCTGGACACGCGCCTGGTGCGGCTGTGCTTCGCCAAGAGCGACGCCACCATGCAGGCCGCCGCGGAGCATCTATGCAGCCTCTGAACGTCTCGCTGGTGCAGGGCGCCACGCGCTGGCACGACGCGCCGGCCAACCGCGACTACTACGGCGCCCTGGTGCGCGGCGTGGCGGGGCGGAGCGACCTGGTCGTGCTGCCGGAGACCTTCCTCTCCGGCTTCAGCAACGACACCGGCGCCAGCGCCGGCAGCATGGACGGCGAGGGCGTGGCCTGGCTGCGCGCGCTGGCTGCGGAAACCGGCGTAGTGATCACCGGCAGCCTGGCGATCCGCGAGCACGGCACCGTCTACAACCGCCTGCTGTGGGCGCGGCCGGACGGCAGCTACGCGCAGTACGACAAGCGCCACCTGTTCCGCATGGCCGGCGAGCACACCCGCTACGGCGGCGGCAGCGAGCGGCTGATCGTGGAGCTGAAGGGCTGGCGCATCCTGCCGCAGGTCTGCTACGACCTGCGCTTCCCGGTGTGGCTGCGCAACCGCCGGCTGGAAAGCGCCGCGGGCGGCATGGACTACGACCTGGCGCTGTTCGTCGCCAACTGGCCGGCGCCGCGCCGGCAGCCGTGGCGCACCCTGCTGCGCGCGCGGGCGATCGAGAACCTCGCCTACGTGGTCGGCGTGAACCGCGTGGGCGTGGACGGCAACGACTTGCCCTACGCCGGCGACAGCGCGGTGATCGACCCGGTGGGCGAGCCGCTGGTCGAGCTGGGCGCGCAGGAGCAGGTGGTCACGGTGCAGCTGGACCCCGCCCCGCTGCTGGCCCACCGCGAGCGCTTCCCGGCCTGGATGGACGCCGACACGTTCACCGTCGAGGTGGATTGAGTCGAGACGGGTCGGGCCGCCGTCGTGGTGGCGAATGGGCATCGGGCCTGATGCCGCAAGCAAGCCACCACCCGCAACACGAACCCGTTATGCCGGCGTAGACCGGCATCCAGTAGCGTGCGTTGAAGCGCCGGCTGGAGCGTCAGCTCCAACTGGCGGCGGTGCGGCCGCGCCCGGCTTGCGCCGCGGCCGCGAGGGTTCTGCTCGCCGCTCCTAAAGCAACGTGAGCACGGCTTCCGGCGGCCGCCCGAGCGCGGCCTTGTCGCCGGACACCACGATCGGGCGCTCGATCAGGCGCGGATGCGCCGCCATCGCGGCGATGATCGCCTCATCGCCCAGCGTGGGATCGGCCAGGCCCAGTTCCGCGTACTCGGCCTCGCCGGTGCGCAACAGCTGGCGCGGCGTCATGCCGAGCCGGTCCAGCAGCTGGCGCAGTTCGGCGGTGCTGGGCGGCGTGTCCAGGTAGTGGACGATCTCCGGGTGCAGGTCGCGCTCTTCCAGCAGGGCCAGCGCCGCTCGTGACTTGGAGCAGCGCGGGTTGTGGTAGATGCGCAGGGGCCTGCCCATGGCGCGTGGGTTCAGCGGTTGCCGCGGCGGTTGCCGCCGCGGCCGCCGCCACCCTGCGGACGATTGCCGCCCTGGCCCTGCGGACGGCTGCCCTGGGGACGTCCGCCCTGTGGCCGGCCCTGGCCCTGCGGGCGACCGCCCTGACCCTGAGGGCGTCCACCTTGACCCTGGCCTTGCGGCCGGCCGCCCTGGCCCGGACGGCCACCGCCGCCACCGCCGCGGCCGCGATTGCCGCTGTTGGGCGCATAGCCGCCGGCGCGGCCGCCTTCGCGGCTTTCGCCGGCGAACCAGCTGCGCACCGAGGGCAGTTCCTGCCCAGGGGCCACGCCACCGCGCTTGCGGTTGCCGCCGGGCTTGGCCGGGCGTTCCGGGCGGGCCACGTTGCCGTTCACTTCCTTGCCGGGACGGCGCTGCTTGGCGCGGCCGCGCGGCGGTTCCTCGCGGATGCGGTCGAAGGCGCGCAGTTCGCGGGCCTCGTCGTGGTAGGCGCCGCTCCAGGCCGTGCCGGCGCCGCGCTCGGGGCGGTATTCGGTGACGTGGCGGCTGGCGCGGCGCTGGTGCAGCACCGGGCTCAGCGTGAGCACCGGCTGCGGCGCGCCGAGGCCGGCGACCTGGCGCAGCTCCTTCACCGACTCCTCGCCCAGCGTCTCGCAATCGCCACGGCGCAGCAGGCGGGGCAGTTCGACGTTGCCGTAGCGGATGCGCTTCAGGCGGCTGACCAGGAAGCCCTGCGAATCCCACAGGCGGCGCACCTCGCGGTTGCGGCCTTCGCGGATCACCACGCGGAACCAGCTGTGGCTGCCGCCGCGGCTGATGATGGCGATCTCGTCGAAGCGGGCGGGACCGTCGTCCAGTTCCACGCCGGCCTTGAGCTTCTCGATCACCTCGTCCGGCACTTCGCCGTGCACGCGGCACAGGTACTCGCGCTCCAGCCCGCTGCTCGGGTGCATCAGGGCGTTGGCCAGCGCGCCGTCGGTGGTGAGCAGCAGCAGGCCGGTGGTGTTGATGTCCAGGCGGCCCACGGCGACCCAGCGCGCGCCTTTCAGGCGCGGCAGCTGCTCGAACACGGTGGGGCGGCCCTCGGGGTCTTCGCGGGTGGTCACCACGCCATCGGGCTTGTGGTAGAGCAGCACCTCGGCCTCGTCGCGGCTGTCGGTGGCGACCACGAACTGCTTGCCGTCGAGGGTGACGCGGTCGCCCGCGTGCACGCTGGCGCCGATGCCGGCGGGCGTGCCGTTGAGCTCGACCTCGCCGGACTGGATACGCTGCTCCAGCATGCGGCGGGAGCCCAAGCCCGCGTTGGCCAGCACCTTGTGCAGGCGCTCCTCCAGCGGCGGCGTGTTGTCGGTGCGCGGTTCGCGCTTCAGGGTCAAAACGGCTTTCTGTGGCGCATTCATGCGCGGTACTCCTCGGTGTCCTGCTCGTCGGCGTCGCCGGTTTCTGCGGCGTCTGCACGGGTCGCTGCCTCGTCGGCAGTGGGGTGGATGGTCGGTGATGGGTCGGACGCCTCGCCGGCGATGGCGGGCGTGGCGTCGTCGGCCCCGGCTTGCGGGGCGGTGTCTTCGGCGGCGGCCGTGGTCAAGGCCTCCGTGGTGGTGGCGGGTGCGGCCTCGTCGTCGCCCGTTGTGCTCGCAGCGGCCACGTCGATGGCGGCCTCGGCTTCGGCTTCCGCCTCGGGGTCGATCGGCAGGTCGCGCGCCACGCGGGCGGGCACCGGCTCCTCGTCCAGCCGCAGCTGCGGGTCTTCCATGTCGCGGATCTCCGACAGCGGCGGCAGCTCGTCCAGCGACTTCAGGTTGAAGTAGTCGAGGAAGAGGCGGGTGGTGCCGAACAGCGCCGGCCGGCCGGGTACGTCGCGGTGGCCCACCACGCGGATCCACTCGCGCTCCTCCATCGTCTTGATGATGTTGGAGGACACCACCACGCCGCGGATCTGCTCGATCTCCGGGCGGGTGATCGGCTGGCGGTAGGCGATCAGCGCCAGCGTTTCCAGCAGGGCGCGCGAGTAGCGGCTCGGCCGCTCGGTCCACATGCGCGACACCCACGGGTGCATGCCCTGGCGCACTTGGTAGCGGAAGCCGGAGGCGACCTCCTTCAGCTCGACGCCGCGCCCGGCGCAGTCCTCGGCGAGCGATTGCAGCGCCTGGGCGATCTGCTGCCGGTCGACCCCGTCTTCCTCCACGAACAGCTCGCCCAGCTGCGCGACGGTGAGCGGCTGCGAGGCGGCCAGCAGGGCTGCCTCGATGATCGCTTTGAGTTGCTCGATCTGCATAGACTCGGGGTCGATGGGTGAATGGTCAGCGCGGCGTCATTCGGCCGCGGAGGCGGCGGAGAGGCCGTCCGCCGCGTCGGCGCCGGCAGCCTCCGTGTCTTCCTCGGCCAGCGAGGCCTTGGCCTTGAGGTAGATCGGCGCCAGGGGTTCTTCCTGCACGATCTCGACCAGCATTTCCTTGGCCAGCTCCAGCATGGCGAGGAAGGTCACCACCACGCCGAGCCGGCCTTCCTCCACCTCGAACAACGTCTCGAAGCGGTGAAAGACGCCGCCCTGCAGCCGCCCCAGCAGCTCGCCCATGCGCTGGCGCACGCTGAGCGCCTCGCGCTTGATGGCGTGGTGGCCGAACAGCTCGGCGCGATGCAGCACGTCCTTGAGCGCCAGCAGCAGTTCCTTGAGGTCCAGCGGCGGCGGCAGCTTGATCACGTTGCGCTCGCCGGTGTCCGCCTGCGCCACCGCCATGTCGCGCTCCAGGCGCGGCAATGCGTCGATGTCCTCCGCGGCCTTCTTGAAGCGCTCGTACTCCTGCAGGCGGCGCACCAGTTCGGCGCGCGGGTCCTCCTCGATGCCTTCCTCCGCGGGGGGGCGCGGCAGCAGCAGCCGCGACTTGATCTCGCCGAGGATGGCGGCCATCAGCAGGTACTCGGCGGCCAGCTCCAGCCGCATGTCCTGCATCATGTCGATGTAGTTGAGGTATTGCTTGGTGATCTCGGCGACCGGGATGTCCAGGATGTCCAGGTTCTGCCGGCGGATCAGGTACAGCAAGAGGTCCAGCGGGCCCTCGAACGCCTCCAGGATGACTTCGAGCGCGTCCGGCGGGATGTACAGGTCCTGCGGCATCTGCAGCAACGGCTCCCCGCGCACGATGGCCAGCGGCATTTCCTGCTGCTGCGGCACCGATGCGAAGGCATCCTGTTTGTCTGCGGGCTGAGGCGCTGGCGCGGTGCTCATCAATGCCTGTCGTCGGGCCGCCCTGGGCGGCAGCAATGCTTCAACACGTTCGTTACCCGCGATGGCTTGCCTGGACGGTTCCCCGGGATGCCCCTGTTTCGGCCGCGCCTTCCGCGGCGGCCTATGGAACGGTCGACGGCTTACCCGATGCCCGACCCAAGCCGGTCGGTCGGTACGGCGGCGGCTGGATGGAACGCCCCTCAGGGTTCCGGTCCGGCTGGCCGCAGGCAACCACTGCGGTACCTTTTTGCCAAGGCTGCGGTCGGGGTCATGGCAATAGCCGAACCCTGCGACGCAGGCGCCACTGGCGGTTCAACGGTTCAACGGTTTGCTGGGTGCGGCCGGGGCAGTGCGCCTGAAACCCGGATCGGCTGTGACGAGCCGCGTGCGCGGACCCTTGCATGGCCCACAGGTTAGCCGCTGCGAAGCGGCAAGTCCATAGCCGCCATGCGCCGGCGTGCCGTGCCGGCGGCGGGGCTCGTCGGCGCTTCGCGGGCAGGGCAGGAAGTGACACGGCACGTCGGCCCGCCGCCCGCAAGGCCGGCCGCAACGCGGCCGCCAGCCCGCCCGTGTCCACAGCGAGCCTCGCCTGCGCGTTTCCCGGCGTGGCGGGCGCCGCCGGCGCGGCATCCGGGGCAGGTGGCACGCCGATTGCTTTATCGGGCCGGGGCCGCCGTGCGGCGCGCGGCGGGCGCCGTCTTCCGCCCCGGTCGAAACCGAGCAGTCCCGCAACGGAAGCGCGACAATCGGCGACATTGGGGTTGGCGGTATGGCCGTCCGCAATCGCGGCGCGGGGTTCGGAGTTCCGGTGCAGACCGGGGATGCCAGGACTTTGGAGAGCAGATGACGATCAACGACAGCGGCAGGGACGGCCCGGATTCCAGGCACCTGCGTTCCGCGCGCATGCGCATCGAGACCACGGTGCTGATGAGTCACGGCGAGCAGTCGCATCCCACCGAGTTGGTGGACATCTCGGCCACCGGCGCGATGCTGCGCCGACCGCTGGGCTGGGTGGGCGAGCTGGGGCAGCCGTGGATGCTCGACATGATCTTCGGGCGCGACCTGCACATCCACCTCGAGGCGGTGGTCGCGCGCATCTCCGACCGGCACATCGGCATGGCCTACAGCCGCATCCCGGAAGAGAAGCAGGCGCCGCTGTGGAATCTGCTGGGCGGCTACGCCGACATCCTGGAGCAGTGGCGCGAGGAATGACGACCGGGCACCCGCCGCGGCAGCGTGACGGGCGCCCGCGCCGCAGGTGTCAGGCGGCCTGGCCCTTGCCCTCGTTGCGCAGCTCGCGGCGGAGGATCTTGCCCACGTTCGACTTCGGCAGGCTGTCGCGGAACTCGATCAGCTTCGGGCGCTTGTAGCCGGTGAGGTTGTCGTGGCAGAACTGCCTGAGCGCCTCGACGGTGAGCGCGGGATCCTTCTTCACCACGAACAGCTTGACGATTTCGCCGGAGTGCTCGTCGGGCACGCCCACCGCGGCCACCTCGGCCACGCCCGGGTGCTGCATCAGCGTGTCCTCGATCTCGTTCGGGTACACGTTGAAGCCCGACACCAGGATCATGTCCTTCTTGCGGTCGACGATGTAGAAGTAGCCGTTCTCGTCCATGCGGGCGATGTCGCCGGTATGCAGCCAGCCGTCGGCGCCGAGCACCTTGGCGGTCTCCTCCGGCTTGTTCCAGTAGCCCTTCATCACCTGCGGGCCGCGCACCATCAGCTCGCCCACCGCGCCGACCGGCAGCGGCTGGTTCTCCTCCGACCAGATCGCCACGTCGGTGGAAGGCACCGGCAGGCCGATCGAGCCGTTGTAGGCCGCGAGGTCCAGCGGGTTGATGCAGGCCGCGGGCGAGGTCTCGGTGAGGCCGTAGGCCTCGACCAGGGTGCAGCCGGTCACTTTCTTCCAGCGTTTGGCCACCGGGCGTTGCACGGCCATGCCGCCGCCCAGGCTCAGGTGCAGGCGGGAGAAGTCCAGCCCGGCGAAGCCCGGGGTGTTGAGCAGGCCGTTGAACAGCGTGTTGACGCCGGTGATCGCGGTGAAGCCGGAGGCCTTCAGCTCCTTGACGAAACCGGGCATGTCGCGCGGGTTGGTGACCAGCCAGTTGAGGCCGCCCAGGCGCATGAACACCAGGCCGTTCGCGGTCAGCGAGAAGATGTGGTAAAGCGGCAGGGCGGTGATGATCACCTCCTCGCCCAGCTTCGCGTTGGTGCCGATCCAGGCGCCGGCCTGCAGCATGTTGGCGATCATGTTGCCATGGGTCAGCATGGCGCCCTTGGCGATGCCGGTGGTGCCGCCGGTGTACTGCAGGAAGGCGATGTCCTCGTGGCCCAGCTCCAGCCGTGGCAGCGGGTGCGGCGCGCCCTGTGCCAGCGCGTCGCGGAAGCGCACCGCCTGCGGCAGGCTGTAGTCCGGCACCAGCTTCTTGACGTGCTTGAGCACGAAGTTGACCAGCGCGCCCTTGGGGAAGCCGAGCAGGTCGCCGATGCCGGTGGTCACGACGTGTTTGACCGGCGTCTCGGCCACCACCTCCGCCAGCGTGCCGGCGAAGTTGTCCACCACCACGATGGCCTTGGCGCCGCTGTCCTCCAGCTGATGCTTAAGCTCGCGCGCGGTGTACATCGGGTTGGTGTTGACCACCACCAGGCCGGCGCGCAGCGCGCCGAACAGCACGATCGGGTATTGCAGGATGTTGGGCAGCATGATCGCGATGCGGTCGCCGCGGCCGAGCTTGAGCACGCCCGTGAGGTAACCGGCGAACTGCCGGCTCAGCGTGTCGAGCTCGCCGTAGCTGAGCTGCTTGCCGAAGTTGGCGAAGGCGGGGCGGCTGCGGAAACGCTCGAACGCTTCGTCGAGCAGGGCCACGATCGAGGCATATTGGCCGATGTCGATCTCGGCAGGGACGCCGGCTGGATACTGGGCCAGCCAGGGACGCTCAAGGCTCATGTTCGATCCTGTTTCCGATTCGCGAAGGGGCGCGCAAGTGATCATCAAATTGGAGCATACGGCCGCGTATAGCAGCAAGCCGCGGCGCAGCGAGGATGCCGCGCCACGGCGCGGTCTGGAAAGGGTGCGGCGGCTGTTGGCTGCCGCCGCCATGCTGGCCTGCCTGGCCGGCTGTCACCGCCCGCCCGACGAGGCGCGGCTGCGCGCGGCGATCGACCGCGTGGCGCAGGCCGCCGAGGCCGCGGACGTGGGCGGCGTGACGGCGCCGCTCAGCGAGGACTTCGACGGCAACCACGGCGAACTGGATCGCCGCGCGCTGGGCAACCTGGTGCGCGTGTTCCGGCTGCGCCACGAACGCATCGGCGTGACCATGGGCCCGGTCGAGATCGAGGCGCGCGGCGAGCGCCGGGTGGCGCGCGTGACGGTGACGCTCACCGGCGGCGGCGGGCTGCTGCCGGACCAGGCCGGCATCTACCGCATCGAGTCGGCCTGGCGGGTGGAGGACGGCGACTGGCACTGCTATGCGGCGACCTGGGAGCGCGCAATGTAGCGCGGCACGGCGAAGGCCCGGCTCGTACCGTGGCCTCGCCGTGCCGGCCGGCGGCCGTTTCAGGCCGCCTTCTTGCTCGCCAGCTGGCGCAGCACGTACTGCAGGATGCCGCCGTTGCGGAAGAACTCGCGCTCCTTCGGCGTCAGCAGCAGTACCTTGACGGTGAAGGTCTTGGCGCTGCCGTCGGCGGCGGTGGCGACCACCGTGGCGAGCTTCGACTCGCCGCCTTCCAGGCCGGTGATGTCGAACGACTCCCTGCCGGTGAGGCCCAGCGACCTGGCGCTCTCGCCCTCGCGGAACTGCAGCGGCAGCACGCCCATGCCGACCAGGTTGGAGCGGTGGATGCGCTCGAAGCTCTCGGCGATCACCGCCTTCACGCCCAGCAGCAGGGTGCCCTTGGCCGCCCAGTCGCGCGAGGAGCCGGTGCCGTATTCCTTGCCGGCGATCACCACCAGCGGCGTGCCTTCGGCCTTGTATTTCATCGCCGCGTCGTAGATGGCGAGCTGCTCGCCCGAGGGCACGTGCAGGGTGTAGCCGCCCTCCACGCCGTCCAGCATCAGGTTCTTGATGCGGATGTTGGCGAAGGTGCCGCGCACCATCACGTCGTCGTTGCCGCGGCGCGAGCCGTAGGAGTTGAAGTCCTTCGGCTCCACGCCCTTGCCGATCAGGAAGCGGCCCGCCGGGCTGTCCTTCTTGATCGAGCCGGCCGGCGAGATGTGGTCGGTGGTGATGGAGTCGCCGAACAGGCCGAGCACGCGGGCGCCGTGGATGTCCTCCACCGTGCCCGGCTCCATCGTCATGCCTTCGAAGTAGGGCGGGTTCTTGATGTAGGTGGAGTCGTCCCAGCGGTACACCGAGCCGTCCGGCGAGGCGATCTGGTTCCAGCGGCTGTCGCCCTTGAACACGTCGGCGTAGTTCTTCTCGAACATGGCCGGGCTGACCGCGCCGGCGATGGCGTCGGAGATCTCCTTGTTGGTGGGCCAGACGTCCTTGAGGTACACGGGCTGCCCGTCGCTGCCGGTGCCGAGCGGGTCGCGGCTCAGGTCCACGTCCAGCGAGCCGGCCAGCGCGTAGGCCACCACCAGCGGCGGCGAGGCCAGGTAGTTCATCTTCACCTCGGGGTGCACGCGGCCCTCGAAGTTGCGGTTGCCGGAGAGCACCGAGGCCACCGCGAGGTCGCCCTCGGCGATGCCCTTGCTGATCTCGGCCGGCAAGGGGCCCGAGTTGCCGATGCAGGTGGTGCAGCCGTAGCCGACAATGTAGAAGCCGACCTTCTCCAGCTCGGCCAGCAGGCCGGTCTTCTCCAGGTAGTCGGTGACCACCAGCGAGCCCGGGCCGATCGAGGTCTTCACCCACGGCTTGGCCTTGAGGCCCCGGGCCGCGGCCTTCTTGGCGAGCAGGCCCGCGCCCAGCATCACCGCCGGGTTGGAGGTGTTGGTGCAGGAGGTGATGGCGGCGATCACCACCGAGCCGTCCTTCAGCTCGAAGCTGGCGCCGTCCTTCTCCACCTGCACGCTGCCGTCGTCGATCACGTTGGCCTCGTTGCCGATCGCGGTGGCGCCGCCTTCGTCGGCGAAGCGCGCGGAGTCGCCGTTGCGCGGCTTGCGGTTGACGGTCAGCGGGCCCACCGCGTCGCGGAAGCTCTGCTTGACGCCCTCCAGCAGCACGCGGTCCTGCGGGCGCTTGGGGCCGGCCAGGGACGGCTTGACGTCGGCAAGGTCGAGCTCGAGCACGGTGGTGTAGTCCGAATGCGGCGTGTGCTCGTCGTGCCACAGGCCCTGCGCCTTGGCGTAGGCCTCGACCAGGGCGATCTGCGCTTCGTCGCGGCCGGACAGGCGCAGGTAGTTGATGGCCTCCTGGTCGATCGGAAAGATGCCGCAGGTGGCGCCGTACTCGGGCGCCATGTTGCCGATGGTGGCGCGGTCGGCGAGCGCGAGGTTCTTGAGGCCGGGGCCGAAGAACTCCACGAACTTGCCCACCACGCCGAGCTTGCGCAGCATCTGCGTCACGGTGAGCACCAGGTCGGTGGCGGTGACGCCCTCGGACAGCTTGCCGGAGAGCTTGAAGCCCACCACCTGGGGGATCAGCATCGAGGACGGCTGGCCGAGCATCGCCGCCTCCGCCTCGATGCCGCCCACGCCCCAGCCCAGCACGCCCACGCCGTTGATCATGGTGGTGTGCGAGTCGGTGCCGAACACGGTGTCGGGATAGGCCCAGGCCTCGCCGTCCTTCTCCGCGGTGAACACCACCCGGGCCAGGTGCTCGAGGTTCACCTGGTGCACGATGCCGGTGCGCGGCGGCACCACCTTGAAGTTGTCGAAGGCCTTCTGGCCCCAGCGCAGGAAGGCGTAGCGCTCCTGATTGCGCTGGAACTCGATCGCCACGTTCTGCTCCAGCGCCGACTTGGAGCCGTAGACGTCCACCTGCACGGAGTGGTCGATCACCAGCTCGGCCGGTGCCAGCGGATTGATCTGGGTGGCGTCGCCGCCGAGCTTCACCACCGCGTCGCGCATCGCGGCCAGGTCCACTACGCAGGGCACGCCGGTGAAGTCCTGCAGCACCACGCGGGCCGGCATGAAGGCGATCTCGGTGTCGGGCTCGGCCTTGGCGTCCCACTCGGCCACCGCCTCGATCTCCTTGGCGGTGACGTTCACGCCGTCCTCGTGGCGCAACAGGTTTTCCAGCAGGATCTTCAGCGAGTAGGGCAGGCGCTTCAGGTCGAAGCGCTGGCCGAGCTTGGCGAGGCTGGCGTAGTGGTAGCGCTTGCCGTTGACGACGAGGGTGTCGCGGGTGGCGAATGTATCCAGCATGGGATGACTCCTTGTTGCGTAACTTGGCTACTGCACGAAGCGTGGCTGGGAAACCGTCAGGAGCGCGCGGCGGTCGGGGCGGGGAAACCTGCCTGCCAGCGATGCGGCAAGAGTTTGGGCCCTTGAGCGTGGCATGCAAGTGATTTGTGCGCCAGCGAGCCCCGTTGCCCGTTGCAAGTTTTCGAACGCTGCCGGAAACGTTGCTTTGCATTGCGGCGCCTTGCGGCCGGCTGGCAAAATTGTCAGCCGAATATGCCGCCCCCGGCGGTATGGAGAGCGGGTCCGAGCGGGCCCGTTCCGGTTTCCGCAGAGGCTGCGCTGGCCCATTCCCACGGGCCGTCCGCACCATGGGAAGCAGGCTCTGCGCCCTACGCTTTTCAACGGATGAGACCTCATGCTCACTGCCTATCGCCAACACCTCGCCGAGCGCGCCGCGCTGGGCATCCCGCCGCTGCCGCTCACCGCGCTGCAGACCGCCGAGCTGATCGAACTGCTCAAGCAACCGCCGGCGGGCGAGGAAGCGTTTCTCGTCGATCTCATCGCCCACCGCGTGCCGGCCGGCGTGGACGACGCGGCCAAGGTCAAGGCGTCCTACCTCGCCGCGCTGGCCTTCGGCAGCGAGCGGAGCGCGCTGATCAGTCGCGAGCGCGCCACCGAGCTGCTGGGCACCATGTTGGGCGGCTACAACATCCATCCGCTGATCGAGCTGCTGGACGATGCGCAGGTGGGCGCCATCGCCGCCGAGGCGCTCAAGAAGACCCTGCTGATGTTCGACGCCTTCCACGACGTCAAGGACAAGGCCGACCAGGGCAACGCCAACGCCAAGGCGGTGCTTGAGAGCTGGGCCGACGCGGAGTGGTTCACCAGCCGCCCGGAAGTGCCCGAGAGCCTCACCGTCACCGTGTTCAAGGTGCCGGGCGAGACCAACACTGACGACCTTTCGCCCGCGCCCGACGCCACCACCCGCCCGGACATCCCGCTGCACGCGCTGGCGATGCTGAAGAACAAGCGCGAGGGCGCGCCGTTCCAGCCGGAGGAGGACGGCAAGCGCGGCCCGATCCAGCAGATCCTGGACCTCAAGGACAAGGGCCACCTGGTGGCCTACGTGGGCGACGTGGTGGGCACCGGCTCCAGCCGCAAGTCGGCCACCAACTCGGTGCTGTGGTGGACGGGCGAGGACATCCCGTTCATCCCGAACAAGCGCTTCGGCGGCGTGTGCCTGGGTTCGAAGATCGCGCCGATCTTCTACAACACCATGGAAGACGCCGGCGCGCTACCGATCGAACTCGACGTCTCCAAGATGGAGATGGGCGACGTCATCGAGCTGCGCCCCTATGAGGGCAGGGCGCTCAAGAACGGCGAGGTGGTCGCCGAGTTCCAGGTCAAGTCCGAGGTGCTGTTCGACGAGGTGCGCGCCGGTGGCCGCATTCCGCTGATCATCGGCCGTGGCCTCACCGCCAAGGCGCGCGAGGCGCTGGGCCTGCCGGTGTCCACCCTGTTCCGCCTGCCGCAGCAGCCGGCCGACACCGGCAAGGGTTTCACCCTGGCGCAGAAAATGGTCGGCCGCGCCTGCGGCCTGCCGGAAGGCCAGGGCGTGCGCCCGGGCACCTACTGCGAGCCGAAGATGACCTCGGTGGGCTCGCAGGACACCACCGGCCCGATGACCCGCGACGAGTTGAAGGACCTGGCCTGCCTGGGCTTCTCGGCCGACCTGGTGATGCAGTCGTTCTGCCACACCGCGGCCTACCCCAAGCCGGTGGACGTGAAGACCCACCACGAGCTGCCCGCCTTCATCGCCACCCGCGGCGGCATCAGCCTGCGCCCGGGCGACGGCGTGATCCACTCCTGGCTCAACCGCATGCTGCTGCCCGACACCGTGGGCACCGGCGGCGACAGCCACACGCGCTTCCCGATCGGCATCTCCTTCCCGGCCGGCTCCGGCCTGGTCGCCTTCGCGGCGGCCACCGGAGTGATGCCGCTGGACATGCCCGAGTCGGTGCTGGTGCGCTTCAAGGGCGAGCTGCAGCCGGGCGTCACGCTGCGCGACCTGGTCAACGCGATCCCGCTCTACGCCATCAAGCAGGGCCTGCTCACGGTCGCCAAGCAGGGCAAGAAGAACATCTTCTCCGGCCGCATCCTGGAGATCGAGGGCCTGCCCAAGCTCAAGGTGGAGCAGGCGTTCGAGCTGTCCGACGCCTCGGCCGAGCGCTCGGCCGCCGGCTGCACCGTGCACCTCGACAAGGCGCCGATCATCGAGTACCTCAACTCGAACATCACCTTGCTCAAATACATGATTGCGCAGGGCTACCAGGACGCCCGCAGCCTGCAGCGCCGCATCAAGGCGATGGAGGCGTGGCTGGCCAACCCGCAGCTGCTCGAGCGCGACGCCGACGCCGAATACGCCGCGGTGATCGAGATCGACCTGGCCGACGTGCACGAGCCCATCGTGGCCTGCCCGAACGACCCGGACGACGTGAAGACGCTCTCGGAGGTGGCCGGCGCCAAGATCGACGAGGTGTTCATCGGCTCGTGCATGACGAATATTGGTCATTTCCGGGCGGCGTCCAAGCTGCTGGAGGGCAAGCGCGACATCCCCACCAAGCTGTGGGTGGCCCCGCCGACCAAGATGGACCAGCAGCAGCTCACCGAGGAAGGCCACTACGGCGTGCTCGGCACCGCCGGCGCGCGCATGGAGATGCCCGGCTGCTCGCTGTGCATGGGCAACCAGGCGCAGGTGCGCGAGGGCGCCACGGTGTTCTCCACCTCCACCCGCAACTTCCCCAACCGCCTGGGCAAGAACTCCAACGTGTATCTGGGTTCGGCCGAACTGGCGGCGATCTGCTCGCGGCTGGGCCGCATCCCGACCAAGGCCGAGTACATGGCCGACATCGGGGTGATCAACGCCAACGGCGAGAAGATCTACCGCTACATGAACTTCGACCAGATTGCGGACTTCAAGCAGGCGGCCGACACCGTCGCCGCCTGATCCGCAGGCGGGACCGTTCCGCGAAGCCCGGCGCATGCCGGGCTTCGTCGTTTGGCGCCGGCGGCGTAGCATGCACGCCTTCGGCCGCATGGGCGGCCAAGGTCCTGGCGGATGATCTCGAGCAGTCTCTCGGCGGTGTCCCTGCGCGATCTCGCGCTGGTGCAGGCGGTGCACCGCTACGGCAGTTTCAACAGCGCCGCGCGCGCCATGCACATCAGCCCCTCGGGCCTGTCGCACCAGGTACAGAAGGTGGAGCAGGCGCTGGGCGCGCCGCTGTTCGAGCGCGGCGGCCGGCAGGTGGTGCCCACCGCGGGCGGGCAGCGGCTGCTGGTGCAGATCGCGGCGGTGCTGGCCGCGGGCGAGCAGCTGCAGCAGGTGGCCCGTGCCGGCGCGGTGGCCTTCGGCGGCGAGCTGCGCCTCGGCGTGCCGGTAACGCTGGGGCCGTACCTGCTGCCGCACCTGGTCGGGCCGTTTCCGCAGCATTTCCCCGGCGCCCGGCTCAGCCTGTCGGAGGGCAAGCCGCGCGGCCTGCTGCGCCGGCTGCACGAGGGCGAGCTGGATGCGGTGCTGGGGCCGCCGGCGAACCCGGCCAGCGGCATCGCCATGCGGCCGCTGTTCTTCGAGCCGTGGGAGCTGGTGCTGCGCGCCGACCACCCGCTGGCCAACCGGCGCAGCGTGGACCTGGACCAGCTCGACGCCGCCGACGCCACGCTGATGGCCGAAAGCCACGACGAGGCGATGGCCGGCCGCGGCGCCCACGTGCAGGACGTGAGCCTGGAAAGCCTGGCCGCGCTGGTGGTGCTGCGCGGCGGCTACGCGCTGGTGCCGGCGCTGGCGCGCGAGCGGCTCGCCTCGATGCCCGGCATCGTGCTGGCGAAGCTCAAGGGCCAGGCGCCGGGGCGCACGATCACCCTGTACTGGCGCGAGGCCTCGCCCTGGCACGAGGACCTGCAGCGCTTCGCCGAGCTGCTGCGCAAGCTGGCGCGGCAGCGGCCGGGGCTCAAGCCCGTCGACGTGGAGTGAGCGGGCGCCGCCGGCCGGGTAGGCGGCGCGGCCTCAGCCGTTGTCGAGGGTGGCCCCGGTCAGCAGGCCGCGGGCGAGCATGATGCTCTGGCGGCGGCTCACGATCAGCTGCCACTGCCGCCCGCCCAGCTGCCGCCACAGCACCGCCGAGCGCACCGCCGCCAGCAGGTTGGCGCGCACCTTCTCCACCACCGCCGGCTGCTGCAATTGCTGCGGATCGCCGGTGACCATCACCCGCGGCTTGAGCGTGGACAGCGTCTGCACGTAGAGGTCGGCCAGCCGGCGTATGACCTGTGGCGAATCCTGCCCGAAATGGGCCACCTGCCGCTGCGCCAGCTGGATGCCGTCGCGCAGCTTGTCCCGCAGCGCATGATGCCGCGCCAGGCTGCGCTCCAGCCGCATCACGGTGACCGCCATGCGAGTCACCGCCATGTCGCGGCTGCCGTCGTCGAGCTGGGTGATCAACTCGCGCAGCCCTAGGCGCACGCCGGCCGCGTTGCCGTACACCGCCGCGACCGACGGCGAGTCGAGGCGGAACACGCTAGCCACGCCGGCGGCCATGGCGAACTCGTCGCAGCGGCCCTCGCTGGCCAGCTGCTGCGCCAGGCGCACGGCCTGGAACAGGCCGGCCAGCGCCAGCACGCGCTTTTCGTTGGTTGCAAAGGTTTCAAGCACGAATCAGATCCCGTGAGGGGTGGGGAGGCCCCCGAACGGCGCGTCGGTGGCGGCGATCACCGCGCCGCCCAGGCACGCCTCGCCATCGTAGAGCACCAGCGACTGGCCGGGCGTCACCGCACGCTGCGGCACGTCGAACATCACCTCCAGCCCGTCGCCGAGCACGTTGACCGTGCAGGCCTGGTCGTGCTGGCGGTAGCGGGTCTTGGCGGTGCAGCGGAACTGCGCCGCCGGCGGCCCGCCGGCCACCCAGCTGGGCGCCTCGCTGCGCAGCCGGCGCGAGTACAGCCAGCGGTTCTCGCCGCCCTGCGCCACGTAGAGCACGTTGGCGGCGACGTCCTTGCCGACCACGTACCACGGCGCGCCGCCGACGCCGGCGCGCCCGCCGATGCCCAGCCCGTTGCGCTGGCCCAGGGTGTAGTACATCGCGCCCTGGTGCTCGCCGATGCGCACGCCCTCGGGCGTGCGCATCTCGCCCGGGCGGGCCGGGATGTACTGGCCGAGGAAGGCGCGGAAGTCGCGCTCGCCGATGAAGCAGATGCCGGTGGAGTCCTTCTTGGCGTGGGTGGGCAGGGCGGCCGCGCGGGCCATCTCGCGCACCCGGGCCTTCTCGATCTCACCCACCGGGAACAGCGTGGCGGCGAGTTGGGCCTGGCCCAGCGCGTGCAGGAAATAGGTCTGGTCCTTGGCCTGGTCGACCGCGCGCAGCAGCCGGTACTGCCCGTCGCGGAAGTCCACGCGGGCGTAGTGGCCGGTGGCGATCTTCTCGGCGCCGAGCGCGCGGGCCTCGTCCAGGAAGGTCTTGAACTTGATCTCGCGGTTGCACAGCACGTCCGGGTTGGGCGTGCGGCCGGCGCGGTATTCGGCCAGGAAGTGCTCGAACACGCCGTCCCAGTACTCGGCGGCGAAATTGCGGGCGTGGAAGGGGATGCCCAGGCGGCCACACACGGCTACGGCGTCCTTGCGGTCGGCGTCGGCGGTGCAGGGGCCGGTACGCTCGTCTTCCTCCCAGTTCTGCATGAACAGGCCCTCGACCTCGTGGCCGGCCTGCTGCAACAACAGGGCGGCGACCGAGGAATCGACGCCGCCGGACATGCCCAGCATCACCTTCATGGCGCGGGCGGTTCGGGCAGTAGGCTGGCCACGCAGGACAGCGGCAGGCGCTGGCCGGCGAGCCAGGCGTCGATGCTGAGCAGCACCAGCGGGCTGCGCACGCGCTCGCCCAGCGCGGCGATCTCGCCGCGGGTCAGCCACAGCGCGCGGTGGATGCCGGTGTCCAGCGGCCGGCGCGGGTCGTGGGACAGCGCGCGGGCGGCGAAGCTGAAGCGCACTACGCCGTCGCCATGCTCGGTGCTGCGCCACTGGTGCACGCCGATCAGGTCGGTCAACGCCACCGTCCAGCCGGTTTCCTCCAACGTCTCGCGCACGGCGGCGCTGGCGAGGCTTTCATGGTCGTCCAGATGGCCGGCCGGCTGGTTGTAGACCAGCCGGCCGCCGACCTCCTCCTCGACCATGAGGTAGCGGTCGCCGTCGGCGACCACGCAGGCCACGGTTACATGGGGGCGCCAGATCTCGGCGGCGGAAGCGGAAGAGGTCATTTAGGCAGGGGACGGCGAGAGGCACTGGAAATGGCGACATTGTGCCATCACCTCAAGCCGACGACGCCCGAACGGCCCGAAAGCCGCGGCGTATACTGACTCCGAAGGCGAGCTATCCACGGTGACCATGGCGCACGAACCCGAACAAGAGCACGGCAGCGGACACGGTCTGGCGGTCGAAACGGCCAAGCCGGAGGTGGTGCGGCCGCCGCTGTATCAGGTCCTACTGCTGAATGATGATTTCACTCCCATGGACTTCGTGGTAGAGGTGTTGCGAAGCTTCTTTGGCATGGATCAGGAGAAAGCCGTACAGGTGATGTTGCATGTCCATACGCGCGGCAAGGGCGTATGCGGCGTGTTTACCCGCGAGGTGGCGGAGACCAAGGTGACGCAGGTGAACGATTATTCACGCGCCAACCAACATCCTCTGTTGTGCACTATGGAAAAGCTCTGAACGACCCCACTTTGTAGCCATCGCGGCAGTTGCCGCCCAGGTCTTGAAACGGAGACGGTCCGGATGTTCAGCAAGGATCTCGAAGTAACCATCGGCCAGTGCTACAAGCGGGCCCGCGAGCAGCGCCATGAATTCATGACGGTGGAGCACCTGCTGCTTGCACTTACCGAAAACCAGTCCGCGCTCGGCGCCCTGCGCGCCTGCGGCGTGGACCTGCCGCGGCTCAGCGCGGACCTCGAGCGGATCATCGCCGAGACCGTGCCGGTGCTGCCGCCCGGCGACGAGCGCGACACCCAGCCCACGCTGGGCTTCCAGCGGGTGCTGCAGCGCGCGGTCTACCACGTGCAGTCCTCCGGCCGTAAGGAGGTCACCGGTGCCAACGTGCTGGTGGCGATCTTCGGCGAGAAGGACTCCCACGCCGTGTACTTCCTGCACCAGCAGGAGATCACCCGGCTGGACGTGGTCAACTACATCTCCCACGGCATCGCCAAGATCGGCGACGAGTCGCCGGGCATGGCCTCCGGCGAGCGCGAGAGCGAGGAAGGCGGCGAGCCGAAGGGCAACCCGCTCAGCGAGTACGCCAGCAACCTCAACGAGTTGGCGCTGGAAGGCAAGATCGACCCGCTGATCGGCCGCCAGGACGAGATCGAGCGCACCATCCAGGTGCTGTGCCGCCGCCGCAAGAACAACCCGCTCTACGTCGGCGAGGCCGGCGTGGGCAAGACCGCGCTGGCCGAGGGCCTGGCCAAGCGGATCGTGGACGGCGAGGTGCCCGAGGTGCTGGAGAGCGCCACCATCTGGTCGCTGGACCTCGGCGCCCTGGTGGCCGGCACCAAGTACCGCGGCGACTTCGAGAAGCGCCTGAAGGCGGTGATCACCCAACTCAAGAAGCAGCCGGGCGCGATCCTGTTCATCGACGAGATCCACACCATCATCGGCGCGGGCTCGGCGTCGGGCGGCACCATGGACGCCAGCAACCTGATCAAGCCAATGCTGGCCTCGGGCGAGCTGCGCTGCATCGGCTCCACCACCTTCCAGGAATTCCGCGGCATCTTCGAGAAGGACCGCGCGCTGGCCCGGCGCTTCCAGAAGATCGACGTGGTCGAGCCCAGCGTGGCCGACAGCCTGGAGATCCTGAAGGGCCTCAAGACGCGCTTCGAGGAGCACCACGGCGTGGTCTACACCGCCGACGCACTGAAGGCGGCGGTGGACCTGTCGGTCAAGCACATTCCCGACAGGCTGCTGCCGGACAAGGCGATCGACGTGATCGACGAGGCCGGCGCCCGCCAGCGCCTGCTGCCCGAAGACCAGCGCACCGGCAAGGTCGACGTGGCCGAGGTCGAGTACATCGTGGCCAAGATGGCGCGCATCCCGGCCAAGCAGGTGTCCGCCTCCGACCGCGACGTGCTGAAGAACCTCGAGCGCAACCTCAAGATGGTGGTGTTCGGCCAGGATGCGGCGATCGAGGCGCTGGCCGCCTCGATCAAGATGGCCCGCTCCGGCCTGGCCGACCCGGCCAAGCCGATCGGCAGCTTCCTGCTGGCCGGCCCCACCGGCGTGGGCAAGACCGAGGTCACCCGCCAGCTGGCGATGCAGCTGGGCATCGAGATGATCCGCTTCGACATGTCCGAGTACATGGAGGCGCACTCGGTGTCGCGGCTGGTCGGCGCGCCTCCGGGCTACGTCGGCTTCGACCAGGGCGGCCTGCTCACCGAGGCGGTCACCAAGCATCCGCACGCGGTGCTGCTGCTGGACGAGATCGAGAAGGCGCATCCGGACGTGTTCAACATCCTGCTGCAGGTGATGGACCGCGGCGTGCTCACCGACACCAACGGCCGCGAGGCCAACTTCAAGAACGTGGTGCTGGTGATGACCACCAATGCCGGCGCGCAGCAGGCGGCGCGGCGCAGCATCGGCTTCGTGGAGCAGAGCCATGCCACCGACGCGAAGGAAGTGATCCGCCGCACCTTCACGCCGGAGTTCCGCAACCGGCTGGACGCGATCATCCAGTTCAACCCGCTGGACTTCGAGCACATCCTGCGCGTGGTGGACAAGTTCCTGATCCAGCTGGAGGCCCAGCTCAGCGAGAAGCACGTGTCGCTGGACGTGTCCGCCGACGCCCGCCGCTGGCTGGCCGAACACGGCTTCGACCCGCAGATGGGCGCTCGCCCGATGGCGCGGGTGATCCAGGAGAAGGTCAAGCGCGCGCTGGCCGACGAGCTCCTGTTCGGCAAGCTGTCCGAGGGCGGCAAGGTCACCCTGAGCGTGCGCGACGGCGAGCTCAAGGTGGAGACCGAGGCGGCGCAGACGCTGCCGGCGGTGGTCGGGTAAACCCGGCCGTTTTGCGGGCATGGCAGAAGGCCGCGTCCATGGACGCGGCCTTCTCGTTTCGGGCGCTGCCGGATGTCGCTTTGCGGGTCACTCGCGCCGCAGGCGCGCTCCCGCGGCGGGCATCACTTCATGCGGTAGGTGATGCGACCCTTGGTCAGGTCGTACGGGGTCATCTCGACCTTGACCTTGTCGCCGGTCAGGATGCGGATGTAGTGCTTGCGCATGCGGCCGGAGATATGGGCGATGATCACGTGCCCGTTTTCCAGCTGCACGCGGAACATGGTGTTGGGCAGGGTCTCGAGGACCGAGCCTTCCATTTCGATGACGTCGTCTTTGGCCATGCGTTCCGTCGGATGTGTGCGAGCACGGCCGACATGGCCGCGTTAGCATGCCATTATGGCATGTCCTGGCGCCTGGTTGAAGAATGCTCAGGCCAGGCCGCCGAAATGCTCGTCCAGCTTGCGGCGGATTTCCTCTTCCACCATGCCCTTGAGGGGCGCTAGCAGCAGGCCCAGCCTGGCGCTGACGTGGACCGCGTCGGCGCTCACCGCGATCGATCCGTCCACGCCCTGGCGCGAGAAGAGCAGGGTGTCGCCCTGCCAGCGGCTCTCCACGCCGAGCTTCTCGCGCATGCGCGCGGCGACCTGCTCGACCACGGCGCGGGCGTCGGCGAGCGGGAGCTGGTGGGGGCGATGGATGTCGATGCTGGGCATGGGTGGTCTCCGGATGCGTAGCCGGCCATCATAAGCGACGCGCGGCGTCGTTCGCCGGCACGCTTCGCCGGCGCGGCGCGCGCATCTGTTAGAGTCCGGCCGTTCGCCGAGCGGTTTACCGATGCGCATCGAGTTTCCCCATTCCACCCGCGAGGATTTCCGCTGGACGCAGGCGTCGCTGCGCCTGGGCAGCGCGCCCGACAACGATCTGGTGCTGGCTTCGCCGCAGGTGGCCGCCCACCACCTGCGCATCGAGCAGGACCGGCGCGGCTGGGTGCTGCAGGTGCTGCCCGCCGGCGGCCGCATCTACGTGAACGCGCGCCCGGTGCGCGAGCGGGCGCTGCTGCGCGCCGGCGACGTGCTGAGCATCGGCGAATGCCGCCTCCAGCTGCGCGCGGACGAGGATCCGGGCCGGCGCGCGCCGCAGGCCCTGGCCGACGCCGCCCGCTGCACGGCGGCGCTGCGCGCGGTGGCCGGGCCGCTGTCGGGGCGGGTGTTTCCCCTGCGCGAGCGTCTGGAGCTGGGCTCGTCCGGCGAGGTGCCGCTGGAGTTGCCGCAGGGCGCCAGCGCCGACCTCGTGCTCGGCTGGCGCGACGGCCAGTTGGAGGTTGAGGCGCGCAGCCTGCCGGAGCGCTACCCGCTGCGGGTCAACGGCGCGCCGGTGCGCCAGGCGAGGCTGCGGCCGGACGACCAGCTCGGCATCGGCGTCCACCGCTTCGTGATCGACGCGCCCGGGCTGCGCCCGATACCCAAGATCGTGATGCCCGACCCGCCCGCGCCGCCATCGCCCGAGGCGCAGGCCGGCCCGCGCGGCGAGGTCTGGTGGCTGATCCTCACGGCCGCCGTGCTGGCGCTGGGCATCGCCCTGGTCCTGCTGTTCCGGTTCTAGAAGCCGCCGGAGCCTGCGGCCAAGGCCCGGCAGGCCGGCATCGACGCCGGTGCTGCCCCGCCCGCTTGCGACATGCCGTGCATTGACCCGGGCTTGTTGCGCAGCGTCATAATGCCGGCCTGTTTCTCAGGCTAGGAAAACCGAACGTGGGCAGGGCGTGGAACTTCAGTGCGGGACCGGCGGCGCTGCCGCTGGCGGTGCTCGAGCGGGCGCAGCGCGAGCTGCTGGACTGGGGCGGCAGCGGTTCCTCGGTGATGGAACAGTCCCATCGCGGCAAGCGCTTCATCGCCATGGCCGAGCAGGCCGAGGCGGACCTGCGCGAGCTGCTGGCGGTGCCCGAGGACTACGCGGTGCTGTTCCTGCAGGGCGGCGCCACTCAACACTTCGCCCAGATCCCGATGAACCTGGCCGGCCAGGGCGAGCGCGCCGACTACGTCATCACCGGCCATTGGAGCGAGAAGGCCGCCAGCGAGGCGGCGCCGTACGTGAAGGTGAACATCGCCGCCAGCAACCGCGCCGACGACTACCGGCAGGTGCCGGCCCGCGACGGCTGGCAGCTCGATCCCGGCGCGGCCTACGTGCACGTGGTCGCCAACGAGACCATCCACGGCGTCGAGTTCCATGACATCCCCACCGCCGGCGACGTGCCGGTGGTGGTGGACATGTCCTCCAACATCCTGTCCGGTCCGCTGGACGTCGGCCGCTACGGGCTGATCTACGCCGGCGCGCAGAAGAACATCGGCCCGTCCGGCCTGGTGGTGATGATCGTGCGGCGCGACCTGCTCGAGCGCGCGGGCCGGCCGATGGCGAAGATCTTCCGCTACGCCGCGCACGCCGCGCAGGGCTCGATGCTCAACACGCCCAACACTTGGGGCTGGTACCTGGCCGGGCTGACCTTCGAATGGCTGAAGGCGCAGGGCGGCCTGGCCGCGATGGCGGCGCGCAATGAGGCCAAGGCCGGGCAGCTCTACGCGGCCATCGACGGCTCCGGCGGCTACTACCGCAACCCGATCGACCCGGCCTCGCGCTCGCGCATGAACGTGCCCTTCACCCTGCACGATACCGCGCTCGATGCACTGTTCCTGCAGGAATCGGAGGCGGCGGGCCTGCTCGCGCTCAAGGGCCACAAGGCGGTCGGCGGCATGCGCGCCTCGCTCTACAATGCGGTGCCACCGGAGGCGGTTGAGGCGCTGGTGGCCTTCATGCGCGACTTCGCGACGCGCCACGGTTGAGATTGCCCGTGCACACAAGCCGCCGGTTTTGCGGCACCATTGGCGGTCCCCTTGGACGGCTTTACGCCTGGACATCCATCCCATGAACGAACCGAAGCTCTCGCTCGGCGAGGTGCGCGAGCGTATCGACAGCATCGACCGGCAGATCCAGGAACTGATCTCCGAGCGCGCCAACTGGGCGCGCGAGGTGGCCAGGGTGAAGGGCGAGGGTCTCTCGGCGATCGACTATTACCGCCCCGAGCGCGAGGCCCACGTGCTGCGCATGGTGGTGGACCGCAACCAGGGGCCGCTGTCGGACACCGAGATGGTGCGGCTGTTCCGCGAGATCATGTCTTCCTGCCTGGCGCAGGAGGACCCGCTCAAGGTCGGCTTCCTCGGCCCCGAGGGCACCTTCAGCGAGCAGGCCGTGCGCAAGCACTTCGGCCATGCCGCCTACGGCCTGCCGCTGGGCAGCATCGAGGAGGTGTTCCAGGAGGTCGCCGCCGGCCATGCCGACTTCGGCGTGGTGCCGGTGGAGAACTCCGGCCAGGGCATGATCCAGGTCACGCTGGACATGTTCCTCACCTCCGAGGCGCGCATCTGCGGCGAGGTGGAGCTGCGTGTGCACCAGTGCCTGCACTCGGTGAGCGGCCGGCTGGAGGACATCCGCCGCGTCTACGGCCACGCGCAGTCGCTGCAGCAGTGCAAGACCTGGCTGCGCCTGAACCTGCCCAACGCCGAGTGCATCGCGGTCAGCAGCAATGCGGAAGGCGCGCGGCTGGCGCGGCACATCGACGACGCGGCCGCCATCGCCGGCGAGACGGCGGGCAAGATCTACGGCCTGAAGACCGTCGCCTCGGCGATCGAGGACCGCGCCGACAACACCACTCGCTTCCTGGTCATCGGCCGCTCGCTGTTCCCGCCCTCGGGCAACGACCGCACCTCCCTGCTCATCACGGTGAACGACAAGCCCGGCGCGCTGTACGACGTGCTCAGCCCGTTCGCCCGCCACGGCATCAGCATGAACCGCATCGAATCCCGCCCCGCCCACACGGGCAACTGGCAATACGCCTTCTTCATCGACGTCTCCGGCCATGTCGACGACGAGCAGATGAAGGTTGCGCTGGCCGAAATAGAACCAGCCGCTGCGCACGTGCGCGTGCTCGGCTCCTACCCCGTGGCCCTGCCGTGAGCGGCGGCGGCCTCGACTGGACCAGCCGCCCGGCCGGTCCCCTGCACGGCAGCGTGGACGTTCCCGGCGACAAGTCCGTCTCGCACCGCGCACTGATGTTCGGCGCGCTGGCCGAGGGCAGCTCGCACATCAAGGGCTTCCTGGAGGGCGAGGACACCCGCGCCACCGCCGCGGTGCTGGCGCAGCTCGGCGTGCGTTTCGAGACGCCGGCCGAGGGCGAGCGCGTGGTGCACGGCGTGGGCCTGCATGGCCTGCGCGCTTGCGCGCAGCCGCTCGATTGCGGCAACGCCGGCACCGGCATGCGCCTGCTCGCCGGCCTGCTGGCGGGGCAGGCGTTCGACAGCACGCTGGTCGGCGACGAGTCCCTCTCCAAGCGCCCGATGCGCCGCGTCACCGAGCCGCTGGCGCGCATGGGCGCGCAGATCGACAGCCACGACGGCCTGCCGCCGCTCACCGTGCGCGGCGGCCGCGCGCTGCACGGCATCCGCTACGAGTTACCGGTGGCCAGCGCGCAGGTGAAGTCGGCGCTGCTGCTGGCCGGCCTGTACGCCGAAGGCGAGACCGAGGTGATCGAGCCGCACCCGACCCGCGACTACACCGAACGCATGCTGGCCGCCTTCGGCTGGCCGATTACTTTCGCGCCCGGCCATGCCAGGCTTGGCGGCAACCATCGGCTGCGGGCGACCGACATCACGGTGCCGGCGGACTTCTCCTCCTCGGCCTTCTTCCAGGTCGCCGCCAGCATCGTGCCGGGCTCGCAGCTGCGCCTTGCCGCGGTGGGCCTCAATCCGCGCCGCACCGGCCTGTTGCAGGCGCTGCGCCTGATGGGCGCGGACATCGTCATCGAGAACGAGCGCGAGAGCGGCGGCGAGCCGGTGGGCGACCTGGTGATCAGCCACGCGCGCCTGCACGGCATCGAGCTGCCGGAGGCGCTGGTGCCGGACATGATCGACGAGTTCCCCGCGCTGTTTGTCGCCGCCGCGGTGGCGGAGGGCGCCACGGTGATCCGCGGCGCGGCCGAGCTGCGGGTGAAGGAATCGGATCGCATCGCCAGCATGGCCGCCGGCCTGCGTGCGCTGGGCGTGGCCATTGAGGAGACGCCGGACGGCGCGATCATCCAGGGCGGACGCCTCGGTGCCGGCCGGGTCGAGAGCCACGGCGACCATCGCATCGCCATGAGCTTCGCGGTGGCCGGCCTGGTGGCGGAAGGGCCGGTGACCATCGGCGACTGCCGCAACGTCGCCACTTCCTTCCCCGGCTTCATCGAACTGGCGAATGGCTGCGGCTTCGCGCTCGCCGCGGCGGAGTGAGGCCGCGGTGACCGCCAAGAGCCTGCCTTGTGCAAGGCGGGTTCTTGGCGCCGGTTCATATGCTCTTGCCGCTGGCGTGCCGGACCTGTAGCGCGCTTGCTCGGCGGCAACGCCGCGACGCCCGGTTGCGGGGCAAGGTGCGCGCGTCTCGCAAGGCATCGTGAACAGTTCCTGGGGCGACCGGGGCTCGAACGCCGCCGCCGCAACGGGTAGGCTTGCGCGCTCACGCCATGAGGTAGCCATGCCGGCCGTCCCACCCTTCATCGTCGCCATTCCCGCCCGCTACGGCTCCACCCGTCTGCCGGCCAAGCCGCTGCGCGCCATCGCCGGCGTGCCGATGGTGGTGCGGGTGGCGCAGCGCGCCTTGCAGGCGGGGGCGGCGCAGGTGGTGGTGGCGGTGGACGATGCGCGCATCGCCGAGGCGCTGGCGGGGCAGGGCGTGGACGTGTGCATGACGCGCGTCGACCACGCCTCCGGCAGCGACCGCCTGGCCGAGTGCGCCGCGCATTACGGCTGGGCCGACGAGGCCATCGTGGTGAACTTGCAGGGCGACGAGCCGTTCGCGCCCGCCGCCGGCATCCGCGAGGTGGCGCGCGCGCTGGCCGAGGACGCGGCGCCGATGGCCACGCTCGCCACGCCGATCGCCGACGCTCATGAGCTGTTCGACCCCAATGTGGTGAAGCTGGTGCGCGCAGCGAACGGCCGGGCGTTGTACTTCAGTCGTGCGCCGCTGCCGTGGGCGCGCAATGCCTTTGCCGCCGGCCGCGAGGCGCTGCCGGCCGGGGTGCCGTTCCTGCGCCACATCGGCATCTACGCCTACCGCGCCGGCTTCCTGCGCCGCTACACGCGGCTGGCGCGCACGCCGCTGGAGCAGGCCGAGTCGCTGGAGCAACTGCGCGTGCTCGAACACGGCCACGCCATCGCCGTGCGGCTGACGCCGGAACCGTTCCCGCCGGGCATCGACACCGAGGCCGACCTGCAGCGCGCCGAGGCATGGCTGCACGGACCGGGCTGAGCGCCTGGCCGGCAGGCGAAAACATCCGGGATTGACGGCAAGCCAGGTGGCAGGAGCGCGGCCGCGAGATGGTGAGCCCGCGTCGACGGCTTGGCAGGCCGTCGACTGGCCGCCTCGCCATGCCCTGTGGACCTTCATGGCGCCGAATCTACGCAGCAGGTCCGCCAGCCGGCGTGGACTGTTCCGCTAGAATGGGGGGCATGCAGTCCCTTCCGATGCCCGCCTTCGACGGCAAGGCCTTCGTCCGCACCCTGACCACTTCGCCCGGCGTCTACCGCTATTTCGACGGGGACGACGAGCTGCTCTACGTGGGCAAGGCCGGCAACCTCAAGAAGCGCGTCGGCAGCTATTTCCTCAAGCCGCGGATGGAGCCGCGCATCGGTGCGATGGTGGCGCAGATCGCGCGCTGCGAGATCACGGTGACGCGCACCGAGGGCGAGGCGCTGCTGCTGGAATCGCAGCTGATCAAGTCGCTCAAGCCGCGCTACAACATCCTGCTGCGCGACGACAAAAGCTACCCCTACATCTACCTCTCCGGCGGCGAGGACTACCCGCGGCTGGCCTTCCACCGTGGTGCGCGCAACCAGCCCGGGCGCTACTTCGGGCCGTATCCCAGCACCTTCGCCGTGCGCGAAAGCCTCAGTCTGATGCAGAAGCTGTTCAAGGTGCGCCAGTGCGAGGACAGCTATTTCCGCAACCGCTCGCGGCCGTGCCTGCAGCACCAGATCGGCCGCTGCACGGCGCCGTGCGTCAAGCTGATCGGCGTGGAGGACTACCGCAGCGACGTGCGCCACGCCGAGATGTTCCTGGAAGGGCGCAGCAGCGCGGTGATCGACGAACTGGTCGGCGCCATGGAGCGCGCCAGCGCCGCCCTGCATTTCGAGCGCGCGGCGGCGCTGCGCGACCAGGTGGCCGCGCTGCGCCGCCTGCAGGCGCAGCATCACGTGCAGGGCGCCAGCGCGGACATGGACGTGATCGCCTGCCGCATCGAGGCGGGCCTCGCCTGCGTCAGCGTGCTGTTCTTCCGCAACGGCATCAGCCTGGGCACGCGCGACTTCTTCCCGCGCCTGCCGCTGGATGCCGAGCCGGCCGACGTGTTGGCGCAGTTCGTGGCGCAGTATTACCTCGATCGCCCGGTGCCGTATGAGCTGGTCCTGGGCGAGGCGATTTCCGACCAGGAGATCCTCGCCGAACTGCTCGCCGGGCAGGCGGGGCATGCGGTGGAACTCAAGACCCGCGTGCGCGGCGAACGCGCGCAGTTCCTGCAGATGGCCGAGCGTAACGCGCAGGCCTCGCTCACCTCGCGCCTCGCCAGCCGGCAGACGCTGGGCGCGCGCTTCGCCGACCTGCAGCGCGTGCTGGAGCTGGCCGAGCCGCCACGGCGCATCGAGTGCTTCGACATCAGCCACACGCGCGGCGAGGCCACGGTGGCCTCGTGCGTGGTGTTCGGTCCGGAAGGCCCGGAGAAATCGCACTACCGCCGCTTCAACATCGCCGGCATCACGCCGGGCGACGATTACGCGGCCATGCACCAGGCGCTCACACGCCGCTTCCGCCGGGTGGCAGAAGGCGAGGGCGCCAAGCCCGACGTGCTGCTGATCGACGGCGGCAGCGGCCAGGTGGCGCAGGCGCTGGACGTGCTGCGCGAGTTGGGCGTGACCGGCATCGAAGTAGTCGGCGTCGCCAAGGGACCGGGGCGGCGCGCCGGCGAGGAAACCCTGATCCTCGCCAGCGCCGGGCGCGAGATCCATCCGGGCCCGGCGTCGCCGGCGCTGCACCTGGTGGCGGCGGTGCGCGACGAGTCGCACCGCTTCGCCATCAGCGGCCACCGCAAGCGGCGCGAGAAGGCGCGCGAGCGCAGCGTGCTGGAGGACGTGCCCGGCATCGGCGCGCGCCGCCGCACCGCGCTGCTGAAAGCCTTCGGCGGCCTGCCCGGCGTGGAGGCCGCCGGCGTCGAGGAGCTGACCCGGGTGAAGGGCATCGACCGCGGCCTGGCCGAGCGCATCTATGCGGCCCTGCACGGGTGATCGTAGCCGCGCGTTCCATGCGACACTGACGGCGGAGTAAAGGACACGCTGCATGCACATCAACCTGCCGACCTGGCTCACCCTGTTCCGCGTGGCATTGCTGCCGGTGATGGTGGTGGTGTTCTACCTGCCGTTCCGCGGCCACAACTTCACGGCGGCGGTGGTGTTCGTGCTGGCGGCGATCACCGACTGGTTCGACGGCTACCTGGCGCGCCGGCTCAACATGACCTCGGCCTTCGGCGCCTTCCTCGACCCGGTGGCCGACAAATTGATGGTGGCGGTGACACTGTTCCTGCTGGTGGAATCGCACCGCGGCGGCTGGCCGGGCATCGTGATGGCAGTGACGGCGGCGATCATCGTGGGGCGCGAGATCAGCGTGTCGGCCCTGCGCGAATGGATGGCCGAACTGGGCATGCGCGCCACCGTCAGGGTGGCCTTCATCGGCAAGCTGAAGACCGTGATGCAGATGGTGGCGCTGGTGGTGCTGATCCTGCAGCACGAGAAGGATGCCGAGGCGCTGCGGCTCTACCACATCGGCGAGGCGTTGCTGGTGCTGGCCGGCATCCTCACGATCTGGTCCGGCCTCTACTATCTGGTCGCCGCATGGCCCTACCTGCGGGGCGATGCGCCGCATACGGCCGTGTCCGGTACGAAGTCCGACGATTGAAACGAGAGGGCTTGACGATTCCGTGCCACGCATTAGAATGCGCGGCTCCGATGCGGGAATAGCTCAGTTGGTAGAGCACGACCTTGCCAAGGTCGGGGTCGCGAGTTCGAGTCTCGTTTCCCGCTCCAAATACCGGCTCGTGGGGTTCGAACGAATCCACCGAGTCTTCGAAAAAAGGGCCTTAAGGCCCTTTTTTCGTTTCTGCGGCTGTCGTGAAGCCGGGTGCCTCTCATGTATGTGCGCCATGCCAGGTGTGCTTCGGACGGCCTTCGTTTTTTGAGTCGTTTTGGGCGGCATCTGCCATGGCATCATCGGAGGCTTCTTCAAGCGCGCGGACCATGCGCGTATGGGAGGGCGATGTCGCGCCGAGGGCAGGGTGAAGATGTCGAAAAGATGAAAAATTTCCCCGCAAGGGCTTCACATCCGCCGCTGTTCTGCTATGCTTTCTAGCTCTGACGCGGGAATAGCTCAGTTGGTAGAGCACGACCTTGCCAAGGTCGGGGTCGCGAGTTCGAGTCTCGTTTCCCGCTCCAGTTCACGTGAAACCTCGGATCGCCGGGGTTTTATTTTATCGGCGGATCATGATGGCGTTGCCGTAGTGATCCGTGCGCAATGGCCAGGTGGCAGAGTGGTCATGCAGCGGCCTGCAAAGCCGTGTACGCCGGTTCGATTCCGACCCTGGCCTCCATTGCGAATGCGGAATCAGGCGGCCTCGTGCCGCCTTTTTCGTTTTCGGTGATCGAATCTCCGCGCTGGCTTCTGCCCGTGGCGTTCTGGCGGGAGGAATCGGGCGGCGACCCCATGGCCATTCGGATCGAGGCGACGGGAGCAAGGTCTGGCGCATTGAAGCCGCAACCGCCGACCCCATATACTTGCCATGCTGACCAGCTCTTTTCCCCGGGGGTGTCCTGGCTTCGACGGGGGTAGTGAGATGGCTTGGTGCATGCCGAGGGGGCAGCTTTCCTCGTTAATCCAGCCGCAAAACTTATAGTTGCCAACGACGACAACTACGCTCTGGCCGCTTAAGGCCTAGCCCCGAACCCACTTGTGCCTGTGCTCGTGGATGTAGGGTCATCATCACAGGATCGCCCGAAGCCGCCGCCTGTCGGCAAGGGTCAAATCAAGCAGGCTGGTCCTTCGATGCGCTTCGCACACTGTGCTGTCGCGGGACGAGATCCAACGGTGCGCTAAGCATGTAGTACCGGGCGTCAAACGCCTTCGGACGCGGGTTCGACTCCCGCCACCTCCACCAATAACAAAACCCCAACCGTTCTCGGTTGGGGTTTTTTCTTGCCCGATCGCGCCGGTTCCCGCGTGTTGCTGGGGGTTCCTGCGGAAGCCTGCGGACTTCGCCAGCCGCCCGAATTGGCCGTTCCCGGCCACATTCCACTCTCTCCTGGCCATCCCTCGCTCCGGCCTCGCTCCCTGGAACTGGCCCGAAGTCCACAAAGGCCACAAGTCAGCGCCATATAGATCAAAGGGTTACGCGCGGACGAATCAAGCGGTTGGATTACAGCATCGGATAGCAAAGGAAACCGCTTACGTTGTGTTTTGTCGGTAGATATTGACAACTACCGACGTAATGCAACATCATGGCGGCATGGAAACTTCACATCAGACCATTCTGGATCTCGCCGCCCAGCGCGGCCTGATACGCCCGCGCGATCTCGATGCGCTGGGTCTGCCCAGTGTCGCCCTCACGCGGCTGGTTCGGCAGGGCCTGCTCACCCGCGTGGGTCGCGGTCTGTATGCCCGTCCTGATCGCAGCGTATCCGAGCATGGCACGCTGGCCGAGGTGGCACGCAAACACCCGCAAGCCATCGTCTGCCTGCTGTCGGCTCTGCGGTTGCACGACCTCACCACGCAGTCACCGTTCGAGGTCTGGCTCGCCATACCCAACAAGGCTCGTGCGCCGAAGATGGATTACCCGCCGCTGCGCATCGTGCGCTTTTCTGGCCCCGCGCTGACCGATGGGATTGAAGAACACCAGATCGATGGCGTGACCGTGCGCGTGACCAACATTGCTCGCACCGTGGCCGACTGCTTCAAGTTCCGCAACAAGATCGGCCTCGATGTGGCGATGGAAGCGCTGCAGGAAGCCTGGCGTGCCAAGCGCGTGAGCATGGACGAACTCTGGCGCTATGCCACCCTGTGCCGCGTGGCCAATGTGATGCGCCCCTACATGGAAAGCCTGTCATGAATGAACGAAACGTGGCGGCATCAGTACGTGCCCGTCTGCTCAACCGCGCCCGCGAGACCAAGCAGGATTTCAACTTGGTCCTCACGCGCTATGCGATTGAGCGGCTGCTGTACCGGATCAGCATCTCGAAGCACGCGGATCAGTTTCTGCTCAAGGGTGCCTTGCTGTTTGACCTGTGGTTCGACATTCCACATCGCCCAACCAGGGATGCTGATTTTCTGGGATTCGGCTCGGCAGAGCTGCCGCACATCGAAGCCGTCTTCAGGGATATCTGCGCGATCGAAACGCACGACGGCGTGGCGTTTCAACCCGACACCGTGCACGCCGCCGAGATTCGCAAGGAGGCGAACTACGCTGGTGTGCGCGTGACGTTGCTCGGTGTGATCGATGGCGCGCGCTGCCAGATCCAGATCGATATCGGCTTCGGCGACGCCGTGACGCCTGGCCCGGAGGATGTCGAATACCCCGTCATGCTGGCGGAGTTCGCAGCACCCAAGCTGCGGGTCTATCCGCGCTACACCGTGGTGGCCGAGAAATTCGAGGCGCTGTCGTCCCTTGGCATCGCCAACAGTCGCATGAAGGATTATTTCGATCTGTGGATATTGGCGCAGCACACCGACTTCGATGGCGACACCCTTCGCCAAGCGATTCAGGCGACCTTCGGTCGACGTAAAACCGCTCTGACTGGGGAGGTCCCATTCGGCCTCACCGATGCGTTTGCGCAAGATGCGCAGAAACAGGCGCAGTGGCAGGCCTTCCTGAAAAAGAACCGCCTGGAAGCGCTGGCGCTGAATGACGTCATTGCTGCACTGGTCGCGTTCATGCTTCCCGTCATCAAGGCGGCCAATGCCAGCGCGGTGTTTTCAGCCCGCTGGCAGGCAGGTGGTCCGTGGTCGCCTGCAGACGCGGGTTGATTTTCAACGCGGAAGCCCGACTCGCTCCCGCTGCTCATCCCACAGCGCTGGCGGATCAACCGCCAGATCAAACAGCGTGATGTGGTTCGGCAATGCGTCGTCCAGGATGGCCGCCACGATGTCGGGGGCCAGCGTGGTCAGGTTGACCATCCGGCTGACGTAGCTGTTGTCGATCCCTTCCCGCGTGGCGATCTCCTTCAAGGACTTCGCTTCCCCTGATTCCAGCATGGCCAGCCACCGATAGCCCCTGGCCAGCGCCAGTTGGATGGAGGTTGGCGCCACGTCCCACGGTCTGACTGGTGCAGTCTCACCGTTCGGGAGAGTGACCAACTTGCGGCCACTGCGGCGCTTGATCTGGATCGGCACGGACAGGGTCAGCCTGCCGTCGCTGGTCTGCAGGATGTCCGGCTCACCGTCAGCGGATTGAACCTCTTGGTACAAGCGGCCCTCGGCTACTCCGGAGCCACGTTGACCACGCCGGCGGCCAAGATGGTCGGCATCACCAACCTGAAGCGGCTGGGCGCCGTCGTCAGCCTGTCGGTCAAAGACCGCGATCTGGCGACCCCGCCGGCTAGCCCGGTGAATGGCGATCGCTACCTCATTCCCGCTGGCGCAACCGGCGTCTGGAGCGGCAAGACCGACCAGATCGCGGCACGCATCGCGGGCGTCTGGGAATACCACATCCCCAAAGTCGGCTGGCTGTGCTTCATCGAGGACGAGGCAGTGCTCTCGGCCTACAAGGCCCCCGGTTGGAGTCCCGGCATCGCCATCTGATCCATTTCCCCTGAACCCCGGAAACCCGCCCAAGTGGCGGGTTTTGCATTTCTGGAGCCTGCCCTATGACTGACCCACAAAATCCCGCGCTGGTCGACAACATGCTCCTCCTGCGCAAGGAGGACTTCGAAGACCTTCTGGATCGCGCCGCCGAACGCGGCGCCAAACGTGCCCTGGCCGATGTTGGCCTGGACGGTGACGACGCCGCCCACGACATCCGCGAACTACGCGGCCTGCTCGATGCCTTCAACACCGCCAAGCACACCGCCTGGCAGACCGTCATCAAGATGGTCACCACCGGATTCCTGCTGGCCTTGGTGGCGGGCGCCCTCATCAAGTTCAAGGTGTTCGGAGGTGGCCAATGATCGAGACCCTTCTTGGTGGTCTGCTCGGCGGCGCGTTTCGCCTGGCACCTGAACTTCTCAAGTGGCTCGACCGCAAGAGCGAACGCGGCCACGAGCTGTCGATGCAGGACAAGGCGCTCGAATTCGAGAAGCTACGCGGTGCGCAGCGCATGCACGAAATCGGCGCCGGAGCCGATGCAGCGTGGAACGTGGGCGCAATCGAGACGCTGCGCGAAGCCGTCCGCACCCAGGGCGAGAAAACTGGCGTCCGCTGGGCCGATGCCCTGTCGAGCAGCGTCCGCCCAGTCATCACGTATTGGTTCATGGCGCTGTACTGCGCTGCCAAGACGGCCGCCTTCGTTGCTGCTATTGAAGGCGGTGCCGACTGGAGTGTTGCCATCCTCCACGCATGGACTGAAGCCGACCAAGCCCTGTGGGCCGGCGTGCTGAACTTTTGGTTCATCGGGCGCGTGTTCGACCGGGTGAAGCCATGAGCCAGATTTCCCAGGCAGCTATCGCCCTTGCCAAGCGCTTCGAGGGATTTCATCGAATTCCGAGGTCAGATCCGCTGCGCCGGGCCCATCCCTATATCTGCCCGGCCGGCTACTGGACGATCGGCTACGGCCGTTTGTGCAAGCCAGACCATCCACCGATCAACGAGGAAGAGGGCGAGATCTACTTGCGTCAGGACCTGCGCACAGCACTCACCGCCACGCTTCGCTACTGCCCGGTGCTGGCCGCTGAACCAGAGGGGCGACTCGCGGCCATCGTCGACTTCACCTTCAACCTCGGCGCGGGGCGGCTTCAGACATCGACCCTGAGGCGACGGATCAATCAGCGGGACTGGCACGCTGCGGGCAAGGAGCTGCGGCGCTGGGTCTATGGCGGCGGCAAGATTCTTCCGGGCCTCGTTGCCCGACGAGAGGCAGAGGTCATGCTCCTCATCGCCGAACCGAAGACTGCAATCTAGCTACGAAGAACCGCAGCTGCCGCCCCTACCACGTCATGGGTTGTTCCAGCATCCAGGGCTTCGCGAGTCGAAGAACTTCACCTCTGTGTCAGGCAAGGACCGGCCAGCAGCCTTCAGAACCTGGTGGCAGAACGCTTGCTGATCTTCATCTGCCTGACCAGCAAACACGGAGACCGCCATTCGCTTCAGCGGATTCGCCGAGATGGCATCAAGCACATGCTGGTCCCGTTCGTCAAAACTCCAGCCATAAACGACCAAACTCTCGCCGATCGCTGGCAGGACTTCCTCGTACACGTTCGTCAGGTAGTGACTCCGGCGAATCGCGGCGACCTTCTCCTTGCTGGTTCCTTCGCTAACAAACACTGGCACGTAGTGCCCGGACGACCACTTTCGGGTTATCGCTTCGAGCAAATCGCCCGTCGCGCCAGTGGATGCCGCGATCTTTGTCTCGTCACCAATGTAGTCGCGAGCCACAGAAAGACTGCCGTGCGGGTAGAACACCAGCGTTGCTCCGGCAGCGTGCCCATATGGCCTCCGCAGGTACTCCCAGTTCGTCTGAAATTCACCGTGATGGAAGGCATCCTTGAACCAACTACCGTTTGCTGCATTGAACAGCAGCATGGCCCAGTACAAGGTGAGGTCGTAGTTCAGGCTGACGACAGTCGGGAAAGCGCTCGCGAATGTACCGACCCGTTGTAGGTCGGCGGCGACATCGGCATGTACCGGATGGACGCTGTGCACAGCTTCGATCAGTGCTGTTCGCACTTCCGCATAAGCCGCAGAGATGTCGGCCGATGGTGTCCCCAATGCTCCGTTGACGTGCTCTGCATACCAGCAGGCGAGCAGAACATGCTCGAAGTCGGTCGTCCCCAATTTCGCAAAGATTGGCGCGGTGGTCGGAAGCAAACCTTTCGCGTCGGCGACGCTATGAAGCGTTGGATATGCGAATTCGCTATGAATGGCAATGCTGGCCCCGTTCCCTAGGGATGGTCTGATCATCCACCGTTCGTGACGGGCGCCACCATGTTCTTCGTCGTCTGTTGT
>NZ_LFQR01000081.1 GCF_001182895.1 Frateuria defendens | reverse complement strand
TGGGCAAGCAAAGAAAAGTAACTCGCTCCCCGGCAGGGGAGCGAAACCCCCGGCCATAGGGCCGGCCAGGGCAACACCTCGCTTCGAGCAAGGCGTAACCGCTCTGGGTTCCGGCCTACACCGGAACGACGAGCAAGAGCGACGAGCAAGAGCCAAGATACGTGCATTACCACGAGCACCCGCCCCTCACTCCAACCCTCTCCCCGGCGGTGGAGAGGGAGTGAAGCGTGCAAGCACCCCTTCAATCCCCACCAAACAACCTCCCGATCGCCAGCGCCGTCCGATACGGCTCCGGCGCATTGCGATTGCTGAGCAGCACCACCGTGAGATGCCGCTTGGGCCAGCGCACGATCACGTTGCGGAAGCCCACCGTCTCGCCCGAGTGCCACACGGTATCGCCGGTGAGGCGCCAGCCGTAGCCGTAGGTGGCGTCGTAGGGCTCGCCGATCACCTTGTTGTGCGGGCTGAAGGCGAGCCGGCGCGAGGTGGCATCGAGCAGGCGGTTGTCGTAGAGAGCGGCGTCCCATTTCGCCAGGTCGTCGATGGAGGTGTAGATGCCGCCGTCGCCGAGCACCGCGCTGGTCATGCTCTGGTCGGTGCGCGTCCAGGCGCCCTGGATCTCGGTGTAGCCGTAGGCGCGTTCCGGCACCGCGGGGCCGCCCTGCACGTAGGCCAGCGAGTGGCTCATGCCGAGCGGCTGGAAGATGCGCGTGCGCAGAAAGTCCGGGTAGGGCATGCCGGAGGCGCGCTCGACCACCAGCGCGAGCAGGGCGTAGCCGCCGTTGCTGTAGCGGTAGCCCTGGCCGGGCGGGAAGTAGCTGCGGGTTTCGGCGGCGAGCAGGCGCAGCACGTCGGCGTCATGCAGCGGGCGCACGGTCTGTGGCGGCATCAGGTCTTCGTAGTCGATCAGGCCGCTGCCGTGGCTGAGCAGGTGGTGCAGGGTGATGCCCGCGTCGCTCTCCGGCAGCTCGGGCAGCCAGCGGCGCACGGGGTCGTCGAGGCGCAGCTTGCCGTCCTGCGCGAGCAGCAGGATCGACGCGGCGGTGAACTGCTTGCTCACCGAGGCGAGGCGGAAGTCGGTGGACGGCGTGACCGGCGCGCGGGTGGCGAGGTCGGCGAGGCCGTAGCCGTGTCGTAGCGCGGGCTGGCCGTCCTTCAGCACCAGCAGGGCGGCGCCGGGCACGTCGCCTTGGTAGCGCTGCATCAGGCGGTCCACAGCGGCGTCGCGGTCCGTCGGTGAGGCGGGAGCCGCGAAAGGCGCGGCGAGCGCGAGCAGGGAGAGCAACAGGCGCGGCAGGCGCTGGCTGGCTGAAGCCCGCGAAGTCGTGGTGGCGGGTTTCATGCGCCATCCCTGCTGCAGGAGTGCGCGGGCGCGCGACAGGTGGCGCATGGCGCTGGGCAGGTACGGCTTCGGTTGTCCGTGATGTGCGAAGAGCGGTCGCGCGCAAGGCGCGCTTCTACAAGGGCGGGTGCTGCGAGGCGCTTGTTGCGCGGGCCGTGTACGCGGGGCGGCATGGCGGTATCCGTGGTCGGGCGGTGGCGGGCGTGGCGACCGGGGAGAGGGCGAGGGGACGGACTCATTGCACCGGCACGTCGTAGAGCGTGTCGGGCGTGGGTTCGGGCTGGTAGGTGTAGTGCCACCATTCCAGCGGGTAGTTGCTAAAGCCCGCCGCCTCCATCGCGCCGCGCAGGCGGGCGCGGTTGGCGCGCTGGGCTTCGGTGAGGCCGGGTGTTTCGGTATGCGCGCGGGGGTCGAAGTAGTCGAAGCCGGTGCCCATGTCGAGCGGCGCGCAGGGCGCGCCGCGGGCGTCGCATTTCAGCAGGTTGAGGTCCACGGTGCTGCCGCGGCTGTGGCCGGAGATGGGGGCGATGTAGTCGCCGAGTAGCTTCGACTTGTCGAGGTGGGGGTAGTGCGCGGCCTTGGTGCGGGTGTCGGCGAGGTCGTGCGCCCAGCGCACGAAGTCGGCTACCGCGCGGGCGGGGCGGTAGCAGTCCCACAGCTGCAGCCGGTAGCCCTGCGCGCGCAGCGCGTGATCGGCGCGGGCCAGCGCGTCGGCGGCGGGGGCGTGCAGCAGGCACTTGGGCGCGGCGTAGCCCTCCACCGGGCGGCCGACGAAGTTGTCGCGGCCGGCGTATTTCATGTCTTGCGCGATGTCGGGCACGCGCGTGCGCACGTCCACCAGGCCGGCCTCGGCGGCGGTGCGGGCGGGCGAGAGCCGGGGCGTGTCGGCGGCAGCGGTGACCAGGGGAAGCAGGGCGAGGAGGAGCACGGGTATTGCCCGCCGCACCGCCGCAAGGCGCCCTGTAGGAGCGCGCTTGCGCGCGACACGGTGGATGGGTATGGGCGGGTCGCGCACGAGTGCGCTCCTACAGTTGCCGGCCACGCCTGGGCGATGGGTCTTGCGGTTCGGACGTCCAGCCGTCTCAATCACAGCCGCCCTCCCGGGTGAAGTCGAGGTCTTCGTAGTCGGAGCTGAAGTCGCCGTGCGGATCGAGCTTGGCCATGGTGAGGCGCGCGGGCACGCCGTCGTGGAAGTCGAGCCAGGCGTCGGGGTCCACGCTGCGGTCGTCCCAGCGCACGAGGTAGCGGCCGCCGAGCTGCATCACGGCGCCGGCGAGACGCGGCGATTTCTGCGCCTGAAAGCGCACCGCGCCGTTCTGTGCGCACAGGGTGACGGCGCCCAGCCAGGGGTCGCGGTAACGGCCTAGCCGCGCGCCGAGCGCGTGCGGTGCCACGGCCAGCGCGGTGGCGCTGTCGGGCAGGTGGCTGGCGGGGCCGGGCTTGGGTCGCGCGGCGGCCGCCAGCGCGGCGTAGCCGGCCACGCCGCGCGTGTCGGCGGGGGCGGTGAAGTGCTTGAGCAGGGCCTCGGCCAGGATGGTGCGCGCCTCGCCGCCGTTGCCGTTGATGAGGATGACGAAGCCGTTGCGCCGGTCGGGCAGCAGCATCAGCTCCGAATACATGCCGGCCAGCGTGCCGGTGTGCCACACCGTCCACTGGCCGTCGACGTCGGCCATGCGCCAGCCGTAGCCGTAGGCCATCACGTGGCTGTGGTCCCATTCGCGGCGCTGGGCGGAGAGCGGGATCAGCATGTGCGGCGCCTGCAGCACCGTGCGCTGCGCGGGCGAGAGCCAGGCCAGCTGCGCGGGCGTGGGCGCGAGCCAGTTGCGCGCCCAGGCCAGCATGTCGTTCAGGCCGCAGCGGATGCCGCCGGCCGGGTCGGAGGCGGTGGCCGGCACCTCGGCGTCGTCGGCGCGGATCACCCGGTTGCGGCCGTCGAGGTAGCCGTGCGGCTCGGCCACGTTGCCGACCGCGGCGCGGTCCCAGCGGCCGACCTGGCAGCGCGAGAGGCCGAGCGGCGCGAACACCTCGCGGCGCATCAACGTCTCGTAGGGCGCGCCGCCGGCGGCGGCGGCCAGCTCGCCGGCCACCACGTAGAGCAGGTTGTCGTACTGGTATTTGCTGCGGAAGCTGTAGCCGGGCTTGATGTAGCGCAGTGCGTGGATGATGTCGGCGCGGGTGAAGGCGTTGGGCTCGGGCCACAGCATCAGGTCGCCGCCGCCCTCGGGCAGGCCGCTGGAGTGGGTGAGCAGGTCGCTCACGCGCATTTCCCGGGTCACCCAGGCGTCGTGCATCTGGAAGCCGGGCAGGTAGCGGGTGACCGGGTCGTCCCAGCGCAGCTTGCCCTGGTCCACCAGGCGGCCGAGCAGGGCGGTGGTCATGGCCTTGCTGTTGGAGGCGATCTTGAACAGCGTGTCGGCGTCGATCTTCTCGCCGGAGCCGGCCACGCGCTCGCCGAGCGTGCGGGTGTAGACGACCTGGCCGTCCTCGATCACACCGACGGCGAGGCCGGGGAGGTGGTAGCGGGTGTAGGCGTCTTCGACGTAGCGGTCGTAGGTCTGCCGGGCGGTGGCTGTCGTCGCCGTCGCGATGGTCGAAGCGGGGGCACCGGTGTGCGGCGTGGTGGCGCAGGCGGCGAGCAGGGGGAGTGCCGCGGCGAGTGCGCGGCGCGCGAAACGCCGCGCTGTAGCGGCGGTATGGCGGGCGGGTGCTCGCGGCAGCGTGGCGACGGAGCGGGCGCTATCGCCGCCATGCCCGGTACCGGCGTGGTGTGTGTCGGACAGCCCTTGCATGACGCATCTCCCCTCAGCGCCGCCCATCGCGCTCCACCTCCCCCCACACCCGCAGCAGGTTGCCGCTCCACAGCTTGGCGATCTCCGCCTCGCTGAAGCCGTGCCGGCGCAGCGCGGCGGTGACGTTGGCGGTCTCGCCCGCGTCCATCCAGCCGGTGATGCCGCCGCCGCCGTCGAAGTCGGAGGCGATGCCGACGTGGTCGATGCCGGCCACCTCCACCATGTGGCGGATGTGGGCCACGAAGTCGTCCAGCGTGGGCAGCGGGTAGCGCTGCTCGATCGCGGCCAGGCCCTGTTTCATCTCGGGCGAATAGCCGTCCAGTTCGTCGTCGAACTGCTTGCGGCCGTGCTGCTTCGCCACTCGTGCCTCGAGCGCCTTCTCGGCCAGCTCGCGGCCGGGGTCGAGCTTGAGGAAGCCCTTGTAGGCCACCGCCTGGATCACGCCGCCCTTGGCGGCGATGGCGCGCAGCAGCTCGTCGGGCAGGTCGCGCGGGTGGTTCACCAGGGCGCGGGCGGAGGAGTGCGAGGCGATGATGGGCGCGCTGGACAGTGCCAGCACGTCGCGCACGCAGGCGTCGGAGGCGTGCGAGATGTCCACCATCATGCCGAGCGCATTGGCGCGCTTCACCACCGCGCGGCCGAAGTCGCTGAGGCCGGCGTCGCTCACCGGCGGGTCGCCCAGGTCGGCCTGCGGCATCGAGCTGGTGCACAGGTCGTCGTGGCCCACGTGCACCAGGCCCACGTAGCGGGCGCCGCGCGCGTAGGCGGCGTCGAGGTTGGCGAGCTGGTGGCCGAGCGAGTAGGCGTTCTCGATGCCGATCATCGCCGAGAGCCGGCCGGCGGCGTGGTTGGCCGCGACCTGCGCGGGCGTGGTGGCGAGGCGGATGCGCGCGGGGTACTTGGCCAGCATGCGGTCGATGGCGTCGTACTTCTGCTTCGCCTGCGCCACCGCCTTGGCGTAGCCGGCCGGCGTCAGCGGGCCCTGCGGCACCCAGACGACGAAGAAGGCGGCATCGAGCCCGCCGCGCCGCATCTTGCCGAGGTCCACCTGCAGCGGTGTGTCGGCGCCGGGGTCGAAGCGCGCCTCGCGCAGGTAGGCGAAGGGGATGTCGACGTGGGTGTCGAGGGTGAGCGGGGCCTGCTGGGCCGGCGCGGCGGCGTTGGCCGCCAGGGCCAGCGCGGCGAGCAGGGCGGCGAGCAGGGGCCGGTGGCCGGGTCGGGTCATGGTTTCTCCCTTGTGGCGCCGGCCGTGGCCGGCGTGCAGGCTGCATGGGGCGGTGGGCTTGCCGCTGGCGAATGCGCAGTGGCCGCGGTGCGCGCGCGGCGACCGGGCGCCGGCCCCAAGCATTCGCGGCCGGCGGGCGGTTTGCAAGCCGGCGTGCCGAAAAAAGGAGGCGGCCCGCAAGGCGCGGGCCGCCGGCAGGGAAGGCTTTTAGAAATCCACCGTCACCGTGAGCTGGGTGAAGCGCGGCGACTGGAAGCCGATCGATTGCCTGAAGGTGTCGTTGGTGGCGTTGGAGATGGTGGTCTGCAGGTCCTGGTCCACGTTCACCGTGCGCTGCTGGTTGAGCAGGTTGTAGACCGCGAGCTTCACCTGCAGCTTGCCGCGCCCCTCGAACGGCAGGATGTAGCTGATGCCGGCGTTGACGGTGAGCCAGCCGTCCGGCTTGCCGTCGCAGTTGGTGTCGCCCCACACGGTGGTTTTCTTGCCGGGGTTGCCCATCACCCAGCCGATGTAGCCGTCGCCGCCGCACTGCGCGGTGGCGCTGATCTCCATGTCGTCGATGGCGTTGTGCAGCTTGCGGTAGGTGCCTTTCACGCCCCACGACCACTGCGGGCCCAGCATCTGCTGGAAGCCGAGGATGGCCTCGTCCTGGTAGACCGGGTCCATGTGGTGGTCCACCTCCGAGCGCAGGTCGCCCACGCTGCCGTCGCCCTGCGAGGTGTCCACCGCGCCGATCTGCGGGCCGAGTTTGGGCACCGCGTACTGCACGCCGTTCAACTCTCGGATGTCCCAGCCGTCGAAGGCGTAGTAGGTGCGCTCGTCGAGCAGGCCGCCGGCCTGCTTGATGTTGATCACGTTGGCCACCGGCAGGTAGTAGCGGCCCAGGTTGCCGAACAGCTTGGCGCTGCCGTCGCCCTTCATGTCCCAGGAGAAGCCCACGCGCGGGGCGATCTGGCGGCTCATCTTGATGTAGCTGTGGCCCGCCGCGTCCTGGTTGTCGAAGCTGTCGTTGCGCACGCCGGCGTTGAGCACCAGGTTGGGCGCGAGCTGCCAGTTGTCCTCCAGGTAGTAGGCGGCGTTGAGCGTCTTGAAGGTGCCGCCGATCTGGTAGCGGCGGGCGCGCACGTAGCCCGGGTAGCCGGCCGGCATCACGCCGCCGTTGGGCAGGGTGGCGCCGGCGCCGGCGGTGTAGAGGTTGTAGTAGACCGCGCCGGGGCCGGCGTAGTACTGGCTGGAGACGGAGGTGTCGTCCTCGTGATCGTAGCCGAAGCGCAGCAGGTGGTCGCCCAGCGTCCACTCGAAGTCGGCGCGGCCCTGCTTGCGGGTGTCCTGGCGCGAATACACGGTGGAGTTGCTGCTGCAGCCGAGCTGCACGCCGGGGCTGTTGCCCTGCAGGAAGGCGTTGGTGGCCGCTACGCGGTTGCAGTCCACGTCGAGCTGCGAGTGGGTGAAGGCCTCGCGCTCGTTGCGGCCAACCATCAGCTTCATCGACAGGTCGTTGGTGAGGTAGCTGGTCCAGGTCAGCGCCCAGTTGCGCCCGCCGGTGTCGGTGAAGACCTGGTTGGTCTTGCCGGTGGTGGTGTTGCTGGCGTAGTCGTAGCCGTAGACGTCGCCGGTGGTGCTGTTCCTGTCCGAGAAGGCCATCAGCGAGAGCACGTTGCTGTCGGTGATGTTCCAGTCGATGGTGCCGCCCCAGAAGCCGGTGTGCGAGTTGTTGTAGGTGATGGACTCGCCCTGGTCGTCGGTGTTGCGCGGGGTGGCGCCGCGTGCCTCGTACATGGCGAAGAAGAACAGCTTGTCCTTGACGATGGGGCCGGAGGCCCAGACGTCGGTCTTCACCAGCGAGTCGCGGTCGCGGCGCTGGGTGAGGTAGCGGTTGCCCTCATCGTCGTAGTGGTTGGCCGCCACCGAGTGCCAGTTGCCCGGCTCCAGCGTGATCTGGGTGCCGCCCTGGAACTCGTTGGTGCCCGAGCGCACCACCGCGTTGACCACGCCGCCGGTGGTGCGGCCGAACTCCACCGAGTAGCCGCCGGTCTTGACCTGGAACTCCTGGTAGAAGGCAAACGGCGCCTCGGAGAAACCGTTGCGGTTGTAGAAGTCGGTGACGTTGAGGCCGTTGACGTAGAAGGCGTTCTCCGCCACCGAGGAGCCGCCGAAGGAGATGCCGCCGAAGCCGGCGTTGCCCCTGACCACGCCGGGCGCGAGCAGCGCCACCGAGGTCACGTTGGGTCCACCGGCAGGCGCGCCAGCTCCTGCCGGCTGATGTTGGTGGCGCTCTCGGTGGAGCTGACGTCGATCACCGGCAGCACGGTGCCGCTCACGCTTACCGTGGAGAGGTTGGTGGCGTCGCCCACGTTGACGTTGGTGGCGTTGCCCAGCGTCACGGTGACGGCGATGGGCGCGCCCAGCGCCTGCCCGCCCTGCTCGGCGGTGAGCGTGTAGTCGCCCACCGGCAGGAACGGGATGCGGTAGCTGCCTTTCGCGTCGGCGGTCACCGAGCGGCTCAGGCCGGTGGCCGGGTTGACCACGGTCACCACCGCACCCGGCTTGGTGTGGCCGCTCACGGTGCCGTCGTTGTTGGCGGCATAGGCCGGCAACGCGGCCAGCGACATCAAACCCATCCCCAACGCCGTACACAAAACGGTACGGGCAAGCCTCTCAGCCCTGCTGCGCATATCCCCTCTCTCCCCACGCCGGCCGCTCCGGCGCACTTGTCATGAAACGTGGTGTCAGTGGCCCGCTTGCACGGGCAGGAGCTGCCAGGCGAAGTGGTAGCTCCACTGGTCGTAGTAGAGGTTTCCCCCTCTCCACTCGACCTCGCCGCGCTGCGAGTCCACGGTGTCCGAGCGCGGGTACTGCTTGGCCGGCACCAAGGGCTGGCCGTAGTCGTCGTTGAAGGCGACGCGGTAGGCGTCGAGCCCGCCGAGATAGAACCAACGCAGCGACGGGTCGTCGCCCGGCGCGGGTTCGAGCTGGCCGAAGGTCACGTCCATCGGCACCCAGCCGTAGGGCGCCAGGTACAGCCAGCCCCAGTCGTGGATGTCCTCGTACTTCGTGTCGGAGAAGATCCAGCCGGACTGCCAGCGCGCCGGGATGCCGTTGAGCCGCAGCAGGGCGATCAGCAGCAGGGTCTGCTGGCCGCAGTCGCCGTGGCCGGCGTGCAGGGTGTAGTCGCTGATGTGGCTGAGCGTGGAGTATTCGCGCGCGCCGGCCCAGGGGATGCGGTCCACCGCGGCGAACAGCTTCTGCGCGATGCGGTAGGGGTTGGTCTCGCCGCCCACCACCTGGCGCGAGAAGGCGCGCAGGTCGCCGGTGAACACCACGTGCGGCGGCCGCTCGGCCACGTAGGGCGCCAAGGCCGGGGTGATCGGTGCGCGCACCACCTTGGCCGGGTCGATGGCGTAGTCGCGTGCGTACACGGTGACGTCGTAGTCGATCGCGAACACGGTGGGCTTGCCGGCCTGCGCGGGCTGCTCCAGGTACACCGTGCGCATCGGCGCGGAGGCGGGCGCCACGGTGTGCGCGGCCGGCGTGCTGCCGAGCAGGCGCAGGGCCTCCTGCTGGCCGGGCAGCTCGCGCGGGTAGGGGATCCAGGCTCGCACCGTCTCGCCGGCGGGCACGGCGTCGGCCTTCACTGTCACTGTCTGCGTCACGTGCACGCGCCGGGGCGCCACGCTGGTGCGGCCGCTGGCGCGCGCCTCGGCGCGGGCCTCGCGCTGGTGGGGGCCGAGCACCTGCAGCGGGCTGTCGTCGAACGGCGTCTGCACCGCGCGCCGCGCGCGCGCCTCGGCGCTGAGGCGGAACAGGTTGGAGGGCGCGCGCTTGAAGTACAGCGTGCGGCCGTCGAGGTTCAGGTGCTCGATGAGGCCGGCGGCGTCCCAGCGCGCGAACTCCGCGTCGCTGAGGTCGGGGATGTCGCGGCGCAGGCGCGCCTTGGCCGCTTCGGCGTCGAGCGTGAAGTCGAGCCGGATGCGGCGCATGCGCTCGCGCTGGAAGGCCAGCGCCTCGCGCTCCGCGGCGGGCAGGCCGGGCTGCGCCAGTGCGCGGGCGATGGCCGCCTCGGCATCGCGGAAACGGCCGGCGTCGATCTGGGCAATGATGGGTGCGGTCGCGGTGGCCTCATCGGCGGTGGCCGCGACCGCACCCGGGCCGCCGAGCGCGAGCAGCAGCGCGACGGCCGCGGCGCCGGCCCGCCGGCCCTGGCGCCGGCGCGGCACGGCTTCCCCGCGCGATGCATGCATCGTGGTCATGGCCTTGTCTCCCCCGAGCGCCGATGAACCGTGTGTAACATGCTTGAAAAAGGTGGTCAATAATTTATGCTTCAAAAAAACTAACGTGGAATTTCTTATTCCACCCACGGGTGGCGCGGGGCGCGACCGATGGCTCTGAAGGGGGAGCGGTGATCCACACGGTCTGGCCTTATCTCGCGGTGATGCTGCTGGCCGCGGGCGTGTTCCCCGCGCTGGAGCGGCGCTACGGCTGGCGCCTGTTCGAGGTGCTGCCGCCGATCGTGCTGGTGTACCTCACCGTGACCGCGCTGGCGGTGTCGGGGCTGTGGCAGGTGAACGAGGAGATCCGTGCGGCGCAGGGCCTCTTGATCGCGCACATGGTGCCGGCGCTCTTGTTCCTGCTGATGATCAACTGCGACCTGCGCGCCATCTTCCGGCTCGGGCCGCGCGTGCTGGCGGTGTTCTTCTCCACCACGGTGTGCCTGTTCATCGCCTTCATCAGCGTGTTCCTGATCTTCCACCGCTGGCTGCCCGGCAACACCTGGCAGCCGCTGGCCGCGCTCTCCGGCAGCTGGGTGGGCGGCACCGCCAACATGATCGCGGTGAAGCAGGCCATCGGCATGCCCGACACCCTGCTCGCCATGAGCCTGCTCACCGACGCGCTGTGCTACTCGATGTGGGTGGTGGTGCTGTTCGCGGTGGCGCGGCTGGCGCCGGCCTTCAACCGCTGGACGCGGGCGCGCTCCAGCGCGGAGATGGCGGCGGCCGACACCGCGCCGCGCGCGCCCACGGTGCCGGAGAACGTGCTGATCTGGCTGGGCCTGGCCCTGCTGGTGGGCGCCGGCTCCGCCGCTCTGGCGGGGCACCTGCCGACCTCCAGCATGATCTCGGCCACCACCTGGACCATCCTGCTCGCCACGCTGGCGGGGCTCATTGCCGCGCACACGCCGCTGGCGCGCTTCGCCGGTGCCAGCACGATTTCCAGCGCGATGCTGATCGGCGTGGTGGCGGTGCTCGCCTCGCAGAGCAACTTCGAGGGCATCGCGCGGGCGCCGCTGTACCTGCTGTGCGGGGTCTGCATCATCGCCATCCATGCCGCGCTGCTGGCGCTGGCGGCGCGGCTGTTCCACTTCGACCTGTACCTGTGCGGCATCGCCTCGCTGGCGCACATCGGCGGCGTGGCCGCCACGCCGGTGCTGGCAGCGAGCTACGCGCGCTCGCTGGTGCCGGTGGGCATCCTGCTGGCGCTGCTGGGCTATATCCTCGGCACCGGCTTCGGCCTGCTGGTGGCCTCGGTGATGGCGGCGCTGGCCGCAAACTAGGAATCTCCCGATGCGCTTCGTCCTTCCCGTTTCCCTCGGCCTGCTGCTCGCCCTCGGCGGCCCCGCGCTGCGCGCGGCGCAGCCGGACGTCTCGCCCCTGCCAGTGCCGCCTTCGGGCGTGATCGGCATGGACGAGGCCAAGCTCGCGCCGCAGTTCTGGATCGCCCGGCAGGACGACCCCGACCGCATCATCTTGAGCCGCGAGGAGATCGCCGCCGCCAACGCCCGGCTGCTGCGCGAGGACGACTCCATGCACGACCTGCGCGCGCTGCCGGCCACGCTGCCGCGCGCCCAGGTGCGGGGCTGGATCGAGGGCCTTTCCACGCGCCCCACGCGCACGCTCTACGACGCGCAGGGCAAGGCGGTGCCGGCGGCGACGCTCGACGGCCTCATGGACGCGCTTGCGCTCGACGCCATCCCCGCCACCCAGCCCACCCGCTACGGCCTGGTGGTGCAGCGCGCGGCGCTGCGCAGCTTCCCCACCGGCCTGCGCGTGTTCAGCCGCACCGGTGACCTCGACATCGACCGCTTCCAGGAGACGGCCGAGTTCCCCGGCACGCCGGTGGCCATCGTGCACGCCAGCCGCGACGGCCAGTGGCTGTTCGTGGTGAGCCCGCGCTATGCCGCCTGGACGCGCCGCGAGAACGTGGCCGAAGGCAGCGCCGCCGAGGTGCTCGGCTACGCGGCGAAGCGGCCCTACCGCGTGGTCACCGCCGCCAGTGTGCGCACCGTGTACACGCCCGAGCGGCCGGAAGTCTCCCAGCTCCAGCTCGACATGGGCACGCGCGTGCCGCTGGCCGACTGGCCGGCGGATCAGCCGGTGAACGGCGAGGGCGCCTACAGCTCGCACGTGCTGGAATTGCCGCACCGCACCGCCGAGGGCAGGCTCGCCTTCACGTCCGCGTTGTTACAGAAGAACACCGACACCACCGACGACTACCTGCCGCTCACCCCGGCCAACCTGATCCGCCAGGCCTTCAAGTTCCTCGGCGAGCGCTACGGCTGGGGCCACGACTTCGACGGCCGCGACTGCTCGGGCTTCGTCTCCGACGTCTACCGCAGCATGGGCGTGGAGCTGCCGCGCAACACCAGCCGCCAGGCGGTGAGCCCGGCGCTGGACCATCGCGCCTTCACCGCGGCGGACGGCCACGAGGTACGCCTGCAGGCGGTGAAGCAGCTGCAGCTGGGCGACCTCATCTACATCCCCGGCCACGTGATGATGGTGCTCGGCTGGGTGGGCGACGAACCCTACGTGATCCACGACACCAGCGGCATCGCCTACCGCACGGCCGAGGGCGGCATCCGCCGTGTCAAGCTCGACGCCGTGTCGGTGACGCCGCTGCGGCCGCTCTTGTTCGGCGAGCGCGACAGCTACATCGACCGCATGACCAGCATCGTGCGCATCCGCCGCTGACGTGCGCGCACCTCACTCCTGTACGCGAAGGATTCCATGAAGATCACCGAGATCCGCTTCGGCAAGCTGCGGGTGCCGCTGAAGACGCCGTTCAAGACCGCGCTGCGCACCGTCGAGGAGGTGGAGGATATCGTGGTGATGGTGCACACCGACACCGGCCACGTCGGCTACGGCGAGGCGCCGGCCACGGCGGTGATCACCGGCGACACGCACGGCTCCATCCTCGATGCCATCCGCCACTACATCGCGCCGCGCCTGATCGGGCAGGAGGTTGCCAACCTCAACCGCCTCACCCGGCTGATCCAGGGCGCGATGGAGCGCAACACCAGCGCCAAGGCGGCGGTGGAGATCGCCGTGTACGACCTCTGGGGCCAGCTCTACGGCGCGCCGCTGTACCGCCTGCTGGGCGGCGGCGACCCGGTGATCACTACCGACATCACCATCAGCGTGGACTACATCGACAAGATGGTGGCCGACTCGGTGGCGGCGGTGGAGCGCGGCTTCGAGTCGCTCAAGATCAAGGTGGGCAAGGACATCGGCGTGGACATCGAGCGCGTCAAGGCGATCTACGCGGCGGTGGCGGACCGCGCGCTGCTGCGCCTGGACGCCAACCAGGGCTGGACCGCCAAGCAGGCGGTGTACGCGCTGCAGACGCTCGAAGATGCGGGCGTGCGGCTGGAGCTGGTGGAGCAGCCGGTGAAGGCGCGCGACCTCGAAGGCATGCGCTACGTGACCGAGCGCGTGCACACGCCGGTGATGGCCGACGAGAGCGTGTTCGGGCCGCAGGAGGTGATCGACCTGATCCGCCTTCGCGCGGCCGACATCATCAACATCAAGCTGATGAAGACCGGCGGCCTCTCCAACGCCATCCGCATCGCCGACATCGCCGCGCTGTACGGCGTGGAGTGCATGATCGGCTGCATGCTGGAGGCGGCCGTGAGCGTCACCGCGGCGGTGCACCTGGCCGTGGCCAGGGCGGACGTGATCACCAAGGTGGACCTGGACGGGCCGTCCCTGGGCCGCTTCAACCCGGTGGACGGCGGGGTGATCTTCAACGAGTCGGAGATCACCATCACCGACGCGCCGGGGTTGGGGATCCGCGAGATCCGCGGCCTGGACATGATCGATTGAAGCGGGATCGATCGAAGCAGGACCGATCGAAGCGGGATGGATTGAAGCAGGCTCGATAGGGAGCAGGTTCGATTGAGGCACACTCGGCGAACGCCGGCGCGGGCACGGCCGGCAAGCGATGCAACGGGCTGGACGGAGGGGGCGGGGAGCATGTCGGCGCTGGTGAAGATCCGCTCGGAGCGCGACCGCATGTCGGCGGTGGAGCGGCGCATCGCCGACTACATCCTGGAGAACGCGCAGCTCCTGCGCGACTACTCCTCCCAGCAGCTCGCCAGCGCGCTCGGCATCAGCCAGTCCAGCGTGGTCAAGTTCACCCAGAAGCTGGGTTTCAAGGGCTACCCCGACCTCAAGTATGCGGTGGGCGAGGCGATCGCCCGCGCCGACCACGGCGAGTCCGCCGAGGTCGATGCCGCGCAGGCGGAGACGCCGGAAGCCGCCGCCGCGCTGTGGCGCTGCAAGAGCGTGGCGGAGGAGGCCACCCGCCTGCTCAACCCGCCGGCCACGGTGCAGGCGGTGGCCGCCGCGATCGCGCGGGCCGGCAAGGGCGGACGCGTGTTCACCGTGGGCCTGGGCGAGGACGACGCGGCCGCGCGCGGCTTCGCGCTGCGCCTGGCCCTGCTCGGCATCCTGGTGGTGCAGAGCTTCGACACCGCGCGCATCACCGCCAGCCTCGCCGCCGCCGGGCCGGGCGACGTGCTGCTGGTGTTCTGCGAGCACGGCAACCACCCGGCGCTGTGCAAGATCGCGCGGCTGTTCCGCGAGCGCCGCGGCAAGGTGGTCACGGTGACGCGCCACTCCGCCAACCCGCTGCGCGCGATGGCCGACGTCGCCCTGGTGGTGTCGGCGCACGACGAACGGCCGTATATCCGTCCATTGCTCTACCAGGCGGCCTTGCAGCACCTGCTGGACGGCGTGTTCGTGTGGCTGTGCGAGGAGGACGAGCGCCGGCAGGCACAGTTCCTGGCGAGCCAGGAGCGCATCCGGCGCATGCTCGAACCGTGAGAGTCTGTCCAAGGCCCTCCGCTTGCTCCCTCCCCTGCGTGCAGGGGAGGGTTGGGGAGGGGTAAGCCCTTGCCTCGAGGCAAGGCTTCCCCCGCCCGACCTCGCCCTGCACGCAGGGGGAGGCGTTGTCCCGTATGGCTCCGGGAGGTTGGGCGAACTCCGGGCGCAGAGAAAAAAACGGCATGGCAGATGGAAGGGCCGACGACACAACGAGTCACGATGCGGCAGGCCGCGAACCCGCCGCACGGACCAAAGGCGATGAGCGAGGTGACGGGAATGGGCAGGGCGGTTTCGATGCGGCGCGCGTGGCGCCTTGGCTGGCGGGTCGCCGGCCTGACCTTGCTGGCGGGCGCGCTGCCGGCGGCGGCCGACCCCGCCGCCGGCCCGGCGCCGGCAGCCACGGCAGGCTGGGCGCAGGCGCGCCAGCTGATCCTGGTGGTAACGCCCGACTGGAACGCCGACCACGGCAGCTTGCAGACCTTCGTGCGCGACGGGCAGGGCTGGCGCGCGGCGGGCCTCGCCGCGCCGGTCACCATCGGCCATGCCGGCGCGGCTTGGGGCCGTGGCCTGCAGCCGGAAGCGGGCGAGGGGCCGCGCAAGCGCGAGGGCGACGGGCGCAGCCCGGCCGGCGTGTTCCGGCTCGGCATCGCCTTCGGCTACGCGGCGGGCGCCACCACGGCGATGCCCTATCGCGCGCTCACGGCGGGCGACTACTGCATCGACGTCAGCGGCTCGCCGCTCTACAACCGCATCGTCGATGCGGCGAAGGTGGGCGAGGCGGCGGTGAAGGGCTCCACCGAGCCGATGCGCCGCGACCTCCACGTGCACGGCGACCAGCGCTACAAGCTCGGCTTCGTGATCGCGCACAATGCCGATGCGCGGGCGCAGGCCGGCAGCTGCATCTTCGGCCACCTGTGGAAATCCCCGCACGACGCCACCACCGGCTGCACCGCGATGGCCGAGGCCACCATGCGCGCGCTGCTGGCTTGGCTGCGTCCGGACGAGCAGCCGGTGTTCGTGCTGCTGCCGCGGCAGGCCTACGCGCGGCTGGCGGCGTCCTGGCAGCTGCCGCGCCTCGCGGCGCCGTGACGGCGGGCGGGAGGCCTCCGACGCTTTCCCCAGCGGACTCAACGGACAGCGCCTGCTCCTGCGCCGGGGAGTCTCGGCTCCGGGGCCGGGGCCTGCCGCACGTGGAGACGCCGGCGCGCGCCGTGCTCGATTGACCGGCCTGGCTGGACGATCTATCCAGATTGAGCGGATTTATCCCAACTATGCAGGCTGCCTAGACTCCTTGGCTCCCCAACGCGGCAAGGAGTTCCCATGACGACGCACACCATCCAGGGCAAGGTCGCCCTCATCGCCGGCGGCGCCAAGAACCTCGGCGGCCTGATCGCCCGCGACCTCGCCCGGCAGGGCGCCAAGGCCGTGGCCATCCAGTACAACAGCGCCTCGAGCAAGGCCGAGGCCGACGCCACCGTGGCCGCCATCCAGGCCGCCGGCGCCCAGGCGGTGGCCTTCCAGGCCGACCTGACCCGCGCCGCCGCGGTGGAGAAGCTGTTCGCCGACACCGTCGCCGCGGTGGGGCCGCCCGACATCGCCATCAACACCGTGGGCAAGGTGCTCAAGAAGCCGCTGGTGGAGATCTCCGAGGACGAGTACGACCAGATGAGCGCGGTGAACGCCAAGACCGCGTTCTTCTTCCTCAGGGAGGCCGGCAAGCACGTCAACGACCACGGCAAGATCGTCACCCTGGTGACGCGCTGTTCCAGGCCCGCCAGCACGAGGTGTCCGGCCGCCTCAACGTGGACGTGCCCAGCCGCATCGCCCGCCGGCTGATCGCGCCGGCGCTGCCCGGCTTCCTGCGCCGCTATCCGCGCCTGCAACTCGTGCTGGGCTCCACCGACCGCGCCATCGACCTGGTGCGCGAAGGCGTGGACTGCGCCGTGCGCGTGGGCGGGCTCCACGACAGCAGCCTGGTGGTGCGGCCGCTGGGCCGGCTGGCCCTGGTCAACTGTGCCAGCCCCGATTACCTGCGCCGGCGCGGCTCGCCGGCCCATCCGCAGGAACTCGCCCACGGCCACGACGCGGTGGGCTACGCCTCGCCGACCACCGGGCGGGCGCTGCCCTGGGAGTACCTCGCCGACGGCCGCGAGCACGCCGTGCCGGTAGCGGGCCCGGTGGCGGTGAACAACGCCGAGAGCTACATCGCCTGCTGCCTCGCGGGCCTGGGGCTGATCCAGATCCCGCGCTTCGACGTGCAGCACCTGCTCGATGCCGGGCAACTGGTGGAAGTGATGCCGGCGCATCGCGCCGACGCCATGCCCATCTCGCTGCTCTATCCGCACCGGCGCCAGCGCTCGCGGCGCCTGAACGTCTTCGCCGAATGGTTCGCCGCGCTGACCCGCCCGCACCTCGAATCCGCCGGCTGAGCGGGCGGTACGATGGCCGTGCCCTCCGCGGCCTCGCCACGGACAGCCTGACGCGACAGGCATAGGCCTTCCGGCCGAGGACGCCGCGCGTGGCAAATCGACGCGGGCGGCAAGGCCGGCGGCGGGACGCTATGCTTGGCGTCCGTGTAACGCGCGCAAGGGCCGCGCGCCCGCCGCGCGCGGCGATCCGTTCCATCGAGAGGTCATGCAGCCATGCTGCTCATGCTGGACAACTACGACAGCTTCACCTTCAACCTCGTGCAGTACCTGGGCGAGCTCGGCCAGGAGGTGAAGGTGGTGCGCAACGACGCGCTGGACGTGGCGGCCATTCGCGCGCTCCGGCCCACGCACATCATGATCTCGCCGGGGCCGGGCACGCCCGACGACGCCGGCGTGTCGCTGAAGGTGCTGCGCGAGCTGGGCGGCGAGGTGCCGATCTTCGGCGTGTGCCTGGGCCACCAGGCCATCGGCCAGGCCTTCGGCGGCAAGGTGATCCGCGCCAAGGAGATCATGCACGGCAAGACCTCGCCGGTGTTCCACCGCGGCCAGGGCGTGTTCGCCGGCCTGCCGACCCCGTTCGAGGCCACCCGCTACCACTCGCTGGTGGTGGAGCAGGGCTCGCTGCCCGATTGCCTGGAAGTCACCGCCTGGACGCAGAAGCCCGACGGCTCGCTGGACGAGATCATGGGCCTGCGCCACAAGACGCTGCCGGTCGAGGGCGTGCAGTTCCACCCCGAGTCGATCCTGACCCGCCACGGCCACGACCTGTTGGCCAACTTCCTCGGCCTGCCGCAACGGAAGCTGGCCGCGTGAGTGGAAGCGACATGACGATCACGCCCCAGGAAGCCCTGCAGCGCACGATCGAGCACCGCGAGATCTTCCACGACGAGATGATCGCGCTGATGCGCCAGATCATGCGCGGCGAGGTGAGCCCGCTGATGACCGCGGCCATCGTCACCGGCCTGCGCGTGAAGAAAGAGACGGTGGGCGAGATCACCGGCGCCGCGCGCGTGATGCGCGAGCTGGCCGCCAAGGTGGAGGCGCCGCCGCACCCGCACTTCGTGGACATCGTGGGCACCGGCGGCGACGGCGCGTCGAGCTTCAACATCTCCACCGCCTCGATGTTCGTGGCCGCCGCCGCGGGCGCGCGCATCGCCAAGCACGGCGGGCGCAGCGTGTCCTCCAAGTCCGGCAGCGCCGACGTGCTGGAGGCGCTCGGCGCCCGCATCGACCTCTCGCCCGCGCAGGTGGCCGCCTGCATGGCCGAGACCGGCATCGGCTTCATGTACGCGCCCAACCATCATCCGGCGATGAAGGTGGTGGCGCCGGTGCGCAAGGAAATGGGCGTGCGCACGCTGTTCAACATCCTCGGGCCGCTCACCAACCCCGCCGGCGCGCCGAACATCCTGATGGGCGTGTTCCACCCCGACCTCGTGGGCATCCAGGTGCGCGTGCTGCAGCAGCTCGGCGCCCGGCACGCGCTGGTGGTGTGGGGCCGCGACGGCATGGACGAGATCTCGCTCGGCGCCGCCACCCTCGTCGGCGAGCTCAAGGACGGCGAGGTGCGCGAGTACGAGGTGGAGCCGGAGGACTTCGGCCTCGCCATGGCCTCCAGCCGCAACCTGCGCGTGGCCGACGTGGACGAGTCCAGGGCCATGCTGCTGGAGGCGCTGGATGGCCGCCCGGGCGTGCCGCACGATATCGTCTGCCTCAACGCCGGCGCGGCGCTGTACGCGGCCGGCGTGGCCGCCTCGATCGCCGAGGGCATCGCGCGCGCGCGCGAGGCCATCGCCAGTGGCGCGGCGCGTGCGAAAATGCACGCCTTCGTGGCGGCCACCCAGCAGCTCGCGGCGGCGGCGTAGCGACGTGGCCCGCGCGAGCGCCGCCGCCGCGACGATGGCCGACCCGGCCCACGCCCTGCACCACCTACGACGCGGATACGTTTCACCATGACCGACATCCTCCAACGCATCCTCGCCCGCAAGACGGAAGAACTGGCCGAGCGCAGCGCCCGGCTGCCGCTGGCCGAGCTGACCGCCCGCGCCGCCGACATGCCCGACACGCGCGGCTTCGCCGAGGCCATCGAGGCCAAGATCGCCGAGGGCCTGCCCGCGGTGATCGCCGAGGTGAAGAAGGCCAGCCCCAGCAAGGGCCTGATCCGCGCCCAGTTCGACCCGGTCGCGATCGCGCGCAGCTACGAGGCCGGCGGCGCGGCCTGCCTCTCCGTGCTCACCGACAAGGACTTCTTCCTGGGCAGCGAGGAGTTCCTGCGCCAGGCCCGTGAGGCCTGCTCGTTGCCGGTGCTGCGCAAGGACTTCGTGATCGACCCCTACCAGGTCTACGAGTCGCGCGCGCTCGGCGCCGACTGCATCCTGCTGATCGTGGCCGCGCTGGGCGACGCGGAGCTGCTGGAACTCTCCCTGCTCGCCGCCGAGCTCGGCCTCGACGTGCTGTGCGAAGTGCACGACGCGGAAGAGATGGAGCGCGCGCTGGCCCTGCCGGTGCCGCTGATCGGCGTCAACAACCGCAACCTGCGCACCTTCCAGACCACGCTGGACACCTCGCTGGAACTGCAGCAGCTGGTGGAGTACGACCGCATCCTGGTCAGCGAGTCCGGCATCCACACGCCGGAGGACGTGGCCCTGCTGCGCGACGCCGGCATCAATGCCTTCCTGGTCGGCGAGGCCTTCATGCGCGCGGAGGATCCGGGGCGCGAACTCAGGAAGCTGTTCGCCACGGACTGACGGCATGTACAACGCGGAACCCGAAGCCGCGCCGGCCCAGGCCGCCGCGGCGCCTGCGCTGGTGCGCACGGTGCTGTTCGACTTCGACGGCGTGCTGATCCACGGCGACGCCTTCGGGCTGTTCGTGCGCGAGCGCTACGCGCGTTCGCCGCTGCGCAAGCTGCTGGCGGCGCTGGCCTTGCCGTGGCTGCTGCTGCGTTTGCTGTTCGGCCGCTGGTGGCTGCTGCGCTCGCTGGTGCACCTGGCCCTGGCCGGCCTCGACGAGCGGCGCTACGCGCGGGCCGCGCAGGCTTTCGCCGCCGCGCTGGTGCGCCAGCCGCGCCGCTTCAACCGCGATGCCTTGCAGGCGCTGCGCCGGCACCAGGCCGCGGGCGACCGGGTGATCGTGGTCACCGGCTGCGAGGAGGTGCTGGTGCGCGGCATCTTCGACGAGCTGGGCCTGGAGGGGCTTGAGATCCTGGCCTCGCGCCTGGGCCCCGGCTGGTCGGGCATGCGGGTGCGCCGGCACAACTTCGGCCCGGCCAAGCTGCGCCGGCTGGCCGAGCACGGCGTGGACGGCTGGGCGCTGGCCTACAGTGACTCCGTGCACGACCTGCCGATGCTCAAGGCGGCCGGCGAGGCGGTGCTGGTGAATGGCACCCCGGCGCTGTGCAAGAGGCTGGAGAAGAAGCTCGGCCGCGCGGTAACGCGGGTGAGCTGGTACTGATCCTGCCTGTAAGGAGCGCGCTCGCGCGCGACCGCAGCGTCACGGCATTGCCGCTGCGTAGGCTTGTCGCGCGCAAGGCGCGCTCCAACAGAACCGTGCAACAGAACCGTGCAAGGGCGCTCAGGCGCCCTTGATGCTGCGGTAGACGAACGGCGGCGCCGGCTCGGCGGCCTCGCGCATGGCCAGTTGCTGCACGGCCTCGTGGTCGGGCGAGAGTTCGCACACCGGGTCCACCCGGTCCGCGCTGCCGCTCAGCGCCAGCGCCTGGCAGCGGCAGCCGCCCCAGTCGATCTCGCGCCGCTCGCATCCGCGGCAGGGCGCGGGCATCCAGTCGGTGCCGCGGTAGCGCAGGAAGGCCTCCGAGTGCTGCCAGATGTCGGCCAGCGAGCGCTCGCGCACCGAATCGAAGCGCATGCCGGGGATGGTTTCGGCGGCGTGGCAGGGCAGCACCTTGCCCTCCGGCGTCACGTTGAGGAAGCGCTGCGCCCAGCCGCCCATGCAGGCCTTGGGGCGGCGCGCGTAGTAGTCGGGGGTGACGTAGTCGATCACCAGCCGGCCGCGCAGGCGCTCGCGCGCTTCCTGCACCGCGGCGGTGGCGAGGTCGAGCTGGGCGCGCGTGGGCATCAGCGCGGCGCGGTTCTTCAGGCCCCAGCCGTAGTACTGGGTGTGCGCCACTTCCAGCCGGCCGGCGCCGAGTTCGAGCGCCAGCTCGATCATCGCCGGCACGCGCCCGGCGTTGTGCCGGTGCACCACCGCGTTGAGCGTGAGCGGCAGGCCGAGCTCGCTCACCCAGCCGGCGAAGGCCAGCTTCTTGCGGTGGCTGTCGCGGTAGTGGGCGATGCGGTCGGCGCCCTCCGCCTCGCTGTCCTGGATGCTGAGCTGCACGTGGTCGAGGCCGGCCTCCACCAGCGCGGCCAGGCGCGCGCGGTCCAGCGCCACGCCGGAGGTGATCAGGTTGCTGTAGAGGCCGCGCTCGCGCGCATGGGCGATGAGTTGCGGCAGGTCCTTGCGCAGGCTGGGCTCGCCGCCGGAGAAGTGCACCTGCAGGATGCCGAGCTCGGCGGCCTGGTCGAGCACCCGCAGCCAGTCTTCGGTGGCCAGTTCCTGGCGCATGCCCACCAGTCGCAGCGGGTTGGAGCAGTACGGGCAGGCCAGCGGGCAGCGGTGGGTAAGCTCCAGCAGGATCGCCAGCGGCGGCGCGGGCGGGGTGGCGCCGGGGAGGGCGTTCATGCGCCCAGCACGCGCTTGGCGACCAGGTCGTCGAGCAGGTCGAGTACGTCGGCGGCCACCTGGGCGCGGTCGGCGTCGAACTCGGCGGCGAGGATGTCCACCAGCGCGTCCACGCTGCGCACGCCGTCGATGCGCGAGACCACCTCGTAGGCGATGTCGTCCAGCTCGATCACCCGCTCGGGCGCCAGCAGCACCCACTGGTCGCGCACCAGGTCGCGGCGCAGCCGCATGCCCGGCAGCAGGCGCGGCACCGCACTCCCGGCCAGCGCGCTCACGCCGCCGGCTCCGGCCGGAACGCATCCGGCGGGATCAGGCCGGGCTCCACGTAGGCCAGGTACAGCGCGTCCAGCTGCGACCACAGCACGCTGCACTTGAAGCGCAGTGCGGCGCGCACGGCCTCCTGCTGCTCGGGCGTGCGGGCGTACTGCTTCACGTAGTCCAGCGCGAAGTCGGCGTCGCGCGGGGCCTGGCTCAGGCGGTTGTCGAAGTAGGCCAGCGCCTCGCGCGAGACGAAGTCGTAGTTGGCCAGCATGCCGGCCACGCGCTGGCTGATGATCTGCGGCGAGAACAGCTCGGTGAGTGAGGAGGCGATCGCCTCCAAGAGGCTGCGCTCGCGCACGAAGTGGATGTAGGCCTGCACCGCGAAGCGGGTGGCCGGCAGCAGCGCGCGGCCCGACTCCACCAGTTGGCGGTCCAGCCCCAGCGCGTCGGTGAGGTGCAGCCAGCGGGCGATGCCGCCGCCGCCGGCGTGCTCGCCGTCGTGGTCGAGGATGCGCTGGCGCCAGATGCGGCGCAGCGCCGGGTCTTCCATGCGGGCCAGGATGGCCGCGTCCTTGAGCGGGATGCAGCGCTGGTACTCGTAGCGGTTGAGCGCCCAGGCCTGCACCTGGCCGCGGTCGAGCCTGCCGCCGTGGAGCAGGGCGTGGAAGGGGTGCTTGTCGTGGTAGCGCTCGGCGCCGATGGCGCGCAGCTGCGCTTCGAGTTCGTCGGGGCCGACGAGGGGCGTGTTCACAGGCGGATCTCCATGCCGTCCTCGGCCACCTCCCAGCCGTGCGCGGCCAGTACGGCGCGCTCGGGCGAGTGCTCGTCGAGGATCGGGTTGGTGGTGTTGATGTGGATGAAGACCTTGCGCGCCACCTCGAGTCCGGCGAAGGCGGCCAGGGTGCCGGCCTCGCCGTCGATGCTCAGGTGGCCCATGCGCTGGCCGGTCTTCTGGCCGACGCCGGCCTGGAGCAGCTCGTCGTCGCGCCACAGGGTGCCGTCGAAGAACACCAGCTCGGCGCCGCGCAGCCGCTCGCGCAGCGCGTCGGTGAGCGCCGCGCAGCCGGGGATGTAGTAGAAGCGGCGCCCGCCGGCGGCGATCTCCAGGCCCAGCGTTTCCTCCGCCGAGCCGGCGAGGTTGCCGCCGCTGCGGCCCTCCATGAACAGCGGCACCTTGCCGGGCACGCTGAACGGGGTGACGGTGAGGCCGAGCGGCGCGTCGGCGGGGCCGGGCGCGAGCGGCGCATCGAGCGCCAATGCCCGGCGCGTCACGTAGGCCGGGTCGAGCGCGTCGAAGATCGGGTTCTGCGCCAGCAGTTCCAGCACGCGGGCGCTGGCCCACAGGTCGAACGGCTGGCGCTCGCGCATGGAGAGCAGGCCGGCGATGTGGTCGATCTCGCCGCTGGAGAGCAGCACGCTGTGGATCGGCGAATGGCGCAGATCGCGTTGCGGCCACAGCGCGGGCGTGGCGAGGATCTGCTGGCGGAAATCGGGGGAGGCGTTGATCAGCAGCCAACGCTCGCCGTCGGCGCTGACCGCGATGCTGGCCTGGGTGCGGCGCTTGCTGCCGGGCTGCTGTGCCCAGGCGCGCCGGCTGGCCGGCGTGTGGCAGTTCCACTGCGGGTAACCACCTCCGGCCGCCGCCCCCAGAACCACGATGCGCATCGCGCAGGAATCGTTATGCGACAAAACAGTATCCGGTGGACAACGGGCGGAAGCGGCGATACGGCTGGCTTAGAAATCGCCCGAGTAGTACGAGTTGATTTCGCAACCGACGCTGATCTCGCGGATCTGCGGCTTGGACCATTGCTTCATGTGCTGAACCTCGCGTGGGATGGAAGCGAGCCCGGTGCGGGCGGGGCGAAGTGCTCCGGAGGCATCGAGCCCGACGATTCTAGCCCTGCGACAGATCGCCTCTCAACGCGAGAAGTTGCGCGAAGGGGTGGGCAGGGTGTGGCGACTTGTCGCAGGGCGGCCCGGCGAGGCGGGCCGGCTGCGGCCGCTCAGCGGGTGCCGCGCACCACGATGGTCTTGCCCGAGACGTCGATCATGCGCTGCTCTTCCAGCTGCTTGAGCACGCGGCCCACCATCTCGCGCGAGCAGCCCACGATGCGGCTCACTTCCTGCCGCGAGATGCGGATCTGGGTGCCTTCCGGGTGGGTCATCGCATCGGGCTCCTGGCACAGGTCGAGCAGGGTGCGCGAGATGCGGTTGGTGACGTCCATGAAGGCCATCCGGCTCACCTGGCGCGAGGTGCGCAGCAGGCGGTTGGTGAGCTGGGAGCCGATGGCGAACAGGATCTTCGGGCACTCCTCGCGCAGCGGGCCGGCCATCAGCTGGAACAGGCGCTCGTAGCTGATCTCGGCCATCTCGCACGGCGTGCGGGTGCGCACCAGCGATTCGCGCTGCGCCTGCTCCACGAACAGCCCCATCTCGCCGATGAACTGGCCGCGGCTGATGTAGGCGAGGATCAGCTCGCGCCCCTGCTCGTCCTCGGTGCATACCGCCAGCGAGCCCTCGATCACGTAGTAGAGCGTGTTGGCCGGGTCGCCGGGGCGGATGATCGCAGTCTTGCCGGGGTAGCGGCGGCGATGGCACAGAGCGAGGAAACGTTCCATCGAACTGGGATCGGGCGCGAAGCCGAGCGGTGCCTGGGAGCGTTCGAAAGCCTGTTGAAGTTGATACTTGAGTTGCGCCACGGATCGTTCCGGTATGAAGAAGTTGTTCTTGAGTGCTGTCGCGGCTGCGACACCGTGTGCCTGATGGCCCCTTACCCCTGCATCCGGGCATTATGGCAAACCACGGCGGCCTGCCGAAGGTTCTGTTTTTCCTTTTTTTGCCGCATACTTCGCAGTCCTTCGGTGCGCGGCTCCCTGGTCGCGCGCCGGTCCGAGGGTGCGGAGGACAAGGGTCCTTCCGCGCCTTAAAGCAATCCGCGGGGACCCTTGCAGCTAACCCGCCTCATCTGCTGACCGACCCGGTCATGGAGAGTCGCCGTGGTGAAACCGCTCCCGCGCCTGCGCCTGCAGGGCTTCAACAACCTGACCAAGGCCCTGAGCTTCAACATCTACGACATCTGCTACGCGGTGTCGGAAGAGCAGCGCCAGCGCTACATCGAGTACATCGACGAGCAGTACGACGCCGACCGCCTCACCCAGATCCTCACCGACGTGGCGGAGATCATCGGCGCCAACATCCTCAACATCGCGCGCCAGGACTACGACCCGCAGGGCGCCTCGGTGACCATCCTCATTTCCGAGGAGCCGGTGGTGGAGAAGCTCGGCCGCGACACCATCTCCGGTGCCGTGGTGGCGCACATGGACAAGAGCCACATCACCGTCCACACCTATCCGGAAACGCATCCGCACAACGGCATCGCGACCTTCCGCGCGGACATCGACGTGGCCACCTGCGGCGTGATCTCGCCGCTGAAGGCGCTGAACTACCTGATCGACAGCTTCGAGTCGGACATCGTGATCGCGGACTACCGCGTGCGCGGCTTCACCCGCGACGTGAAGGGCAAGAAGCACTTCATCGACCACAAGATCAACTCGGTGCAGGACTACCTGGCGCGCCACATCCGCCAGAAGTACGAGATGTTCGACGTGAACGTGTATCAGGAGAACATGTTCCACACCAAGATGCACATCAAGGACTTCGACCTCGACACCTACCTGTTCGAGGCCCACGCCGACGACCTCTCGTTCAAGGAGCGCCAGCGCATCGAGTCGCTGCTCAGGCGCGAGATCGAGGAGTTGTTCCACGGCCGCAACCTGATGTGACCGCCGGAGCAATCCGGTCGAGATGAGAAACCCCGCCGCAGGCGGGGTTTCTCTTTTCCCGGTCGGTGCTGGCGTGACCGTGCCACCGTGCCGGTGAAGGGCGGGCGGCAACACCGCCGTCGGTCTGTCCGGTGGCGGCGGGGTGCGGCGGCGCGGGGTGGCTCAGACCCGGTAGGCCGCCGTCTTCATCACCATCGAGCCCAGCCGCATCAGCCCCGGGATCGGGAACGGCAGGTCGATGCCGCCGCGCTGGCGCGCCGCCAGGGCGTGACCGGCCTCGTCGGTCTTCATCTGCTCGAGGATCGCCTTGGAGCGCTCGTCCTGCGCCGGCAGCCGTTCGAGATGCTCGCCGAGGTGGGCTTCCACCTGGCGCTCCGTCTCCACCACGAAGCCCAGGCTCACCGCGTCGCTGATCGCCGCGGCCAGCGCGCCGATCGCGTAGCTGCCCGCGTACCACAGCGGGTTGAGCAGGCTGGGGCGGCTGTCCAGCTCCTTCAGGCGCTCGGCGCACCAGGCGAGGTGGTCGGTTTCCTCGGCGGCGGAGTGGCGCAGGTAGGCGCGGGTGGCCTCGTCGCGCGCCAGCAGCGACTGGCCGTCGTAGAGCGCCTGCGCGCAGACCTCGCCGGTGTGGTTGATGCGCATCAGGCCGGCGACGTGGCGGCGCTCGGTCTCGTCCAGATCCACCTCGTCCAGGGCCGCGGCGGGCGAGGGGCGGACGGCCTCGGGCGCGCCGGAGACGGTTTCCAGCGCGCGCTCGAAGCCGGCGAGCAGGTGGTCCAGCGGGGTAAGGGTGCGTGCGTTCATGGGGTACCTCGAAGCGAAGGGGCGCGCTCGGCCGGGCCGGGCGCCGTGCTGCGTAGCGGGCGGGGCGATGCCAGTCCAGGCTGCCGTCACGGTATTGGACGACAGCCGCGGCCGCAGGCCAAGGGGTGGATCATCCGCGTTCGGGCGCTCGCGCCGCCGAAGCGCTGCGGGTGCTTTCATCGGGCGTGAAGACCATGCTATGATTTCCAGCTCGCAGCCCGCCGGTCGGTGGGCTTGCGCGATGGATGAAAGCTTCGCTATCATCTCGCGCCTTTGTTCCACCGATTCCGTGTACCGCCTTCGCGGCGGCAGACAGGTATTCCGAAATGAAAACGTTCAGCGCCAAGCCGGAAAGCGTCAAGCGCGACTGGTACGTGATCGACGCGACGGACAAGACCCTGGGTCGTCTGTCCACCGAGATCGCTCGCCGTCTGCGTGGCAAGCATAAGCCGGAATTCACCCCCCACGTCGACACCGGCGACTATATCGTCGTGGTCAACGCGGAGAAGGTCGCGGTCACCGGCGCCAAGCTGGACGACAAGATGTACCACCGCTTCACCGGCTACGTCGGCAACCTCAAGACCACCAGTCTGAAGGACCTGCTGGCGACCCACCCGGAGCGCGTGATCGAGATCGCGGTCAAGGGTATGCTGCCGAAGAACCCGCTGGGCCGTGCGATGTACCGCAAGCTCAAGGTCTACGGTGGCGCCGAGCACCCGCACACCGCGCAGCAGCCGCAGGCGCTGGAAATCTAAGGAAACATCATGGCGATTCAGCAGAATTACGGCACCGGCCGCCGCAAGACCTCCGCCGCCCGCGTGTTCCTGCGCAAGGGCAGCGGCGCGATCGAGGTGAACGGCAAGACCCTCGACCAGTTCTTCGGCCGCGAGACCTCGCGCATGATCGTGCGCCAGCCGCTCGAGCTGACCGAGACGGCCGACAAGTTCGACATCAAGGTCACCGTGGCCGGCGGCGGCATCACCGGCCAGGCCGGTGCGATCCGCCTGGGCATCGCCCGCGCGCTGATCGAGTACGACGAAAGCCTCAAGCAGCCGCTGCGCCGCGCCGGCTTCGTCACCCGCGACGCCCGTGAGGTCGAGCGCAAGAAGGTCGGTCTGCACAAGGCCCGCCGCGCCACCCAGTTCTCGAAGCGCTAATTCTCTTTGTAGAATTGCCGCTTCGACGGAACGCTGCCCCAGGTCAGAGCGCAGCCTTCCGCCAGGTTTTGGGAGATCGTCTAACGGTAGGACAACGGACTCTGACTCCGTTTATCTAGGTTCGAATCCTAGTCTCCCAGCCACACCGAAAGGCCCTGTTTTTTTTTTACAGGGCCTTTTTTTATGTCCGATTTGCGGATGGGACGTGTCGCTGGGTCAAGCTATGCGCCTCGCACATCATCTCGTTCGCCGTTCAAGCGGCATTTTCGCGTTCCGCCTGGTGGTGCCGGCGGACCTGCGCCATCACTTCGGTCTCGGTGTCATCAAGCGGTCGTTGGGCACGCGATGTCACCACGGCGAAGCTTTACGCTTACACGCTTGGCCCACGGACGCGACCGTCGCACCAACAGCAGCGGCCATCGCTTCGGCGGCCGATTGGCTGCATCCCATCGAGCCCACCGTATTCCGGCCGGCCACGGGGGCACCCGTTCCAGCCGCCTCGGCTGATAGCCCGTCACCATCCTCCGCAGCCCTCACTGGGGATTATCCACAACACCGGCTAACGCGGGCCGCCGTGGCTCATCACTGGTCCCTGAGCTTGCTCCTGGGTAACTTGCTGGCTTTGGACTTGCTGCTGCGCCTGGGTCTGCTGGAATTGCTGCATGGCCTCGGGCCACTTCGCGGCACTCTCATGCATCGGCGTCATGGCTTCCGATGTTGGGACACTCGTGCGCAAGTCGAACAGGTGGTCGGTGCGTCCCGGCGGGGTCTGCACGGCCCACAACCGCTGACCGTCGGTCGACAGTGCCACTTGGTCAATCCGTTGCAATCCATCCGCGCGGGCCTGCACCGCGGCGGCTGAAGCCAACTGGTCGGTGTGCACATCTGGGGTGCGACCGAGGCTTTGGTCTAAGGCCACCACATGGCCGCGGGCTTGTTGGTAGAGCGTGTGGTCAGGATGGCCAGGGTCGTCCAGCCGGTTGGGTGCTACCGGCACATGCTGGTATTTGTGCGGGCCGTCCGCCGTATGGTCAAACCGATGCGCCGTCGCCGGTTGGGTGCTGCTGTCGAGATACGGCACCGATTGCATGGAGGGGGCAAGATTCAGCCCCGCCTTTTCCATCATGTCTTCGTAAAGCCCCGCGTGCGCCATGTTGATTTGCACCTGGGGCGTGACGCCATGGGGATGGACCGCGGCGCGCTCTTCCGAGCCAATCACGGCAACGGCCCAGCCGGCGTAGTAGTTCGGATAATCCTCAGCACCGCCGTGGCCCAAGCCCATGGGGTTGCGCGTATCGCCGGGCTGTAAGTGCGCGGCAGTAGGCCGGTCAAAATAGTTGTGCCCCATCGCGGCCACGTTCGCGGGCGTGTGCGGCATGCTCAAATCGGGATTGAGCTGCACATTGGGGTGGGGAACCCAGCTGCCATGCGGACGCTCAATGAAGTCAGCCGTTCGCGACGGCGCAACCTTATGCAGGTCCGCCAAGGTCACGCTGCCCTGGTCGTGCTCGACTCGGCTGCGCAACGCGTTCCACCCGGCAATTTGCGCGCTGGCCTCGTCTTCTCGCCCGCTTTGAATGTGCCGTTCGACGAGCGGCGTGTAGCCGTGAATGGGGCTGGGTGTGGCTGCCATCGCCCGCACATCGGTCACAAACGCGGTGCGCCCTTGGGCCGCGGTTTGAGCATTGAAGCCGTGTTGGACCTCGTGCCCAATGACAAAGGTCAAATCGTGCGGATTGTATTGGGCCACGCTGTTGGACCCGACGGTCATCAGCGACTCGCTGACCAAATTCATCGCGTGCCCAGGCGCATTGAAGCTGCCCCCAACACCCGCGCCGGGAGCGGTAAAGGCGAACGACTCAAGAATGCGGTGCTGCGGTTGCAGTGGGTCGGTCGTCGTCGCCGCGCGTTTGATTTCTTCAGCCAGAGCGGGCGAACTGTTGAGCGTGCCCTGCAAGTTATTGAGCATGTCCGGGCTTACCGGGTGCATGGCGCCGGCAGCATCCGGATACGACTTGCCGGCAAAGTCCACGACCATGGCCTGCACCCGCAGCACTGAATGCAGGTCCGGGCTCGACCCTGAGCCCGGGAAGGCCGAAGCGGGCAGGGTCATCGTCCGGGTCGAGCGGTCGTATTCACCCACGGGGCGGTCGGGCGAGCCGGGGGCGGCCGCGACAAAGCCGTGCAATGCACCGCTGCTGGCTTGCGCGTCCAACTGCTGGGTCAAACCGGGGTCCGATGACAGTGCTGCGCTCAGCGAAGTCACTTGGGCCGGGGTCACCCCTGGCTGCTGCGCAAACTGCTGAACCGCGGCATCAAGGGCGGGATGGGGCGTGGCCATGGCGAATCCTTCGTGGTCAGCGACCGTCGGCGGTTTGCAGAGAGAGCACGCAGGCGATGCCGTTGATGTCGGTGCCATCGCGCGGCGTCAGCGTCAGCACAATATCGTTCTTGGCAAACTCAATCGCCAAAATGCTGCCGATTTCCGAGGGCACTGGCCGCTCAACCCAGCCGTGGGCGGTCAGCGTCGCGCGCAGTCGGTCCAGGGGCAACGCACACACCGGGGTAGCGTCGGCGGTCCGGTCCGGATGGTCAAACCAAAAGCTAAAGCCATTTTTCATCGACGGCTTCGCGTCGGATTGCTGCACCCAGTAGGTCCAGCCGTGGCCAAGGTCCGAGCTGTGATAGACCGTCCAGCCCGCGCCATTTTCGGCGTCGGGGCCAAGAGTCACTCCGAACGCTTTTCCTATCTGCGCCGGCACCAGCATCTCGGAGCTGCTCACGGTCGACAGAAATGCAAGGAGGTGGTCCGCAGCAGCCCGTGCACCGGGCAACGCGTGGGCTTCGAGGGATGACACCATGGGTTGGTCCTTAACGGGGGAGGGGGGCGCCGGCTTCGTTACGGCCGCGTGCGGCATCGCGGGGTGCGCTGGCGTAGCGCACGCGACCAAGAGGGCGGCGCCAAGGCTGGCCAGCACGGCGGCGGGGCGCATCATCGGGTCGTCATCCGTGGCTCCTTGAGTCAAGCCGCACGGTTGCGGCCGAGGGTCACCTTAGCGAAGCGGTAGGGTGACCGCATGACCACCCGTGCACGTTTTCGGTGACGGACAGAGCAGCCTTCGGCGGGTCCTCGCCGGACAACCGGAACTGCTCGGTTGCCCGCCGCCGACCTTGAGGGTGAAGCGCCGGCGCTAGGAGCGTGGGCGGCAGG
>NZ_LFQR01000080.1 GCF_001182895.1 Frateuria defendens | reverse complement strand
TGGGCAAGCAAAGAAAAGTAACTCGCTCCCCGGCAGGGGAGCGAAACCCCCGGCCAACGGCCGGCCAGCATGCGATGAGGCCAACAACACGACACGCCTTCCCTCGCGAACTCCAACGCGGAAAGCCTGAACAAGCCCTCAGCGCGCCGGCGGCACCAGGTACAGGCGCTGCGGCCCCGGCTCACCCGAGCGACGCAACAGGCGCTCAAGCTCACCGCTGCTCAGCGGCCGCGCATACAGAAAGCCCTGCCCCTCCGCGCAGCCGGCCCGGCTCAGGAAGGCGTGCTGGGCCTCGTTCTCGACGCCCTCGGCGATGGCGTAGAGGCCGAGGTTGCGGGCCAGCGTGAGCATCGCCTCGACGATGGCGGTGTCGTTGGCGTCGCTGGGCAGGCCGGCCACGAAGCTCTGGTCGATCTTCAGGCAGGCGATCGCCGGCAGCTTGAGGTAGCTCAGCGAGGAGTAGCCGGTGCCGAAATCGTCGATCGCCACGCCCACGCCCAGCGCGTGCAGCGCCTGCATCGCGCGCACCATGTCCTCGCCCAGGCGCAGGATCGCGCCCTCGGTCACTTCCAGCAGCAGCCGCGCGGGGTCGATCTGCCAGGTCGCCAGCGCATCGCGCACCTCCTCCACGAAACGCGAGTGGCCGAACCAGCTGGCCGAGACGTTCACCGCCACCCGGATCGCCGGCAGGCCGGCCTGCTCCCACTGGCGCATCTGCGCGCAGGCGGCCTGCAGCACCCATTCGTCGATGTGGCGGATCAGGCCGAGCTTCTCGGCCAGCGGGATGAACTCGCCGGGCTGGATCTCGCCGCGCTCCGGGTGCTGCCAGCGCAGCAGCGCCTCGACCGCCACGATGCGCCCGCTGCGCAGCTCCAGCGTCGGCTGGTACGCCAGCCGGAACTCGTTCTCCGACAGCGCGCGGCGCAGCTCCACCAGCAGCGCGAGGCGGCGGCGCGCATCCGCCTGCATCATCGGCGAGTACAGGCGGAACGCATTGCGCTCCTCCGTCTTGGCCACGTACATCGCGGCATCCGCGTTGGCGATCAGGGTGGTGGCGTCCATGCCGTCCAGCGGGTAGCCGGCGACGCCGATGCTGGCGCTGAGCACGATCTCGTAGTCGCCCACCGTCATCGGCTCGGCCAGCGCCGCCAGCAGGCGCCGGGCCAGCACGGCGGCCTCGCCGCGCTCCTGCAGGCCGCTGGTGAGCACGGTGAATTCGTCGCCGCCGATGCGCCCGGCCAGGTCGTTGGGCCCGAGCTGGCAGCGGATGCGCTCGGCCACCTTGGCCAGCAGGCGGTCGCCGATGGCGTGGCTGTAGCTGTCGTTCACCACCTTGAAGGCGTCCAGGTCCACGAACAGCACGGCCAGCGCGTTGCGCCCGCGCACCGCCGCGGCGATGGCCTTGGTGCACTGGCGCTCGAACTCGGCCCGGTTGGCCAGCTCGGTGAGCGGATCGTGCGCGGCCAGGTATTCGAGACGCTGCTGGCTCGCCTTGGTCACGCTGATGTTGGTGAACACCGCCACGTAGTGCTGGATGCGGCGCTGCGCGTCACGGATCGCGCTGATGCTGAGCAGCTCCGGGTAGCTGCTGCCGTCGCGGCGCCGGCTCGCCACCTCGCCCTGCCAGTGGCCGTGCTCGTCGATGTCGGCCCAGATCGAGTCGGGCAGCGGCGTGCCGTCGGGCAGGCTGCGGGTTTCCTCCAGCGGCCGGCCGAGCAGGCTCTGCCCGCCGTAGCCGGTCATGCTGTCGTGGGCGGCGTTGGTCGACACGATGCGCCGCCCGGCATCGGCGATGATCACGCCCTCGGCCACGCTGGCCAGTGCCTCGGCGGCGATGCGGCGCTCCTGCTCCAGCTTCAGCCGCTCGGTGATGTCGCGGATGATCGCCTGGCGCACCGTCTGCGCCCCCCACTGGGCCAGGCTGCTCTGCACGTCCACCGGGCGGTCGCCGTCGGCGCCGCGCAGCAGGCCGGTGCCGCCGGGCTCGGGCTGCACCGCGAACAGCGTCTCCAGCGGTTGCCCCACCAGCGCCCGGTGCACGCGCCCGGTCCAGGTCGTGGCGGTGCTGTTGACGTCGAGGATGGCGCCGCTGGCCTCGTCCACCATCACGATGGCGTCGGCCGCGCTGTCGAACACCAGCCGGTAGCGTTCCTCGCTGCCGCGGATGCCGGCCACCACGCGCCGCGCCATGCGCAGCCAGAGGAAGCAGGCCAGCAGCGTGCCCGCGGCCACGCTGCCGAAGAGGATCCAGCCCATGCGGTTGGCGGCGTCGGCGATGCGCTGCGAGAACAACTGCGCGCGCGGCTCGATGTAGTCGCTCAGCTGGTGGATGCGTGCGATGTTGGCCACGCGGTCGAGCGGCGTGACCCGGCCGGCCGCGTAGCCGCGCTCCATGTCGTCGGCGATGCGCTCGAGCTGCCCGATGGCCTCGTCGGTGGAGCGCCAGGCCGCCAGCGCGTCGCGCAGGTAGGGCGCGCCGGGCAGGTAGCGCAGCATGAACAGCACGCCGGGGATGGCCGCCGGGATCGTATTGCCGTGGCGCAACGCCGCGGCGGCCTCGGAATAGTTGAAATGGTCGCCGGCCGCCGCATCCCGCACCTGGCGGTCGTAGGCCAGCATGGCGTAGTTCTGGCGGAACCGCGCAAGCTCGCGCGCATCGCCGGACACCGCATAGTTGCCGAGGTCGATCGCCGCCTGCTTCTGCGCCTTCGACCAAACGCTCTCGCCGTTGAGGAAACCGGCGAGAGCGACCTGGATCTGCAAAGCCCCCCAGGTGAGGACCAGGATCAACCCGATGACGGCCACAAGGGCATACGCCAGCGGCATCAGACGCTGTACCAAGGAAGACTGGATGTTGATCCTTACGTCAGGCATCAAAGGCTCTCTATCCAAGCAACCGTACAGCGACCACGTGCCGGCCTACCCCCTTCGAGGCGCCTCCGTCAGGCTGCCTCTTCTCTGGTTTGGCGCAAAGCGTAGCGATTGTCGAGGCACCTGTCTGCAAGCACGCGCATGCCCAGGTAGCTGCGCTTGACGCACTCCGTCAGGTGAGCCACCTCGTCGGCGGCAGGCGAGCTGCCGACCAACGCGCAGACGATCTCCAGCGCCTCCCACGGATGGGTATCGTCATAGGCCGCGTGCAGCTGCAGCCAGCGCAGGCTCGCCTTGCGGCGGCCGGTCGGCATGCTCTCGGCATAGGCCGCGCTGTCGTAGACCAGTTGCGACCAGTCGCCCGTCACCCCTTCGATGGCGTAGTTGGTGGCAATCATGCCCGCCGCCAGGCTGTCCTTGCAGCTGACATCCTCGCACCATTGCGCCAGCGTGTGGCTGCCCAGCGGCGGCGTGCCGTTGAGGACCTCCTCGCGGGACACCCCGGCGCCCTCCGCCCAGTCGAGCCAGTATTCCGCGTGGTTCTGCTCCACGCGGATGTTGCGCACCAGCCAGCGGCGGGCGACGTCGTCGCCCTGGCTGCGACCGTAGCGGGTCTTGAGCAGGCTGTTGGCCATATAACCGGGGAAACGCTCGATCACCGGCCATACCCCCACCATGAAGTTGCGGGTGGACTCGCGGTCGAGGCGCACCTCGCGCATCAGGGTCCACAACTCGTGGTCCATGACTTCCTGCCTGACCGATGCGGCGTCGGCCACCATGTCCTGCGCCCATTGCGGGTAGCTGAGCAGGTCGGTCAGCGAGCCTTTGAGTTCGAAACCAGCGTTCATAGGAACTTCTCCTGTTGGGAAAAAACACCGCCGTCCCGTCGCGGGCGGCGGCGCCGGCGCCGGATGGCGCCGAAGTTCCATAGTCCTCATGTTGGCTGGGTGTGGCGACTGCGAAATCTTGCCCCGCGGCAGCCTCCCCCTCGCCCGGGGGCCGCGCGCCGAGGCTTCCGGCGCGCACGGCCGCCGCGCCGCACCGCGCCGCCGGCGGCTGCCGGAGGAACGGGGCGGCGGCCTGCGGCGCGAAGGCGCGGCAGCCGGTCGGCAAGGTGGAAGGAGACAACGGGGGAATGCCCTGGGCCCGCCGCCGGGCGGCGACGCCGGCGCCGTCAAGGCGCCGCTTCCCGCAGGTCAGCGCGCAGGAAACGCCCTGCACCGTCACGTGGCCGGCCTGGGATCGCTTCGGCCGCCCCGCGGCCGGGATGCGCCGGCATGGACGCGGCGCAGGCAACGCGCGGCACAGGCATCCCGCGCCAGGCAAGCCGTCCAGACGGCCGAACGCAAGGTGGAGACGGCCCGACTGACCGATGGCTTCCGGCCGGCCGCACCGATGCCATCGGCCTGCCCCCTGTGGGACATGGACGGCCGCCGATCCACCGCCGACCGGCACGGCACGGGGCAACGCGAACGGAAAAGCACTGCAGCCCGCGCCGCGGCGCCGGGGGCCGCTAGCGGGTTACTCCGCCCCGCCCGCGCACGGCCACAGCTGCAGCACGTTGGCGCCGATCACCGGGTCGATCTCCCGCTGCAGCACCTTGTCGTGGCGGAACACGGTGATCTCCGCCGAGCCGGTGCCCACCTCCATCGCCAGCAGGTGGCCGGCATGGGCGAGGAAATCCGCCCCCGCCACCGCGCCGTGCGCGTGCACCGAGGGCTTGCCGCCCTGCCAGGCCAGGCTGCCGGTGAGGCCGGTCATCTCCACGTCCTCGAAACTGCGCGGCTGGAACGCCTTCGCCGCGAAGTCGTAGTAGCCGAAGGTGACCTTGTGCAGGAAGGCGATGCCGGTGAAGCTCGCGCTGGGGATGCGCTCGCGCTCGGCCAGCTCGCCGAGCTTCGCCATCACGTCGTCGCCCTGGCGCAGCACCAGGAGGTAGCCGGTGGGCGTGGGCATGTACCAGGTCGGTGCCTCGGTCATGGCACTCAACCTGCCGTACCGGTGGCACGCGGGTAGTCCGTAAGCCCGGCCGCACCCCCGCCGAACAGCGTCTCCCGATGGTGCGTGGCCCACGGCAGGCCGAGGCGGATGCGCTCGGGCAGGTCAGGGTTGGCCACGAACGGACGTCCGAACGCCACCATGTCCGCCCAGCCCTCGCGCAGGGCCTGGCGGGCGCGCTCGGCGGTGTACTTGCCGGCGTAGATCATCACGCCGGGGAACACCTCGCGCAGGCGCCGCTTGAAGGTCACCGGCATCAGCGGCGCATCGTCCCAGTCCGCCTCGGCGATGTGCAGGTAGGCCACGCCGATCTCGCCCAGGCGCCGGGCGGCGGCGGCGTAGGTTTGCTCCGGGTCCGCGTCGATGCAGCCGTTGAGCGTGGTCAGCGGCGCGAGGCGGATGCCCACGCGGCCCGCGCCGCCGGCGCCGTCCACCAGCGCGCGCGCCACCTGGTCGAGGAAGCGCAGGCGGTTTTCCAGCGAGCCGCCGTATTCGTCGGTGCGCGCGTTGGAGTTGGAGTCGAGGAACTGGTTGACCAGGTAGCCGTTGGCCGCATGCAGCTCCACGCCGTCGAAACCGGCGGCGATGGCGTTGCGCGCGGCCTGGCGGTACTGCTCCACGATGGCCCCGATCTCCGGCACCGAGAGCGCGCGCGGCATGCCCGCCTCGACGAAGCCGGGCGCGTCCTCGCCGTTGTCCACGTACACCTTCACGCCCTCGGCGCGGATCGCCGACGGCGCCACCGGCTGCTGTCCGCCGAGCAGGTCCGGGTGGCTGATGCGACCCACGTGCCAGAGCTGGGCGAAGAGGCGCCCGCCGGCCGCGTGCACGGCGTCGGTCACCCGCCTCCAGCCATCCACCTGCGAGGGCGTGAAGAGGCCAGGCGTCCACGCATAGCCCTTGCCCAGCGGGGCGATGTAGGTGCCCTCGCTCACGATCAGCCCGGCCGCGGCGCGCTGCGCGTAGTACTCGGCCATCAGCGCGTTGGCCTCGTCGCCCGGACGACTGGCGCGCGAACGCGTCATCGGCGGCATCACGATGCGGTTGGGCAGCGCGAGGGCGCCGAGCTTGAGCGGCTGGAACAGCGGATCGTCGTGGATGCTCATGCTCTGGAAAACTCCTTGAAAATGGGGTGGAACGCGCGCCGCCGGCTCAGAGCGGCCGCAGGCTGCCGCTCAGGCGGAACAGCTCGAGGTGAGGCCTTCGTAGCCCACCTCGAACTGCCGTCCTGCGAAGGGGGGCAGGTGCTGCGATGTCGATGCGCTCATGGAAACTCCGTCGTGAAAAAATGGCGGGGCGCCCGAGACTGGAGGCGGCCCCGCCGAAAAGAGGGACACGGGCCCTCGAACACCAGAACACTTGCATCGATGCGGCCGCGAGGCACCTGTTCAAGGCCCGTCGCCACCGGCGCCCTTCCCTGCAGGAGAGGCGCTGCGGGCGCGGCATGGACCGGACAGGCCGCACTCAGTCCTCGGCCGTCTCCAGGGCCGCGGCCGCCGCCGCGGCGACCTCGTGGTCCTGCTCCGGCGTGGCGCCGCCCACGCCGACGGCGCCGACCACCCGACCGCCGATGCGCACCGGCACACCGCCGCCGATGAACACGGCCGGGCCGGCCTCGGCGGCCCAGATGCCGAACAGCGGCGCGCCGGGCTGCACGGCGCCGGCCAGGTCCTGCGTGGCGGCGCCGAAGCGGGCCGCGGTGCGCGCCTTGGCGTAGCTCATCTCGCTCGCCACCGGCACGGTGCCGTCCATGCGTGCCAGGGCCAGCGGCGCGGCGCCGGCGTCCACGACCACGATGTTCAGCGCGAGGGCGCGCCGGCCGGCCTCGCGCTTGGCGCGGGCCACGATGCGCTCGGCCTCGGCCAGGCTCAGCGCGCGTTGCAACAGGGGTGTCTCGGCGACATGCATACGATGACCTCGTCCGAAGAATGAAAGTCGGGCCGCACCCGCCCCGCGTCCACGGCACGGCCGGTGGAGCGGGCATGGCCCGTGGAAAACCGTGCCGGCTAACGCGGCGGGCCGCGGCGCGGCCCGCCGGTCGCGCCCGGCGGTCAGTCCCAGGCTGGCGAGAGGCCTTCCGGGTCGGCCTGGCGCTCGTTGCGGTCCAGCGTGGCGATCTGCGCCAGCTCGGCCTCGCTCAGCACCAGCTTCTGCGCCGCCAGGTTGCTGGCCAGGTTCTCGCGCTTGGTCGAGGACGGGATCACCGCATAGCCCTGCTGCAGCGCCCAGGCCAGCGCCACCTGCGCGGTGGTCGCGCCGTGCGCAGCGGCGATGGCGGCCAGCACCGGGTCCTTCAGCACCTTGCCGTAGGCCAGCGTCATGTACGAGGTGAGATGCACGCCCTGCTCGCGGGCGAACGCCGCCAGCTTGCGGTTCTGCAGGTAGGGGCTGATCTCCACCTGGTTGGTGGCGATGTTGTCCTTGCCGGCGATGTCGATCGCCTGCTGCAGCAACGCGATGGGGAAGTTGGACACGCCGATCTGCCGGGTCAGGCCCTGCTCGCGCGCTTCCAGCAGCGCCTCCAGGCTCTCGGCCAGCGGCACCGCACCGTTGGGCGAGGGCCAGTGGATCAGGGTGAGGTCGACGTGGTCGGTGCCGAGCTTGGCCAGGCTCTCGCGCAGGCTGGGGATCAGCTTCCCGCGCGAGAGGTTGTCGATCCAGATCTTGGTGGTGAGGAAGATATCCCCGCGCGCCACGCCGCTCCCGGCGAGCGCCTTGCCCACGTCGGCTTCGTTGTCGTAGATCTGCGCCGTGTCGATGGCGCGGTAGCCGACTTCGAGGCCGTTGCGCACCGAGTCGATCACGGTCTGGCCCTGCAGGCGGAAGGTGCCGAGGCCGAAGGAGGGAATGCTCATGGAAACTCCGTAGCAAAAGGGGGAAAGGGAAGCCACCGCCTCCGACGCCTGCCGCTGTGGCGGCCCGGGGGCACCGGGGCAACGAAACTTAAGGAGTGCAGTATTCCCCCGCCCCCCATCCCGAAATACCGGCCACGGGGCAGAACATATTTGCCTAGAATGCAAGAATGAAGACGACGCTCGACGAACTGCTGGCCTTTGTCACCGTGGTCGACACGGGCTCCATCACCGCCGCCGCCGAGCACCTGGCGCAGACCGCCTCCGGCATCAGCCGCGCGCTCAGCCGCATCGAGGAGAAGCTCGACGTCACCCTGCTGCGCCGGACCACCCGGCGGCTGGAACTCACCGAGGAAGGCGAGACTTTCCTGCAGCACGCGCGGCGCATCCTCGACAGCGTGGAGAGCGCCGAGGAGCAGATGACCATCCGCCGCCAGCGCCCCGCCGGTCGGCTGCGCGTCAACGCCGCCTCGCCCTTCATGCTGCACGCCATCGTGCCGCTGGTGGCGGGCTTCCGCGAGCGCTACCCGCAGATCGAGCTGGAATTGCACAGCAGCGACCTGATCATCGACCTGATCGAGCAGCGCACCGACATCGCCATCCGCATCGGCACGCTGCGCGACTCCACCCTGCACGCCCGCCCGCTCGGCAGCCACCGCCTGCGCGTGCTGGCCAGCCCCGGTTACCTGGAACGCCACGGCACGCCCAGGCGGGTGGACGAGCTGGACCACCACGCCCTGCTCGGCTTCACTCAGCCCGAGTCGCTCAACCAGTGGCCGCTGCGCCACGCCTCCGGCGACGCCTATGCCATCGCGCCGGCGATCAAGGCCTCCAGCGGCGAGACCCTGCGCCACCTCGCCCTCGCCGGCGACGGCATCGCCTGCCTGGCCGACTTCATGACCCACGAGGACCGCGCCCAGGGCCGCCTGGTGCAGATCCTCGACCGCCACACCGTGGACGTGCGCCAGCCGGTGCATGCCGTCTACTACCGCAACACCGCCCTCGCCTCGCGCATCACCTGCTTCCTCGACTACCTGAGCGAGCAGTTGCCGCACGAGGGCAAGGGGAAGTGAGCGCCGCGCGACGTCCCTGACGGCTGCGTCGCCGCCTCAAGACCCGGCCGCAACCGTCACGCCGGCGCAGGCCGCGGTTCAGGGCGACCGCCTGCCCGAGCCTCGGCGCCCATGGATGCCGGCCTTCGCTGGCATGGCGACGGACTCCGGCCGGCGGCGGCTGGACGCCTAGCCCCAGTCCCACACCGCGATCGCGTCGTGGAACGCCTTGGCCGTGGGCGACAGCGCGGCGCCATCGAGCCAGCCCAGCGCCACTTCGCGTTCCACCGCGGGGTCGACCAGCGGGCGGGTCCTGAGGCCGGCGATGGTGGCCGAGTACTCGGGTACGAAGGAGACGCCGAAGCCGCCGGCCACCATGGTCTGGATCCAGTCCTCGCGCTCGCTGCGAAAGACGATCGGCAGCTGCACGCCGCGCGCCTCCAGCAGGTCGGTGAACTGGCCGTTGTATTCGCAGCTGGCGCGCAGCAGGTGCTGCTCGCCAGCCGCTTCGGTCAGCGTCACCTCGTCCAGCGCCTCGAAGCGGTGGCCCGGCGGGAACGCCACCACGAAGCGCTCGCGGTAGAGCGCGCGGCGGCGGATGCGCGCATCGGGGCCCTCCGGCTGCGCCATCACCGCCAGCTCCAGCTTGCGGCCCAGCAGCTGTTCGGCGAGATGGTCGGCGCTGCCTTCGACCAGGTGGATGCGCGCGCCCGGATGGTCGAGGCGGAATTGCGCCAGGAAGGCGAGGAAGCGTGCGGCGCCGATGGTGCACATCACGCCCACCGAGACCGGCGCGTTGTCCAGTTGCAGGAAGCCGCGCGCGGCGAGCTTGGTGGCGCTCATCTCCGCCATCACCTGCTCCAGGTGCGGCCGCACCAGGCGCCCGAAGTCGGTCACAGCGACGCCGGTGGTGTCGCGCTGGAACAGCGGCGCGCCGAGTTCCTCCTCCAGCTTCTTCACCGCCCGCGACAGCGCCGGCGTGGTGACGAAGCTCTGCTCCGCGGCGCGGGTGAAGTTGAGCGTCTTGAACACCGCGAGGGCGTAGCGGATCTCGTGCAGTTCCATGAATTCGGGCTTTTAGGTTCCAGGCAACAGGCGTTGCGAAAACGGAAATTCCGCCCTCGCAGCCGGCTCCACACAATGGCTCCACACCCGGGGCGACAAGGCCTTCGGGCCACTCTCCCGAGCCGGCCGCCACGCGGCGGCGGCGCGGGAAAGCCCTCGGAAAACCGTCCTATTCCACTGGAGTCACGCCATCATGTCCATCAAGAGTCTCCTCGCCGCGTCCATCCTGTCGGTCGCCGCCGCCACCACGGCCAACGCCAAAGCACAGGTGGAGCCCTCCACCCAGGCGTTCCTGGACCAGCTCGCCGCGCAGGGCGGCAAGCCGATCTACCGGCTGAGCTACGCCGATGCGCGCCAGGTGCTGGAAGGCGCGCAGAAGAACCCCGCCTCGCTGCTGCCGGCCGACGTGCAGGATCTGACCATCCCCGGCGGCGCGGCCGGCCAGGTCTCGATCCGCGTGGTGCGCCCGCAGGGCGTGAAGGAACCGCTGCCGGCGGTGGTGTATTTCCATGGCGGCGGCTGGGTGCTCGGCAGCAAGAACACGCATGACCGCCTGATCCGCGAGATCGCCAATGGCGCCCGTGCCGCGGTGGTGTTCGTCAACTACACCCCGGCGCCCGAGGCGCAGTACCCGGTGCAGATCAACCAGGGCTACGCCGCGCTGCGCTGGGTGGCCGGGCACGGCGCCGAGATCGGCGTGGCCCCCGGCCGCATCGCCCTCGCCGGCGACAGCGTGGGCGGCAACATGGTGGCGGCGGTGTCGCTGCTGGCCAAGCAGCAGGGCGGCCCGGCGCTGAAAGGGCAGCTTCTGTTCTACCCGGTGACCGACGCCAACCTCGACGACGGCTCCTACCGCAGCTTCGCCAACGGCCCGTGGCTGACCCGCAACGCGATGGCCTGGTTCTGGGACGCCTACCTGCCGGACAAGGCCAAGCGCAACGAGCCGACCGCCTCGCCGCTGCGCGCCGGCATCGACCAGCTCAAGGGCCTGCCCGAGGCGCTGGTGATCACCGACGAGAACGACGTGCTGCGTGACGAAGGCGAGGCTTACGCCCACAAGCTGGAGCAGGCCGGCGTGCGCGTCACCGCCACCCGCTACCTGGGCACCATCCACGACTTCGTGATGCTCAACGCGATCAGCGACACCCCGGCGACCCGCGCCGCCATCGACCAGGCCAACGCCTTCCTGCGCAACAAGCTGAAGTAAGCGCAGCGGCTGCATGGCGCACCGGACACCGCCCGGCTTCGGCCGGGCGGTGTCGTGTTTCTTCGCCTGCATCCCTGTCGTCGCACTGCCGGCCATGCCGCCCGGGCAGAACAGGCGGCCCCGCGAACAGCCGCCGCGCCTTTGCCGCGCTGCCGTGCAGGCCCTCCCGCGGCGGCGAACCGTGCCGATCCGCGGCAACGGGAGCGGCGCCGGCAAGGCTGACGCGCGGCCCCACCGACGCCGATGCGGCCCGTGCCAAGCCGGCTCGGCCGCCGCGCCCGCCTGCCGGCATGACGCCCACTCCACGCCGGCCGTGCTACCCATGGCCGCGTTCCTCGCTTCCGCCGCCGCCACATCGCCATGGTCGATTTCCTGCGCGCCCGCGACCGCATGGTGGACTTCCACATCGCCCGCCGCGGCGTGCGCGACACCGCGGTGCTGGCGGCGATGCGCACGGTGCCGCGCGAGGCCTTCGTCGATCCCGGCTTCGAAGAGTTCGCCTACGAGGACAGCCCGCTGCCGATCGGCCAGGGCCAGACCATCTCCCAGCCCTACGTGGTGGCCCTGATGGTGGAGGCCGCCGCGCTGCAACCGGGCGACCGCGTGCTGGAGGTGGGCGCCGGCTCCGGCTACGCCTCGGCGGTGGCGAGCCGGATCGCCGGGCACGTCTACGCCATCGAGCGGCTCGGCGAACTGGCGAGCGAGGCCGCCGCGCGGTTCGAGCGCCTCGGCTACGACAACATCACCCTGCGCGTGGGCGACGGCAGCCGGGGCTGGCCGGAGGCCGCGCCGTTCGACGCCATCCTGGTCGCGGCCGGCGCGCCCGCGGCGCCGCCCGCGCTGCGCGAACAGCTCGCCATCGGCGGGCGGCTGGTGATCCCGGTGGGCGAGGCCCGGCGCATGCAGCACCTGCGCAAGATCACCCGGCTCGGCGAGGACAGCTACGACGAGCAGGACCTCGGCGGCGTGCAGTTCGTGCCCCTGATCGGCGCGCAGGGCTGGACCGAGGATGGCCAGCCCGCGACGGCCCGCGCCTACGTGCGCGACACCTCGCTGCCGGCACGCATCTCCGCCGCCGCCGAGCCCTTGCCGGACCCCGACGCCGCCGACTTCGCCGCACCCTTCGAGCGCTACGCCGGCCGCCGCGTGGTGCTGCTGGGCGAGGCCAGCCACGGCACCGCGGAGTTCTACCGCGCGCGGGCCGCCATCACGCGGCGGCTGATCGGGCGCCACGGCTTCCGCTTCGTCGCGGTGGAGGCGGACTGGCCGGACGCCGCCACAGTCAACCGCTACGTGCGCCACCTGCCGCTGCGCGCCGGCACGGTGCCCGCGTTCCAGCGCTTCCCCACCTGGATGTGGCGCAACACCGACGTGGCCGCCCTGGTGGACTGGCTGCACGCCCACAACGCGGACCGCGAGCACGCCGAGCAGGCGGGCTTCTACGGCCTGGACCTCTACAACCTCACCGACTCCATCGCGGCCGTGCTGCATTACCTTGACCGCGTCGACCCCGCCGCGGCCGCGGTGGCGCGCGAACGCTACGGCTGCCTCACGCCCTGGCAGAAGGAGCCGGCCACCTACGGCCGCGCCGTGCTGAGCCACGGCTACACCCGCTGCGAGCAGGCCGTGGTGCAGCAGTGCCGCGACCTGCTCGCCAGCCGGCTCGACTACGTGCGGCAGGACGGCGAGAGCTTCCTCGACGCGGCGCAGAGCGCGCGCCTGATCGCCGCGGCCGAGCACTATTACCGCGCCATGTACTACGGCGGCGCGCAAAGCTGGAACCTGCGCGACACGCACATGTTCGAGACCCTGCGGCACCTGCTCGACGCGCACGGCCCGCGGGCCAAGGCCATCGTGTGGGCGCACAACTCGCACATCGGCGACGCGCGCCACACCGACATGGGCGCCGCGCGCGACCAGCTCAACATCGGCCAGCTCTGCCGCGAGCACTTCGGCGAGGAGGCCGCGCTGATCGGCTTGGGCACCCACGCCGGCACCGTGGCCGCGGCCGACGACTGGGGCGACGACATGGCGGTCAAGCGCGTGCTGCCCTCGCGCCGCGGCAGCGTGGAGCGGCTCTGCCACGACACCGGCCTGCCGCGCTTCCTGCTCGACCTCGGACCCGGCCAGGACGAGGCGCTGCGCGAGGCCCTGCTGGCGCCGCGCCCGCAGCGCTTCATCGGCGTGATCTACCGCCCCGACACCGAACTGCAGAGCCACTACGCCGAGGCCACCCTGCCCGGCCAGTTCGACGCCTACGTGTGGTTCGACGAGACCACTGCTGTGACGCCGCTCGGCCCGCAACACGCCAGGCCCGGCATGCCGGAGACGTATCCGTTCGGGTTGTAGGCGCTCGATACCGGCCGCCGCTTGCAGCGCCGCGCGGGCATGCTCGGGCGTCATGACGACCCGCGGTGGCAAGGCCGCTCCGCCGGCAAGGTTCAGCCGGGCCTTCGCGCACGGCCGAAGGTCATCCCCTCGTCGTCGCCCTGCATCGCGCGGGCCCGGTTGTGGGCGAAAGGCGATGGCGAGGCGGGTTCGCGACGATCAGCCCTTGCCCCAGCCGGGCAGTTGGCTGGCCTGCTTCACCCAGGCGGTGAATTGGGCGGCGTCGAGCGGATCGTGCTCGTGGATGTCCAGGTAGCGCACGTCCTTCTGCTTCGATTCGCCGGGAGGGATGGGACGCAGCGACGTACCCTGGAAGAACGTCACCTTGACGTACCCCGTGAAGCAATGGAAGCCGAGGAACCAGCCCCGGCCCTCGACGCCGTAGAAGGGAGAGTTCCATCTGACCGCCTTGCGCACGCCGGGAACGGCGCGCGTGATGAGCGCGTCGAGGCGGCCCCCGACCTCGCGCTTCCAGCCCGGCATGGCCGCAATGTAGGCCTGCACGGGAACGTCGCCGTCGGCCTTTGCGATCCTGGGGTTGCCACCTGCGAGCAGGCCCGGCTTCGCGGGCTTGCGGGCGGATGACTCGGCGACCGCCTCGCGCGGCGCGGCCGCCTTTGCGGCGGCCCGCCCGGCGACGGCCTTCCTGGCGGCCTTCGCCGGCGTCCTGGAGGTCGTGATGGTCATGGCCACTCCAGCCGGTGGACTCTTGCCGTCTTGATGGCCCACAACGCGGCGGGCACGTGCCGGCATCCCGGTCAGCCCTTCATCGGCAACGGCACGATCACCATCCATGCCACGCCGAAGCGGTCGGCGACCATGCCGAAGCTGGAGGCGAAGAAGGTGGCGCCCAACGGTTGCTGCACCTGGCCGCCGTCGGCCAGCGCGTCGAACAGGCGCTTCGCCCCGGCGTCGTCGTCGGCCGTCAGCGAGAGCGAGAAGCCCTTGAACTCCGGCTTGCCCGCGGCGAAGCCGTCGGAGGCCATCAGCCGGCCCTGGCCGATGCGCAGGCTAGCGTGCATGACCTTGTCGCCCGGCGGCTGCGAGCCGTCCGGGCACTGGGCGGAGCCGGCCGGGGCCTCGCTGTAGCGCATCAGCATCTCGACCTCGGCGCCCAGCGACTGGCGATAGAAGGCGATGGCCTCTTCGCAGCGGCCGTCGAAGAACAGGTAGGGCTCGATGGGCATGACATGTCTCCTCAAACGGTGAAGGCGGATCCGGTGTCTCTGGACACGACGAACGGCACCCGGGGAAATCGACACGGCGTACGTTGCGGCGCCGGCCGCCTCGGCGCGCCCACGCCGGGGTCGACCGTGCTCGCCGCCGCGCCGCTTTTCGAACCGGCCTCTGCCACGCCCGCGCGCGGCCGCCGCAAGGCGGTTCACGGGCGGATGCGCACCAGGCTGGTCATGGCGTCGACGTAGGAGAGCTTCTCGTCCACCCGCAGCGGCAGCAGCGGCGTCACCGAGACCGCGTTGGTCTTGGTCCAGCGCTTCTTGCCGGCGCCGTCGAGAAAGATCACCCCGCCGAGGTCCTGGATCACGTACGGCTGGCCGTCGACCCGCCCCAGGAACTACGTGGCCGGGGGTGTAGATCAGGTCACCGACCTGCGCCTCGGCCAGGGCCGGCGTGCGCACCGCATGGCTGTCGCCGGCGCCGAACAGCCGGTGCTTCAGCGCCGGGCTCGCGCTCTGGTCGCCCGTGTTCCGCGGCAGCTGCACGCCCAGGCTGCGGTAGACGTCGGAGACGAAGGGGGCTCTGGCCACCCAGTACTCGGGCGAGAGCATCGCCTCGCCGATGCCGATCACCCCCGAGGGCGGAATGGGCAGCGTCGCGTTCCGACGCGCCCGAGCGCACGCGCCGGCCGCCGTCGCCCGCCGCGATCGGGAAAGCCGATGGCACCCATCGCACATTCCCGTTTCCGCTCTCCGCCCCGCTTGCGGAAGATCGCGTCGCCGCCGCGCCCGTTGCCGGCGGCGAACACGGAGACATCGCATGCACGAGAACGAAAGCGCGCCCCGCGAGCGCGTGCTGATCGCCGGAGGCAGTTCGGGGATGGGCCTGGCACTCGCCGGGGCGCTGCTGGAGGACGGCGCGGAGGTCACCATCGTGGGCCGCTCCGAGGCCAGGCTCGCCGAGGCGCGCCGGCGCCTGCCCGACACCGGCCGGCTGCGCGCCTGCGCCGCCGACATCACGTGCGAGGACGAAGTCGCCGGCCTGTTCGGGCAGAGCGGCCCGCTCGATCACATCGCCGTCACCGCGGCCGACATCGAGGGCGCCTACCAGCTGCTGCCGGCGCTGGAGCTGACGGCGGTCCGGCGCGCCATCGACTCCAAGCTGGTCGGCCCGCTGCTGCTGGCCAAGCATGGTGCGGCGGTGCTGGCGCCGCGGGGGTCGATCACCTTCACCTCCGGCATCGCCGCCTACCGCCCCACCGCGCGCGGCGCCGCGGTGGCCGCGGTCAACGGCGCGCTCGCCGCACTGGTCCGCGCGCTGGCGGTGGAGCTGGGGCCGGTGCGCGTCAACGCGGTCTCGCCCGGCTGGGTGGACACGCCGATCTGGACCTACGTGGCGGGCGAGGCCAAGGACGCGATGCTGGGCGCCATGGCCGAACGCCTGCCGGTGGGCCGGGTCGGCCGCGCCGAGGAGATCGCCGACGCGATCCGCTTCCTCATGGGCAACGGCTTCGTCACCGGCACGGTGCTGCACGTGGAAGGCGGCCACCGGTTGGTGTGAGGGCCCGGCCGCGATCGCCGCCCGGGCCGCGCTGGGCGATCACGCACAGGCTTCAGGCAGGCGCACGTGTTCCCGCGCCGCCTCGATGAAGCGGCGCAGGGCCGGCGCCTGCACGCGCCGGCGGCGCCAGGCCATGGCGATGGCGACCTCCGGCGCATCCGGCCACGCCAGCACGGCGAGGCGGCGGGCGCCGTCCACCGCCAGGCGCGGCACCAGCGCGCAGCCGAGGCCGGCCTCGACCAGCGCGCACGCCGCGGTCAGGCTGCCCAGCTCGGCCGCCAGCGGCGGACGATGCGGATCGCCGGCCGGGAAGGCGTCCTCGAACATCCGCCGGTAGACGCATCCCGGCTCGGTCGCCAGGAACGGCTCGCCCGCGAGGTCGGCGGCCGAGACCGCCCGCCGCCCGGCCAGCCGGTGGCCGGGCGGGACGATCACGGCGAGCCGCTCCCGCGCGAGCGGCTCGCTCTGCACGCCGGGCCCGAAGCCGTCCTCGCCGAAGACGAAACAGACGTCCAGCTCGCTCCGCCCCACCGCGGCGCGCAAGGCGCCGCTGCCGGCGCTGCGCACATGCAGCGCCACCGCCGGATGCCGCCGGCGGAACGCCGCCAGCAGGGGCGGCAGCCAGGCCGCGCACAGCGTTTCCAGCCCGCCGATCTCGAGTTCGCCCGCGGTGCGCGCCGCCGTGTCCGCCACCGCGGCGCGCGCCTCCTCGGCCAGCGACAGCATGCTGCCGGCGTAGCCGAGCAGCCGGCGACCGGCTTCGGTCAGGCGCAGGCCGCGCGGCGAGCGGTCGAAGAGCGCCGCGCCCAGCTCCGCCTCCAGCGCCTGGATCTGCTCCGTCACGCTCGACTGGGCCAGGTGGATCCGCTCGGCCGCCCGCGTGACGTTGAGCGTGGCGGCCACCGCCACGAAGGTCTTCAGATGTCGAAGTTGCATGACCGTATCCACCGTGGAGGGCGCCGCATGCCGGCACCGCCTGCACCGGCCGCCGCGACAAGGATTGCACCGGGCGAGCATAGCCCTTGCGCACAGCGCCGGTGCCGGAAGGCGCCGGCGAAGCGTGCCGCATCGCCTCGGCGGACGGCATGCCGACACCAGCCGCGGCACCGGCACGGACGTCCAAAACATCCGTGCCATGGCCCATGCCCGTCGCGACGTCCACGCGCCTTCCGGGGCCGAGCGCCGTCAGCCGGCCGCGCTCGACACCGCCACAACCGGCGCATGACCCGCGGCCACGGCGGGCACGCCCGCCTGCGTGGTGAGCATGGCGCCCAGGGTCAACGCGCAAACCAGCAGGCAGGCGGCGAACAGGCTGTGCAGCAGCAGGGTTTCGAGTTTCATGGCGATGCTCCGTTGAGTCGTGGGCGAGGCGGGGATGCCGTCGAGAGGTATTTGGCAAGGCCTGTGCCAAGGCACCGAAAGCCCCGGCACGGCGCATTCCCAAGCCATTTCCCCCATCGCCCCGCAACCGGCCCTGGCCGTCCGCGGACGCTGCCCGAGCGCAGGCGCGGACAGGCGGACAGCGCGCGGACGCCTCGCCCCCGATGGGGACACGGCCGCTTGCGCGACACGGTGCCGCAAGCGTCACGGACGCGCCGTCTGCGGATCGCCACCGGCGCCGTCCTGCGCTAAATAAGACGGCTTTGACCCCGTTACCGGAAAGCCGATGCCCGCTCGCACCCCGAAGCCCCCGCTCCCGCCGCGACGCCTGCTGTCGCTGGCCGCCCTGCTCGCGCTCGGCCTCGCCACCGCCGCGCAGGCGGCCACGCCCGAGGCAGTGCGCTGGCAGCGCGAGGCGCAGGCCGCCACCATCACCCGCGACGACTGGGGCATCGCCCACGTGCATGGCAAGACCGATGCCGACGCGGTGTTCGGCATGGCCTACGCGCAGGCCGAGGACGACTTCAACCGCGTGGAGACCAACTACCTCAACGCGATGGGCCGCCTCGCCGAGGCCGAGGGCGAGTCCGCGATCTGGCAGGACCTGCGCATGAAACTCTTCATCGACCCGGTCGCATTGCAGCGGCTCTACGCCAGAAGCCCATCCTGGCTGCGCACGCTGATGGACGCCTGGGCCGACGGCCTCAACTTCTACCTCGCCACGCACCCGGACATGCACCCGCGCGTGATCCGCCACTTCGAGCCGTGGATGGCGCTCAGCTTCACCGAGGGCAGCATCGGCGGCGACATGGAGCGCGCCTCGCTCAAGCAGCTCGAAGCCTTCTACGGCCACGGCAAGCAGCCCGTCGCCTTCGCCGAGACGCCGTCGAGCTGGGTGGAGCCCACCGGCTCCAACGGCATCGCCATCGCGCCCGGGCTCACCGCCGACGGCCACGCGCTGCTGCTGATCAACCCGCACACCTCGTTCTTCTTCCGCTCGGAATTGCAGATGTCGAGCGACACCGGTCTCGACGTATACGGCGCGGTGACCTGGGGCCAGTTCTTCGTCTACCAGGGCTTCAACCCGCACGCCGGCTGGATGCACACCTCCACCGGCGCCGACGTGGTGGACGAGTTCGCCGAGACCATCGAGCGCAAGGACGGGCGGCTCTACTACCGCTACGGCGAGGCGCTGCGCCCGGTGGCGGAGAAGGCCATCCGCGTGCCCTACCGCGCGGCGGACGGCTCGATGGCCGCGCGCACGTTCACCACTTATGCCACCCACCACGGCCCCATCGTGCGCGAGCTGGACGGCAAGTGGATCGCGCTGGCGCTGATGAACAAGCCCATCGAGGCGCTGGAGCAGAGCTGGCTGCGCACCAAGGCCACCGACTACGCCAGCTACATGAAGGTGGCCGGGCTCAAGGCCAATTCCTCCAACAACACGCTGTTCGCCGACGACAAGGGCGAGATCGCCTACCTGCACCCGCAGTTCATCCCCCGGCGCGACGACCGCTTCGACTACACCAGGCCCGTGGACGGCAGCGACCCGGCCACCGACTGGCATGGCCTGCTGCCGCTCGACGCCGCCCCGCACCTGCTCAACCCGCCCAACGGCTGGGCCTTCAACACCAACGACTGGCCCTATTCCGTCGCCGGCCCGTACAGCCCCAGGCGCGAGGACTACCCGCGCTACATGGACAGCTTCGGCGAGAACCCGCGCGGCCTGCACGCCACGCGCGTGCTCACCGGGCAGAAGGACTTCACCCTGCCCTCGCTGATCACCGCCGCCTTCGACTCGTATCTGCCGGCCTTCGCCAGGCTGATCCCGGTGCTGGTGGCCGACTACGACGCGCTGCCCGCCGGCGATCCGCAGCGCGCCAGGCTCGCCGGCCAGATCGCCCTGCTGCGCGGCTGGGACTATCGCTGGGGCATCGCCTCCATGCCCACCTCGCTCGCCGTGTGCTGGGGCGACACCCTGTGGGACGAGGTGGCCGCCGCGGCCCGCGCCGCCCACCTCACCGTCTACGACTACATGGCCGGCCCGGCCGGCGCCAAGGCGCGGCTGGACGCACTGGCCGAAGCCTCCGGGCGCTTGCGGAAGGACTTCGGCAGCTGGGGCGTGCCCTGGGGCGAGGTCAACCGCTACCAGCGCAACGATGGCGCCATCGCGCAGCGCTTCGACGACGCCAGGCCCAGCCTGCCGGTGCCCTTCGTGTCCTCGCGCTGGGGCTCGCTCGCCTCCTTCGGCGCGCACCGCTGGCCAGGCACCCGGCGCTACTATGGCACCAGCGGCAACAGCTTCGTCGCCGTGGTCGAGTTCGGCCCCAAGGTCCGCGCCCGCGCCATCACCGCCGGCGGCGAGAGCGGCCACCCCGAATCCCCGCACTTCAACGACGAGGCCGAGCGCTACACCACCGGCAACCTGCGCACGGTGTACTTCTGGCCGGAGGAACTGGCCGGGCACGTCGAGCGCGTCTACCACCCCGGCCCCTGAGCCGGCCGCGTGGCCGCGCCCGGCCGCCGCCCCTGGCGGTAGCCGGCCTGCGAGGCGTTGGCTTAGACTCGACTGCGACCGCCACGGCCTCGCGGTCTGCGAGAACCCGGAAGACGCTCAGTACGGGACTACACGAGCCGCGCCGCGCTGAACACCGCCATGGCGGACAGCGCGCCCCACCGCACGGCGGTGGAGCAGTTCGGCGCCAGCCACCAGCGCTGGCCCGATTCACTCACGCAGCTGGGCATGGCGCCGTTCGCCGGCGATGCGAGCGTGGCCGGCATCACGCTGGGCGGCGACGGCGCATTGCTGGTGAGCTTCGCCAACCCGGCGCTGCGCGGCCATCTCTTCAAGCTGACGCCGTACGTGCGCAACGGGGCCATCCATTGGTCCTGCGGCGGCGACGTGCCGGAGAAGCTGCTGCCGCCGGCCTGCCGCGCCACCGAGTAGAGGCTGCGCCACGCGGCGGCATGGCGTGCCCAGGCTGCCGCGCGGAACACCGCGACGCGACGCTAGCCGCGCGAATGGAATATCGCCACCCGCCCCGCCGCCGGCGGCTCGGCCGCTTCCAGCCAGCGCTCTTGCGCCACGACCGGCGTGCAGGGGCCGAAGGTGCACACGCGGATGGCGCGGCGCGCGGCTTCGCGTTGCAGCGCGTCGAGCACGGCGCGCAGGATCGAGCCGGTGAACGGCGTGTAGAGGTAGAACACCGTGCCGGCGGAGAAATCCGCCGTGCGCGCGTCCTGCCGGACGAACGCGACCCTGGGCAGGTTCAAGGCTTCGGCGCAGCGCCGCGCGCATTCGACGTAGGCCGCTTCCAGCTCGACGCCGATGCAGCGGGCATCGGTGCAGAGGGCTACCAGCAGCGGCACATGGCCGAGCCCGGAGCCGAGATCGATCAACACGTCGTCGGCGGCGAGCGCGGTGCGGCGGATCAGGTCGAAGATGTGGCGCGCCGGCGTGGGCTGGTAGAACACCATCTCCGCCGCCGGCGCGGCCACCGCGTCGGGCGTGTCGAAGGGAAGGATCCCGCCCAGCCATTCGTCGAGGTAGTCGTAGCCCTCCTCGCCCGCCTGCGGATCTTCGCCGGGTGCGGGCGACCATGGCAGCAGGCGCTCCCGCCCGCGGCCGAGCCGGATGTCGCGGCGGAGGGAGTCATAGAGCCGGCGGTTGATCGCCGCCAGCCTCGCGTGGATCGCCACGGCCCGGCGGCGAAGCGCATCCCCGCCCGCCGCGGCGCCATCGGCATCGAGCCCGTCGGGGAAATACGCTTCCAGGCGGTCGAGCGCCTCGATGCGCTGGCGCAGCCGTTCCGGCTCGTCCAGGGAACCGTCCCGCTCCAGCGTTTCGACCAGGCCTCGCAGCGCGTCGGTCACTCGCCTGCCTCACCGGCGACCTGCGCGACCATGGCGCGGCGCCCGCAGCCCGAACCGGGCCGCGTCCCCGCTGTATCGGCCCGCATCGTCCGGATAACCCGCGCGGCGATGGCTCAGCTCCGGCCGGGGATGCCGAGCCCGCGCTGCACCGCCGGCCGCGCCAGCCCGCGCGCCAGCCAGGCGGCCACGTTGGCGTAGCCGTCGAACGCCACCAGCTCGCGCGCCCCGTAGAAGGTAACGAGGTTGTTCACCCAGCCGAGCGTGGCGATGTCGGCGATGCTGTAGTCCTCGCCCATGATCCAGTCGCGGCCGGCCAGGCGCTCGTCGAGCACGCCGAGCAGGCGCTTCGATTCGTCGACGTAGCGTTGCAGCGGGCGCTTGTCCTCGTACTCCCTGCCGGCGAACTTATGGAAGAAGCCGATCTGGCCGAACATCGGCCCGATCGAGGCCATCTGGAAGAACACCCACTGGATCGTCTCCCAGCGCCGCGCCGGATCGGCCGGGATGAACCGGCCCGTCTTCTCCGCCAGATAGAGCAGGATCGCGCCCGACTCGAACAGCCCCAGCGGCTTGCCGCCCGGGCCGTCCGGATCGACGATCGCGGGGATCTTGCCGTTGGGATTGAGCGAGAGGAACGCCGGCAGGTGGCTCTCGTCCTGCATGATGTCGACCAGGTGCGGCTCGTACGGCAGCCCCGTCTCCTCCAGCATGATCGAGACCTTCACGCCGTTGGGCGTGTTGAGCGAATAGAGCTGGATGCGCTCGGGATGAAGGGCCGGCCAGCGGGTGGTGATAGGGAAGGCGGACAGATCGGACACGGCGGTTCCAGCGGCGGAAAATGCGAGCAAGGTAGGCCGCCGCGCGGGATCGTTCAACACCGGTGGCGCGAAACCTCCGCCGCGCCCTCGATACCGCATGCGTCCCCTCCGCCCCGGGTTAGCGTCGAATCACGGCGATGGCATGGCCGTGGCAAGGGTGTCCGGTGCCGTGACGTGGGAGAGGTTCGAGGCGACGGTTCGGCCGGAGCGCAGAAGTGATGTCCGACGCTCCGGCCGAACCCTCATCCGCCTGCCGGCACCTTCTCCCGAGGAGAGAAGGACTTCACCTCGAGACAGTGAGGCCGAAGCCAGGCACCTGCGGAGGCCGGCCGGGATCCGACACCCGTCAGGCCCTCCGCCGACACACCGGCCACCACGCAAGCCGGCGCCTACGGCACGCCAGCCGGTCCGGCCCGCCGCACCGCGTCGACGGCCGCCGCCTCGATCAGCCGGCGCACCGACACCTTGCTGCGCTTGCCGACCTTCAGTTGGGTGAACACCTGGAGACTGGTCAGCACGAAGAGCAGATCGACCAGGTCGCGCGCGTCCCTGGCGCGTACTTCGCCGCGCTCGACCAGGCGCTCGACCAGCGCCGCGAAGGTTCCGCGTCGCCGTTCGTTGCGGGCGCCGAGGCTTTCCGCGAACTCCGCATCGCCCGAGGCCGCGCCGTGCAGGCCGGCCAGCGAATCCAGGTCCGCACCCCAGAAGTCGCAGAAGATGCCGACCAGCCGGCGCAGGCCCGCGTGCGGGTCATCGTCCGCCATGGCGTCGCGGATGCGGTGCAGCCCGCCGCGCGCGGCCAGTTCGTCGAACACGGCCTCCAGCAGCGCGCGGCGCGAGCCGAACTGGTTGTATACCGTCAGCCGCGTTACGCCCGCCGCCTTGCCCACCGATTCCAGCGAGAACCCCGCCACGCCGGCCTCGCGCAGCAGCTCCGTCGCCGCGGCGAGAATGCGCGCGCGCGTCTGCCCGGCCGCCTCCGCGCGCGCGGCGCTGCGATACGTCCGCGTGCTCATCTTGTACGCCGCCAAATTTCACTATACATTTTGTATACCAAATAAAACCCGGGTGAGGCTGTCATGCAAACCTTGCTGGTCTTCCTCATTGTGCTGCACGTGCTCACCGGCGTGTTCTGGGCCGGCACCACCTTCGTGCTCGCGCGTACCGCCGGCGCCAACGCCGAGCGGCTGGCCTACCCGCAGTTCGGCGCCGCGGTGGCGACATTGGCCATGGGCGTCGCCGTCTGGGCCCTGTCGCTGCGCGGCGTCCCGGCCGTGCCTTCGACCCGCGTGCTGGGCGCCGCCGTACTGTGCGCCCTGCTCGCCGCCCTCGTGCAGGGGTTCGCCCTGCCCGCGGTGCGCCGGCTCCGCGACGCGGACGCGCCGCGCCGGCGCATCGCCGTCAGCCAGCGCGTGGCGGCGGTGCTGCTCGCCGCCACGGTGGCGGGCATGGCGCTGTGGGGGCACGTGTAGGGGCGGCCCCGCCGCCGCGGCGCAGGCCCGCACCGGACTCATGCGGAGGCGGATTGATGCGATCATGGCGAATGACCGCCTTCAGCACGCTCCCGCTCAAGCCCGCCCTGCTCGCCAGCCTCGCCGCGCACGGCTACGACGCCATGACCCCGGTGCAGGCGCAGAGCCTGCCGCCGATGCTGCAAGGCCGCGACGTGATCGCCCAGGCCCGCACCGGCAGCGGCAAGACCGCCGCCTTCGGCCTCGGCCTGCTGCAGGCGCTGGATGCGGACACGACCCGGCTGCAGGCGCTGGTGCTGTGCCCCACGCGCGAACTGGCCGACCAGGTGAGCAAGGCGATCCGCAAGCTCGCCGCCAACATCCCCAACGTGAAGCTGCTGACCCTGTGCGGCGGCATGCCGCTGGGGCCGCAGCTGGCCTCGCTGGCGCACGACCCGCACATCGTGGTGGGCACGCCCGGCCGCGTGCAGGAACACTTAAAGCGCGGCAGCCTGCACGGCGGCGGCATCAAGGTGCTGGTGCTCGACGAGGCCGACCGCATGCTGGACATGGGTTTCAGCGAGGCCATCGACGACATCGTGGGCCGCATCGCCAAGCACCATCAGACGCTGCTGTTCTCGGCCACCTACCCGGAGGCGATCCGCGCGGTCAGCCGACGCCTGCAGCGCGAGCCGGTCGAGATCACGGTGGGGGCACCGGCCGAGACGAAGCCGGCGATCGATCAGCAGTTCATCGAGGTGGAGCCGGCGCAGAAGGCCGACGCCCTGGCCCAGCTGCTCGCCGGCGAGCGCGGCCCCGATCTACGACAAGGTGGTGCGCTGGTGTTCTGCAACATGCGCCGCGACGTGGACGCGGTGGCGCAGGAGCTGGACCGCCGCGGCTTCTCCGCCCTCGCCCTGCACGGCGACATGGAGCAGCGCGACCGCGACGAGGTGCTGGTGCGCTTCGCCAACCGCAGCTGCGCCGTGCTGGTGGCCACCGACGTCGCCGCGCGCGGGCTCGACATCGCCGCGCTGCCGCTGGTGCTCAGCTACGACATCGCGCACGACCCGGACACCCACACCCACCGCATCGGCCGCACCGGCCGCGCCGGGCAATCGGGCCTGGCGATCACCCTGTGCACGCCGCGCGAGCGGCCCAAGGCCGCCAACATCGAGCAAGTGCTGGGCGAGCCGCTGCCGTGGCGGGCGCTCAAGCTCGCGCAGCCGCGCGGCAAGACGCTCAACCTCGCCCCGATGAAGACCCTGGTGATCGACGCCGGCCGCCAGGACAAGCTCCGCCCCGGCGACATCCTCGGCGCGCTCACCGGCGAGGCCGGGCTTAGCGCCGGCGACATCGGCAAGATCGACGTGTTCGCCACCCGCGCCTACGTGGCGATCGCCCGGGCGCTGGCGAACAAGGCACTGGAGCGCCTGCGCGCGGGCAAGATCAAGGGGCGCAACTTCCGCGTGCGGGCTTTGGGCTGAGCGTCCTCACGCGGGGGCCGCGACGAACGCGAAGGCCACGGCAAGTCAGCGGCGCGGGCGGCACACGGCACCGGCCGGCAACCGCCGCCTGAAGCGCTAGTGCCGCTTGAAGAACTGCACCTCGCGCTCGTGCTTCTCGGCGGCCTCGCGCGTGGGGAAGGTGCCGAGATTGCGGCGCTTGCCGGTGTCCGGGTCCTTCTTGCGCGAGTAGAGGCGGTAGGCGCCCGACTTCAGTTTCCGGATCATCACGACGACCTCCGGGGCGCACTCTCGCATCCTGGCGGTCGTCGGAAAGTGATCGCGCCGGGCCGCCTGCGCCGCCCTATTTCTCCAGCGCCCGCGGCGTGTAGAGCGTGACGCCGCCGTCGATGCGAACCTGCCGCTCCAGGAACAGCGAGGCCGACGCCGGCCCCTGCGGCTGATCGGTGTTGTTGATGGCGTACCAGTAGCAGTTCGCCATGCTGTGGTTGCCGTCGGTGGTGAGGTACTCGGCGGTGAAATCCACCGGCGTGCCGACGTGCTGGTAGACGGTGGAACCAAGCAGCGGCGGCGGCACGTCGGGCACCACGTCCTCGGTATTCACCACGCGGAAGGTCGGCGCCGCCACGCTCCAGTTCATGCCGTAGGCGAAGCCGGGGTCGCCCACCCGCGGGCTGGCGAAGTTGTAGTGCACGTAGCTGCGGCGGCTGCCGGGCGGGATCGCCGAGTTGGTCGCCACGTCGGGCACCGCCAGCGAGGACAGCGCCGCGCCCATGCTGTGCCCGGTAAAGAACAGCCGGGTCACCGGCCCGATCGCCTTCAGCTGCGTCAGCAGCGCCTCGCGGAGGGTCGCGTAGACGTTGTACCAGCCCACCTGCACGTTGCCGAAGCCGGTGGCCACCAGCGTGTAGGCCGTCTGGTCCACCTCCGCATCGATGACCGCGTCGACCGAGGTCATGGTGCCGCGGAACACCACCAGCGCATTGCCGGTGCCGTCCCAGGCGACGAAGCCGAACGGCTCCGGATATTTCTCCCACAGCACGGTCACCGTGCCCCACAGCGGCGCGCTATAGGTAAAGCCGTTGAGCCCGTTCGGCGTCCAGCTGAAACCCGACTGCGACGGGGAGCCCTGCTGCACCCATTGGTTGAACTGGTCGTACGCCGTCAGCACCAGCGAGGCGCAGACGCCCGCCTCGTCCAGTACGAAATCCGGCGGGAAATACATCGGCAGGCTCTGCGACGGCGTGGTGCTCATGGGCGTCTCCTTGCGCTCCGGGTGGCGCGCCGATGCTGTCACAGCGGCACGGCGCCACGGGCGCGCTGGATCACAGATTCAGGCGGGTTCATGCAAGGCCGGCCCGCCGGGGCGGGCGGCTGCGGCAGGCCGGCCCGCCGCGGCATGACGGGCCTGCCGCAGCCGTCGTCACGCCGCCTCTGCCACGCCCGGCCCGGCAGGCGTAGCGGGCGCCGCGCTCCGCATGCGTCCCTGAACGGCCCCGGCCCATGTCGATCCCGTCGCCGCCCGTTCGTCGTCTCCATGGAGGTGCCCACCGCGGGCGCGCTCCCAGGCTAAAGAGGAGAAAGTCATGTCCTACATCGACGGCTTTGTGATGGCGGTGCCGACCGCCAACAAGCAGCAGTTCATCCAGCACGCCAACAGCGGCGACTCGGTCTTCGTCGAGTACGGCGCCACCCGCGTCCTGGAGTGCTGGGGCGACGACGTCCCCGACGGCAAGCTCACCGACTTCCACCGCGCCGTGCAGGCGAAGAACGACGAGACGGTGGTGTTCTCGTGGATCGAGTGGCCGGACAAAGCCACCCGCGACACCGGCATGCAAAAGGCCATGAAGGACGAGCGCCTCAATCCGCAAGACAACCCCATGCCCTTCGACGGCAAGCGGATGATCTTCGGCGGCTTCGCGCCGGTGGTGGAGGTGGGACAAAAGAAAACCTGAGCGGCGTTCGGCCGCCATAGCCCTGCCGGGCTCGACTCGCCTCCGCAACACATGCGTCGTGCACCACGTCTCTCGGCCAAACTGCGCGTTCACGACGACCGCCAGGCAGGTCCAATCGGGTGCGCCCCCCGGCCAGGCCGGCCAGGCCGGGGGCGGTGCTGATCTGCGGCTGCTTACAAGGCGAAATCAGGGGAGGCGTTGGCCTGCGCAGAGGTTGGTCTGGCCGCGCAGCGGTTCGTGCCGCGTCGTCGATCCGTCGTTGCAGAGCATCGGCTCGAAGACGGGGATCGCATGCCTGCATCGCAGGCATCCCGCGGTCAGGTGCGTTTCTTGGCCGACAGGTACACCAGCCCTTTCTCGCGTTTCCCCACTGCAATCACCGTCACGACCACTACCCTATCGTCGACCCGATAGACGAGCCGGCAGCCGGCCGTGCGCAGCTTGATCTTGTAGCAATCCGGCAGGCCATGCAGCCGGGCCGCCGGCACATGCGGGCGTTCCAGACGCTCGGCAAGCTTGCTCTTGAACTGGTCGCGGACGACGGGCGAGAGCTTGCGCCATTCCTTGAGCGCGGAAGCCACGAACTCCAGGCTATAGGTCATCGAGCTTGACCTTGACCCGGCGCTCCTTCGCACGGGCCCGGACCAGTTCGGCAAGCTCCAGGTCTTCGAGCCGCTCCAGCAGCCGCTTGTAGGTGGCGGCGGGCACCAGGTAGGCACTGGGCTTGTTGTGCACGAGCACGGCCACCGATTCGCCCTCGGCGGCCTCGATCACGGCACTGGGATTACGCTTGAGCTCGGTGATGCTGATGCTGTTGGGGGCCAGGATGGCTTCCATGATCGTCTCCAAATTCAGAGCCAATCATGGAGCCTTATTTCGTCCAAGACAAGAAGCCGGCAGCGCACCATTCATCCCGCTCAGGCCATCGGCAACTTCACCCCCTGCTCCTTCGCGCACTCCACCGCGACCTCATACCCCGCATCCGCATGCCGCATCACCCCGGTGGCGGGGTCGTTCCACAGCACCCGCTCGATGCGCCGGTCCGCCGCCTCGCTGCCGTCGCAGACGATCACCACGCCGGCGTGCTGGCTGTAGCCCATGCCTACGCCGCCGCCATGGTGGAAGCTGACCCAGGTAGCGCCGCTGGCGGTATTGAGCAGGGCATTGAGGAGGGGCCAGTCGGAGACGGCGTCGGAGCCGTCCCGCATGGCCTCGGTCTCGCGGTTGGGCGAGGCGACGGAGCCGGAGTCGAGGTGGTCGCGGCCGATCACGATGGGTGCCTTCAGCTCGCCCTTGCGCACCATCTCGTTGAAGGCGAGGCCGAGCTTGTGGCGCTGCCCCAGCCCCACCCAGCAGATGCGCGCGGGCAGGCCCTGGAAGCTGATGCGCTGCTCGGCCATGTCGAGCCAGCGGTGCAGGTGCGGATCGTCCGGGATCAGTTCCTTCACCTTGGCGTCGGTCTTCAGGATGTCCTGCGGGTCGCCGGAGAGCGCCACCCAGCGGAACGGGCCGATGCCGCGGCAGAACAGCGGGCGCACGAAGGCGGGCACGAAGCCGGGGAAGTCGAAGGCATTGGCGCAGCCTTCGTCCTTGGCCATCTGGCGGATGTTGTTGCCGTAGTCGAAGGTGGGGATGCCCTGGGCATGGAAGGCCAGCATCGCTTCCACGTGTTTACGCATGGACTGCTTGGCGGCCCGGGCCGTGCCGGCCGGGTCGCCCTTGCGGCGCTCGAACCATTCCTCCACCGTCCAGCCGGCCGGCAGGTAGCCGTTGACCGGGTCGTGCGCGCTGGTCTGGTCGGTGACGGCATCGGGCTTGACGCCGCGGCGCACGAGTTCCGGCAGCACCTCGGCGGCGTTGCCGAGCAGCGCGATGGACCTGGCCTCGCCGGCCGCGGTGTAGCGCGCGATACGGGCCAGCGCGTCGTCGAGGTCGCCGGCCTGCTCGTCCACGTAGCGGGTCTTCAGGCGGAAATCGATGCGGCTCTGCTGGCACTCGACAGTGAGCGAACACGCGCCGGCCAGCGACGCCGCCAGCGGCTGCGCGCCGCCCATGCCGCCGAGGCCGGCCGTCAAAATCCACCTGCCCTTGAGGCTGCCGCCGTAGTGCTGGCGCCCCATCTCCACGAAGGTCTCGTAGGTGCCCTGCACGATGCCCTGCGAGCCGATGTAGATCCACGAGCCGGCCGTCATCTGGCCGTACATCATCAGGCCCTTGCGGTCGAGCTCGTTGAAGTGCTCCCAGTTGGCCCAGGCCGGCACCAGGTTGGAGTTGGCGATCAGCACGCGCGGCGCATCCGCATGGGTGCGGAACACGCCGACCGGCTTGCCGGACTGCACCAGCAGGGTTTCCTCCTCGCCCAGCTCGCGCAGGCTGCGCAGGATGGCGTCGAAGCATTCCCAGTTGCGCGCGGCGCGGCCGATGCCGCCGTACACCACCAGCTCCGCCGGGTTCTCCGCCACCTCGGGGTCGAGGTTGTTCTGGATCATGCGGAACGGCGCCTCGGTGAGCCAGCTCTTGCAGCTCAGCTCGCCGCCACGCGGGGCGCGGATGACGCGGGAGGTATCGATGCGGGTCGGCGCGTTCATGATGCGATCCTGCCTGGCGGTGGAAACCCGATTGTGGCGAGGCGCCGAAGGCCCCGCAAACGGCACTGCCGCATTGCCGCATGGCCGCCGTGCACGTCATCACCCAAATCGGGGTTGGCCTGCCGCGGCGGCTGACGCATCATCACTCGTGCACGATGCAACGCTCTCAACCGGATCGGGGTGACACGATGACGACCAGGGTGCTGACCCTCGACCTGCACGACGCCGAACGCAACGGCGTATACCCGGTGGCGCCGGACGACCCCGCCACCCTGATCGCCGACGCCGCGCGCGCCGGCCTGCACCAGTTCCACCTGGACCTCGCCGGCTGCCGCACCAAGCCCGCGCTGCTGCGCGAGCTGGCGACGGCGCTGGAACTGCCGCCCGGCTTCGGCCACAACTGGGACGCACTGTCGGACAGCCTGCGCGACCTCGGCTGGCTGCCCGCGCCCGGCTATGCGCTGCTGTTCGATCACGCCAACGAGCTGCGCCGCGCCGCGCCGCGCGACTACGCGACCCTGCACGAGGTGCTGACCGAGGCCGCCGCCGCGTGGCGCGTGCGCGGGGTGCCGTTCTTCGCGTTCCTGGAGGCGCCGGACAGTTCCACCCGGGATACGGCGATCGACGCCTGAGCATCCGCCGCTTCGCCGCAGCGCGTCGGGCGCGGCCCGCATCCATGTCCGAAAACGGCGAGTCGCCCGCACGGGGCGGTGCTAGCCTGCGGGTATGGACACCACCGCCACGCCCGACCTGCCCGATCCGCGCACCTGCGAGCAGGCCCGCCTGAGCCGCGATGCGCGCTTCGACGGCCTGTTCTTCACCGCCGTCACCAGCACCGGGATCTACTGCCGCCCGGTGTGCCCGGCGCCCTCGCCCAAGCCGCGCAACGTGCGCTACTACGCCAGCGCCGCGGCGGCGGAAGCGGCGGGCTTCCGCCCCTGCCTGCGCTGCCGGCCGGAGCTGGCGCCGGGCAACGCCGCATGGCGGCACGGCGAGCACGTGGTGGCGCGGGCACTCACGCTGATCGACGAAGGGCTGCTGGCGGAACAGCCGCTGGACACGCTGGCCGCGCGCGTCGGCGTCGGCGCGCGCCAGCTGCGGCGGTTGTTCGTGGAACACCTCGGCGCGCCGCCGATCGACGTGCACACCACGCGCCGCCTGCTGTTCGCCAAGCAGCTGCTCACCGAGACCGCGCTGCCGGTGACCGAGGTGGCGCTGGCTTCGGGCTTCCGCAGCCTGCGCCGCTTCCATGCTGCTTTCGCGCAGGCCAACCGCATCCCGCCGCGCGAGCTGCGGCGCACGCCGCATGCCGCCACCGGCGATGCGCTGGTGCTGCGGCTGGGCTATCGCCCGCCGTACGACTTCGCGGCGCTGCTCGCCTTCCTGCGCAACCGCGCGCTGCCCGGCGTCGAATCCGTGGACGAGCACGGCTACGCGCGCGTGTTCGGCCCGGCCGAAGCGCCCGGCTGGCTGCACCTAACCGCCTGGCCGAACGGCGAGCACGCGCTGAAGCTGGCACTGCACGGTGCCTCGCCGGCGCAACTGCTGCCGGTGGTGACGCGGCTGCGGCGCATGTTCGACCTGGACGCGGACCCACAGGCCATCGCCGGCGTACTCGGCGCCGCGCCCGCGCTGAAGCCGCTGCTGCGCCAACATCCTGGCCAGCGCCTGCCGGGCGGCTGGGACGGCTTCGAGATCGCCGTGCGCGCCGTGCTCGGCCAGCAGGTGAGCGTGGCCGCGGCGCGCACGCTGGCCTCGCGCATCGTCCATCGCTACGGCCAGCCGCTGGCGGCGCCCGCGGCGGCGGGGCTGGAGCGGCTGTTTCCCACGCCCGAGCGCCTGGCCGAGGCGGACCTGCGCGAAGTCGGCGTGACCACGGCGCGCGCCGCCACCCTCCGCGGCATCGCGCAGGCGCTGCTGGACGGGCGTATCGACTTCCGCGCCGAGCAGCCGCTGGACGCCTTCGTCGCGCACTGGGTCGCCCTGCCCGGCATCGGCGAGTGGACCGCGCACTACATGGCGATGCGCGCGCTCGGCCACCCCGACGCTTTCCCCGCCGCCGACCTGATCCTGCGCCGCGCCGCCGGCCAGGGCACCGCGCTGAGCACCAGGGCGCTCGCCGCGCTGGCCGAAGCCTGGCGGCCGTGGCGCGCCTACGCGGTGATGCACCTGTGGCGCAGCGTCGCCGCGGCGCCCAGGCCGGAGCCGAAGCAGAGCAAGGCTGCGCAAAGCGCAGCGCGGAGCCCGCAATGACCGACGGCCCCCTCTACTACGACGACCTCCCCACACCGATCGGCCGCCTGCGTCTGGTCGCCGACGCGCAGGGCCTGCGCGAGGTGTGGTTCGAACGCGGCCGCCACCAGCGCGCCCCCGAGCCCGCATGGGTACGCTCGCCCGAGGCGCTCGCCTTCGCCCGCGTGCAGCTGGAGGATTACTTCGCCGGCACGCGGCAGCACTTCGAGCTGCCGCTCCATCCGCTCGGCACGCCGTTCCAGCTCGCCGTGTGGCGGGAGCTGGCGCACATCCCCTACGGCGCCACCATCAGCTACGCCGAACTCGCCCGCCGCATCGGCCAGCCGCAAGCGGTGCGCGCCGTGGGCGCCGCCAACGGACGCAACCCGCTGCCGATCGTGCTGCCCTGCCATCGCGTGATCGGCAGCGACGGCAGCCTCACCGGCTTCGGCGGCGGCCTGCCGACCAAGCGCTTCCTGCTGTCGCTGGAGGATGGCGTGGCGCGGGGCGACCTGTTCGGCATGCCGGGGGAGACGGTGGCCCGGCGCTGACTGATGGGCGCTGCTTGGGCGAGCGTGGGCGCTGGATGGCGTACCGACACGTTGTACCGGCCAGACGGGCCCAGCTTGTCAGGAGCCGAAGCGGCCGGCAGGAAGCGGGCGGCGCAAGTCTTCGACAGCGATGAGCGCGCGCGGGAGTCGGCCGAGCCGCCTCGCTTCGCAAAACCGCCGAACGAAGCCGATCCGGAACCGCCGCTTGGAACCTCACGGCCAGAGGCAACGCTCGCTCGAAACAGGCGATGCCGCAACACGGCCCGCGCCTCACGCCGCAGGCCGAGCCCATCTGTAACGCTTCCCCGCACGCGCCGGCTGAGCAAGGCAAGGGCGCAGCATCGAGTACGCGCCAAGCATCCCGCATGCGCCTTGCCTTCTCTCCCCCCGGGAAGAGGGCCGCGATGAGGGATGAGCGCTCGCGAAACGAAGTGGCTATGCGCGAGGGTTCTCGAACCCTCACCCGCCGCTGCGGCTCGCGGCGGGCGGCTGCGTGGCGCGGTACGGCGCCGGACGCGGCGTGGTGCCGTACCAGTAGCGGTCGACGGCGTCCTGCTGGCGGGCGCGATAGAGATCGCGCTGCGCCTGCTCGGCCTGGTCCAGCCGCTGCATCTGGGCCGGATCGTTGGCGTTGGCGCGGCGCGCGGCATCGCTGGTTCGCTGGCGGATCTGTTCTTCCACCTGGTTCTTCTGCAACTGGTCGCGCACCTGCTGCTGCCGCACCACCTGCTGGTAATGCACCGGCGGCGCCGCGGGCATTGCCACCGGCGCGGGCTTGGGGGCACTGCTTTGCGCCATCGCCGCGCACGGCGCGCCGGCCAGCAGCGCGGCGCCTGCGGCGATGAGGAAGGTGCGGGGAAAGCCAAGAGATGTAATGGTCATATCTCTGCGCAATGATGTGAGGCTTGTGTGTTGATCGTAAGAGTCGCTGCATGAAAATCCCGTTTCGCCTGCTGTGCTGCCTCGCCCTCGCATTCAGTGCCGGTTGCGCCACCCAGCGCCCCGCCGTCGCCCCCGCTGCATCGCAGGCCGCTCCCTCGCCGCTGCTGCTGATCTCCATCGACGGCTACCGCGCGGACTACCTGCAACGCGGCCTCAGCCCCACGCTCGAACAGCTCGCCCGCGACGGCGTGCGCGCCGTGGGCATGCAGCCCTCGTTCCCCTCGCTCACCTTCCCCAACCACTACACCCTGGTCACCGGCCTGCGGCCCGACCATCACGGCATCGTCAACAACACCATGCTGGACCCGCAGCTCGGCAAGTTCACGCTGTCCAACCGCAAGGCCGTCAGCGACGGCCGCTGGTGGAGCGAGGCCACGCCGCTGTGGGAGACCGCCGACCAGCACGGCGTGCGCACCGCCACCATGTTCTGGCCCGGCACCGAGGCGGACATCCACGGCCGCCATCCGGACCAGTGGCTGCCCTACAACGGCGCGCTCACCCCGAACCAGCGCGTGGACCAGGTGCTGGCCTGGCTGGACCAGCCGCAGCGCCCCGGCTTCCTCACCCTCTACTTCGACGGCGTGGACCACGCCGGCCACACCTACGGCCCGGATACGCCCGAGGTGAACGACGCCCTGCGCGAGACCGACGCCGCCCTCGCCCGGCTGGTCGAGGGCCTGCGCCGGCGCGGCCTGATCGACCGCATCAACGTGATCGTGCTGGCCGACCACGGCATGGCGCCGGTGCCGCAGGCCAACAGCGTGCTGATCGACAAGCTGGTGCCACTCGACGACGTGCAGACGGTGGGCTTCGGCGTGCTGGCCGGCTTCAACCCCAAGCCCGGCAAGGATTTCGCCGCCATCGAACGCAAGCTCGAGGCGCCGCAGCAGCACATGCAGTGCTGGGACAAGACCCGCGTGCCCGTGCGCCTGGCCTACGGCCACAACCCGCGCGTGCCGCAGCTGCTGTGCCTGGCCGACGTGGGCTGGCGCATCACCACCACGGCGTTCCTGGCGCAGAAGCACGGCACGGTCAGCCTGGGCGAGCACGGCTACGACAATATCGACCCGCGCATGCAGGCGCTGTTCGTGGCGCATGGCCCGGCTTTCGAGCGGGGCGTGGTGGTGAAGCCGTTCGCCAATGTGGACGTCTATCCGCTGATGGCACACCTGCTGAACCTGCCGCCGGCCGCCAACGATGGCGACTATGGCGCGGTGAGGGGCATGCTGCGGCCGGAGGCGCGCTGAGACGCCTCGCTCTGCCTTTATCTTTTCTCCCTCTCCCCGGTGGGGAGAGGGTTGGGGTGAGGGGCGGGTGTTCGCGGGAACCTGGCTCGCGCCGTAGTTTTTGCTCGTCGTTCCGGCGCGAGTCACCCGGCGCCTCACGCCTTGGTTGAAGCGAGGCGTCATTGCGATCTGGCCGGCCGTTGGCCGGAGGTTTCGCTCCCCTGCCGGGGAGCGAGTTACTT
>NZ_LFQR01000008.1 GCF_001182895.1 Frateuria defendens | reverse complement strand
AGGCGCGCCCTCGGGGTGTCTTTCTCTTTGGTTACTTTCTCTTGGACAAGCAAGAGAAAGTAACTCGCCCTCCGGCAGGAGGGCGAAACCCCGGCCAAAGGCCGGCCCGAATGCGATGGCACTTCAACAACACGACACACTTTTTCTCGCGCAGCACACCAGCAGGCAGATCGCGAACAAACCCTCAGAGCCCCGCGAGGTCCAGCTCCGGGCTGTATTCGCCCTCGACCTCCTTGACGATGGCCTGCCCGCAGATCACGCGCTTGGCGTCGCTGTCGTAGCAGAGCGTGGGCTGGCCGTGCAGCGACCAGCCGCGGGCCAGCGCCGCGCTGACGCGATGGCAGAAGGTCGCATCATCCGGCCCGGTGAGATAGCGGTAAAGGCGCATGGCCGCTGCCCGCCTACTTGCCGCCCTTCGCCACCGGCAGCTGCGCCTGCTGCCAGGCCAGCACGCCGCCGTTCAAGGTATAGACCTTGGTGAAGCCGGCCTTGACCAGGCGCTGCGCGGCCTTGTCGACGCCGCGGCCGTCCTTGTCGATCAGCACCACCGGCAGGTCCCTGGCCTTGGCGAGGTCCTTGTGTTCCGGGTCGAACTGGCCGGGCAGCACGTGGCGGGCGCCTGGCACGTGGGCCTTCTCGAAATCGGCGCGGGCGGAGAGGTCCACCAGCAGCGGGCTCTCGCGGTTGATCAGCAGGGTGAGCCCGGCCGGGGTCAGCCCCTTGTACTTGCGCAGCCGCACCAATACCTCGGTCACCGCCAGCGCCAGCAGGATCGCCACGAACAGCGCGGACAGCGCCAGATGGTTGCCAAGGAAGACGGGCAGCTTGTGCAGGAAGTCGTTCATCGAAAGTCCGCCGGGCGCGGGAAGCGCGCAAAGCGGCGATTATCCGGGAGCGCGGGGGTGCGCGCAAAGCGGCGGCGACGCTGGACGGCCGCCTGCCCGGCCAGGCCATGACGCGCGCCGGGGCGCCCCGGACAAAAAAGCCCCGCCGGCCAGGCCTGGCCGGTGGGGCTGTTCTTCCAAGGCCTTCGGCCTCAGGCGTGCTGGCGCTCCCGCACCGGCGCGCGCCGCTGCTGGAACGGGTAGAAGCGGTGATCACGCAGCTCGTGCTCGATCTGCTCCAGGCTCTTGCCGTAGGTCTCGGGCACCAGGTAGTAGACGAACACCAGCGCGCCGAAGGAGATCACCGCGTACAGCCAGAAGGTGTGCGTGGCGCCCAGCCAGGTGACCAGGCTCAGCGTGCTCAGCGTCACCGCGAGGTCGAAGATCCAGTGGCTGAAGGCGCCCAGGCTCGCGCCCTTGCCGCGCACGAACAGCGGGTACACCTCGGCGTTGATCAGCCAGATGCACACGCCGAAGCCGCCGCAGTTGAGCATCAGGTAGGCAGCCAGGCACACCACCACCAGCACGCGGCCCACCGGCGTGGCCGGGCCGCCGTTCTGGAACAGGATGCCCATCAGGATCAGCGCCACGATGGAGCCGGGGATCATCCACAAGAGGTAGCGGCGACGGCCGATGCGGTCCACCAGCACGCTGCCGATCACCGTCATGATCACCACCAGGATGGTGCTGCCGCCGGTGGCGAGCACCGCCGTTTCCTCGGAGAAGCCGGCCTTGGTGAGGATGGTGGGCGCGTAGTAGATCAGCGCATTGTTGCCGGTGATCTGCGAGAACATGGCGATGGCCGCGCCCACGATCACCGCCGGGCGGATCCACGGCTGGGCGAGGTCGCGCCAGCGGCCCTGCGGCTGGTTGTCGGCCACGGTGCGGATCTCGGCCAGCTCGGCGCGCGCCTGCTTGTCGCTGCCGCGCACCGTCTCGAGCACGTCCAGCGCCTCGCGCTCGCGCCCCTTGACCAGCAGCCAGCGCGGGCTCTCGGGCAGGAAGAACATGCCTGCCAGCAGCACGATCGCCGGCACCACGCCCAGGCCGAACATCCAGCGCCAGTGCTCGCCCAGCGCGAAGCCGGTGAAGTAGGCCACGGTGATGCCGAACACCACCATGAACTGGAACAGCACCACCAGCTTGCCGCGATGCGCGGGCGGCGCCACCTCGGCGATGTACACGGGAATGATCTGGGTGGAGCTGCCGGCGGAAAGGCCGAGCAGGAAGCGCGAGGCGATCAGGAAGCCCACGCTGGGCGCGATGGCCGAGAGGATCGAGCCGATGGCGAACACGATGCCCACGCCGATCACGGTGCGGCGGCGGCCGAAGCGGTCGGACACCGGGCCGGTGCCAAGGCAGCCGAACAGGGCGCCGAAGATGATCGCGCCGGTGACCAGTTGCTTGGCGGTGTCGTCCAGCGCGAACTGCCGGCCGAGGCCGAGCAGCGCCACGCCGATGATGCCGGTGTCGTAGCCGAACAATAGGCCGCCCAACGCGGCGATCACCGCGATGCCGACCACCAGGCCGGTGCGGTGCACCGGTTCGACTGCCATCGAGCTGTCTGATTGCGCATACATGGCAAGTACCTTTGGGTGGGTTGGGAGGAAACGCGGCACGCGGCCGCGGCGGAAAATCAGGCGGGCACCAGGCCCCAGGCCAGGCGGTAGTCGGCCCGGTCCGCGGTGGCGGCGATGCGCCGCGCGTTGGGCTCGTCCGTGTGCTCGATCCAGGCCAGCGCGTCCTCGCGGCTGCGGCCGTAGCGCATGTGCCGGGCCAGGAGCTGCGCGTGGCGCTGGGCCGGCTCCACGTCCACGAACCAGCTCTCGTCGAGCAGCTCGCGCACGCCGCGCCAGGGGCCGTCATCGAGCAGCAGGTAGTTGCCCTCGGTGATCACCAGCGGCACCTCGGCCGGCACCGCGATCTCGCCGGCCACCGGCTCCTCGATCTCGCGGTGAAAGGCCGGCGCGTACACCGTCTCGCCCGCGCGCGGGCGACGCAGCCGCTCCAGCAGCGCGGCGTAGCCGGCGGCGTCGAAGGTGTCCGGCGCGCCCTTGCGGGCGGCACGGCCGAGCCGCGCGAGCTCGGCGTTGGCGAGGTGGAAGCCGTCCATCGGCACCACCATCGCCGCCTCGCCCAGCGCCTCGGCCAGCGCCTGCGCGGCGGTGGACTTGCCCGCGCCCGGCAGGCCGGCGATGCCGAGCAGCCGGCGCCCGCCCTGCACGAGCAGGCGGCGCGCCCGCGCCAGGGCTTGCGGGGCTATCGTCGGTGCGCTCATCGGCGCGTCTCCAGCTGGTGGCGGCGGCCCGCGGGCCGCGCCGTGGAACGGGTGCACGCGCCGCGCTCAGCCGCGCGCATGCGCCGCGGCCTCTTCGATCAGCGCGTCGTCGGGACGCACGCCGGTGTAGAGCACGAACTGCTCCACCGCCTGCAGCGCGATCACTTCCGCGCCGGTGATCACCGGCTTGCCGAGCCGGCGCGCCAGCTGGATCAGCGGCGTCTCCGGCGGCAACGCCACCACGTCGAACACCGTCTTGGCGCGCGCCACCTCGGCCTCGCTGAAGGCCAGCTGCGCGGCGTCGGGGCCTTCCATGCCGAGCGGGGTCACGTTGATCAGCAGCTCCGCATCCAGGCCCGCGGTGTCGGGCGCCCAGGCGAAGCCGCAGGTCTCGGCGAGCTTGCGGCCGGCGGCCTCGTTGCGCGCCACGATGTGGCCGCGCTTGAAGCCGGCGTCGCGCAGCGCGCAGGCCACGGCCTTGGCCATGCCGCCGCTGCCGCGCAGGGCCAGCGGGCTGTCCGGCGACACGCCGTGCTTTTCGATCAGCTTGGCCACCGCGATGTAGTCGGTGTTGTAGCCGGTCAGGTGGCCCTCGTCGTTGACGATGGTGTTGACCGAGTCGATCGCCGCCGCCGAGCCCTCCACCTTGTCCAGCATCGGGATCACGGCCTCCTTGAACGGCATGGAGATCGCGCAGCCGCGGATGCCCAGCGCGCGTACGCCGCCGATGGCCCCGGCGAGGTCCTTGGTGGTGAACGCCTTGTAGACGTAGTTGAGGTCCAGCGCCCCGTACAGGTAGTTGTGGAAGCGCGTACCGAAGTTGCCCGGCCGGCCGGACAGGGACATGCACAGCTTGGTGTCGCGATTGATGCTTTGACTCATCACAGGTTCCGTGTCGCGGAGAAAAATGTCAGTGCGAGGCCGCCATGGCGACGGTGGTGTCCGCCGCCGCGCCGGCGTCGCGGCGCTTGGCCACGGCGTAGCCCACGCCGATCACCAGGGCGCCCACCGCGATCGACAGCAGGTAGGCACCCACGTGGCCCACCGCGCCGGGGATCAGCAGCACGAACAGGCCGCCGTGCGGCGCCTTGAGCTGGCAGCCGAAGTACATCGACAGCGCGCCGGTGACGGCGCCGCCGACGATGCAGGCCGGCATCACCCGCAGCGGGTCGCGCGCCATGAACGGGATGGCGCCCTCGGAAATGAAGCACAGGCCGAGGAAGCCCGCCGCGCGGCCGGCGTCGCGCTCCTGCTCGGTGAACTTGCCGCGCGCGATCAGCGTCGCCACGCACATGCCCAGCGGCGGCACCATGCCGGCGGCCATCACCGCGGCCATGATCGGGTAGCCGACGCCGCCCGGCTGGGTCAGCATCGACACGCCGAAGGTGTAGGCCACCTTGTTCACCGGCCCGCCGAGGTCGAAGCACTGCATGGCGCCGAGCACGATGCCCAGCAGCACCGCGTTGCCGGTGCCCATGCCCTGCAGGAAGTCGGTGAGCCCCTTCATCACCAGCGCCACCGGCTGGCCGATCACGTAGATCATGGTGAGGCCGGTGAGCAGGCTCGCCACGAACGGGATGATCAGGATGGGCTTGAGCGCATCCATGCTGGCCGGCAGCTTGAGGTAGCGGGCGATGCCGAGCGCCAGATAGCCCGCCACGAAGCCGGCCAGGATGCCGCCGAGGAAGCCGGCGTTGAGCGTCACCGCGAGGTAGCCGCCGATCATGCCCGGCGCGATGCCGGGGCGGTCGGCGATGGAGTAGGCGATGTAGCCGGCGAGGATCGGCACCATCAGCTTGAACGCGGTGCCGCCGCCGATCTCCATCAGCGCCGCGGCCAGCGTGCCCGGCTGCTTGAACGCCTCGATGCCGAACACGAAGGAGAGCGCGATCATCAGGCCGCCCGCCACCACCATCGGCAGCATGAACGACACACCGGTGAGGAGGTGCCCGTAGGGGCCGCGCGCCTTCTTCTTGCCGCCGGCCGCCGGCGCCGCCGTGCCCGAGGGGGCTGCGGCGCCGCCTTCGACCTGGGCCTTGGCGAGCGCGTCGTTCAAGGTCTGCTTCGCCTGCTTGAGCGCCACGCCGGTGGAGGTGCGCCACACCCGCTTGCCGGCGAAGCGCGCGCTGTCCACCTCGATGTCGCAGGCCATCACCACCACGTCGGCGGCGGCGATCTCGGCGTCGGTCAGCTCGTCGCGCGCGCCCACCGAGCCGCGCGTCTCCACGCGGATGGCGTAGCCCAGGTCCCTGGCCGCGGTGCTCAGCGCCTCGGCGGCCATGAAGGTGTGCGCCACGCCGGTGGGGCAGGCGGTGACGGCGACGATGCGCGGGGCCTGGCCGGCCGCGACGGGCGCGGGCGCCACGACCGCCGCTGCGGCGAGGCCGGCGGCGTCGAGCGGCTTCGCCTCGCGCCAGGCGCGCTCGAGCAGCGCATCGGCATCGCCCAGCGCCTCGGCCAGCGAGGCCGGGTGGAGGCGCCGGCCGACGAAGCGCTCCAGCGCCACCGGCGCGTCGGCGGCGACCACCACCAGGTCGGCCGCGGCGATCGTGGCCGCATCGAGCGGCGCGACGGGGCGCATCTGCCCCTGCGCTTCGGCGTGGGCGGTCCAGCCGCGGCGCTTGGCGGCGCGTTCGAGCGCCTGCGCGGCGAGATACGTGGTGACCATGCCGCTCGGGCAGGCCGTCAACAGGACGATGTTCATCAGAGCGCCTCCACGGCGACGGAGCGTGCGACGTCCGCGGGCTGCACCCGCGTCTGCGCGCATAGCTGTTCGAAATCTTCGGCGTGGGGATTGCCGGGCCCCACATGGCGCACGCATTCGGCGGCCAGCGCCACCGCGTGGCGCAGGCTGCGTTCGCGGCTCCAGCCTTCGAGCTGGCCGTGCAGCATGGCGGCGAGCAGGGTGTCGCCGGCGCACACCGTGCTCACCACCTCCACCTTGGGCGGCAGCGCCTGCCATGCCTCGGCGGCGTCCAGCCAGTAGGCGCCGTCCGCGCCCAGCGAGAGCAGCAGCTGGGCCGGGCGGCCTGCGTCGACCAGCTGCCGCGCGGCGGCCAGCTGTGCCGCCGCGTCGGGCAGCGGGCGGCCGACCAGTTCGGCCAGTTCGTGCTCGTTGGGCTTCAAGAGATCCACCGTGCCGTGCCGCGCGCTGGCGAGGCCGGCGCCGCTGGTGTCCAGCCACACCGGCTTGCCCTGTGCGTGCAGGCGCGCGAGGAAGGCGTCGAACTGCGCGGTGGAGACGCCGCGCGGCAGGCTGCCGGCCACCACCACGGCATCCACGCCGGCCAGCTGCCAGGGCAGGCCTTCGAGCAGTTCCACCCAGGCTTCGGCGGTGACCTGCGTGCCGGGGCCGTTAAGGTCGGTGACGCGGCCGTCGCGCTCGCTGAGCTTGGCGTTGATGCGCGTCTCGCCGGGGATGCGCACGAACAGGTCGTGCAGGCCGGCGGCGGCGAAGGCGTGCTGGAACGGCGCCTGGTTGTCCGCGCCGAGGAAGCCGCCCACGCGCACCTCGTGGCCCAGCGACAGCAGCACGCGCGCCACGTTGATGCCCTTGCCGGCGGCGTCCAGCCGCGTGGCGCCGGCGCGGTTGACCTCGCCGGGGTGCAGCGCGTCGAGCTGGATCGCCAGGTCCAGCGCCGGGTTGAGCGAATAGGTGACCACCCGCGCCATCAGACCAGTTCCGCCGCCGCGGGCAGCGCCGCCTCCAGCGCCTGGCGCACGGCATGCGCGGTGGGCTGGCGCAGCGCCAGGCGCGCCAGCTCGCGCGCCTGCGGCAGGTCGAGCACGCGCACCGCCTCCTTCACCTGCGGCACGCGCCGCGCGGTGACGGAAAGCTCATCCACGCCCAGGCCCACCAGCACCGGCACCGCCAGCGGGTCGGAGCCCAGCTCGCCGCACACGCCGACCCAGCGGCCGTGCGCGTGGGCCGCTTCCACCGTCATCTGGATCAGCCGCAGCACCGCCGGGTGGATCGCGTCCGACTGCGCGGACAGCTCCGCGTGGCCGCGGTCGATCGCCAGGCAGTACTGGGTGAGGTCGTTGGTGCCGATGGAGAAGAAGTCCACCTCGGCGGCAAGGCTGGGCGCCAGCAGCGCGCTGGAGGGGATCTCCACCATCACGCCCAGCTGCACGTCGGGCGCGCCGATCTCCGCCTGCAGGCGGTCGAAGATGGCCTTGCCGGCGCGAAACTCCTCGATGTCCTTGACCATCGGGAACATGATGCGCAGCGGCCGCTTGCCGGCGGCGATCAGCAGCGCGCGCAGTTGTGTCTCCAGCACCTCGGGCCGGGCCAGCGCCAGGCGGATGCCGCGCATGCCGAGGAAGGGGTTGTCCTCGGCCGGGATCGGCCAGTACGGCAGCGGCTTGTCGCCGCCCACGTCCAGCGTGCGCGCCACCAGCGGGCGGCCGCCGAGCGCCTCGAAGGCTTCGCCGTATTCGCCGATCTGGGTGGCGAGGTCGGGGAAGTCCGGGTGCGCCATGAACACGAATTCGGTGCGCAAGAGGCCCACCGCCTCGGCGCCGCGCTCCACCGCATCGGCGGCGTGGGCGGTGTTGCCGAGATTGGCGGCCACCTCGATGCGGTGGCCGTCGCGGGTGACGGCCGGCTCGAAGCGGCGCGCGTAGGCCTCGCGCTCCTGCGCCTGGCGTTCGGCGATGCGCTGCTCGATACGCGCCAGCCGCGCGGCGTCGGGCGCGGGCACCAGCCGGCCGGCGTCGCCGTCCACCACCAGCGCCTGGCCCGGTGGCAGCGCCATGATGCGCTCGCCCGCGCCGACCACCGCCGGGATGCCGAGCGCGCGGGCCAGGATGGCGCTGTGCGAGGTGGCGCCGCCGCGCGCGGTGACCAGGCCGCGCACGCGGGCGGTGTCCAGCCGCGCCACGTCGGAGGGGCCGAGGTCCTCGGCCACCAGCACGTAGGGTTCGACCGGCGGCTCCGGCAGCGCGACGTGGCAGAGCAGGCCGAGCACGCGGCGGCCGACGTCGCGCAGGTCGGCGGCGCGCTCGGCCAGCAGGCGGTCGGCCAGGGCCTCCTGCGCCTTGGCGGCGGCGTCGATGGCCTGCCACCAGCCGGCCTCGGCCGAGGCGCCGTCGCGGATGGCTTCCAGCGCGGCGTCGCGCAGGCCGGGGTCGGCCAGCATCTCCACGTGCACGGAAAGAATGTTGGCGACCTTGGCGCCCTGGGTGCCCTGGATCAGCGCTTCCAGTTGCTCGGCCGCGCCGGCCAGGGCGCGCGTCAGGCGTACTTCCTCGCGGGCGCGGTCCTCGCTGCGGGCCGGGTAGTCGAACACCGGCGCGCGCAGCACGTAGACCGGCGCCACGGCCAGGCCCGGCGAGGCCGGTACCGCGCTCAGCGGCTGGCCCGGCTCGGGCGCCGCGAGCGGCACCGCCGCCTTCGGCACGGCGGCCGGAGCCTGCAGCGCCTCGGCCACGGCGGGCAGCGGCGTCACCGCCTCGCCCAGCCCTTCTTCCACCGCGGCGACCATCGCCGCCACCGCCGCCGCGGCGCCGTCGCCGCGGGCGGAGAACACCAGTGTCTGGCCGCGCCGCGCGCCCAGGCCCAGCACCTTGGTCAGGCTGATCGCGGGCACCGCCTCGACGGCGCCTTCGACCACGCGCATGCGGATCGGTTTGCCCTGGGCGCGGGCCACCTGCACCAGCTGCTTGGCCGGGCGCGCGTGCAGGCCGTGCGCGTTGAGCAGGCGCACGCGAGCGGTCTGGGTATCCTCGCCCTCGCCGGCCAGCACCGCCAGCGTGGTCTCGGCGGAAAGGCCCCTGAGGCTGGCGGCCTTGCCGCTGGCCAGCAGTTCGTCCAGCCGCGCGAGCAACGGCTGGTGCGCCTCGCCCTTGGCGGCGAGGCAGAACACGCCGAACACCCCGTCCGCCCCCGTGCCGTGGGCGGCGGTGGCCAGCGCCAGCGCGGGCACCTCCACGTCCACGGCCGCGCGCACCAGGCACAGCCCCTGCCCCAGCGGCAGCGGCGCCTGGGTGGCGATGGCCGCCACGAAGTCGCGCCCGACGCAGCTCAGCGCCTCGAGGCGGCCGGCCGCGGCCAGCGCCAGCTCGGCGGTGCTGCGCACGGGCAGCGCGAGGCAGAGGGTGTCGGCGTCCAGCCGCGCGCGCACCACCGGGCGGGCGAGCACCGCCAGCACCGCCTCGGCGTCGGTGGCGGCGGCCAGGGCGGCGCCGGCGTCCTCGCGCTCCAGCGCGTGGGTGAGCTGGCGCAGGATGTCCAGGTGCTCGTCCGACTGCGCGGCGATCGCCACCAGCAGGTGCACGCGGTGGCCGTCGTGCCAGGCCACGCCGGCCGGGAACTGCAGCACGCGCACGCCGGTGGCGCGCACGTAGCGGCGGCTCTCCGGGGTGCCGTGGGGAATGGCGATGCCCTGGCCGAGCCAGGTGGAGGACTGCGCCTCGCGCGCGAACAGCCCCTCCGCGTAGCCGGCCTCCGCGCGGCCCGCCGCCACCAGCGCCTCGCCGGCCTGGGTCAGCGCGTCGCGCCAGTCGGCGGCGCGGCAACCGAGAAGTACATCGTCCTGCGTCAGCGTGAGCATGCCTGGTCTCTCTTGTTCCTCGGCGGCGGGTGCCGTCATCGCGTTCGAGTGGTTGCAGGCGACGCTTGAAGCACGCTTGCTGAATCGTGTCACCACGCCGGGCATGCTGTATTGTCTGTCGCCTCGAATCAAGCTGCGGTGCAAAAAAATGCCACCCCGCCTGAAACTGATCGACATCGCCCGCCTGGCCGGCGTCTCGCGCGCCACCGCCAGCTACGTCATCAATGGCCAGGCGCGCGCGCGGCGGATCAGCGACGAGACGGTGGACAAGGTGATGGCGGTGGTGCGCCAGAGCGGTTTCCGCATCGACGCCCAGGCCGCCGCGCTGCGCCGTGGCGAGAGCCGCACCATCGGCCTGCTGATCCCGGACCTGGAGAACACCAGCTACGCCCGCCTGGCCAAGCTGCTCGAACGCGGCAGCCGCCGCCACGGCTACCAGCTGCTGATCGCCGACTCCGACGACGACATCGCCACCGAGCGCGAACTGGCGCTCGGCCTGCGCGCACGCGGCTGCGACGCGCTGATCGTGGCCAGCGCGCTGCCGATGGGCGATGCCTTCTACGTCGAGCTCAAGGACGACGGCCTGCCGGTGATCGCGCTCGACCGCGCGCTCGACCCCGGCCGCTTCGCCTGCGTGGTCAGCGACGACCGCGTCTCGGCCGAGACGCTGACCCGCTCGCTGCTGGCCCCCGGCCTCGCCAGCGTCGCCTGGCTCGACGCCATGCCGGAGATCGACACCACCATCGAGCGCCGCGAGGGCTTCCACCGCGCGGTGGCGGGCCGCGGCATGCGGGTGCGCGAGTACAACGGCGAGCGCTACGACCGCAAGACCGGCGCCGCGCTGTGCCGGCGCATGCTGGAGGAAGGCGGCCTGCCCGACGTGCTGGTGACCGCCTCCTACACCCTGCTGAGCGGCGTGCTGGACGCGCTGCTGGCGCTGCCCGCGGGCCTGCCGCCCGAGCTGCGCGTGGGCACCTTCGGCAACGACCGCCTGCTCGACTTCCTGCCGCTCAAGGTCAACGCGATGGTGCAGCGCCACGCCGAGATCGCCGAGCGCGCGCTCGCCCGTGCGCTCGGCGCCATCCAGGGCGACTACCGCCCCGGCCGCGACGCCGTGCCGCGCGAGCTGCTGCGCCGCCTGTAGGCGCGCGCTTGCGCGCGACCGGGCGTTGCCGCGTCCCCGCCGCGCGGGCTTTCGCACGCAAGGCCCGCGCCTGCATCACAGCAGGGCCGGCGGGCCGACTGCGCTACACTAGCCCGCTTGATGAAACAGCCTTAAGGATCGCGCATGGGCGATGATTCCAACCCCTCGACCGTCAGCCACGAGGAGGCCGAGGAGGCCGTGCGCACGCTGCTGCGCTGGGCCGGCGAGGACCCCACGCGCGAAGGCCTGCGCGACACCCCCAAGCGGGTGGTGAAGGCCTACCGCGACTGGTTCTCCGGCTACGCCACCGACCCGGGCGAGTACCTGCGCCGCACCTTCGAGGAAGTGGCCGGCTACGACGAGATGGTGGTGCTGCGCGACATCGAGTTCGAGAGCCACTGCGAGCACCACATGGCGCCGATCCTCGGCCGCGCCCACGTGGGCTACATCCCCACCCACCGCGTAGTGGGCATCAGCAAGCTCGCCCGCGTGGTGGACGCCTACGCGCGCCGCTTCCAGGTGCAGGAAAAGCTCACCGCCGAGATCGCCCAGTGCATCCAGGAGAACCTGCAGCCGACGGGCGTGGCGGTGGTGATCGACGCCAGCCACGAGTGCATGACCACCCGCGGCGTGCACAAGCGCGGCGTGTCGATGGTGACCAGCCAGATGCTCGGCGCGTTCCGTGACGACGCGCGCACCCGCGCCGAGTTCCTGCGCTTCATCGACATCGGCAACCACCGCGGATGAGCCCGCGGCGCCTCGCCGCCGCCCTGCTGCTGGCACCGGCGCTGGCGATCGCACAGGGCTTTCCCCGCACGCCGGCGGACTACCTCGCCCGCCTGGACGGCAACGGCGACGGCCGCCTCGACGAGGCCGAGTACGTGGCCTACCTCAGTGCCGGCTTCGCCCGCCTCGACACCGACGGCGACGGCGTGCTGGAGGCATCCGAACTGCCCGGCGGCCGCGGGCGCGCCGTCACGCTGGAGGCCCACCAAGCCAACCTGCGCCGGCAGTTCCACAAGCTCGACCGCAACCACGACGGCCGCCTGAGCGCGCGGGAACTGGCGGCGCCACCGCAGCCTTGACGGCCACCGGCGCCACCGGCCGCCCAGCCCCGATCGACGTCGACGCCCGGCCGGCATCCGGCATGGGGCGCCCACGCTGACGGCGGGCTTCGCTGCACGCTGGCTTTGGCACGTTGCCCCGGCGAAGGCCGAGGCCCGGCGCCGATGGCTTCGGTTCAAGCCAGCGCGGCCGGCATCGCTCACGACCGGCATTGCTGCCGTGAAGCGTCCCCGGCCTTCGCCCGGATGACGATGACATTGGCTGAAACTTCGACGCCAACCGGGCCATCCGGCGACGGCCCACCCACGGCCGGGCCCGCTCCACACGACGCTCTCGCCCACCCGCACGGGCCAGGCTGCCATGCAGCGTGCTCGCCCGTGGCCGATCCGCTATCGTGCGGGGCCTGCCCCCGCGCCAGACGGTCATGCCCACGACCACCACCATCACCGAGCCGCGCCGCCGCGCCGCGGTCGCCTTCATCTTCGTCACCATCCTGCTGGACATGCTGGCGTTCGGCGTGGTGATCCCGGTGCTGCCGCACCTGATCCAGCAGCTCTCCGGCGGCGGCCTCGCCGAGGCGGCGTGGTGGGTGGGCGTGTTCTCGGCAGTGTTCGCGCTGGTGCAGTTCGTGTTCTCGCCGGTGCAGGGCGCGCTGTCGGACCGCTACGGGCGGCGGCCGGTGATCCTGATCTCCAACCTCGGCCTGGCGATCGACTTCGTGATCCTGGCGCTGGCGCCCACGCTGTGGCTGCTGTTCGTGGCGCGCGTGGTACTGGGCATCACCGCGGCCAGCTTCACCACCGCCAACGCCTACATCGCCGACATCACGCCCAAGGAGCAGCGCGCCGCCGCCTACGGCATGCTCGGCGGCGCCTTCGGGCTGGGCTTCATCGTGGGGCCGGGGCTGGGCGGCTTCCTCGGCGACATCTCGCTGCGCCTGCCGTTCTGGGTCTCGGCGGGGCTGGCGCTGTGCAACTTCCTCTACGGCTTCTTCGTGCTGCCCGAGTCGCTGCCATCGGAGCGCCGCACGCCGCGCTTCGAGCTGCACAGCGCGCACCCGCTCGGCTCGCTCAAGCTGCTCAAACGCTACCCGCAGGTGCTGGAGCTGGCGGTCGTGATGTTCCTGGTCTACCTCGCCCACTACGTGCTCCAGACCACCTTCGTGCTGTACGCGGACTACCGCTACCACTGGGGCGCGCAGGCAGTGGGCTTCGTGCTGATGCTGGTGGGCGCCTGCGACGGCTCGGTGCAGGCCTTCCTCACCGGCCGCCTGGCGCCGCGCTACGGCGAGCGCCGCGTGCTGCTGGCCGGCATGGCCTGCGGCGTGGGCGCGTTCCTGCTGATGGGGCTGGCCGGCACCGGCTGGGTGTTCCTGCTCGGCGTGCCGCTGATGGCGCTGTGGGGGCTCTCGGGCCCGCCGATCCAGTCGATCATGACGCACCAGGTCGACCCCACCGAGCAGGGCCGCCTGCAGGGCGCCATCACCAGCCTGGGCAGCTTCGCAGGCATCTTCGGGCCGTACCTGTTCGCGCAGGTGTTCGCCTGGTCGATCGCGCCGGGCGCGCCCTGGCACCTGCCCGGCCTGCCCTTCGTGCTGGCCGCCGTGCTGCTGCTGGCCGGCTATGCCATCGCCGCCTGGGCCACCCGCCACCTGGCCGCCGAGCAGCCGGGCGAGGCGGGCGCCGTGCCTGAGCTGCCGTGCGGCGAACCGCCCGCCTCGGCCACGCCGATGGCCGGCCTTCCCTCTTCTTCCTCTACGGAGCACCACTCATGACGCTTTCCATGTACCAGGCCGCCGTGCCGGTATTCATCCGCACCCTCGGCAACCTGCGCCACGTGCTCGGGAAAGGCCAGGCGCATGCGCAGGCGAAGGGCGTCAGCGATGCCGTGCTGCTCGAAACGCGGCTGATCCCCGACATGCACCCGCTGCGGCGGCAGGTGCAGATCGCCACCGACATGGTCACCCGCGGCGCGGCGCGCCTCGCCGGCCTGGAGCCGCCGTCGGTGCCCGACGAGGAGGCCACGTTCGAGCAGTTGTACACGCGCCTCGACCGCACCGTGGACTACCTCAAGAGCTTCACGCCCGAGCAGATCGACGGCAGCGAGCGGCGCGCGATCCACCTCAAGATGCGCGGCAGCGAACTGGACCTGGAAGGCGAGGCCTACCTGCTGCACTTCGTCATCCCCAACCTGTTCTTCCACTGCACCACGGCCTACGCGATCCTGCGCCAGAGCGGGGCGGAACTGGGCAAGTCGGATTTCCTCGGGCCGGCCTGATCCGCGCGGGCAGCCACGCCTTCTGTAAGGAGCGCGCCTTGCGCGCGACCAGCGCAGCTGGTGATGCCGCCACGTCGCGGTCGCGCGCAAGGCGCGCTCCACAGGTGCGGCCCTTCACCGTCGGCGCCGCAAACCGCGCTCAACCCGCCCCGCGGCGCGCCCGCGTGCGTGCGGCCTTCTTGGCGGCCGCGGAGCGGCCGGCGGTGCCCTTGGTGCGGGCCGCCTTCTTCGCCGCGGCCGAGCGCGAGCCGGCGCTGCGCTTGGCGGCGCTCTGCTTGGCCTGCGAGGACAGCGCCTTCGCCGACGCCGCGCCGTGGCCTTCGCGCTTGAGTGCGCCGGCGGTGGCGCGGGCGCGGCGGGCCGAGGGCTTGTGCGGGTGCTCGCCGGCCGCCTCGTCGCGCGCGGCGCGTTTGCGCACGGCCTTGCTGGCGGTCTTCTTCACCGGCACTTTGACGCCGGCGCGGCGGGCCTTGGACAGGCCGATGGCGATCGCCTGCCTGGTGGAGCGGGCGCCGTGCTTGCCTTCGCGCACGTGCTCGATCTCCTCGTGCACGAATTCGCCGGCCTGGGTGCTGGGCGCCTTGCCTTCGCGCTTGTCGCGGGCGGCGGCCTGGCGGGTGCGTTTCTCGGGCATCGTCGAAATCCTCCGGCAAAACATCGCGGACGCCTCGCGCGCCCGTTTCCCGCACCATCCCAGCGACGGCGTGGACAGGCCGTCAAAGTCCGCTGCATGCCGCGTCGACGGGCGATGGGCGCGATGGCGTGCGCCGTGCGAAGCGCGCATCGTCCGCGCCTTCGCATCGCACCGCGATGCCCGCCCCGCTCAACTCATGAAGCTCGGCTTGTCGAACGGCAGCCGCACCGCGCCGGTTTCGACGATGGCGCGGTCGGCCGCGGCGAGCTGCGCTGCGTTGCCGTCGATCACCACCAGGATGCGCCCGGCCTCGATCTCGCCCTCGAACTTGCGCCGCACCGCATCGGGCACCACACTGCCCGACAGCGAGGTCGCCCAGGCGCCGAGCGCGGCGCCGGCGAGCGTGGCGACCACCACGGCGGCGAAGCCGAGATCCAGCGCCGGCAGCGACGCCGCCACGATGCCGGCCAGCAGGCCGGCCGCGCCGCCGCCCAGCGTGCCCTTGATCGCGGCGGGGTAAAAATCGTCGCCGCCGCGCTCGTAGTCCTCGGGAATCTTCTCCATCGCGATGTCCGAGCGCGCCACCATCGAGATGTTCTTGTTCTCGACGCCGGCCTGCCGCGCCGCCGAGACGGCCGCCGCGGCCGCCTGGACATCCCTCGTGCTGTACACCGCCCGCTTCTTCATCGAGGCCTCCGTGTCGCCCGCGGGCCGCCGGCCCGCGCGAGGCATGCACCCGACCGGCCGCCGGAAGCGCGCCGGCGGGGTGGCGGCGGCGAGCCGCACATCGCGGCCGTCCGCCGCCTCCGCCATCGCGGCCTACGACACTAGTTTCGGGACCGTGACAGGCGCGTATCCGGCACGTGCAGGCGGCCGCGGCGCCCGCGCCATGCGAGAATCGCGCTTTGCCCGCCACCCGCTTCGCCCATGCTGCGCCTCACCGACATCAAGCTGCCGCTCGACCACCCCGAGGAGGCCATCGCCGCCGCGATCCGCCACAAGCTCGGCGTGAAGGACACGGCGCTGCGCGGCTACAGCGTGTTCCGCCGCGGCTACGACGCGCGCCGGCGCGGCGCCATCGCGCTGATCTACACGCTGGACGTGGAGGTGGAGGGCGAGGCCGCCCTGCTCGCGCGCTTCGCCGGCGACAAGGACGTGACCGCCACACCCGACACCACCTACCGCTTCGTCGCCCAGGCCGCGTCCGCGCCGGCGCACCGCCCGGTCGTGGTGGGCTTCGGCCCGTGCGGGCTGTTCGCCGCGCTGGTGCTGGCGCAGATGGGCTTCCGGCCGATCGTGCTCGAACGCGGCAAGGCGGTGCGCGAGCGCACCCGCGACACCTGGGACCTGTGGCGCAAGCGCACCCTGCACCCCGAGTCCAACGTGCAGTTCGGCGAGGGCGGCGCCGGCACCTTCTCCGACGGCAAGCTCTACAGCCAGATCTCCGACCCGAAGCACTACGGCCGCAAGGTGCTCACCGAGTTCGTCAAGGCCGGCGCGCCGGCGGAGATCGTCTACGTCAGCAAGCCCCACATCGGCACCTTCCGCCTGGTGTCGATGATCGAGACCATGCGCGCCGACATCGAGGCGCTGGGCGGCGAGATCCGCTTCGGCCAGCGCGTGGAAGACCTCATCGTGGAGACCGATGCCGACGGCGCGCGCCACGTGCGCGGGGTGGCGCTGGCGGGCGGCGAGACGCTGCGCAGCGACCACGTGGTGATGGCGCTCGGCCACAGCGCGCGCGACACCTTCGCCATGCTGCACGCGCGCGGCGTGTACCTGGAACCCAAGCCGTTCTCCATCGGCTTTCGCGTGGAGCACCCGCAGTCGATGGTCGACCGCGCCCGCTTCGGCCCGCAGGCCGGCCACCCGCTGCTGGGCGCGGCCGACTACAAGCTGGTGCACCACGCGAAGAACGGCCGCGGCGTGTACAGCTTCTGCATGTGCCCCGGCGGCACCGTGGTGGCGGCCACCAGCGAGCCCGGCCGCGTGGTCACCAACGGCATGAGCCAGTACTCGCGCAACGAGCGCAACGCCAACGCCGCCATCGTGGTGGGCATCGAGCCGGCCGACTTCGTGCCGTTCGACCCGGCATCGAACATCGACAATGTGCACCCGCTCGCCGGCATCGCCCTGCAACGCGCGCTGGAGAGCCGCGCCTTCGAGCTGGGCGGCGGCGACTACAACGCGCCCGCGCAGTTGGTGGGCGACTTCGTGGCCGGCCGCGCCTCGCAGGCACTCGGCGAGGTGCAGCCCTCGTTCAAGCCCGGCGTGACGCTGGGCTCGCTGGACGGCGCCCTGCCCGGCTACGCCATCGAAGCCATCCGCGAGGCGATGCCCGCCTTCGGCCGCAAGCTGCGCGGCTTCGACCGCCATGATGCGATCTTCACCGGCGTGGAGACGCGCACCTCCTCGCCCGTGCGCATCCGCCGCGGCGAGGGCCTGCAAAGCCTCAACACCCGCGGCCTCTACCCCGCCGGCGAAGGCGCGGGCTATGCCGGCGGCATCCTCTCCGCCGGCGTGGACGGCATCCGCGTGGCGGAGGCGGTGGCGCTGGCGATCGCCGGCGCGGCGGTCGACCTGCCGGCTTGATTTGCGCAGGCTGCGGCAGCACATCGTGAGCCCCGCCCTCCGATAAGGCCTGCGCCATGTCCACGCCGCTTGCGAACCTCCAGATCGACTTCGTCTCCGACGTGGTATGCCCGTGGTGCGCCGTGGGCCTGAACGCCCTCGAGCGCGCGCTCGAGGACGTGAAGGGCGAGCTGCAGGCCGAACTGCACTTCCAGCCCTTCGAGCTCAACCCCGGCATGGGGCCGGCGGGCGAGGACATCGCCGAACACCTCTCGCGCAAGTACGGCCTCACGCCCGCGCAGCTCAAGCAGAACCAGGACGTGCTGGCCGAGCGCGGCGCGGCGGTGGGCTTCGCCTTCGACCTCGACAAGCGCCAGCGCACCTACAACAGCTTCGACGCGCACCGCCTGCTGCACTGGGCCGGGCTCGAAGGCCGCGAGCGCGAGTTGAAGCACGCGCTGCTCGGCGCCTACTTCACCGAGGGGCAGGACATCAGCGCGCACGCGGTGCTGGCGGAGGCCGCGGCCAAGGCCGGCCTCGACCCGGCGCAGGCGCGCGCGGTGCTGGAGCAAGGCCGCTACGCGGAAGAGGTGCGCCAGCAGGAGCGCCACTACCAGGCGCAGGGCATCCACTCGGTGCCCTCGGTGATCGTCAACGGGCGCTACCTGATCCAGGGCGGCCAGCCGCCGGAGGTATTCGCCGAGGCGCTGCGCAAGATCGCGGCCGAGGCGGCGGGCTGAAGCCGCCCCAGCGCCGCACCGGATAGCGGGCAACGGCGATGCCTGTGCAAACAGGACACGACACCGCCGTTCCGTCCGCGAACCTCCCGTAGCGGCGCCATACAAGTAACGGCACATCACGGAAACGTGATGCGCATCACGCATCACCGCTCGTTCTGGCGAGTTCCCTGCATGGCTCCCCGCCATTCGAGCCGCGTGGGGGAATCCGCCATGCAAGCGACCTACGACTGCATCATCGCCGGCGGGCCAGACCATGGCCAGCGCGTGCAGGTGAGCGCCCGCGATCCACTGTACGGCCACCCCGTGCTGGTGGCCTCGGACGGCCAGCTGTGCCGGGCCGCTGCCCGCCTGCATCCGCAGGGCGCCCGCCAGCGCTACGTGCTGGCCCATCCGGCCGCCTCCGGCGCCGAGCTGCTCGGCGTGCTGGCGGCGCAAACTGCCGCCGGTGGGCACCCGCGGCGCACCCCGCGTCACCCTGCGCGGGCGTATCGCTAGCCTCGGCGGCCACGCCGCCGGTCCTGCCGGCCACGAGGCCGCAGCGCGGCGGCCAGTCATCCGGTCATGGGACAATGGCCGGATCATGCTGACCGACGACACCAAGGACGCCATCCGCGCCACCTACGCGCGCCTCAAGGAAGGCCTGCCCGGCTTCCGCCCCCGCCCCGCGCAGGCGCGCATGATCGCCGAGGTGGCCAAGGCGCTGGCGCTGGAAGGCGGCGCCGCCGCCATCGAGGCGCCCACCGGCACCGGCAAGTCCATGGCCTACCTGATCGCCGGCCACGCGGTGGCCCGCGCACAGAAGAAGAAGCTGCTGATCGCCACCGCCACGGTGGCCTTGCAGGAGCAGCTGGTGGAACGCGACATCCCGCTCTATTTGAAGCTCACCGGCACCCACGCCAAGGTGGCGCTGGCCAAGGGCATGGGCCGCTACCTGTGCATGCGCAACCTGCGCATGGCCGCGGCCAGCGTGCAGGAATCGGCGCAGCTCGGCCTGGGCCTGGATGCCGACCTCGCGCTGTGGTCCAAGCCGCCGGCCGAGCGCGACCGGCAGGCGCTCGGCCGGCTCGCCGGCGCGTTCGAGCGCGGCGAGTGGAACGGCGACATCGACGCCGCGCCCGATGCGGTCAGCGACTTCCTGCGGCCGATGGTCACCACCACCGCCGGCGGCTGCACCGGCCGCCGCTGCGCGCACTTCTCCGCCTGCCCGCTGTTCGCCGCGCGGCGCGCCATCGGCGACGCCGAGATCGTGGTGGCCAACCAGGACCTGGTGCTGGCCGACCTCACCATGCCCAACGGGCAGGAGAATTTCGGCGGCGTGATCCTGCCCAAGCCGGAGGAGACGCTGTACGTGTTCGACGAGGCCCACCACGTGCCGGGCAAGGCGGTGGACCGCGGCGCCTCGGAGGTGCACCTCAACGCGGCCGTGCGCCAGCTGAGCCGCCTCGGCCGGCAGGTGCACGCGGCCTATTCGCTCACCGACAAGGAGGTGCTGGGCAAGCTCGCGCTGGATGCCGGCGACGCCAAGCTGCAGGAACTCTCCGACGGCCTGGAAGCGCTGGAGCGCGACATCCGCCTCGCCTGGCAGCCCGACCCGGACGAGCGCGAGCCGGTCTACCGCGGCTCGCTCGGCCAGTTGCCCGAGGCGTGGGTAATGCACGCCGGCGCGCTCTACGCGCTGAGCGCCGAGATCCAGCGCTGGCTGGGCGCGGTGCGCCGCGCGGTGGCCGAGATGAGCGAAGGCGGCCCCACCCAGGAGGCGCTCGCGCGCGAGCTGGGCATGGGGCTGGAACGCATCGACCGCCAGGTCAGCACCTGGCTGGCCTGGACCACCGACGACCCCGAGCACGCGCCGCCGCTGGCGCGCTGGGTGAGCCTCACGCCCGAGCGCCACCTGGTCTGCCACGCCTCGTCGGTATCCGCCGCCAGCCTGCTGCGCAGCGTGCTGTGGGGCAACGCCAGCGCCAGCGTGATGACCTCGGCCACGCTGAGCGCGGGCGGCAACTTCCGCGGCTTCGCCGACGCCGTGGGCCTGCCCGACGAGGCCGCCACGCTCAGTCTGCCCTCGCCCTTCGACCTCGCCAGCCAGGCACGGCTGGAAGTGCCCGCGCTCGCCGCGCTGCCCGACGCGCGCGAGGCGCACGCGCAAGCCATCTGCGACTGGCTGGCCGAACACCTGGACTGGAGCGCCGGCAACCTGGTGCTGTTCACCTCGCGCGCCAAGCTCGACCGCGTCTTGCAGAAGCTGCCGCTGGACAAGGTGCGCAAGGTGCGCGCGCAGGGCTCGCTGGGCAAGGCGCAGCTGGTAGCCGAGCACACCGCGGACGTGGAAGCCGGCAAGGGCAGCACCCTGTTCGGCCTCGCCTCCTTCGGCGAGGGCCTGGACCTGCCCGGCAAGCTCTGCGAGACGGTGGTGATCACCCAGCTGCCCTTCGCCGTGCCCACCGACCCGGTGGGCGCCACCTACGCGGAGTGGCTGGAATCGCGCGGCCGCAACCCTTTCCTCGAAGTGAGCGTGCCGGAAGCCACGCGCCTCCTCATCCAGTACTGCGGCCGCCTGATCCGCACCGAGGCCGACCGCGGCCGCATCGTACTGCTCGACCGCCGCGTGGTCACCAAGCGCTACGGCAGCACCATGCTGCGGGCGCTGCCGCCGTTCCAGCGGGTGATCGAGCGGACGTGAGGCGGCGCGGCGGCAGGCCGCGGACGCCGACGCCAACCCATCGGACGTCCAGACGTCCAAAAAGTCTCATCGCCCCTGTGTAGGAGCGCGCCTTGCGCGCGACCGCCGCGCGACGGCATAACCGCTGCGTAGGCTGGTCGCGCACGAGGTGTGCGCCTACATCGCATCCGGCAGGTTTCGACCACGAGACCGCAGCCAGGCGCCATGAAGTACGACGTGCTCAGAACAGCCGATCCATCCACCCGTGCGCGTCCGGCGCGCGCCCCTGCTGGATGTCCAGCAGCGCCGCCTTCAGGCGGGCGGTCACCGCGCCGGCCCCGCCGTCGCCGATGGTGAAGGCGTGGCGGCGCCCCTTCACCTGGCCGATGGGCGTGACCACGGCGGCGGTGCCGCAGGCGAAGGCCTCGCGCAGCCGGCCGCTGGCCGCGTCGGCCTGCCAGTCGTCGATCGAGTAGGGCGCCTCGCGCACTTCGAGGCCCATGCCGCGGGCCAGGGTGATCAGCGAGTCGCGGGTGATGCCGGGCAGGATGGTGCCGCTCAGCGGCGGCGTCTGCAGCGAGCCGTCGTCGAACACGAAGAACACGTTCATGCCGCCGAGCTCTTCCACCCAGCGCCGCTCCACCGCGTCGAGGAACACCACCTGGTCGCAGCCCTCGCGCGTGGCCTCGGCCTGCGCGGCGAGGCTGGCGGCGTAGTTGCCGCCGCACTTGGCGTCGCCCGTGCCGCCCGGGGCCGCGCGCGTGTAGGTGTCGGACACCCAGATCGTCACCGCCGGCGAGGAGCCCTTGAAGTAGGCCCCCACCGGCGCCGCGATGACGCCGTAGAGGTATTCGGCCGAAGGCTTCACGCCGAGCAGCACCTCGGTGGCGATCATGAAGGGCCGCAGGTAGAGCGCCGAGCCCTCCCCCGCGGGGATCCAGTCCCGGTCCACGCGGACCAGTTCGCGCACGGATTCGAGGAACAGCGCCTCCGGCAGCGGCGCCATCGCGAGCCGCCGGGCAGAGTGTTGGAAGCGGCGGGCGTTGGCCTCGGGGCGGAACAGCGCCGCGCCGCCGTCGGGGAGGCGATAGGCCTTCATGCCCTCGAAGATTTCCTGCGCGTAGTGCAGCACCAGCGTGGACGGATCGAGCGCGAGGCTCTGGCGCGGCCCGATCTTCGCGTCGTGCCAGCCGCGCCCTTCCGCGTAGCGGATGGTCGCCATGTGGTCGGTGAACACGCGGCCGAAGGCCGGGTTCTCGAGCAGGCGCGCGCGCTCCTGCGCCGAGGTGGAATTCGCATTGCGCTCGATCGACCAGATCGGTGCCCCGTCGTTGCCCATGTCAGCCCCCATCGCCTGCCTGAAGCGGCGCCGCGCGCCGATGGGGAGCATCGTAAGCCAAGCGGCGCGGCATGTTGTTGCCAACTTCCAGGCCGGGACGGGGAAAATTGGCGCAGGCATCCGCCTTGTGCTCCCATCGCGGCAGCCCAGGCCAATTTCGCGGGCCCGCGTTTTTCGCGCGGGCCGAGCTAGCGCCGGATGCCTACCCGACTCGACAAGATCGACCGCCGCATCCTGAACGCGCCGAAGGAAGACGGGCGCCTGCAGAACGTGGAGCTGGCCAAGCGCGTCGGCCTCTCGCCCTCGCCCTGCCTGCGCCGCGTGCGCTTGCTGGAGGAATCGGGCGTCATCGAGCGCTACGTGGCGCAGCTCAACCCGCCAAGATGGGCGCCGGGCTCACCGTGTTCGCACGGATGTGGCTGCGCGGGCAGGACGAGGACACCGTGGACAGCTTCATCGCCGCCGTGCGCGACATGCCGGAGGTGACCGAGTGCTACCTGATGGCCGGTGACTGCGACTTCCTCCTGCGCGTGGTGGTGGCGGACCTGGACGCCTACCGCCAGTTCCAGCTCCCCCCCTGACCCGCCTTGCCGTGGTGCAGAGCGTCAAGACGGAAATCCCCATGCAGAAGATCAAGCAGACCTCGTGGACCGCGCTCCGAGGGGCGGCTTGCGCTTTCGTTTCACAGGAGCGCGCCTTGCGCGCGACAGCTCCGCGCCGTAGCAGAGCACCGTGGCGCCGCGGTCGTGCGCAAGACGCGCTCCTTACAACAGCGGCAACGCCTAGGGGGTGATCATGGGCAGGCGGCGCGTTTCGCCCGCCGGATGGCGCGGCGCCGCCGCGGGCGCGCCTATACTCGCGCCACACCCGCCCCGGAGCCGCCGCCATGCCCGTGCTGATCCTCGGTCTCGTGATCTTTCTCGGCCTGCATTCGCTGCGGCTGTTCGCCAACGGCTGGCGGGCACGCCAGCTGGCGGCCTGGGGCGAGATGAAATGGAAGGGCCTGTACTCGCTGGTGTCGATCGTCGGCTTCGTGCTGATCGTGGTCGGCTTCGGCATGGCGCGGCGCACGCCGGTGCTGCTGTACGCGCCGCCGATGTGGCTGGTGCACCTCAATGCACTGTTCACCCTGGTCGCCTTCGTGCTGCTCGCGGCGGCCTACGTGCCGGGCAACCATATCAAGGCCAAGCTCGGGCACCCGATGGTGCTGGGCGTGAAGGCCTGGGCCTTCGGCCACCTGCTCGCCGCCGGCATGCTGCGCGACGTGGTGCTGTTCGGCGCCTTCCTGCTGTGGGCCATCGTGCTCTACGCGGGCTCGCGGCGGCGCGACCGGCTGGCGGGCACGGTCTACCCGGCCGGCACCGCGCGCGGCGACGTGCTCGCCGTGGTCATCGGCGTCGCCGCCTGGGCGCTGTTCGCCTTTCTGCTGCATGGCTGGCTGATCGGGGTGCGGCCGTTTGGCTGAGAGCCTGTCAGATCTTGCCGCCGAAAGGCATCGAAGCTGGACCGCGCCTGGCGCGCGACCGCGGCGCCATGCCCCCGCCGCTACGTCGGCTTGTCGCGCGCAAGGCACGCTCCTTACAGCACGGGCGATGCCGCGCCCGCCTCGCGAGCTGCCTTGCCGCCGCCGGCCGAGCGAAAGCCCCAGGACGGCCGCACCCGGCCATGACCTGCGGCACCTGCGGCGGCGGGGGACGCGCGCTATCGTGGGCGCCGGTCCCTCTCCGGGAGAACGCCCATGGTCGGCTTCCTGCTCTGGCTGTTGCTGCTGGTGGTGTGCTGGCCGCTCGCACTGCTGGCGCTGCTGCTCTATCCCATCGTGTGGCTGCTGTGCCTGCCGTTGCGGCTGGTGGGCATCACGGTGAGCGCGGTGTTCGCCTTCCTCGGCGCGCTGCTGATGCTGCCGGCGCGGGTGCTGCACGGGCGTCCGGCCTGAGAGCCTGTTCACGATCTCCCAGTAGCCCGCGTTGTTCCTCAACAGACTCTGAGCGCAGGCGGGCACGGCGGCGCCGTCGTCGAGGGTGCAGCGTCGCCGAGGCCGATGCACCGGCACGGCCCGTGCGGCCCGCCCGAAAACGCTCCCGCCCGGCGGTGGCCCCTGTCCGAACCACCGCCGGGCGTAGCGCCCCCTGTAACCGTGGCCGCCCGGATCAGGCAGCGAAGTCGAGCACCACGCGGCCCTCGATCTGGCCCGCGCGCATGCGTGCGAAGACGTCGTTGATGTTGTCCAGCTTGTCGGTGCTGACGGTGGCGGCGACCTTGCCTTCGCCGGCGAAGTCCAGCGCCTCCTGCAAATCCAGCCGCGTGCCGACGATGGAGCCGCGCACGGTGATGCCGTTGATCACCATGCCGAAGATGTCGAGCGGGAAGCTCCCCGGCGGCAGGCCGTTGAGCGACACCGTGCCGCCGCGGCGGACCATGCCCTGCGCCTGCTCGAAGGCCTTGGGCGACACCGCCGTCACCAGCGCGCCGTGGGCGCCGCCGATCTCCCGCTTGAGGTAGGCGGCCGGGTCGGTGGCCGTGGCGTTGACGGTGATCGCCGCGCCGAGCTTCTTCGCCAGCGCCAGCTTGGCGTCGTCCACGTCCACCGCGGCCACGTTGAGGCCCATGGCGCGGGCGTACTGCACGGCCATGTGGCCGAGGCCGCCGACGCCGGAGATCACCACCCAGTTGCCCGGCCGCGTGTCGGTGACCTTGAGGCCCTTGTACACGGTGACGCCCGCGCACAACACCGGCGCGATCCCCACGAAACCCACGTTGTCCGGCAGGCGGCCGACGTAGTTCGCGTCGGCCAGCGCATATTCGGCGAAGCCGCCGTTGACCGAGTAGCCGGCGTTGCGCTGCGACTCGCACAGCGTCTCCCAGCCGCCCAGGCAGTGCTCGCAGTGGCCGCAGGCGGAGTACAGCCACGGAATGCCCACACGGTCGCCCTCCTTCACGTGGGTGACGCCCGCACCCACCGCCACCACGTGGCCCACGCCCTCGTGGCCGGGAATGAAGGGCGGGTTGGGCTTCACCGGCCAGTCGCCCCCGGCCGCGTGCAGGTCGGTGTGGCAGACGCCGCAGGCCTCGATCTTGACCAGGAGATCGCCAGGGCCGGGACGCGGCACCGCCACCTCGCGGATCTCCAGCGGCTGGCCGAACGCGGTGACCACCGCGGCCTTCATCGTTCGTTGCATGCGCGTGCCCTGCTGCGTGGATAACCGCGACAGGATGGCGCCGGGGGCCGGGGGCGATGTTGACCCAGGTCATCTCGCGGGCAAGTTACGGATAGCTGGCGGGCGGCAGCCCCCTGCCCGGAGAGAAGGCAGAACGCACACGCCAAGCTCGCCGCAGGCTGCTCCCTCCCCGCCTGGGATAGGACACAGCCGCGGCGCCCTTACTTCGAACAGGCGTCACCGCGCCTGCCCCTCACCTCGGTCCTCTCCCCGGAGGGGAGAGGAAGCGAGGCGTGGTGCGCCATGCTCGTTGCGCCGATGCCGTTGGAAGCACGGGGCAGGCGCTCAAGCCGGCGCATCCCAGCGCCCCGCCTTCAACGCCGCCCTTCCTCGTCGGCGAACAGCCGCGAGCGGGTGAGGAAGCGCACGCCCTCGCGGCGCGCGGTGGCCCCAAGCCATGCAGCAGTTCCAGGATGCCCAGCTTCAACAAACGCAGCAGTCAGCGCAGGCACAGAATCAGCAGCAGACACAGGGCACAGCTCTGCAGAGGTAGGCAGTGCTGTCAGCGCCCCCTAGGGAATGACCGGAAGACCGAAAGACCCGGTTGAGGCGCCTATCAAGCCGCCTTCTCCTCCCGCCTGCGCTTCAACACCGCCACCGGCTCCGCCCAGGCACTCCCCCCACGCCGCTTGCTGGTCGCCAGCACGCAGTCGGACGGCTCGAACACGTTGAGGTTGTGGGTGATGGGGGTGGTGAGGATGTACTGGGCGTCGGTGGAGCGGAGGAAGCGGCCGACCTTCTCGATGTTGAAGACGTCCAGGTGGGCGAAGGGCTCGTCGATGAAGACGAAGCCGCCGGGCTGGTCCTCGTCGCGCAGCAGGGCGACCAGGAGCAGCAGGGATTTCATCACCTGCTGTCCACCGGAGGCTTCGCCGTCGTCGAGGCCGATCCAGCCCTTGCGGTCGAAGTCGAAGCGCACGGTGAGGCCGGCCTGGGCCAGGGCCACATCGTCGTTGGCCAGCTCGGGCATCTCCACGTCCACGCCGATGCCGGCCAGCTCACCGAGCGCGGCGAGGTTCTTCTTGTAGCGGCGCACGGTGGCGCGCAGCACGTTGATGTAGGCGCCGCGCGCCTCCTCGGTGAGGCGGCGGGCGTGGTTGAGGTGGGCCTCGCGGCGGGCGATGGCGTTCTCCAGGCCCGCGTGGTCGGCAGCGATCTTGTCGCGCAGCGGCACGCAGGCGTCGTCCTGGATGAAGTCGCCCAGTTCGATGCGCCGGTCGATGCGCTCCATCTCGCGCCGCACCGCCGAGGCGCTTTCGAACTCCTCGCGCGCCGCGTGCAGCGCGGCGGCGGTGCGCCAGGCCGGCGGCATCTGCGCGCGGCGGCGGCGGAAGTCGAGGATGCGCTGGACCAGGGCACGGCGTTCCACCTCGACCTGCTGGCCGCGCTCGCGCAGTTCGTCGGCCAGGGCCTTGATCTCGCCCTCGCGCTTGGCGGTGGCGACGCTATCGGCCTTGTCGCGGTCGAGCGCGGCGGTGAGCGCGGCGCGGGCCTCGGCGAGCGCGGCGGCCGCGTCGGCGGCGGCCTGCTGCAGGGCCGGCAGGCGCGCGGCGGCATCGGCGAACTCGGCGGCGCGGGTGACCAGCTCCTGGCCGGCGTCGAGCCCGAGCAGGCGCGACTGGTCGGCATCCACCTGACGGCTCAGCGCGGCCAGCTCGGCCTGGCGCGACTGCTCGCGCTGGGCCAGCGTGGCCTGCTCGGCCTTGAGCGCGGCGAGCCGGCCCTGGCGGGCGCCGGCGCCGAAGTGCTGCGCGCCACCGCCGATCTGGCGGGCACCGCGATGCTCGCGCAGGTAGCCCTTGGCGGTGATCCAGTCCTGGCCCTTGGGCTGGCGGCTGCCCTCGGCGGTGTCGGCCACGCGCCGCAGGCGGTCGAGCTGGCGCGGCAGCCACTCGGGCGGCTCGGCGGAGAAGTTCACCACGTCGAGCAGCGAGCCCGGCGTGGCGCGGGGCACGGGCGCGCGGTCGGCCACCACGAAGTGGCGGTACTGCATCTGCTCGCCAAGCTGCCATGCGGCGCGGGCATCCTTGGGGTTTTCCAGCACGATCAGGTGACGGTACGGCGCGAGCACCGCCTCCACCGCCGTCGCCCACGGCGGGTCGGCGATCTCTACCAGCTCGGTGAGCACGTGGTGCGCGATGCCGGCGCGCTCCAGCGCGGCGCGGAAGTCGCGCTCGAAGGGCTCGACGATGCGCCCGCCGCCGCTCAGCGCCGCGAGCTGCGCGGCGATCTCGCCGGCGCGCTGGCGCTCGCGCGTGCCCTCCAGGCGCAGCTCGGCCTGGCGGCTGCGGCCCTCCTCGACCTGGCGGCTCAGCGCCTCCACGTCCACCGCGCCGCGCTGGGCCTGCAGGCGGGCGAGGCCGTCGCGGCGC
>NZ_LFQR01000079.1 GCF_001182895.1 Frateuria defendens | reverse complement strand
CTGCTGGCCACGGTGCTGCTGGGCGGGCTGATCCAGCTCGCCTTCGGCCTGCTCAAGCTCGGCAAGCTCATCCGCATGGTGCCGCATCCGGTGATGCTGGGCTTCGTCAACGGGCTGGCGATCGTGATAGCCGGCTCGCAGCTGGAGCACTTCCGCGCCGCGGACGGCGGCTGGCTCGCCGGCGCGCCGCTCTACACCATGCTGGGGCTGGCGGCGCTGGCGATGCTGATCGTCTACCTGCTGCCGCGCCTCACCCGCGCCCTGCCCTCCGCGCTGGCGGCGATCGCGGCCGTGACGCTGCTGGTGCAGGCGCTCGGCCTGCACACCCGCACCATCGGCGACATCGCCGCGATCCACGGCGGCCTGCCGGCGCTGCACCTGCCAGCGGTGCCGTGGAACCTCGACACCCTGCGCATCGTGTTGCCCTATGCGCTGGTGATGGCGGCGGTCGGCCTGCTGGAGACCCTGCTCACCCTCAACCTGGTCGACGAGATCACCGCCAGCGAAGGCCAGCCCGACCGCGAGTGCGTGGCGCTGGGCGCGGCCAACCTCGTCTCCGGCCTGTTCGGCGGCATGGGCGGCTGCGCGATGATCGGGCAGACCATGATCAATCTTTCCTCCGGCGGGCGCGGGCGGCTCTCGGGCGTGGTTGCGGGCGCGATGGTGCTGTGCTTCGTACTGTTCCTCTCGCCACTGATCGAACGCATTCCCCTGGCCGCGCTGGTGGGCGTGATGGCGGTGGTGGCGCAGCGCACCTTCGCCTGGGGCAGCCTGCGCCGGCTGCCGCGGCTGCCCCGCGCCGACGCGCTGGTGATCGTGGCGGTAACCGCCATCACCGTGGCCACCAACCTCGCCACCGCGGTGCTCTGCGGCGTGGTGATCTCGGCGCTGAGCTTCGCCTGGAAGCACGCCTCGACGATCGAAGCCGAGGTCACCGACCTGCCCGACGGCCGCCGCCGCTACGCGCTGCGCGGCACGCTGTTCTTCGCCTCCACCACGCGCTTCCAGTCGCTGTTCGCGCCGGCCGACGACCCGGCGGACGTGGTGCTGGACTGCACCCACGCGCGCCTGGCCGACCACTCCGCCGTCGAAGCGGTCGAGGCACTGCGCAAGCGCTACGCGCAGCAGGGCAAGCGGCTGGAGATCCGCGCGCTCAGCGACGATTGCGAGGCGCTGCTCGCGCGCGTGGGCCGGCTGGAACGGGCCTGAGCCGGCACAACGCGCCTTACGACGACCCGCCAGACGACGCCCGACTGCGTGGCCAGCCGGCATGGCCGGCGTGCCCGACGCCGCGCGAGCGAACCATAGCCACACCCTATCAAGGGAATCGCAAGAATCGAATTCCACTGATGGACCGGCTTCCGTAGATTGGGTAGCGAGCCAGCCAGCCCGAGCCAGCCACGCTCATACGGTACGCATCCGCAATCCCCCTTTTCAGTGTTGAGGCCGCTTCGCTTATCCGTGACCATGGGAAGGGCGTGACGGGTATTCGCAGCACATCGTTTGACGGCACACGATGGCCCGCCCCGCTCCCCCATCCCCATCCTATGGACGAGTAGCCGCTGCGAACTTCCTTGGAGCCCATACATGACGACGATTGAAGCTAAGTGCCCGTTCGACCATGCCGCCGGCGGTGCCGCCCCCAACACCGCCAGCAGCGTCACCACCAACCGCGACTGGTGGCCCAACCAGCTGCGCGTGGACCTGCTGAACCAGCATTCGGAGAAATCCAACCCGCTGGATAGCCGGTTCGACTACAGCGTCGAATTCAACAAGCTCGACTACCACGCGCTGAAGGCCGACCTGCGCAAGCTGATGACCGATTCGCAGGACTGGTGGCCGGCCGACTTCGGCCACTACGGCCCGCAGCTGATCCGCATGGCCTGGCACAGCGCCGGCACCTACCGCGCCGGCGACGGCCGCGGCGGCGGCGGCCGCGGCCAGCAGCGCTTCGCCCCGCTGAACTCGTGGCCGGACAACGTCAACATCGACAAGTCGCGCCGCCTGCTGTGGCCGCTCAAGCAGAAGTACGGGCAGAAGATTTCCTGGGCCGACCTGTACATCCTCGCCGGCAACGTCGCGCTGGAGAGCATGGGCTTCCGCACCTTCGGCTTCGCCGGCGGCCGCGAGGACACCTGGGAGCCGGACCAGGACATCAACTGGGGCAGCGAGAAGACCTGGCTGCAGCACCGCACGCTGGAGAAGTTCAACCAGCCGCTCGGCGCGACCGAAATGGGCCTGATCTACGTCAACCCCGAAGGCCCCGCGGCCAACGGCGACCCGGTGTCGGCCGCCGCCTTCATCCGCGAGACCTTCGGCCGCATGTCGATGGACGACGAGGAGACCGTCGCCCTGATCGCCGGCGGCCATACCTTCGGCAAGACCCACGGCGCGGCGCCCGAGTCGCACAAGGGCCCGGAGCCGGAAGCGGCGCCGATCGAGGCCCAGGGCCTGGGCTGGATCAGCGACTACGGCACCGGCCACGGCAAGGACACCGTTTCCAGCGGCCTGGAAGTGACCTGGACGCAGACCCCGGCGCAGTGGAGCAACTACTTCTTCGAGAACCTGTTCAAGTACGAATGGGCGCAGACCCGCTCGCCGGCCGGCGCGATCCAGTGGGAAGCCAAGGACGCCGCCGAGATCATCCCGGACGCGCACGACCCGTCGAAGAAGCGCAAGCCGACCATGCTGACCACCGACCTGTCGCTGCGCTTCGACCCCGCCTACGAGAAGATCTCCAGGCGCTTCCTCGAAGACCCGCAGGCCTTCGCCGAAGCCTTCGCCCGCGCCTGGTTCAAGCTGACCCACCGCGACATGGGGCCGAAGGCGCGCTATCTCGGCCCGGAGGTTCCCAAGGAAGACCTGATCTGGCAGGACCCGCTGCCGGCCCCGGTCCACCAGCCGAGCGCCGCCGACATCGCCGACCTGAAGGCGAAGATCGCCGCCTCGGGCCTGTCGGTCGGCGAGCTGGTTTCGGTCGCCTGGGCGTCCGCCTCGACCTTTCGCGGCGGCGACAAGCGCGGCGGCGCCAACGGCGCGCGGCTACGCCTGTCGCCCCAGAAGGACTGGGAGGTCAACCGGCTGGCGGTCAAGGCGCTGCCCAGGCTGGAGGACATCCAGCAGGCCGCCGGCAAGGCCTCGCTGGCCGACGTGATCGTGCTGGCCGGCGCGGTCGGCATCGAGCAGGCCGCCAAGGCCGCGGGCGTCGACGTCGAAGTGCCGTTCGCGCCGGGCCGGGTCGATGCCTCGCAGGCGCAGACCAGCGCCGACAACTTCGCCTTCCTCGAACCGCTCGCCGACGGCCTGCGCAACTACAAGAAGGCCGGCGTCGGCGCCGTCACCGAAGCCCTGCTGGTCGACAAGGCGCAGCAGCTGACCCTGACCGCGCCGGAACTGACGGTGCTCGTCGGCGGGCTGCGCGTGCTCGGCGCCAACTACGACGGCTCCGCGCACGGCGTGTTCACCGACCAGGTCGGCGCGCTCAGCAACGACTTCTTCGTCAACCTGCTGGACATGGGCACGACGTGGACGCCGGTGGACCAGGCCGCCGAAGTGTTCGAGGGCAAGGACCGCAAGACCGGGCAGGTCAAGTGGACCGGCACCCGCAACGACCTGATCTTCGGCTCCAACTCGGTGCTGCGCGCCCTGGCCGAGGTCTATGCCAGCAGCGACGCGAAGGAGAAGTTCGTCCACGACTTCGTGGCGGCCTGGAACAAGGTGATGAACCTCGACCGCTTCGACCTCAAGTAACGGGCGTGGGCCGCCGCCGGGGCAACAGTCCCGGCGGCGCCCCGGGCCAGGCGAGCGGTATTTTCAGACAGCGGGGCGGCTTTCGTTTCATCGAGGCCGCCCCGTTCCGTTTTTGCGAGCAGGCCGTACCTTAAAGACCGGAAAGTGGGACTTGTACGTGCAGGTGCTGAACCCCGACGAGCTGGACAAGTTCGCCTACGACGCACTGGACGACACCAAGACCTGGGAAGGCGTGCCCGAGCGCAAGATCGGCACCCTGGTGCTCAACCAGGCGCCGGACAACTACTTCGAGAGCACCGAGGAATCCGCCTTCGCGCCGTCGCGGCTGGTGCCGGGCATCGAGCCCTCCGAGGACCGCATGCTGCAGGGCCGCCTGTTCGCCTACGCCGACACCCAGATGTACCGCCTGGGCGCCAACTACCAGCAGTTGCCGGTGAACTGCCCGGTGGCCGGGGTGAACAACGAGGACCAGGACGGCGCCATGAACACCGGCGCGCGCAAGGGCGAAACCAACTACGAGCCTTCCACGCTCGGCGAGGTGGCCGAGGACCCGAAGTACAAGTCGGTGCGGCTGCCGCTGTCGGGCACCACCCAGCAGCAGGCCATCCACAAGACCCTGAACTTCGCCCAGGCCGGCGACTACTACCGCTCGCTGAGCGCGCAGGACAAGGACGACCTGATCACGGCACTCGGCACCGACCTCGGCCGCGTCACTAACGACGCCAACAAGTACGCGATGCTGTCGTACTTCTACAAGGCGGACAGCGACTACGGCCGCCGGCTGGCGCGCGCCGTGCACGCCGACCCCGCGCGCGTGAAGGACGCCGCCGCCAAGCTCCAGGACTGACCCCAGCCCGCCGCCCGGGCGGCCCCTCGCGGGCCTCCCTCATTCCTTACATCACGCCCGCCGAGGGCCACCATGTGCGCCGCACATGCGGGAGAACGCCCCATGCCACAGTCCGCCCGCCGCTATCTGCTCTATCTCTACGTCGTGCTGCCGGCGCTGCTGCTCGCCGGCGCCGCGATCTACTATCTGTGCCCGTCCCTGCGCCTGCCCGCCAACACGGACGCGCTGCGCCGGCTGCCGCCGGTGCAGGCCGTCGATGCCCATCGCTACGACCAGGAATGGTTCGACGCCGCCCGCGCCGGCCGCCTGGACATACTGGGCGCGCTGCACGAGGCCCATTACCCGATCGACAGCCAGACCCACGCCGGCTTCACCGCCGTGATCCTGGCCGCCTACGACGACCAGCCCGCAGCCGTGGACTATCTGCTGCGCGCCGGCGCCGATGCCTGCATCGCCGACCACAACGGCAACACGGCGCTGATGGGCTCGCTGTACAAAGGCGAACCGGGAATCGCGCGGCGCCTGCTCAAGGCCGGCTGCGCGATCGACCAGACCAACAACGCGGGCGAGACCGCCCTGTCCTTTGCGGCCCTGTTCGGCCGGCTGGACATCATCCCCGAACTGGTGACGCTGGGCGCCGATCCCGACCATGCCGACGCCCGCGGCCGCACCGCACTGCAGACCGCCTACGCGCAAGGCAACCCGCAGGCGGCCGAGGCGCTGCGCCGGGCCGGCGCCAGCCGCTGACGAAGTCCGCATGGCCTGCACCGGCGCAGGCCATGGCCGGGCCGGCCGGCCGCTTCAGGAGCGCCCGGCATCCTTCCATTCGCGCAGCTGACGGCGGGCCTTCTTGTCCGGCCGCGAGGGCGGCCGCAGGCCGCCGCCCTCCAGGCGGCGCATCTCGCGCTGCGCCGCGCGCGCGGCCGCGCTGGCCTCGCTCTCGCGATACAACTGCTGTGCCGCGCTGGCCGGGCCACGCTGTTCGGACAGGGCCACGACCTCCACCTCCAGGCGCTCCTCGCCCCGCGTGATGCGCAGGCGGTCGCCCGCGCACACGGTCTTGGCAGGCTTGCAGGCCTCGTCGTTGAGGCGCACCTTGCCGCCCTCGATGGCCTGCTTGGCAAGGCTGCGCGTCTTGAAGAAGCGCGCGGCCCACAGCCACACATCGACGCGCACGGCCGCGCTGGTTAGATTGCTTGCATCGCTCATCGGTATTTCGCGGAGTTCGTGATGGCCTCGATCGACCTTGCCTGGCCCGGCGGCCTCGCCGCCTTCCTCGCCGGATTCATGCTGGCCCGGGCGCTCTATTTCAAGCGTGAGGCCGCAGCGCCATCGCCGCAGCGGCCGCTCTCCGCCGGGGAAGCGGCCCGGCTGGATGCCGAGATCCGCGCCGCCGGCAAGGTCGACGCGATCCGGCTGTACCGCCGCGCCACCGGCGCCGGCCTCAAGGACGCCATGGCGGCCGTGCAGGCACGCGCGGGCCAGCTCGGCATCCGGCTGCGCTGACGGTGGCGCCCGTTCACGCCCTTGCCGCGGGGCTCAACCTCCCTCCCCCGCTTGCCGGGAGAGGCTAAGGAGGGGTGAACCCTGGCTCCGGGGCAAGAACGTTTCACCCCTTCTCCGACACGCGGGGAGACGCCGAACAGGCCGTCAGAGATCGCTCCCGCGCTGGGGCACGCAGCCCGCCGCGCGGATCAGCTCGGCCGCCACGCGCCCGGCCTCCTCGTCGGTGTAGCTGTACACCGCGGTGACCGTGCCGCCGCCACCGCCGCCGGACAACGTGCTGGCATTGATGCTGTTGAAGGCGCGCACGAAGCGCGTGCCGGGAAACGCGCGCGCCGAGTAGCGCGCCACGCCGGCCGCGCGCGCCTCGTTGGCGATGGCGCCGTCGCGGAAGGGGTAGGCGTTGTCGGCGTCGATCAGAATCTTGCCCTTAAGCTGCGCGCCGTACTGCCTGGCGATGTCGGGCTCGGCCTTGTACGGCACCGCCAGCAGGATCACCTCGCCCTGCGCGATGGCCTCGGCCACCGTGCCGGTGCTGGCGTTGGGGCCGGCGCTCGCGGCGAGGTCCTTCAGTTCCTCCGGGTGGCGCGAGGAAAACATCACCTTGTAGCCGGCCTTGGCCCACAGCGTGCCGAGCGTGCCGCCGACCTGGCCGGAGCCGATGATGCCGATGGTCGGCTTGCCGGCCGCGGCGGCGCAGAGCGGCATCGCCGCGGCGGCGAGCAGCACCAGCGCGAGGCCGGCCAGGCGGGAAAACAGGGAACGGCGCGAACGGCCGGAACGAAGATCCGTGCGTGACATGCGGTGCTCCTGATGACGGGGGACCCCGGCCGGATGGCGGACACGGCGCAGCGGGGCGCCGGAGGAACCGGGCGGGTTGCGGGCAGCATACGCTCGCATGCCGCAGCGCCCAACCCCTGCGGGCTTCCCTTGCGCGCCCTGCGCAGACTCATGCGCGGAGCGTAGAAAATCGCGCCGCGCCAGTAGCACGCCTACGCCTCGCGCGCGAAGCGGCGGCATGCCGTCGGATGCGGCGAGATCGACGCCTTCAGCGCCTTAGCCTTGACGCAAGGCGGCGCCCGTCCTTGCGACCATGCCGGCCCGGGGCCTCGACGCCGCACCTCATCCCAAGCCAAGGCCCGCCCGCCCTCGCCGGCAGACCGCGCTACCCCAGCGCGTGATTCCACAACGGCACCGTCGCCAGCGACAGCACGATGCCCACGCCGAGCACGGTGTTCGCCAGCGGCGGTTCGAGGCCGTACTGGTCGGCCAGGATCGCCGCGGTGATCATCGGCGCCATCGCCGCCTGCAGCACGCCCACGGCGAGCACCTCGCCCTGCACGCCGGCGAGGCGCCCCAGCAGCAGGCACAGCAGTGGCGCCAGCAGCAGCTTCCAGCCCAGCCCCAGCGCCGCCGCGCTCCACTGGTGCCGCTCGGGCTTCAGACGCAGTTGCATGCCGACCGAGAACAGGGCCAGCGGCGTCATCGTGGTGCCGATGGCATGCAGCACGCCGTCCACGGAAGCCGGCCAGCCGCCGGCCAGGCCCACCACGATGCCCGCTGCCAGCGCCAGCAGCGGCGGGAAGGTGAACACGCGCCGCAGCACCTCGGCCGCCTGCGCCTTGCGCCCGGCGTAGATCGAGGCCACCACGATGCCCAGCGTCGACAGCGCCGCGAAGCTGCCCAGTTGGTCGGCCACCACCGCCAGCGGCAGGCCGTCCGCGCCGCGCAGCGCCTGCACCATCGGATAGCCCATGAAGGCGGTGTTGCCCACGCCGCCGACCAGCACCAGGGCGCCGATGCGATGCCGCGACCAGCCGCGCCAGCGCCCGGCCAGCGCCATCAGTACCCATGCCCCGCCCACTACCAGCCACATCGACACGGCGGGAAACCACAGCTGCGCCTCGAAGCGCACCTGCGGCAGCAGCTGCAGAATCAACGCCGGCAGCGCGATGTCGATCACCCACCAGTTGATGCCCGGCACGATGCCTGCGGGCGGCCTGCCGAAGCGCGCCACCGCCACGCCGAGCAGCAGGCAGACAAAGAGCAGCAACAGGGCGCTCATCGGCACGAACGCCGTCGCCGCGCCGCCGGCCCTGCGCCGGTCCGGACGTCCGTTTCCATGCCGGCGGAACCGGCGGTGCCGTCCCATTGCTTCCGCATGTCCTGCTCTCCCGCGTGTTGCCCGCGATACCGCAAGCATACCGGCGGCCAGGCCGGCGCCGCGGGTCGCGGCCCGTCCTGTAAAAACCCTCCGCTTCGCCGACAATAACGGCGGCATCGCGCCTTCGCTTTCCGGACACGCCCCTGACTCCGCACGCGCCATCGACAACCGCCCTTCCCGACGCAGCCGACGCCGGGCACCGCGTCCACGGCCTGGGCGCGGAAGAGACCGCGCCCGACTGGCCGCCGCTGACGCCGGCGGAGCTTGCGCGCGTGCTCGGCGCCTACCCGCAGCTCGCCGCACCGTCCGTTGTGCTCTGGCACAGCCCGCGCCCGCTCTCGGCCGCGGCCCTGGTGCGCAGCGGCGAATGCGAGGTGTTCGTCAAGCGCCACCACGCGCGCGTGCGCACGCCGGCCACGCTGCGCGAGGAACACCGCTTCATCGAACACCTGCGCGCGCATGGCGCGCCGGTGCCCGAGGTGCTGCGCCATGTCGGCGGCGACACGGTGGCCGCCGAGGGCGCATGGACCTACGAGGTGCACGCGCGCGCCGAGGGCGTCGATCTCTACCGCGACGCCGTCTCCTGGTCGCCCCTGCTCGACCTCGCCCATGCCCGCGCCGCCGGCGATGCCCTCGCGCGCCTGCACGACGCCGCCGAAGGCTACGCCGCGCCCCAGCGCGGCACGCACATCCTGGTCACGCGCAGCGAACTGATCGAGGCCGCCGACCCCGCTGCGGCGCTGGCGATCCAGTTGCCCGAGCGCCCCGGCCTGGCCGACTACCTGCGCGACCGCGACTGGCGCGGCGACCTCGGCCGCGTGGCCGGGCCGGCACACGCCGCCGTGGCCGCGCGGCTCGCCGCGCAGCCACGGCTGTGGACGCACAACGACTGGCACGTCTCCAACCTGTGCTGGCGCGTCGAAGGTGGCCGCGCCGAGGTCGTCGCCATGCTCGACTTCGGCCTCGCCTCGCCCAGCTTCGCGCTGTTCGACCTCGCCACGGCGATCGAGCGCAACGCCGTCGCCTGGCTCGCGCTCGAACAAGGCGACGGCGCCGTGCACGTGGACACCGCGCTCGCGCTGATCGAGGGCTACCGCCGGCGCCGCGCGCTGAGCGCCGCGCAAGTCCGGTTGCTCGCCGACCTGCTGCGTGTCGCGCACGTGGATTTCGCGCTCTCCGAGGTCGAGTACTTCCACGCCGTGACCGGCTCGCGCGCCCATGCCGACGTGGCCTACGACACCTTCCTGCTCGGCCATGCGGCATGGTTCGACGGCGCGCCGGCGCAGGCGCTGCTGCGGGCGATCCGCGCCGCGGCCTGAGCCCTTCGCCCACCTGTAAGGAGCGCGCCTTGCGCGCGACAAGCCACGTTGTGGCGCGCCGGTCGCGCGCAGGGCGCGCTCCTACACCCAGGCGCGGTTTCGTGCTTGAATAGAAAAACTAGAAGCGGGGGTGCCTGGCTTGAGGCCGGGCTGAGAGAGTCCCTTGGAACCTGATCCGGTTCGCACCGGCGTAGGGAGCTTTGATGAGCGGGCGTGCGCTGGCGCGTGCCCGCTCGCCGTCGCTTCGTCGTATCCACCCGATTGACGATGACGATGGCCATGACTCCCGCACGCACCACCCTCTTCCTCGCCCTGCTCGCCGCGCTGCCGGCCGTCCACGCCCAGGACGAGGCCGCCGCCAAGCCGCGCAAGAGCGCCAAGACCACCACGCTCGCCCCGGTCGAGGTGCACGGCGCCAGCGCCAACGGCTACCGCGCCAACCGCAGCCAGCTCGGCAGCTTCGGCGGCGGCTCGCTGCACGATGCGCCGGCCGCGGTCACCGTGATCACCCGCGACCAGCTCGACGACCGCCAGCCGCGCACGCTCAGCGAGCTGGCGCGCTCGGACGCCTCGCTCGGCGACAACTACGCGCCGGTGGGCTACTACCAGGACGTGGCCATCCGCGGCTTCACCCTCGACCTCGCCACCAGCCTGCGCGAGAACGACCTCACCATCACCGGCGAGCAGCCGCTGTCGCTGGAGAACAAGCAGCAGGTGGAGGTGCTCAAGGGCATGGCCGGCCTCGAAGCCGGCATCGTGGCGCCGGGCGGCCTGATCAACTACGTCACCAAGCGCCCGGCCGACGTGCGCGCGGTGACGCTCGGCACCGACTCGCACGGCTCGCAGTACGGCGCGGTGGACCTCGGCGGCTGGCTCACGCCGCACTTCGGCCTGCGCTTCAACGCGGCGCACGAGGGCATCGACTCCTACGTGCAACATGCCGACGGCCGGCGCAACTTCTACGCGCTGGCCGCCGACTGGATCATCAGCCCGCGCGCCACGCTGGAGCTGGACGGCGACTACACCACCAGCGCGCAGCGCTCCGTCTCCGGCTACCAGCTGCTCGGCGGCACGCAATTGCCACCGCACCCCAGCCGCACGCGCATGCTCGGCTTCGAGCCATGGCAGAAGCCGGTGGCCATCCAGGCCGCCAACCTCAGTGCGCGCTTCAACTACCAGCTCAGCGACGACTGGCGCGCCCGCGTGGCGGTGGGCCACAGCCGCAGCGTGATCAACGACAACGTGGCCTACGCCTACGGCTGCTTCTACTCGCCCGCCTGCGCCGGCGGCTCGCCCGGCAACTTCTTCGCGCCCAACGGCGACTACGACGTGTACGACTACCGCAGCCCGGACGACACCCGCCGCAACGACGAGGCACGCGCCACGCTGGAAGGCAGCTTCGACACCGGCGTCGTGCGCCACGACGTCACGCTCGGCGTGAGCGCCTTCCGCCGTACCGTGGACCAGCGCCAGGATGTCTACGACTACGTGGGCACCGCCAACATCGCCGAGGTCGACCCGCCCTACTTCGCTCCCTCGCCCAACCAGCCCGGCCCCTCCGCGCGCCGCCTGACCAGCTGGCAGCGCGCGCTGTTCGCGCTGGACCGCGTGCACGTCGGCGAGCACTGGGAACTGCTGGCCGGCGGCCGCTTCGTGCGCCTCGACGAGCGCGCCTACGACAGCAGCGGCGCGCCCGAACGCGACACGCGCCTGAGCAAGCTGCTGCCGCAGGCCGCCGTGCTGTGGCAGCCCACGGCGCAGTGGACCGGCTACGTGAGCTACAGCGAGGGCCTGTCGCTCGGTGGCGAGGCGCCGTACTGGACCTCCAACGACGGCGAGATCCTGCCGCCGGTGCACACGCGCCAGGTCGAGGCCGGCGTGAAGTTCGATCCCAGCGATGCGCTCAGCCTCGGCGCCGCGCTGTTCCGCATCCGCCAGCCCTACCAGTTCGCGCAGCCGGACAGTTCGCCCGCCGGCTTCACCTTCGTGCAGAGCGGCCAGCAGGTGCACACCGGGCTGGAGTTGAACGCGGCCGGACGCCTCAGCGAGCACCTGCGCCTCACCGCCAGCACCGCCTATATCCACGCCCGCGCCGAGAACACCGGCACGCCCGCGTACGAAGGCCACCAGATCACCAACGTGCCACGCCTGCGCACCGCCGTGTACGCCGACTACCAGCTGCCGTTCCTGCCGCAGCTGGGCCTGCTCGGCGGCTGGCGCTACAGCGCGAGCAAGACCGCCACGCCGGACGGCCGCGTGAGCGTGCCCGCCTACCACGTATTCGATGCCGGCCTGCGCTACACCGCGCAGTGGCACGGCCACGCGCTGACCTGGCGGCTCAACGTGGATAACGTGTTCAACCGCTTCTACTGGCGCGACACCGGCTCCTCCTACGGCGACAGCTTCCTGTTCCCCGGCGCGCCGCGGCTGACCCGCCTCACCGTCACCTACGCCTTCTGACATGGACGCGATCGAGCTCGCCGGCGCGCTGCTCAGCGCCTGGGGCGTCTGGCTCACCGCCCGGCGCCGCCTGCTGTGCTGGCCGGTGAACCTCGCCGCGGTGGCGGTCTACGGCTATGTGTTCCTCGCCGCCAGGCTCTATTCGGATGCCCTGCTGCAAGGCGCCTTCGCCGTCTTCATCGGCTACGGCTGGTGGCGCTGGCGGCAGCACCTGGGCGGGGACGGCCGCGTGCAGGTGGCGCCGCTGCCGCCGCGCCAGGCCGCGTGGCACGCGCTCCTCGGCGCGCTCGGCGCGCTGGCGCTGGGCGCCGCCATGCACCGCTGGACCGACGCCGCCCTGCCCTGGCTCGACGCCGCCCTCACCGCCTTCAGCCTGGTGGCGCAGTGGTGGCAGGCGCGCCGCCACATCGCCGCGTGGTGGCTGTGGATCGTGGTGGACACGGTCTATGTCGGCGAGTACGTCTACAAGTCGCTGCTGATCACGGCGGTGCTGTATGCCGGCTTCATCGCGCTGGCCGCGATGGGATGGCGGGCATGGCGGCAGGCCACCGCGCCGGCGGCGGTCACCGCGCCGTGAGCGATGTCCGGGTGCGCGGCGTCGAGCGCCGCGCACCTTCGCGCGCTCGTTCCACATGCGAGCGCCACCCTGCGACAAATTACCTCACCATTTTCTCCATCCCGAAGGCAGCCGGTAACGCGGTGTTCATATGGACGTAAAGACGTCCACAATGACGAAGCCTCGTCGCAGTCATTTTCGATAAGTGTGATTGCAAGCACGGCAAGATGCTGCGATGCAACATAACAATGGCTTGCGCCGATGAACGTCGGCGCAAGCCATGGACGGAAACAGGGGGCACACGTAGGAGACCGGCTCGCTCCGGTCCTCTGAGCACACGTCAATTCAAGTCTGCGGAGATGCCTATATGACCCCAGCTCCATCACGGCTGCCCCTGGCGGCCGCGCTACTGCTCGGCCTGCTCGCCACGAACCTCGTCGCACCGTCCGCCGCCGTCGCCCAGACGATCCAGGACGCAGCCGCCCGCCACACGAACGACGACGCCAACCGCCAGCGCGCCCTGCTGGTCGGCCCCCGTGGCCTGCAGCGCACGGTGAACGCCAAGGGACAGATACAGCTGCTCGTGCCGCCGGCCACACAGCAGGTCGCCGGAGCCCTGCAGACCTACGTGACGCAGCCCGAGGGCGACACGCCGCTGGACAAGAGCAAGCTCCAGCACCTTGAGGTGCAGGGCGTCAGCCCGAGCGCCGACGGCGTGCAGCTGGACCTGGGCACGTACACGGGCTACATCCGCGTACTCAGCGACGACCTGGTCAACGTCGCCATCGTCGAGGGCCACGGCGCCCCGCCCGCCTCGCCGGCCATCCTGAAGAAGGACTGGGCACCGGTGGACTTCCGCGCGCAGGACGGCGGCGGCAGCTACCGCATCAAGACCCGCGAACTGACCGTGGAGATCACCAAGGCGCCGTTCGGCGTGCGCATGCTGGACAAGGACGGCCGCGTGCTCAACGAGGACGACACCCGCTACGGCTCGGGCTACGAGAGCGGCAAGCCCTACGTGTTCAAGCGCACTGACCCGGGCGAGAACTTCTACGGCTTCGGCGAGCAGTCGCGCGGGCTCAACAAGCGCGGCAACTCCATCGGCATGTGGAACACCGACGCCTATTCCTACGACAGCCAGACCAAGTACCTGTACACCACCATCCCGTTCTTCCTGGGCCTGCGCAACGGCCAGGCCTACGGCATCCTGTTCGACAACACCTTCCGCTCCTACTACGAGATGGCGAGCGAGGCGAAGGACTACTACTACTTCTACGCCAACGGCGGCCCGCTCAGCTATTACTTCATCGCCGGCCCGCGCATCCCGGACGTGCTGCAGCGCTACACCGAACTCACCGGCCGCTTCAAGGAGCCGCCGCTGTGGTCGCTGGGCTGGCAGCAGAGCAAGTGGGGCTACACCCGCGACGACTTCCTCAACGTCGCCCACACCTACCGCGAGAAGAAGATCCCGCTCGACGTGCTGCACCTGGACATCGACTACATGGACGCCTACCGGGTGTTCACCTGGGGCGAGTGCTGCGCGGACCCGGGCGGCACCAACCGCGAGAAGGGCGGCGTGATCGGCGACCCGTACGCCTTCATGTCCGAGCTGCGCGACCTGCACCTCAAGACCATCGCCATCAACGACCCCGGCGTGAAGCTCGACCCCGACTTGAAGGTCTACCAGGAGGGCAACCGCAACGACTACTGGGCGAAGAACCCCGACGGCAGCGACTTCGTGGGCGAGGTGTGGCCCAAGGATTCGAAGTTCCCCGACTTCACCCGGCCCGAGGTGCGCCACTGGTGGGCCGCGCAGCACAGCGCCCTGTTCGACCCCGGCGTCTCCGGCATCTGGCTGGACATGAACGAGCCGGCGGTGTTCGACGGCCCGTTCCACACCATGCCGCTGGACGTGCGCTTCGACCACGGCACCAAGGACCACCGCGAGGTGCACAACATCTTCGGCTTCCACGAGACCGAAGCGACGGCCGAGGCGTTCGCGCTGTACAAGCCCAACCAGCGCTCCTTCATCCTCACCCGCGACATGTTCGCCGGCTCGCAGCGCTGGGCGGCGCTGTGGACGGGCGACAACGTCTCCACCTGGGAGCACCTGAAGCTGTCGATCCCGATGAACCTCAACATCGGCCTGTCCGGCGTGCCGATGGTGGGCAACGACATCGGCGGCTTCGCCTCGCGCCCCACGGCGGAGCTGATGGCGCGCTGGCTGGAGGTCGGCGCCTTCCTGCCGTTCTCGCGCATCCACTACGACTCCGACGCCAAGGCGCCGGTGAAGCAGGGCCAGGAGCCGTGGGCCTACGGGCCGGAGGTGGAGGACATCGGCCGCCGCTACATCAGCCTGCGCTACGCCCTGCTGCCGTACCTGCAGAATGCGTACCACAACGCCGCCGCCACCGGCTCGCCGGTCTGGCAGCCGCTGGTCTACCAGTTCCAGAACGATCCGGGCACCTACGACGTCGGCGACCAGTTCATGTTCGGCGACCGCCTGCTGGTGGCCCCCGTCGTGGACGAAGGTAAGACCTCGCGCTCGGTCTACCTGCCGGCCGGCACGCGCTGGATCGACTACTGGACCGGCCAGAGCTACCGCGGCGGCACCACCATCGAGCGCGCCGCGGACCTCGGCACGGTGCCGGTCTACGTCCGCGCCGACTCGATCATCCCCTCGCGCGAAGTGCAGCAGTACACGGACGAGCATCCGCTGACCGACCTGGTGCTGGACGTGTGGCTGGACCGCGAGGCCTCCACCACGTTCTACGAGGACGACGGCGCCACGCTGGACTACGAGAAGGGCGCCTACAAGGCCACCCGCTTCACCTTCGTGCGCACGGGGCGCGGCGTGCTGTTCCGCGCGGAGGACCAGCACGAGGGCTACGACTCGAAGATCCAGAGCTACACGCTGCGCATCCACGAGGTGTCCCGGCCGGGCTCGGTGGTCTCCAGCTCGCTGGGCGCCGCCTCCGCGGCCCGCTTCGACGCGGGCTCCAGGACGCTGGACGTGAAGCTGCCCGCCGGACGCGGCACGCAGACGGCTGAGATAGCACTCTAAAACGGCACCGCGCCAGCCCCGGATGGAACCGGGGCGTACCGGATAGAGGGGCGGGCATCAACGGCCATGCCGTTCGAGACCTGCCCCCTCTGCGTTGGAATAGTCAATAACAGAAGAGCCCGCCAATCGGCGGGCTCTTCTTGTCTTGCCTCGAGGCGAGCAGGTCAGCCCAGCAGCAGCCGGTTCATCCGCTGCACGAAGGCCGCCGGGTCCGGCAGCGGGGCGCCGGCGGCGATCTCCGCCTGCTCCAGCAGCAGCGTGGCGAGGTCGCGGGCCTTGGCCTCGTCGGCCTCGGTGCCTACGCGCTGCACCAGGGCATGGGCCGGGTTGACCTCCAGCGTGGGCCTGGACTCGGGCAGCGTCTGGCCGGCCTCGCGCAGCAGGCGCGCGAGGTGCGGGGCCATCTCGTAGTCGGAGAGGGCCAGGCACGAGGGCGAGTCGGTGAGGCGCGCGGAGATTTTCACGTCGCCCACCCGGTCGCCCAGCAGTTCCTTGAGCTTCTTGAGCAGCGGCTCGGCGACCTTGGCGGCTTCTTCCTGCTTGGCCTTGTCGACCTCGTCCAACGGCAGCTCGCCCTTGGCGACGTTCTTGAGCTTCTTGCCCTCGTACTCGTCCAGGCTGCCCAGCATCCATTCGTCGATGCGGTCGGCCATCAGCAGCACTTCGACATCCTTGGCCTTGAAGGCTTCCAGCTGCGGGCTGCCGGCCGCGGCGGCGTAGCCGTCGGCAGTGATGTACCAGATGGTGTCCTGGCCCACGGCGGCGCGGCCGATGTAGTCGTCCAGCGACACGGTGGGCGCGGCGCCCTCGCTCTTGGTGGAGGCGAAGCGCAGCAGCTTGGCGATGCGCGCGCGGTTGGCGTGGTCCTCGGCGATGCCCTCCTTGAGCGTGTTGCCGAAGGCCTTGTAGAAGGTGGCGAACCTCGAAGGCTCGTCGCGGGCCAGCTTCTCGATCAGGTCGAGCACGCGCTTGACGCAGGCAGCCTTGATGCGCTCGAGCTGGCGGTTCTGCTGCAGGATCTCGCGGCTCACGTTGAGCGGCAGGTCGTCCGCGTCCACCACGCCACGCACGAAGCGCAGGTAGTTGGGCAGCAGTTCCTCCGCCGCGTCCATGATGAAGACGCGCTTGATGTAGAGCTTGAGCCCCTTGCGCTCGTCGCGCCCGCCCATCATCAGGTCGAACGGCGGCTGCGCGGGGATATAGAGCAGCGTGGTGAAGCTCTGGCTGCCCTCGACGCGGTTGTGGGTCCAGGCCAGGGCGTCGTTGAAGTCGTGGCCGAGCGACTTGTAGAAGCTCTGGTAGTCCTCGTCGGAGATCTCGCTCTTGGGCTTGGTCCACAGCGCGGAGGCCGCGTTGACGGTCTCGAACTCGTCGGTCGGCTTGTCGTCCTTCTCCTCGGGCATGCGGATCGGGAAGGCGACGTGGTCGGAGTAGCGGGTGATCAGCGAGCGCAGCTGCCAGCGCTTCAAGAACTCGCCCTCGTCGGCCTTCAGATGCAGCACCACCGCGGTGCCGCGCTCGGGCAGCTCGACCTGCTCCAGCGAATACTCGCCCTGGCCGTCGCTCTCCCACTTCACGCCCTCGCCGGCCGGCAGGTCGGCGCGGCGGCTGAGCACGGTGACGCGGTCGGCCACCACGAAGGCGGAGTAGAAGCCCACGCCGAACTGGCCGATCAGGCGCGCATCGGCCTTCTTCTCGGCACTCATCGCCTCCAGGAAGCGGCGCGTGCCGGAGCTGGCGATGGTGCCGATGTTGGCCACCACTTCCTCGCGGCTCATGCCGATGCCGTTGTCGCGCACGGTGACGGTGCGCGCGGCCGGGTCCCAGTTCACGTCGATGTGCAGCTCGCCGTCGCCGGCCAGCAGCTCGGGATGCGCGATGGACTCGAAGCGCAGCTTGTCGCAGGCGTCGGAGGCGTTGGAGATCAGCTCGCGCAGGAAGATCTCCTTGTGCGAGTACAGCGAATGGGTGACCAGGTGCAGCACCTGGGCGACTTCGGCTTCGAACTTGCGGGTTTCGGCGGGTGCGTTCATGCGTGGACTGTCCTGAAACTACGGTTGCAAGGGAATCGGTCGGAGTCGTCGTGCCGGTGGAACCGGGGCCCGGCGCAGTCGCCGTGCGGGAAGATCGCGGGCCCCTGGTTTCCCCGGCGCGACGCTCCTATTGGGTCGGTCCGCCTTCCGCGGCGCCGCGTGGGCGCCGCGGAAGGCGGCAGCGGGCGGGCGGCGCGCTCAAGCCTGCGCGTTGCGCAGCGCGGCGATACGCTCTTCCAGCGGCGGGTGGCTCATGAAGAGGCGCTGCAGGCCCGTGCCCATGCGGTCGGAAATGCCGAACGCGGCCATGGTCTTGGGCAGCGTGCTCTCGCCGTGGTCGAGCTGCAGGCGCTGCAGCGCGGAGATCATCGCGCCGCGGCCGGCGAACTTCGCCCCCGCGGCGTCGGCGCGGAACTCGCGCCAGCGCGAGAAGGCCATCACGATGATCGAGGCGAACAGGCCGAACACCAGCTGCAGCACCATCACCGAGACGAAGTAGCCGATGCCGCCGCCCCCTTCGCGGTCACGGCCGCCGGACAGCCAGCTGTCCACCAGGCGGCCCACGATGCGCGCGGCCACGATCACCAGCGTGTTGAGCACGCCCTGGATCAGGGTGAGGGTCACCATGTCGCCGTTGGCGACGTGGCCGATCTCGTGGCCGAGCACGGCGGAAACCTGCTCGCGGTCCATCTGCTGCAGCAAGCCGGTGCTCACCGCCACCAGCGAGCTGTTCTTGCTCATGCCGGTGGCGAAGGCGTTCATCTCCGGCGCGTCGTAGATCGCCACCTCGGGCATGCCGATGCCGGCGGCCTGGGCGTGGCGGCGCACGGTGTCCATCAGCCAGCGCTCGGCTTCGTTGCGCGGCTGGTCGATCACCTGGGCGCCGGTGGACATCTTGGCCATCCACTTGGACATGGCGAGCGAGATGAAGGCGCCGCCCATGCCGAACACGGCGGCGTAGATCAAAAGGCCGGTCATGCCGCCGAGCCCGCTGCGCTCGGCCCAGCGATCGACGCCGAACAGGTGGCAGACGATGCTCAGCAGGAACAGGACGGCGAGGTTGGTGGCGACGAATAGGAGAATGCGGCGCATGGCTGTCTCTCTCTGGGGCAGTCATGAAAAATCGGAAGCGGCCTGGCCGGCCGCGTTCCCAGGAAATCGGGATCGCGGCGCGCGCTTTCAAGGTCCGCGAGCCCCGCCGGCGGCCCTTGCCTTCAGCTTGGACCGCAGCCCGGCGCCAAGGTGCCGGGCCTGGCCCGGGCGAACTTCGCGCCGGCGGCGGCCGGCATAATAGCGCGATGGATTACCGCGGTCGCTTCGCCCCCTCGCCCACCGGGCAGCTGCACTTCGGCTCGCTGGCGGCCGCGCTGGGCAGCTGGCTGTGCGCGCGCCACGCCGGCGGGCAGTGGCTGCTACGGGTGGAGGACATCGACCCGCCGCGCGAAGTGCCCGGCTCGGCCACCGGCATCCTGGCCGCCCTGCCCGCCTTCGGGCTGGCGGCCGACGCGCCGGCGCTCTACCAGTCGCAGCGCATCGCCGCCTACGACACCGCCTTCGAACGGCTGCGCGCGGCCGGCCAGGTGTTTCCCTGCTGGTGCAGCCGCGCCGACCTCGCCGCCACCGGCGGCTTCCACCGCGACGGCCGCTGCGTGGCGCCGCCCGACCCGCAGCGCCCGCCCGCCTGGCGGCTGCGCGCGCCGGATATCGAGGTGGCGTTCGACGACGCCCTGCAGGGCCCGCAGCGCCAGAACCTGCGCGAGAACGCGGGCGACTTCGTGATCCGCCGCGTGGAAGGCTTCTACGCCTATCAGCTCGCCTGCGTGGTGGACGACGCCTACCAGGGCATCACCGAGGTGGTGCGCGGCTGCGACCTGCTCGACTCCACGCCGCGGCAGATCTGGCTGCAACGGTGCCTGGGCCTGCCCACGCCGCGCTACCTGCACCTGCCGCTGGCGCTGGACGATGAGGGGCACAAGCTCTCCAAGAGCGAGCACGCCCACCCGGTGGACCCGCGCGATCCACTGCCCGCGCTGCGCCGCGCACTGCGTTTCCTGGACCTGCCTGCGGCAATCCATGCCGCCAGCGCCGAGGCCCTGCTGGAGCGTGCGCTGCATGACTTCGACCCGTCTCGATTGCCGCACTGCAGCAATCGTTTGGCCGCGTAACCGGCTATAAAAGCGCTCGTCCCGGGGCGACCAGATGCCGCCCAGTGGGCCGTCCCTCGCGCGGCCCGCCCCACCCGCTCCGCCGCCCTGCGGCGCCGGAGCGCCGCAGGTTCGAAGGAGCTCCACGCATGACCCAGCGCACGGCATTGGTTACCGGCGGCACCGGTGGCATCGGCACGGCCATCGTCCGCACCCTGTGGCGGCAGGGCCACAAGGTAGCCACCAATTACCGCAACGAAGCCAAGGCCGAGGCCTGGCTGCAGAAGATGGTCGAGGAAGGCATCGAGGTCTGCATGGTGCCCGCCGACGTGTGCGACCCGGCCGCCTGTACGGCGATGGCCGCGGCCGTCGAGCGCCAGTGCGGCCCGGTGGACATCCTGGTCAACAACGCCGGCATCACCCGCGACGCCACCTTCCACAAGATGGACTACCAGCAGTGGACCGAGGTGGTGAACACCAACTTGAACGCCTGCTTCAACGTCACCCGCCCGGTGATCGAGGGCATGCGCGCGCGCCGCTGGGGCCGCATCGTGCAGATCAGCTCGATCAACGGCCAGAAGGGCCAGTACGGCCAGGCCAACTACGCCGCGGCCAAGGCCGGCATGCACGGCTTCACCATTTCGCTGGCGCAGGAGAACGCGCGCCACGGCATCACCGTCAACACCGTCTCGCCCGGCTACGTCGCCACCGACATGGTGATGGCGGTGCCCGAAGAGGTGCGCGAGAAGATCATCGCGCGCATCCCGGTGGGCCGCCTCGGTCGCCCGGACGAGATCGCCCATGCCGTGGCCTTCTTCACCACCGAAGAGGCGAGCTGGATCACCGGCGCCAACCTCGCCATCAACGGCGGGCACTACATGGGCTGGTGAGCCCGCGCGCCGGGATGGACCGCGCGCCGATGAGATTCGCGCGCACGCTTCCTCGCAACCGCCGTTGGGCCTAAGCTGCCACTATTTGCCAAGCCCCCTCGATGCCCCACTTCGAAGCCGCCCTCGACTGGGCCCGCGCCCGCGACGCCGCCGATCCGCTGCGCGGTTTCCGCGACGAATTCCTGATCCCCCCGCACGAAGGCCGCGACGGCCTCTACTTCTGCGGCAACTCGCTGGGCCTGCAGCCGCGTGCCGTGCGCGCCGCGGTCCAGGCCGAACTGGATTACTGGGGCGAGCTGGGCGTGGAAGGCCATTTCAAGGGCCGCCTGCCGTGGATGGACTACCACGAGTTCGTGCGCGATGACCTCGCCCGGGTAGTCGGCGCGCAGCCCGACGAAGTGGTGGCGATGAACACCCTGGGCGTGAACCTGCACCTGATGATGGTGAGCTTCTACCGCCCCACGCGCGAGCGCCACGCCATCCTCGCCGAGGCCGGCGCCTTTCCCACCGACCGCCACGCGCTGACCTCGCAGATCCGTTTCCACGGCTACGACCCGGCCAACGCGCTGATCGAACTGGAGGGCGAGGAGCCCAACGGCACGCTGTCGATGGCCGCGATCGAGCGCGCGCTGGCCGAGCACAGCGAGCGCATCGCGCTGGTGCTGCTGCCCGGCGTGCAGTACCGCACCGGCCAGGCCTTCGACCTCGCCGCGATCACCGCGCTCGCGCGGCGCCACGGCTGCGCGGTGGGCTTCGACCTCGCCCACGCGGTGGGCAACCTGCCGCTGGCGCTGCACGACAGCGGCGCCGACTTCGCCGTCTGGTGCAGCTACAAGTACTTGAACGCCGGCCCCGGCGCGGTGGGCGGCGCCTTCGTGCATGCGCGCCACGCGCGTGCGGACCTGCCGCGCTTCGCCGGCTGGTGGGGCCACGACAAGCACACGCGCTTCCGCATGGGCCCCGAGTTCGTGCCCACGCCCGGCGCCGACGGCTGGCAGATTTCCAACCCGCCGATCCTCGCGCTGGCGCCGCTGCGCGTGTCGCTGGAACTGTTCCGCCGCGCCGGCATGCCGGCCCTGCGCGAGAAGTCCGTGGCGCTCACCGGCTACCTGGAATGGCTGGTGCAGCGGCGCCTCGACGAGGTGATGGAGGTGGTGACGCCGGCCGACCCCGCCCAGCGCGGCGCCCAGCTCTCGTTGCGCGTGCGCGGCGGCCGCGCGCGCGGCCGCGCGCTGTTCGAACACCTGGTTGCGCGCGGCATCATCGGCGACTGGCGCGAGCCGGACGTGATCCGCATCTCGCCCACGCCGCTCTACAACCGCTACGCCGACTGCCATACCTTCGCCGAGGCGGTGCGGGCCTGGGCGGACCAGGGCTGAGCCCTCGCCGTCGCAGGCCTTCCTTCGCCTGAGGCCGGCCCGCCCGAAAGAGGCGGGCCGGCATGATCGCCGCGTCAGCGCCGCGGGCAGCCCAGGTGCGCGAAGCGCTGCGGCTGGTAGCCCGGCAGGTCCGCCTCGTCGAAAGCGAACACGAAGAAGCGGTTGGGGTTGTCCGCGCCCGCGGGATGCAGGTCGTCGGTGACGTCGGGCAGGAAGTCGTTGTCGTTGGCGATGAACAGCGTGTGGCGGCGCTGGCCGTCCTGCTCCACGTCCGGGCCGAAGGCGAGGCCTTCCAGCTTGGCCGGCACGTCCTCCGGCGCGATGCCGTGGCGGCCCAGCGCGGCGACCACGTCGAGGAAGTCGGTCTTGGGCACGGCCGCCGCGGCCAGCACGTCGGCGCCGGCGAGTTGGCCGACCTCCTGCACCCCGTCGAGATCGACCAGGTAGACGTGCTTGAAGCCGGCCACCGAGCCGTCGCCGAAGCCCTTGCCGTCACGCTCGTCCACCAGCAGTTGGTGGTCGTTCACCGCCACGATCTCGCTGACGCCGCTGTACTTGGGCTTCTTGGCGCTGCCCAGGTTGGTGAGCGGGTAGGCGTACTGGTGCACCCGGTGCGTGGCGAGGTCGATGCGCGCGATGCGTACCACCGCCCCGCCGGCGCCGCCGTCCTGCAGCAGCGCGGCCTGCATGACGCCGAGCAGCGCGCGTCCGTCCGGCGTGATGGCGAGCCCTTCCATGCCCTTGTTGGCCACGCGGCCGCTGGCGTTGCCGGCGATCTCCGCATCGCCGGTGGGCGCCGTCTTCGCCACCTCGAATGCGGCCGGCAGCGCGTAGCTGTCCAGGCGGCGCCCGCTGCGGCGGTCGAACTTGTACACGTAGGGGCCGTATTCGTCGGAGACATAGACCGCCTCGCCGCCGGCGTCCATGCGGATGCCTTCCGGATCGAGGCGCGCATCGAGCGGCCAGCCCGAGTCGTGCGCCGGGTCCGCGTTGTCCGAGCGGCCGCTGAAGTAGTGGCGGAACGGCCGGTTGAGGCGCGACGTGCCGTCCGGCAGATTCACGCCGCGGCCGTCGCCGTAGTAGAGGCCGAAGGCGTCCCACAGCAGCGTGGTGTCCTCCAGCCGCGGCGCGAGCGTGAACGGCAGCGCCGCGCCCGCGGCGCTGGGCGCCAGCGTCATGCGCAGGGTGTGGAAGCGGGGGATGTAGGAGGTGGTGTCGTCCGCGGCCGCGTCGTAGGCCACGGCGTTGGGGCCGCGGTCGGGCATGGCGAGGAAGCTGTCGCAGCCGGCATACGCCAGGCCCGAGCCGATGCCGCCGAACAGGTTGCCGGGGGCGCCGTTCTCCAGCGGCGCCGCGGTGCGCACCGCGCGGTCGCCGCGATGGCCGTCGAGGCTGGCGGTGGCGACGAGATCGACACTGGCGTGCGCCGTGCCGGCCGCGGCCAGCGCGGCGAGCAGGGCGAGGCGAAGCTTGAGGTTCATGGGTCCACACTCCGGCGGGGATGATCCGCCGAGCGTGGCGGGCGCCGGTTGCGGCAATGTGACCGCCGCGTGTCGCCGCCGGCCGGCGCGGCGAAGCCGCAGTCTGCGCACCGGTACTCCATGCCACCGCGCCCTGCCGGGCAACGGCTGTACGCTGTTCAACCCCGGCCGCGCCAACTCCTACACCCTGCGCGACCTGGCCAGCGGGCAGTACATCTCCCTCACCGAGACCAATGCGGAACTGGGCTTCCCCCGCCTCAAGCGCCAGTACTACAGCCTGGAGGCGCTGCTGGAGCCCCCCGTTCGACGGCAAGTGGTACGGCAAGCTCGACTATGTGTTCTCGCGCAGCTACGGCAACACCGAGGGCCAGGTGCGTTCGGACATCAGCCAGTCCGGCGCGGCCACCAGCGCCATCATGTCCTACGCCAACGGCCCGCAGAACAACGACCACACCCACCAGCTCAACCGCAACGCTTTTGCAGCCCTCGGGCACGCGCGCATCGCTCGCGTGCCCGAGGGTCGGCACGCATGATCGCGCCCCGTCAGGACGCCGGCTCGGCCTCCGTCGCCGCGGCCTGCGTCGGCACCCGCAGCAGCCAGGCGCCCAGCCCCGCCGCCACCGCGGCGAACACCGCCCCGACCAAGAACGCCGCCTCGTAGCCCGCGGTGAGCGCAGCCGCCGCGCCCTGCCCCTGCGCCTGCATCCCTTCGCTGCGCGCGGCGGCCAGGCTCGCCAGCACCGCCAGCCCCAGCGCACCGCCCATCATGAAGGCGGTATTGACCACGCCCGAGGCCAGCCCCGACTCGGCCGGCTCCACATCGCTCATCGCCGCCAGCAGCAGCGGGTTGAAGGCGATGCCCGCGCCCAGGCCCAGCAGCAGCATGCCCGGCAGTACGTCCACCACGAAATGCCCCGCCACCGGCGCCCGCGCGAACAGCAGCAGGCCCAGCACGGCCATCGAGAGGCCCGCGGCCAGCGGCCGGCGGATACCGAAGCGCATCACCAGCTTCGCCGAAAGACCCAGCGAGAACAGCGCCATGATCAGGTTGGCCGGCAGGAAGGCCAGCCCCACCTCGAGCGGCCGGTAGCCGAGCACCAGCTGCATGTAGAGCGCGGAGAGGAAGAACCAGGCGAACATCGCCGCCGCCCACAGCACGCCCACCACGTTGGCCACCGCCACGTTGCGCAGGCGGAACAGCCGCAGCGGCATCAGCGGCACGCGCACGCGCGCCTCGATGGCGAGGAAGAGCGCCAGCAGCGCCGCCGCGACGGCGAGCTGCACCAGCGTACGCGCCGCCGTCCAGCCCACCTCGTTGCCGTTGACGATGGCGTACACGGCCAGCATCAGCGCGACGGTCACCGTGACGGCGCCGGCGACATCCAGATGCCGCGACGGCCCGGCCGCGGTCGCCGCCGGCAGCAGCTTCAGCGACAGCGCGATCACGCCCAGCCCGATCGGCAGGTTGACCAGGAACACCCAATGCCAGCTCAAGGAGCCGGTCAGCAGGCCGCCCAGCATCGCGCCCAGGCTGCCGCCGCCGGCGCAGACGAAGCCGTACACGCCCATCGCCCTGGCGCGGTCGGCCGGCTCGGTGAACAAGTCCATGATCAGCGACAGCGACACCGCCGAGACCACCGCGCCGCCCAGCCCCTGCACCGCGCGCGCCGCGATCAGAAAGCCCTGCGTGCCCGCCAGCCCGCACGCCAGCGAGGCCAACGTGAACACCGCGATGCCGGCGAGGAACAGCCGCCGGTGCCCGTACAGGTCGCCCAGCCGCCCGCCGAGCAGCAGGAAGCCGCCGTAGGTGAGCATGTAGGCGTTCACCACCCAGGCCAGCGCGGCGTCGGTGAACTTGAGGTCGGCGCGGATCGAGGGCAGCGCCACGTTCACGATGGTGGTGTCGAGCACGATCATCAGCACGCCCAGGCACAGCAGGCCCAGCGCCTGCCAGCGGTGGTCGTGGTGGATCGCGGGCGTCGGGCGGGAAGGCGTGGCGGCGGGGTCGGTCGTCATGCGGGCCTCTTTCGGCAAGGGACGGAGCGTACGCGGGAACCGGGCCGGACATCCCGCCCCTGTCCCCACGACGAACCGGCGCGTCGCGGATCGACATGCCGGCGACGTGCAGCACCCACGCCGGGCATCGCACGAACCCTAGCACCCCGCCCTGGCACCCCGCACAGACCGATGCCGCGCGCAACGCACCCGGCCTGGCGCGGCTTTTGCCGTCGCGCCAGGCCGCAGGCGCACCGCCTGCGCCGCGACGCCGCGCATCGCGGCGCGGCCGAGCCGGCTACAGCTGGCTCATGCCGCCGTCGACGATGATCTCGCTGCCGACGATGAAGGCCGACTCGGGTGCGGCCAGGTGCAGCACGGTCGAGGCGAGCTCCTCGGGCGTGCCGAAACGGCCCAGCGGCACCATGTCCCGGATCTGCGCGACGGTGGTCTCCAGCGTGGCGGCATCCACCCCCAGCTTGCCGTGCAAGGGCGTGCTCACCGGGCCGGGGCTCACCACGTTGACGCGCACGCCGCGCGGCAGCAGCTCCGCCGACAGCGTCCTCGCCAGCGACACCAGCGCCGCCTTGCTCGCCGCGTACACCGACGAGCCCGGCATGCCGACGTGGGCGTTGATGGAACCGTTGAGCACGATGGAGGCGCCCGGGTTCAGCCGCGGCAGCAGCGCCTGGATCTGGAAATAGGCACCCTTGACGTTGACGTCGAAGGTCTGGTCCCAGAGCGCCTCGCCCACCTGCTCGAAGGCGGCGAACCTGGCGATGCCGGCGTTGACGAAGACCGCGTCCAGCTGCATGCCCTGCTCGGCGAGGGTCGCGGCCAGCGCCACCGCGGCGCGCGGGTCGCTGGCGTCGTTGCGCAGCGCCAGCGCCTGCGCGCCCAGCTGCGCGCCCGACGTTTCCAGCGCCGCGGCGTCGCGGCCGGTGATCACCACCCTGGCGCCCTCGGCGGCGAACGCCTGCGCGGCCGCCAGGCCGATGCCGCTGCTGCCGCCGGTGACCAGCACGGTCTTGTTCTCGAAACGTTTCATGACGGAATGTCCTTCGATGAGTCGGCCGGATGGCCTTGGCAGGCAGATTGCTCGCGCCGGTACCGCATGCCGTACCATCGGCGCGACGAACTCATGCGAAGGCATCGAACATGTTGTCGGCGAGCGAACTGGCCCTGCTGGAAGCCATCCGCGAGAGCGGCAGCCTGTCGCGGGCCGCCGCCCGCCTGGGCAAGGCGCCCTCCACCGTGTCGCATGCCGCGCGGCAGCTGGAGGCGCGCTTCGATGCGCTGCTGTTCGACCGCCGCAAGTACCGCCTCCAGCTCACCCCGGCCGGACACCTGCTCGCCCAGGAGGCCGCGCGGCTGATGCAGGACGTGTCGCGCCTGGGCCAGCGCGTGAAGCAGATCGCCAACGGCTGGGAGGACCGCCTGCACATCGTCACCGACGAGGTGCTGGAGTTCGAGACGCTGGTGCCCGTCGTGCGCGCGTTCGATGCGCTGCGATCGGGCGTGTCGCTGCGCCTCACCGGCGAGATCCTCGGCGGCACCTGGGAAGCGCTGCGCGACGGCCGCGCCGACCTGATCGTGGGCGCCACCAACGAGCCGCCGGCGATCCCCAGGCTGCGCTGGTTCGAGCTTGGCACGATGGCCTGGGTGTTCGCCGTCTCGCCGCGGCACCCGCTCGCCAGGGCGCAGGAGCCGCTGGAACGCGAGGCGGTGGCCGCCCATCGCGCCGTGGTCGTGGCCGATTCCTCGCGCCACATCGACGCGCGCAGCTACGGCGTGCTCGGCGGCCAGGCCACGCTGGCCGTGCCGGGCATGCGCGCCAAGATCCTGGCCCAGTGCGAGGGGCTGGGCGTGGGCTGGCTGCCGAAGGAACGGGTCGCCGCCCTGCTCAAGCAGGGCCGCCTGGTGGAAAAGCGCATGGCCGATCCGCGCGAGCCGAACACGCTCTACGTGGCCTGGCGCAGCGACCATCAGGGTCGCGCACTGGCCTGGTGGGTGGAGCAGCTCAAGCAGAAGCGCCTGGCCGGGCGGCTGCTGCGCGGCCTCGCCTTCGCCTGAGCCGGGCCGCCGCTACACGCGGCTCTGCGGGTGCCGCACCTGCCCTTCGCCGTGCACCACGAAGCGCTCCACCGTGAGCGACTCGGCGCCCATCGGGCCATAGGCGTGCAGGCGCGTGGTGGAGATGCCGATCTCCGCGCCCAGGCCCAGTTCGCCGCCGTCGGAGAAGCGCGAGGAGGCGTTCACCATCACCACCGCCGCATGCAGCGCGCGCACGAAGTGGCGCGCGGCGGCCTCGTCGCGGGTGGCGATCACCTCGGTGTGGTCCGAGCCGTAGCGGCGGATGTGCGCGATCGCCTCGTCCAGGCTGTCGACCACGCGCACCGCGAGGATGAGGTCGAGGAACTCGGCCGCGTAGTCGTCCTCGGTAACCGGCTTCACCCCGGGCAGCAGTTCGCGCGTGCGCTCGTCGCCGCGCAGCTCCACGCCGCGCGCGACCAGCGCCGCGGCGGCGCGCGGCAGGAAGTCGACGGCGACGTCGGCATGCACCAGCAGCGTCTCCAGCGCGTTGCACACACCGGGGCGCGAGGTCTTGCCGTCGATCAGCAGGTTCAGCGCCAGCGCGGGGTCGGCCCTGCGGTCCACGTACAGGTGGCACACGCCCTTGTAGTGCTTGATCACTGGCACGCGCGCGTGCTCGGCCACGAAGCGGATCAGGCCCTCGCCGCCGCGCGGGATGGCGAGGTCGACGATGTCGGTGAGCTGCAGCAGCTCGACCATGGCCTCGCGGCGCAGGTCTTCCACCAGCGTCAGCGCCTCGGCGGGCACGCCGTTGGCCTCCAGCGCACCGCGCAGCGCGGCGGCGATGGCAGTGTTGGAATGCAGCGCCTCGGAGCCGCCGCGCAGGATCACGCCGTTGCCGGCCATCAGGCACAGCGCGGCGGCGTCGGCGGTGACGTTGGGGCGCGCCTCGTAGATCATCGCCACCACGCCCAGCGGCACGCGCACGCGCTCCACCTGCAGGCCGTTGGGGCGCGTCTCGCGGCGCGTCACCACGCCCACCGGGTCGGGCAGCGCGGCCACTTCGCGCAGCGCGTTGGCGATGCCGGCCACGCGCGCCTCGTCCAGCCGCAGGCGGTCGAGCATGGCGCCCTGCACGCCCTTGGCGGCGGCCGCCTGCATGTCCTTGGCGTTGGCGGCCAGCACCGCCTCGCACTGTTCCTCCAGCGCCAACGCCATGTCGTGCAGCAGCTTGCGCTTGGCTGCGGTGCCCAGCTCGGCCACGCTGCGCGCGGCCTCGCGGCAGGCCAACGCCTGGTCGCGGATGGTGGTCATGTTCCGTTCTCCGGCTCGCCTTCGATCAAGGTCACCAGATCGTCGCGATGGACGACCTCGGACCCGTAACTGTAGCCCAGCACACCCGTGATCTCGCGGCTGTGACGACCGGCCAATCGCCGCACCTCGGCCATGCCGTACTGCACCAGGCCGCGCGCCACCGGGCGGCCGTCGGCGTCGGTGATCTCCACCACGTCGCCGCGGTGGAACTCGCCTTCCGCATCGAGGATGCCGCCGGGCAGCAGCGAGGCGTGGCCGCCGGCCAGCGCGCGCGTCGCGCCCGCGTCCACGCGGATCGCGCCCGGCGCCGCCGGCGCGTGGCGCAGCCAGTACTTGCGCGCCTGCAGGCGGCTGGTGCCGGCCTGGAACAGGGTGCCGCGCAACCGGCCCTCGCCGAGCAGGCGCACGGTGTCGGCATTGCGGCCGTCGAACAGCGCGGTGGGAATGCCCGCGCTGGCCGCCTTGGACGCGGCCTTGAGCTTGGTGCGCATGCCGCCCGTGCCCACCGCGCTGCCGCTGCCGCCGGCCATCGCGAGGATCGCTGGCGTCACCTCGGCCACGCTGGCGATCGGCGTGGCCGAGGCATCGCGGCGCGGGTCGGCGGTGTAGAGCGCGTCGATGTCGGAGGCGATCAGCAGCAAGTCGGCCTCGACCAGGGCGGCGACGATAGCGCCGAGGTTGTCGTTGTCGCCGAGCTTCAATTCGTCCACGGCCACGGTGTCGTTCTCGTTCACCACCGCCAGCGCATCGAGCGCCAGCAGCTCGCGCAGGGTGGCGCGGGCGTTGAGGTAGCGGCGGCGGTTGCGCACGTCGTCGTGGGTGAGCAGCACCTGTGCCACCGGGCGCTCGGCGAGGCGCCGCCACAGCTCGATCACCGGCGCCTGCCCCAGCGCGGCCAGCGCCTGGCGCGCGGCAAGGTCGCCGCCGTTGGGCAGCCGCTCGCGCAACAGGGCGCGCCCGGCGGCCACGGCACCGGAGGACACCAGCACCACCTGCCGCCCTTGCGCGTGGCTGGCGGCGATGAAGGCGGCCAGCGCTTCGGCATGGCGCGGGGTGAGGCCACCGCCGTCGGCGGCCAGCAGGTTGCTGCCGACTTTGAGGACGGCGCGGCGCCAGGTGGGCAGGGGTTGTTCGGGGATGGTTGCAGCGTTCATCGCTGGTGGTATTCGGCTATGAAAATTGGGATTTGCTGGTTGTGTTGTACGGCAAGATTGCCGGCCTATGGCCGGGGGTTTCGCTCCCCTGCCGGGGAGCGAGTTACTTTTCTTTGCTTGCCCA
>NZ_LFQR01000078.1 GCF_001182895.1 Frateuria defendens | reverse complement strand
GTTCTGGCCGGCCGTAGGCCGGGGTTTCGCTCCCCTGCCGGGGAGCGAGTTACTTTCTCTTGCTTGTCCAAGAGAAAGTAACCAAAGAGCAAAGACACCCCGAGGCCGCGCCCCAGGGGCCCCGGAAGAGCAGCGCACATTCCTGTGCGCACTCTTGAAGCGCTCGCTGCGCGAGCGCCGAAAGTGTGAGCGCGTGGTGCTTTTGCTCTTTGGCTCTTGGGGTCCCCTATGCGGCGGTGAGGCTCGGACGATCAGGCCCCGCAAGGGGGAGTCGGCATGGAAAGTAGCTCGCTCATCGGCAGATGAGCGAAACACCGGCCAAAGGCCGGCAAGGTTTCGACAACACAGAACCACGAGCGAGATAGCCGCGTTCCCGCGAGCACCCGCCCCTTACCCAAACCCTCTCCCCCATCGGGAGTGGGAGCCAAAGCGG
>NZ_LFQR01000077.1 GCF_001182895.1 Frateuria defendens | reverse complement strand
TGGAAGGGGTGCCCCCCCCCCCGAAAGAGGCCGCGCCATCCAGGCAAGGGACGCCGATGGGGAGAACCCAAGTCCCTGAGTCCTCCCGTTTTCTGTCACAACGATGGACGTCAAGACGGATAGATGGCTTGGATTGGGTTATTCAAACCGCTCTTCTGGCTCGTTGTCTGATCTTGGCTCCCCTTGTAGGGTGGATTGCCGCAAATATAGGTCTCGCCGCCTTCGTTCTGGAAGTCGATCTCGGCTTGGTCAAGGGGGGCCTGAAAGAGGTCGTCGGTCTGCACCTTCACGCCCGTTCCCGTCGGCGGGCAGATCGCCAGCCAGTCGAGGCGCAAGGCATTGCCGCAGGTGATCCAGTTCTCGTCGCGCAGAGGCAGGAACTCCGCCAACGCAAGTTTCTGTCCTCGGTAGAGGACGTCACACTGGTACTCGGCGATAACCAGTGCAAGACGCGCGATCTCCGCTGGGAAGTCGCGCAGCTCGATTCCACGGAAATTGGTGAGGGGGATGCCAGACGCGCGATCTGGTTCGCCGCGCCGCCGGTTGATCTCGGCCTCAATAGCGCGCATTTCTTTATAGGCAATGACCAGGAAGTTACCCGATCCGCAGGCCGGGTCGAAGACTCTGATCCTGGCGATGCGCTTGCGCAGATTGAGCAAGGTGCGCGGGTTGTCGCCCGCCTCTTCCAGCTTGGAACGAAGGTCATCAAGGAATAGCGGGTTCAGTACCTTCAAGATGTTAGGAACACTGGTGTAGTGCATGCCCAACTCGCCGCGCTCCTCGTCCTCAGCGACTGCTTGGATCATCGAGCCGAAAATGTCGGGGTTGATCTTGGTCCAGTCCAACCCGCCGACATGCAGCAGGTAGGAACGGGCGATCTTGCTGAACCGCGGCACGTCGTCGCCACCAGAGAACAACTGCCCGTTGACGTAGGGGAAGTCGTCGATATTGGCCCAACGTGGGAGTTTGGCGGCTGGTCGGTCCTCACGCCGGGTGTTCATGACGCGGAACAGCGTAGCGATGACCTCGTGAGTGTTGGCCGAGTCGCCCGCGCTCATCCGCGCGACGGTCTCGGTGAACTTGCCCTTGCCCCCAAAAATATCTGTGTCCTCGGCGAAGAAGCAAAAGATCAGCCGTGCCATGAACTTGTTCATGTCATGGCGACGCTCCGCAGTGCCCCACGCAGGGTTGTCTTTCAACAGTTCAAGGTACAGGCGGTTCAGGCGGCTGGTGGCCCGAATGTCAAAGGCGTTTTCGCTGATCTGACGAACGATGCTGATGCCCGCAAGCGGCAGGAAGAAGCCAAAGTGGTCGGGAAAGTCCTTGAAGGCACAGGCTACTGTCTCACCGCTGGCCAGGTCTTCGGCCTCGAAGTCCGCGCCGTCCGTGGCGAGGATGAACTTCGCCTTGGCCTTGGCCGTCGCCGGACTGGCCTTGAGGGAGGCCAGCGTCTGCGTCACCCGCCCAGCGTCGCAGGTCAGAATGTGGATGTTGCTGGTCTGAAGAACACCGCCGAGGTCGGACTTGTTCGATGCTCCGGCGCGAAGGCGCTTGATGGTCGTCGCCTTGTTACCGAACGCCTCAAGAAAGGCATAGGGAAACTCCGCACGGTCGAACGGCTGCTCCGCGAGATCGGTGATGGCTTGTTCGATTTCTACGGCATTCATGGGCGTGCAGCCCTCTCTCTGAGCGCGGCCGCCTGGCTGCTACTGTTCTGCGGGGTGCTCATGTCCTGTCCTGCGTTTTCTCGGCTATTTGCGCGGCAATCCAGCGATCCAGCTCGCTGCGACGAAACCGCCAGGTGCCACCCAGCTTGAATCCCGGTATCTCCCCCTGCTGGGCCAGCCGGTAAACCGTCTTCTTCCCTGCCTTGCAGACCATTGGTCGCGTAGGCGAAGCGCAATTTGAGCATTTCCGCGTATTCGCGAACCTGTTGCACGCCGTTCTCCGCCGGCAGGCCACTTTCCTTGGCTTCAACCACGGCAATAGGGAAGTCGCGGCGGTAGAGATGTAGTCCGGCTTGCGCACCTTCGCCCGACGCGCCTTGCCGCCGATCAGCAGGATGCCCCCGTCAGTGATCGGGCGCTGCTCACCAATGGCATATGGCTCCGCGCTCCAGCCGGCCTGCTGCAAGGCCGGCGTGACATGGATTCGGCAGGTATCGGCTTCGGTCAATGCCACGGTTTCATTCGCTTTCAAGAACTGCCGACAGGCAGATACAGCGTCAGCGCCGCACTGGCCGTGCGCCGAAAGCCAAAGCCCTCATAGAACGCTGCCGCCCGCTCATCCTTGGCATCCACGATCAACACGCGCACGCCCATCGTCTGCCGCACAGACACGGCCAGGTTAACCGCATGGCCCAGCAGCAACTGACCGTAACCTCTGCCCTGCTTAGTATTCGAGACGGCCAACCGCCCCATGCGGATGGCTGGCACCGGGTAAGCTGGCAGCCGCTTGCGGTCATCCTCACGCAACTCATGCAAATGCAATTGCGCGGCCGACAGCGAGCAATAGCCGAGAATCCGTACCGGTTCGGCATCGTCGATCAGGACGTGGGTCGTGGCAATACCGTCGCGCTGGTGCTGTCCAGCGCGACGGCGCAGGTAGTCGTCCAGCTCAGCTACGCCACAGGTGAAGTCTTCGCGGTTATGCCGACGCCCATCCAGGACGGTGAAGATCAGCGCCATGCCTCAGCGCTGTGTCAGCCGGGCGGCGGATTCCATCGCCTTCTTGAGGCGGGCATTAGGGTGGAATGGCGCGTCCAGAGCGTCCAGGAAGCGCCGCGACTCGGCTTCCGACAAGGTGACGACCGTATCCGCCGCAATGGCGGCATCCGCTTCGCGCAGCACGGCGTCACGGACGAAGGACGATATCGGCATGCCTCGCAGGGCGGCGGCTTTGGCGATACGGTCCTTGTCACGCAGCTCGAGGCGCAGGTCGAGACGGGCGGTCGCAGTGGTCATGGCTAGGCTCCTGTTTGTACGGAATTATACCGTACAACATGGTCGCCGTGCGCGCCGCCAGTCAGCCGCTGGACGGCTCACTCCCACTCAATCGTCGCCGGCGGCTTGCCGCTGATGTCGTAGACCACGCGGGAGACGCCGCGCAGTTCGTTGATGATGCGGCTGGAGACTTTGCCGAGGAAGTCGTAAGGCAGGTGCGCCCAGTGCGCGGTCATGAAGTCGATGGTTTCCACCGCGCGCAGGGCGATCACCCATTCGTAGGCACGCGCGTCGCCCACCACGCCCACCGACTTCACCGGCAGGAACACGGCGAAGGCCTGGCTGGTCTTGTCGTAGAGGTCGGCCTTGCGCAGCTCGTCGATGAAGATGGCGTCGGCGCGGGCCAGCAGTTCGGCGTACTCGGCCTTCACTTCGCCGAGGATGCGCACGCCCAGGCCCGGGCCGGGGAACGGGTGGCGGTAGACCATGCTGCGCGGCAGGCCGAGTTCCACGCCCAGGCGGCGCACCTCGTCCTTGAATAGTTCGCGCAACGGCTCGACCAGGCCGAGCTTCATGTGCTCGGGCAGGCCGCCCACGTTGTGGTGGCTCTTGATGACGTGGGCCTTGCCGGTCTTGCTGCCGGCCGACTCGATCACGTCGGGATAGATGGTGCCCTGCGCCAGCCACTTGGCGTTGCTGAGCTTGTGGGATTCTTCCTCGAAGATCTCCACGAACAGGTTGCCGATGATCTTGCGCTTGGCTTCCGGATCGGCCACGCCTTCCAGCGCCTTGAAGTAGCGCTCGGCGGCGTTGACGCGCACCACCTTCACACCCATGCCGCCCTTGTCGGCCTCGGCGGCGAACATCGCCATTACCTGGTCGCCTTCCTGCCAGCGCAGCAGGCCGGTGTCGACGAAGACGCAGGTGAGCTGGTCGCCGATGGCCTTGTGCAGCAGCGCGGCCACCACGGAGGAATCCACGCCGCCGGAGAGGCCGAGGATCACCTCGTCCTGGCCGACCTGCTCGCGCACGCGCGCGACCTGGTCCTCAATGATGTTGGCGGCGGTCCACAGCGTGCGGCAGCCGCAGATCTCGGTGACGAAGCGCTTGAGCAGCGCCCCGCCCTGCTTGGTGTGGGTGACCTCCGGGTGGAACTGCACGCCGTACCAGCGCCTGGCCTCGTTGGACATGGCCGCCACCGGGATGCGCTCGGTGGTGGCGGTGACGGTGAAGCCGGGCGGCGCCACGGAGACGTGGTCGCCATGGCTCATCCACACGTCCAGGCGCGGCGCGCCGACGTGGTCGCTCAGGCCCGCGAGCAGGGCGTCCTGCGCCACCACGTCCACCTCGGCATGGCCGAACTCGCGCTGGTCGGCGGCCTCGGTGGCGCCGCCGAGCTGGGCGGCCAGGGTCTGCATGCCGTAGCAGATGCCGAGGATCGGCAGGCCCGCGTCGAACACCGCCTGCGGCGCCGCCGGCGCGCCAGGCAGCGTGGTGGACTCGGGGCCGCCGGAGAGAATGATGCCCTTGGGCTTGAACGCGGCGATCTCGGCCGGGTCGTGATCCCAGGCCCAGATCTCGCAGTAGACGCCGAACTCGCGGATGCGCCGGGCGATCAGCTGGGTGTACTGCGCGCCGAAATCGAGGATGAGGATCTTGTCGCTGTGGATGTCGGTCATGGGCGGAGCCAGGGAATCGGGAATAGAGAATCGGGAATAGAGAGGGGGCAAGGCGCGATGGCGCGCCTTGCCCCGGAGGCTTCAGCGGGGGGCGTCAAGGGAACCGGAGGCGCTTTCACTATTCCCGACTCCCCATTCCCTACTCCCGACTCCTCAGGAATTGAGCCGATAGTTCGGCGCTTCCTTGGTGATCTGGATGTCGTGGGGATGCGCCTCGGTGACGCCCGCGCCGGTGACCTTGACGAACTGCGCCTTGCTGCGCACGTCCTCGATGGTCGCCGCGCCCACGTAGCCCATCGAGGCGCGCAGGCCGCCGATCAGCTGGTGGATGATGTTGCGCAGCTGGCCGCGGTAGGGCACGCGGCCCTCGATGCCCTCGGGCACCAGCTTGTCGGCATCGGCCTCGTCCTGGAAGTAGCGGTCCTTGGAGCCCAGCGCCATCGCGCCCAGCGAGCCCATGCCGCGGTAGCTCTTGTAGGAGCGGCCCTGGAACAGCTCCACCTCGCCCGGGGATTCCTCGGTGCCGGCGAACATCGAGCCCAGCATCACACTGGACGCGCCGGCGGCGAGCGCCTTGGGGATGTCGCCGGAGTAGCGGATGCCGCCGTCGGCGATCAGCGGGATGTCCTCCTTGAGCGCGCTGGCGACCAGGTCGATGGCGGTGATCTGCGGCACGCCCACGCCGGCCACCACGCGGGTGGTGCAGATGGAGCCCGGGCCCACGCCCACCTTCACCGCGTCGGCGCCGGCGTCACGCAGCGCCAGCGCGGCGTCGCCGGTGACGATGTTGCCGGCGATCACCTGGATCTGCGGGTAATGCTTCTTGACCCAGCTCACGCGGTCGATCACGCCCTGCGAATGGCCGTGCGCGGTGTCCACCACGACCACGTCCACGCCGGCCGCGACCAGCGCGTCCACGCGCGCCTCGGTGTCGCCGCCCACGCCCACCGCCGCGCCGACCAGCAGGCGCTCGTGGGCGTCCTTGGCGGAGCGAGGGTTGTCGCGGGCCTTCTGGATGTCCTTGACGGTGATCAGGCCGCGCAGTTGGAAGCCGTCGTTGACCACCAGCACCTTCTCGATGCGGTGCGTGTGCAGGAGCTGCAGCACCTCGTCCTGGCTGGCGCCTTCCTTCACCGTGACCAGCTTGTCGTGGCCGGTCATGATGTTGCGCACCGGGTCGTCGTGCTTGCGCTCGAAGCGCAGGTCGCGGCTGGTGACGATGCCGACCAGCTGCTCGCCGTCGACCACCGGCACGCCGGAGATGTTGTGCGCGCGGGTGAGCTGCAGCACTTCGCGGATCGAGGTATTCGGCCCCACGGTGATCGGGCTGCGGATCACGCCGGCCTCGAACTTCTTGACCAGCCGCACCTCGGCCGCCTGCTGCTCGGCGGTCATGTTCTTGTGGATGATGCCGATGCCGCCGTTCTGCGCCATGGTGATGGCGAGCCGCGCCTCGGTCACGGTATCCATCGCCGCGGAGACGATTGGAATATTGAGGCGCAGGTTGCGGGTGAGTCGGGTGGAGGTGTCTACGTCACGCGGCAGGACGGTGGAATGGGCCGGAACGAGGTAGACGTCGTCGTAGGTGAGAGCCTCGGCGAGAATGCGCATGGAAAAAGCCCCGCTGCAAAGATGAAATTATACGCGAGGACAAGCGTGCGGGCGAGTAGCCCGCGGTGCGTGCGGCAACTTGGCGGGGTGAGCATCGAGCTTCGAGCGGCGGCTGGCGGCCCGCCGTTCGCATCGCCGCGGCTACCGGCGCAAGGCTGTCCGGCGAGCGCGATACCTTGGCCAAAACGCGGCGGGACGCGGCAGCGCAAGGCCACGCAAGACACCGATGCACGGATGCCCAGGCATCGCGGCGGCCGTGACGCCGAGGCGGCGCCACTCCCTCGGCCGTCCGCTTTTCCCTACCCCTTACGCCCCGGCCGCCTCCGCGGCCTCCAGCGTGTTCTCCATCAGCGTCGCCACGGTCATCGGACCGACGCCGCCTGGCACCGGGGTGATCCAGCTGGCGCGTTCGGCGGCGGCGTCGAAGGCCACGTCGCCCACCAGGCGGCCGTCGTCGAGGCGGTTGATGCCGACGTCGACCACCACCGCGCCCGGCTTGATCCATTCGCCCTTGACCAGCCCGGGCTTGCCCACTGCCACGATCAGGATGTCGGCCTGGCGCACGAAGCTCTCCAGGTCGCGGGTGAAGCGGTGGCAGCAGGTGACGGTACAGCCGGCGATCAGGAGCTCCAGCGCCAGCGGCCGGCCGACGTGGTTGGACACGCCCACCACCACCGCGTGCTGGCCGCGCACGGGACAGTCGGTGTGGCCGAGCAGGGTCATCACGCCGCGCGGCGTGCACGGGCGCAGGCCGAAGCGGCGCAGCGCGAGGCGGCCGACGTTGACGGCCTGGAAGCCGTCCACGTCCTTGCCCGGATCGATGCGGTCGACCAGCGCGTCCTCGTCGATGTGCGGCGGCAGCGGCGACTGCACCAGGATGCCGTGCACGGCCGGGTCGGCGTTGAGGCGGTCGATCAGCGCGAACAGTTCTTCCTGGCTGGTGTCCTCCGGCAGGTCGTAGCCGAAGGACGTGAAGCCCACCTGCTGGCAGGCGCGGCGCTTGTTGCGCACGTAGACGGCCGAGGCGGGGTCGTTGCCCACCAGCACCACCGCCAGGCCCGGCTCGGACAGCCCCTGCGCCTTGCGCTCGGCCACGCGCCGACCGATCCGCTCCAGCAATTCCTGGGCGATGCGTTTGCCGTCGAGAATCCGTGCGCTCATGGAGAAGATCCGCCTGTAAAGTGAAACATTATCCCGTGCCGCCCTCGCCCCGCACAAACGCCGCATCATGCACGCAACGCCGCACGCACCGATCGCGCTGGAGCTTCCCGTCGCCGCCCTGCGGCTGCGCTGTTGGCGGCCGGAGGATGCCCCCGCGCTGTACGCCGCCGTGGACGAATCGCGCGAAGTCTTCCGGCGCTGGCTGCCGTGGTGCCGCGACGAGTATGCCGAGGCGGATGCCGCCACCCACATCGCCACCTGCCGGCGCGGCTGGGAGGACGGCACGCAGTACAGCTTCGGCGCCTTCGACGAAGGCGGCGTCCCGCTCGCCGCGATCGGCCTCGACCGCTTCACCGGAGACCGCGGCGCCAACCTCGGCTACTGGGTGCGCCGGTCGCGCCAGGGACAGGGGTTGTGTCCGTTGCTCGTGCGGGCCGTCGCGCACTTCGCCTTCGAGACGCTGCAACGGGTGCGGGTGGAGATCGTCGTCGCCGCAGGCAACCAGGCCAGCCGCCGCGCTGCCGAGAAGAGCGGCGCGCGCCTGGAAGGCATCGCCCGCCAGCGCCTGCTGCTCGACGGGCAGGCGCACGATGCGGCGGTCTACGCGCTGATCCCTTCCGACCTCGAGGGCTGACCGGCCGCCGGATCAGCCTGCGCCAAGTTAGCCGCCTTGCCGCCACGCCGTGCCGCAGGAACGCACTTGCGCGCGACCGCCGCACGGCGGCCTTGCCGCTACGTGGGGCTTGCCGCGCGCAGGCGCGCTCCTAACAGAAGAGCATCAGCGGGACCAGGACGCCTCGGCGAGAGAGAGGACGAGCCTTCAGCGCTTGCGCCGCTTCATCTCGCGGATCATCCGCTGGCGCTTGCGGATCTGGCCTTCGGTAAGCACGTTCTTCTTGCCGGCGTAGGGGTTCTCGCCCTCGCGGAACTCGATGCGCACCGGCGTGCCTTCGAGCTTGAAGCGCTGGCGGAAGAAACCTTCCAGGTAGCGCCGGTAGGCCGGCGCGATGTGCTTGGTGCGGCTGCCGTGGATCACGATGGTGGGCGGGTTGCTGCCGCCCGGATGGGCGAAGCGCAGCTTGGGCGCGTGGCCGCGCACCAGCGGCGGCTGGTAGCTCTCGTAGGCCTTTTCCAGCGCGCGGGTGAGTTCGGAAGAACCGAGCGTGCGCGTGGCCGAGGCGTGCGCACGCACCACCGCGCGCATCAGCTCGCGCAGGCCCGAGCCGTGCAGCGCGGAGATGAACACCGGCTTGGCCCAGCCGATGAACTGCAGGCGCCGCTCCAGCGCCGACACGCACTGCGCGCGCTGATAGGTGTCCAGGCCATCCCACTTGTTAACCGCCAGCACCAGCGCCCTGCCCTCGTCCAGCGCGTGGCCGATCAGGGTGAGGTCCTGGTCGGCCAGGTTCTCGCGCGCATCGACCAGCAGCACCACCACCTGGGCGGCGGCCATCGACTGCAGCGTTTTGATCACGCTGAACTTCTCGACCGCCTCCTCCACGCGCGCCCTGCGCCGCACGCCGGCGGTGTCGATCAGCGTGTAGCGGCGGCCGTCGCGTTCCAGCAGCACGCGGATCGGGTCGCGCGTGGTGCCGGCCACGCCTGAGACGATCAGCCGATCCTCGCCCAGCAGGCGGTTGATCAGGGTGGACTTGCCGGCGTTCGGGCGGCCGACGATGGCGACGCGGATGCTGTCGTCCTCGGCTTCCGGCTCGGCAGCCTCGTCGGTGTCCTCGGCCAGCTGCGGCAGGATCGCCGCCACCAGTTCCTCGACGCCACGGCTGTGCGCGGCGGACAGCGGCAGGGTCGCGGCCAGGCCGAAGGCGGCGAACTCGGCCAGCGCGCCCGGCACGTCGAGGCCGTCGGTCTTGTTGACGGCCACGATCAGCGGCTTGCCGCTGCGGCGCAGCTCGTCGAGGATGCCGCGATCGGGCGGCAGCAGGCCGTCGCGCGCGTCCACCACGAACACCACCACCTGCGCCTCGCCGATGGCCAGGCGTGCCTGCTGCGCGGTGAGCGCGTCGATACCGTCGGCGTCCTCGATCAGGCCGCCGGTGTCGACCACCACGAACGGCCGCGCGCCGGAGCGGCAGACGCCGTAGTGGCGGTCGCGGGTGACGCCCGGCATGTCCGCCACCAGGGCATCGCGGCTGCGCGTCATGACATTGAAGAGGGTCGACTTGCCGACATTCGGGCGGCCGACCAGGGCGACGACGGGCAGCATGGGAACCGGGCGCCCGCGGTCAGCGCACGGACAGACGGTAGGCGCCGATGCGTCCCTTCACGTCCTCGACGTACACGGTGTCGCCCACCACCAGCGGCTGCGCGCGGATGGCCTTCTTGGACAGCCGCTCGCGCGCGGCCAGCGCGCCGTCGCCGGTCTGCAGCCAGTGCACGTAGCCTTCCAGGTCGCCGACCACGACGTAGTTGCCCTGCACCGCCGGGCCGGTGAGCCAGCGGTACTTGAGCGCGTCGCTCTTCCACATGTCGGCGCCGCCGTTCTTGTCGAACGCCCACACCTGGGAGTCGTCGTTGACGCCGTACAGCGCGTTGCCGGTGGCGGCGATCGAGGTGAAGGTGGAGAACGGGCGGTTCCACAGCGGACGGCCGCTGGGGCCGTCCACCGCCACCAGGTTGCCGTGGTAGGCGGCGCCGTACAGCGTGCTGCCGTCGAGCAGGATGGCGCCGTCGGCATCGTTGAGGCGGTCGATCTCGGTGCGGCCTTCGCCGCCGGCGAGGGGCTGCTCCCAGAGCTTCTCGCCGTTGTCTTCGCGCAGCGCGACCAGGCGGCCGTCGTCGCTGCCCAGGAACACCACGCCGTTGGCCGCCAGCAGCGGGCCGTTGCCGCGCAGGCTGAGCAGCGGCACGGCGCCCTGGTCGTAGACCCAGCGGCGGACGCCGGTGGCGCGGTCGAGGCCGTACACGCGGCCGTCGGCCGTGCGCACGACCACCAGCGCGTTGGTGACCAGCGGCGCGGCCAGCACTTCGGTGCTCACCGCGGCGTCCCAGCGCGGACTGCCGTCCTTCGCGTCCACGGCGTACACATGACCGTCCAGCGTGCCGACCGCGACCAGGTCGCCGCCCACGCCGGGGCCGCCGGCATAGAGGGCGTCCTTGCGCTTCTTGTCGCCCCAGCCGAACCAACCGTGGGTGCGCGAGCTCTTCGACCACAGCGTCTTGCCGGAACTGGCGTCGAAGGCGGCAAGCTTGCCGTCGTTGCTGGCCGCGTAGAGCACGCCGTCGGCCACCGCCGGGCGCAGCCTGAGGCCGCTATCGCCCGCGCCCTCGCCCACGCTGGCGCGCCACAGGCGCGTCACCTGCACGGTCGGCTTGAAGTGCTTGTCCAGCGGCGTGGGCGGCTGCACGTTTTCCTTCTTGAAGGAATGGCAACCGGCCAGCGCCACCAGCGACGTCAGGGCGACCAGCATCGCCCGCTTCATAACCACAGATTTCATGCACCCTGCTTCCCGGCCACGGCCAGATCATCAAGTTTCATCTGCAAGGCGTCGCGCTGCGGCGCGTTCTCGCCCCCTGCCGCCAGGGCGGCCTGGTACGCCTTGCGGGCATCGTCCAGACGATTGAGCTTGACCAGCACATCGCCGCGTAGTTCCTCGCCCAGGGCGGCATAGAGCCCGCCCTGCACGCGGCCGACGGTCACCAGCGCATCGGCCGGCTTGGCCGCGGCCAGCTGCACGCGCGCCAGGTTGAGCTGCATCAGCGCCTTCAGCGCGGGATCGCCGGCGTGGCTCTCGGCCCAGTTCAGCGCGGCCTCGGCCTTGTCCAGTTGCTTGGCCTGCGCCTCGTGCTGAGCGAGCTCGCTGGAGGCGAACACGGCGGAGGGCGAGTCGGCATAGTCCTGCTGCAGGCGGCTGGTCAGCTGCCCGGCCTGCTCCCAGGCGCCCAGCGCGACGATGGTCTGCAGCTGCTGGTAGAGCTGGCCGGCCTCCGCCTGGTGCCGGGCCTGGTGGTTGCGCCACTGCTGCCAGCCGAAGATGCCGACCAGGCCGATGGCAATGCCGACGATGATGGACACGCCGTTCTGGCGCAGCCATTTGCGTACGATTTCGCCCTGCTCGTATTCGTCGTATGCCTCGAAAGCCATGCATTCTCACCATTGGGCGGGAACCGCTCCGCCTGCGACGGAGGGCTTTCCCGGAGCCGAAAAAATAAAGTGGACCGCGTCCGCCGCCTTCGGCGACGGACAAGCGGCAAGCATAACCGAAATGGGCCACCCATCGCCTGGCGATGGCCGGCGCGGGCCCGTGTGCTCAGGTGCCGGCGGGACGGGCCTTGCCGTCCTGCACCTGCACGCGAAAGTGGGCGACGTTGGAGCGGCGGTAGTCGTCGATCGCCATTGGCTCGCCGTCGAGGCTGACCTTGGCGCCCACCGCATTGCCGATGCGCACTTCGAGCGGCTGGTTGCTATGGTAGGTCTTGTCAGTGCCGGCCGGCAGCAGGCCGTACTCCAGGCGCGAGCCGTCGGCCGCGGTGACCTCCACCCAGCTCGCATCGCTCAGCGTCAGGTTCAGCGCGTGGCCGCCGGCGGCCGCGACGGCCGCCGGCGGCGCGGTGGCGAGCGGCGGCTTGTTGCCGGCCTCGCTGCCGCCCAGGCCCGGGAACGGCGCCATCGACGCCAGCAGCGGCTGCTCGTCCGCCTGCGGCGGGGCGATGCGCGGCGGCGGCGGCGGCAGCTGCACGGCCGTGGCGGCGGCCGCGCTGGCACTGGCGGCGGGCGCAGCCTGCTCCTGCTGGGCCACCGGCGCGGCATCGAGCGGCGCGAGGTGGCTCATGTCGCGGTCGAGCGTGCCGCGCACGCCGAGCCAGATCATCGGCACCACGATCACCGCGGTCAGCACCACGTAGGTGGCCGCCGTGGCGTAGCGCTCGAGCAGGTAGCGCGAATGCGAAATGCCGCCGGTGACCACCAGCGGCGGCGGCGCGGCGACCTGCTTCATGTGGTCGAGCTCGCTCTGCACCGCGGCTTCGACGCCAAGGTAGGCCGCGTACTTGCGGATGTAGCTGGCGAGGTAGACGGTGGAGTCGATGCCGGCGTGGTCGCCACTCTCCAGCTTGCGCAGCACGCGCACCGGTAGCTTCAGCGCGTGCGCGCAGCTGTCCAGGTCGAGGCCGCGCGCCTCGCGCGCGGCGCGCAGGCGACTGGCGAAACCGGTTTGCACGGTCTCGGCCGGTTGAGCATCCGAATTCACCGGGGCGGCGTCGAACAGATCCGTCTCGCGCGGACCGTGTCCGGCCTGATTGGACTGCTGGGATGTCATGGTCTGGCGGTGGCGTCGAGCGCATGGGCCTGCTCCGAATCCGGGAACTGGCTCTGCAGTCGTCTGCGGTAGTTGAGGGCAGCATCCTTGTTGCCCAAGCGGGATTCGATGTCGTGGCCGAGCTTCAGGGCCACGGGAGTGGGCCGCCCGAGCGCATCGTAGCGCTGCAGGAAAGCGTTGGCCCGGAATGCATCGTTATTCAGATAGAGCACGTTGGCAAGCTGCAACAGGGCTTCGCCGTTCTGCGGGTTGCGCTCGACCGCCCGGCGGAAGCTCGCTTCGGCGCCGGCACGATCCTGCACCCCGAGGCGGCACAGGCCGTCGTTGGTCCAGGCCACGTCGGGCGTCTGGTAGAACGGATCGGCGACCGCCCTGGCGAAATAGCTCTCGCCTTCCGCATAGCGGCCGGTCTTGCACAGGAAGGCGCCGAGGTTGTTGTTCGCGTCGCCCTTGGAGGGCTCCAGCTCCACCGCCCTGCGGTAATGCAGCTCGGCCTCTGGCAGCTTGCCGATGCGCTCGTACAGCACCGCGGCCACGGTGTGTGCGGGCGCGTAGTTGGGGTCGAACTGCAGCGCCTTGGTGAGCTTTTCCAGCGCGGTCTGCAGGTCGCCGTTGGCCATGTACTGCTGGCCCAGCTCGGTGTGGATGCGCGCCGCGTCGCGGCTGTCGGCGGCCTTGCTCGTGCGCGGCATGCGCGTGGTCAGCGTGTTGTTGCTGTCCGTGGTGGTGACGCAGCCGGCCAGCGCCAGCAGCACGCCGGCGAGCAGGAGCCGCTCAGGACGCATGCACCACGCCCTCTTCCAGACGCTTGCGGAATTCGGCCTGGCGGCGGGTGCGATCGAGCACCTGGCCCTTGAGCTGGCCGCAGGCGGCGTCGATGTCGTCGCCGCGGGTGCGGCGCAGCATGGTGAGGATGCCGGCGTTGAGCAGTTGGGTCTGGAAGGCGCGGATGGTCTCCGCGTCCGAGCGCTCGAAGCGCGTACCGGGGAAGGGATTGAAGGGGATCAGGTTGACCTTGCAGTTGGGCATGCGGCGCATGAACTTGATCAGCTGGCGCGCGTGCTCGGGCTGGTCGTTGACGCCCTTCATCAAGGTGTATTCGAAGGTGATCGAGGTGCGCGGCCGGCGCGCCAGCCAGCGCAGGCAGGCGGCGGTGAGCTCGGCCAGCGGGTAGCGCTTGTTGAGCGGCACCAGCTCGGTGCGCAGCTCGTCGTTGGCCGCGTGCAGCGACACCGCCAGCGAGACGTCGATGGCCTCGGACAGCTTGTCGATCATCGGCACCAGGCCGGCGGTGGACAGCGTGACGCGCTTGGAGGCCAGGCCGAAGCCGAGGTCGTCGCGCATCAGGCTCATCGCCTTGACCACGTTGTCGAAGTTCAGCAGCGGCTCGCCCATGCCCATCATCACCACGTTGGTGATGCGGCGGTTCTGGTGCGTGACGTTGCCCAGGTGCTTGGCCGCCACCCACATCTGGCCGATGACTTCGGCGGTGGACAGGTTGCGGTTGAAGCCCTGCGTAGCGGTGGAGCAGAACTGACAGTTGAGCCCGCAGCCCACCTGCGAGGACACGCACAGCGTGCCGCGGGTGGGCTCGGGGATGTACACCGCCTCGATCGCGTTGCCGCCGTCCATGCCGAGCAGCCACTTGTGGGTGCCGTCGGCCGCGCCCTTGTCGAACAGGGTCTTGGGCGGCCCCACGTAGCAGGACGCCTCGAGCTTGGCCCGAAGCGCCTTGCCCACGTCGGTCATGGCCTCGAAGTTGTCTTCCAGGTGGTGGTAGATCCACTTCATCACCTGCTCGGCGCGATAGGGCTTCTCGCCGATCTGCACGAAGAACTCGCGCAGGCCCTGGCGATCGAAGTCGAGCAGGTTGACCTTGCCGGCGGCGCCGGTCGGGTCCGATGGAGTGGCGGCAACTTGGCTCATGGTCGTTCGGTCGGAGCGGCCGTCACCAGCCGCTCACTCACATTACCTCGGAAAGACTTCCGTCGCAGCGAAGAAGTAGGCGATCTCCACCGCGGCCGTCTCGGCGGCGTCCGAGCCGTGCACCGCGTTGGCGTCGATCGACTCGGCGAAGTCGGCGCGGATGGTGCCCGGCGCGGCTTCCTTCGGGTTGGTGGCGCCCATCAGGTCGCGATGCTTGAGCACGGCGCCCTCGCCCTGCAGCACCTGGATCATCACGGGGCCGGAGATCATGAACTCGACCAGCGCGTTGAAGAACGGGCGCTCCTTGTGCACGGCGTAGAAGCCCTCGGCCTCCTTGCGCGACAGGTGCTTCATCTTGGCGGCGATGACCTTGAGGCCGGCCTTCTCGAAGCGGGTGTAGATCTCGCCAATCACGTTCTTGGCGACGGCGTCGGGCTTGATGATGGAAAGGGTGCGCTCCAGCGCCATGTGTTTCTGCTCCGGGATACGGGTATTCGAAAAGACGGGCGGGCTGGGCATTCCAGCCGGCGAATGTAGGACCAAATCCGACACGGAATGGGGATTTAGCTCACGAAAGTTTGACAGATTCTCCCCTGTACGCAAGCCCGCACGGGCTTTTGCCGCAGTGCGGTTTGACTGCCGGAAAGCCGCCCCCATATGATCAAACGATCGTTTGTTTGATTGTCCTCGCCAGGGTGCGCCTCCGTTGAACAGCTCCGCCTCCACCAAGGAACGCATCCTTTCCGCCGCCGAACTGCTGTTCGCCCGGCACGGCTTCGAGGGCGCCTCGCTGCGCCAGCTCACCGCGGAGGCCGGGGTCAACCTGGCCGCGGTGAACTACCACTTCGGCTCCAAGGTGCGGCTGGTGGAAGAGGTGTTCCGGCGCCGCCTGGACACGCTCAACGCCCGCCGCCTGGCCGCGCTGGCGAAGGTGGCCGGCCAGCCGGACACCACGCTGGAGGACGTGCTGGACGCCTTCATCCGCCCGGCGCTGGAGCTTTCCGGCGACAACGGCGGCGCGCTGTTCATGCGCGTGCTGGCGCGCGCCTTCGCCGAGCACGACGACACGCTGCGCCAGTTCCTGTCGGACAACTACGGCCACGTGATGCGCCAGTTCACCGGCGAGTTCGCCCGCCTGCTGCCGCAGCTCAGCAAGGAGGAGCTGTACTGGCGCATCGACCTCGTTTCCGGCGCCCTCACCCACGCGATGTCAGGCTTCGGCCTGATCCGCCGCCGCAGCGACGTCAGCGAGGCGGCGCACCGCGAGCAGACCATCGCGCACCTGATCCGTTTCGCCGCCGCCGGGCTCAGCCATCCCTAAGCACATCCCCGGCCCGCGGGCTTTCCCCGCTCAACCGTTCCTATCCGTACTTTCGGAGAAGCCAATGACCGCTGCACTGCCTCTCAAGTTGGAGCTACGCATCCGCAAGGCCGCAGTACTCGGGGCCGGCGTGATGGGCGCGCAGATCGCCGCCCACCTCACCAACGCCGGCGTCGAGACCGTGTTGTTCGACCTGCCGGCCAAGGAGGGGCCCAGGAGCGGCATCGCGCTCAAGGCGATCGAGAACCTCAAGAAGCTCTCCCCCGCCCCGCTGGCCGACAAGAACCTCGCCGCGGCGATCATCCCGGCCAACTACGACGAGCACCTGCCGCTGCTGGGCGAGGTGGACCTGGTGGTCGAGGCGATCGCCGAGCGGATGGACTGGAAGCTCGAGCTCTACCGCAAGATCGCCCCGCACGTCTCGCCCTCCGCCGTGCTCGCCTCCAACACCTCGGGCCTGTCGATCAACGGCCTGGCCGAGGCGCTGCCGGAGTCGCTGCGCCACCGCTTCACCGGCGTGCACTTCTTCAACCCGCCGCGCTACATGCACCTGGTGGAGCTGATCCCGACCCGGCTCACCGACGCCAAGGTACTGGAGGGCCTGGAAGCCTTCCTCACCACCGCCGTGGGCAAGGGCGTGATCTACGCCCGCGACACGCCCAACTTCATCGGCAACCGCATCGGCGTGTTCTCGATGCTGGCCACCATGCACCACACCGAGCAGTTCGGCCTCGGCTTCGACGTGGTGGACGCGCTCACCGGCCCGACCGTGGGCCGCCCCAAGAGCGCCACCTACCGCACCGCCGACGTGGTGGGCCTGGACACCATGGCGCACGTGATCAAGACCATGGCCGACACCCTGCCCGACGACCCGTGGCATGCGTACTTCAAGGCGCCGGCGTGGCTCGCCGGCCTGATCGAGCAGGGCGCGCTGGGCCAGAAGACCGGCGCGGGCTTCTACCGCAAGGCCGGCAAGGACATCGTGGTGCTGGACGTCGCCAAGCGCGACTACCGGCCGTCCGAGCAGAAGACCTCGGATGAAGTGGCCGCCATCCTCGCCATCAAGGACACGGCGGAGAAGTTCGCCAAGTTGCGCGCGTCCAATGATCCGCAGGCGCAGTTCCTGTGGGCGACCTTCCGCGACCTCTTCCACTACGCCGCCTACCACCTGGCCGACATCGCCGACACCGCGCGCGACGTGGACCTCGCCATCCGCTGGGGCTACGGCTGGAAGCTCGGGCCGTTCGAGACCTGGCAGGCCGCCGGCTGGCAGCAGGTGGCCGGCTGGATCGCCGAGGACATCGCCGCCGGCAAGGCCATGAGCCAGGCGCCGCTGCCGGCCTGGGTCACGGACGGGCGCAGCGGTGTGCACGGCAAGGGCGGCTCCTGGTCGGCCAGCGCGAACGCCGACAAGCCGCGCTCGCGGCACCCGGTGTACGCGCGCCAGCTGTTCCCCGATCCAATCCTGGGCGAGAAGTTCGACCAGGGCACCACGGTGTGGGAGAACGAAGGCGTGCGCCTGTGGACGCGGGGCGACGACGGCGTGGGCATCCTCTCGTTCAAGACCAAGATGAACACGGTCAACGACCACGTGCTCGACGGCATCCAGCAGGCCATCGACGTGGCCGAGCAGCAGCTCAAGGCCGTGGTGATCTGGCAGAGCGGCGAGCCGTTCTCCGCCGGCGCGGATCTGAAGGGCGCGCTCGGCCTGCTGCAGGCCGGCAAGCTCGACGCCTTCGAGGCCATGGTGGACAACTTCCAGCGCACCAGCATGCGCATCAAGCATGCGCTGGTGCCGGTGGTGGCCGCCGTGCGCGGCCTGGCGCTGGGCGGCGGCTGCGAGTTCCAGATGCACGCGGCGCGCACCGTGGCGGCGCTGGAGAGCTACATCGGCCTGGTCGAGGCCGGCGTGGGCCTGCTGCCGGCCGGCGGCGGCCTGCACGAGCTGGCCGTGCGCGCGGCGCAGGCCAACCCCGCCGATCCGTTCGAGTCCCTGAAGAAGGTGTTCGAGACGGTGGCGATGGCCAAGGTCTCCGCCAGCGCGCTGGAAGCCAAGCAGCTCGGCCTGCTGCGCGAGAGCGACGTGGTGGTGTTCAACCCCTACGAACTCCTCTACGTGGCGAAGAAGGTGGCCCTCTCGCTGGCCGAGAGCGGCTGGCGCCCGCCGCTGTACGCCCGCGCCATCCCGGTGGCCGGCGACGTCGGCACCGCCACCTTCCGCGCCTCGCTCGCCAACCTGCAGGCCGGCTACTTCGCCTCCGAGCACGACGTGGAGATCGCCCGGCGCATCGCCGACACGCTGTGCGGCGGCGCCATCGAGCGCGGCGCGCTGGTGGACGAGCAGTGGCTGCTGGACCTCGAGCGCAAGCACTTCGTGGAACTGGCGCAGACGGAGAAGACCCAGGCGCGCATCGCCCACACCATGACGACCGGCAAGCCGCTCAGGAACTGAGCATCGGGAATAGAGAATGGGGAATGGGCATGCGCCCTTCCCCGCCTTTGCCACCTATCCAGAGATCGCTAGGCCGGACTCGTGAGGAAGCTGGGATTGCCAACCGATTCCCCACTCCCTAATCCCGATTCCCGGCTTCGGAGAAAGCCATGACCAAGCAAATCCAGGCCGCCTACATCGTCGCCGCCACCCGCACCCCGGTGGGCAAGGCGCCACGCGGCGTGTTCCGCAACACCCGTCCCGACGACCTGCTCGCCCACGTGATCCGCGCCGCGCTGGCGCAGGCGCCGGGCATCGACCCGCACCGCATTGGCGACGTCGTCGTCGGCTGCGCTATGCCCGAGGCCGAGCAGGGCATGAACGTGGCGCGCATCGGCCTGCTGCTGGCCGGCCTGCCCGACACCGTGCCGGGCGTCACCGTCAACCGCTTCTGCTCCTCCGGCGTGCAGGCCATCGCCATGGCCGCCGACCGCATCCGCCTGGGCGAGGCCGACCTGATGCTCGCCGCCGGCACCGAGAGCATGAGCATGGTGCCGATGATGGGCCACAAGATCGCCATGAACCCGGCCATCTTCAACGACGAGAACATCGGCATCGCCTATGGCATGGGCATCACCGCCGAGAACGTCGCCACGCAGTGGAAGATCGGCCGCGAGGCGCAGGACGCCTTCGCCGCGCAGAGCCACGAGCGCGCGCTCGCCGCCATCGCCGCCGGCGAGTTCAAGGACGAGATCGCGCCGTTCCAGCTCGACGACCACTACCCCGACCTCGCCACCCGCGGCATCAAGACCGACAGCCGCCTGATCGACACCGACGAGGGCCCGCGCGCCGGCAGCTCGCCCGAGGTGCTCGGCAAGCTCAAGACCGTGTTCCGCAACGACCGCTTCGGCGGCACCGTCACCGCCGGCAACTCCTCGCAGATGTCCGACGGCGCCGGCGCCCTGCTGCTGGCCAGCGAGCAGGCGATCAAGGACTACGGCCTCACCCCGCTGGCGCGCTTCGTCGGCTACTCGGTGGCCGGCGTGCGCCCGGACATCATGGGCATCGGCCCCAAGGAGGCGATCCCCAAGGTGCTCAAGCAGGCCGGCATGACGCAGGACCAGCTCGACTGGATCGAGCTCAACGAGGCCTTCGCCGCGCAGTCGCTGGCAGTGATCAAGGACCTCGGCCTGGACCCCGCCAAGGTCAACCCGCTGGGCGGCGCCATCGCGCTCGGCCATCCGCTCGGCGCCACCGGCGCCATCCGCGCCGCCACGCTGGTGCACGGCCTGCGCCGCCGCAAGCAGAAGTACGGCATGGTGACCATGTGCATCGGCACCGGCATGGGCGCGGCGGGCATCTTCGAAGCGGTCTGACCGCTTCGCCGGCAAGGGGGCGACACGGCGCCATCGCTCATGGCGCCGTGTTCGTTTCAGGCGGATTCCCGCGGCCCCGCGATACAGCCGCCCGCGCCGTGCGAGACGAGGCGATCAGGGCGCATGCCGCCGCTGCACCGCCTCGCAGTCGGCGTAGAAACGCCCCGTGCGCGCCCTGGCCGTGACGGGTGCGATGGTGAAGCCGTAGCGGAGCGCGCTGCCTGGGCCCTGGACCCAGGCGCCCAGCGAATCCGTCGCGATCAGGCCCGCCAGCTGGGAGAACGGCAGCGGCCGGCTGAAGGCCACCGCGTCGTTGACCACGCGCGGACGCGCCGCCTGCCGCGGCCGCACCTCCTGGCGGCCGACCTCGAAGTACGAGCGCGCCTGGCCCGTCGCCAGCCGGCGCGCGCGGTCGGTGCCGACCACGTAGTACGCGGTGAGCGTCACCCCGTCCGGCGCGCACTGCAGCGCAACCTTGTTCTGGCCGCCGCGAACAACCTGGGTCAGGGTGAGTTCGGGCGAGCCGGGCGTCGGCTGGTAGGTCACGGCCAGCGGCAGGCGGCCGTTGTTGGCCACCCGCCAGGGAAACATCTGCTCGGCATCCAGCCACACGATGTCCTCGCGCGGCGGCGCGAGCACGTGCGCGAAGTATTCCGGACGCACGTCCATCGCCTGCAGGTAGGCCGCCAGGGCGGCCGGCGACGAGGCCCCCGCCTGCGCGTTGCCGGATCTCAGTTCCGGCAGCGCGGCCTGGTGCAGGCCGATGCGGTCGATGCCGGTCGGCGCCCAGCGGTACAGGCCGCCCAGGTAGGCGTAAGTGCAGGCATCCAGGCAGCGCGCCGCCCTCGGCGGCGAGAAGGAGCGCGAAGGCTTGCGCCACGCGCCCAGATGCGTCGCCATCCAGCCGGAGCGGAACAGCCGCCCCAGGGCGAGGCCCGCGGCGAGGTCGCCGCCCGGCGAGTCCAGGTAGATGTCCGAGCCGGCGGGAATCCGCCCCGCCTTCAGCAGCGCCTCGAAACGCTGCGGCGCGCCCACGTCGATGGGGCCGGCGAGATACACCTGCGGCACCTTCGCCACGGCGAGCGTCAGGCGGTCGCTCTTGACCTGGATGGTCATGCCGCCCGGCGGCGCCTCGTTCGCGGCCGCTGCGCGGGCGTGCCGGGCCTGGGCGGCGAAGGCGGGCGCCAGGCCCATCGCCGGCAGCAGCGCGCCGCACAGCAGACGGGAAATCCAGACCCGGCGCCGGGCATGTCGAGGGGCCACGTTCACGACGCATCCTGCCTGCAAAACCGGAAGTGTCGCCGGTTGCGGATGTCCTTTCCATGAACTTCGCGTCGCAGTCCGCCCCTCCGCCAGGGCGAACGCGCCCCGCCGTCAGGCGTATTCCCGCCGCCCGTAATCCCACAGCCCCAGCGCAGCCGCCACGCCGCCGGCCGCGAGGCCGGCCACGACGACGAACCACAGGTGCTCGCCCTTGCCGACGAAAACCTGCGCCGGCATCGACCAGGGAAACCAGTGCCCGAAGCGCTCGGACTGGCCGACCATGAACCCGACCACAGTGCCCGCGATCCCCACCGAGACCGCCGTGGTGAAGCTGCGCCAGCGCAGCGCCACCCACGCCTGCAGCGCAACGAGCAGGCCGGCCGCGGCGATGCCCGCCAGCGCGTGCCGCAGCAGCCATCCCCACGGTGCCGGCCCGGCCAGCCCATAGGCCGGCTGGACGTGCATCACGACCCAGCCCACCACCGGCGTCGCCACGCACAGCAGCAAGGTGGAAGCGGCCACCATCGCCGCCAGCACGCCGAGCTTGGCCGCGTAGTGCATCCAGCGCGGCACCGGCAGCGCCAGCAGATGCTTCCATTGCTGATTGCCGTGCTCCAGCCCCGCCAGCAGGGCTGCCTGCAGGGTCACGAACAGGGGCAGCATGAGGAAGTTCCACAGCACGAACATGCCCTGGCAGAACCGGATCCAGACGGCCTCGGACCCGCTCACGTCCGGCCGGTGCACCGTGGCGAAACTGAATTGCATCGCCACGATCAGCACGATCACCGCCGGCGCCAGCAGCACCAGCCACGCCGCCAGCGTATGCCGCAGCTTCACCAGCTCGGCGCGCAGCGCCCTTCCCAGCATGCTCATGCGCCCGCTCCCGGCCCGGTCAGTTCGAAGAACAGCGTCTCCAGCGAGCGCGGGCTGCGCCCGAAGGCATGGATCGCATGGCCCTGCTCCACCAGCCGGCGGTTGATCTCGTGGTCGGCGCGGCGCGGGGCGTTCACGCTCACCGTGTGCGCGTCCAGCGCCAGCGGGACTTCGCCCAGCCCCACCAGGCTGGCGCAGACCGCCCGCACGTCGCCGCAGCGGATGGTGAGCGGATCGCCGTACTGCGCACGCAACGCCTGCGGCGTGCCCTGGAACAGCAGCCGCCCCTGGTGCAGCACGCCGACGTGGGTGGCGATCTGCTCCACCTCCGACAGCAGGTGGCTGCTGAGGAACACGGTGATACCGAACTCGCTCGCCATCCGCTGCACCAGCGTGCGCAGCTCCACGATGCCGGCCGGGTCGAGGCCGTTGGTGGGCTCATCGAGCACCAGCAGGCGCGGCTGGTGCAGCAGCGCGAGCGCGATGCCCAGGCGCTGGCGCATGCCCAGCGAGTAGTCGCGCACGCGGCGGTCCGCCTCCGCGGAAAGGCCCACGATGGCCAGCGCCTCGTCGATGTGCGCCCTGGCGCCGTCCAACAGGCGCCGCGTGACCTCCAGGTTCTCGCGCGCCGACAGGTGCGGATAGAGCGAGGGCGTCTCCACCATCGAGCCGACGTCGCGCAACGCACGGCGGTCGTTCCATGCCAGGCGCTGCCCGAAGATGCGCACCTCGCCCTCGTCCGGCCGCAGCAGCGCCAGCAGCAACCGTATCGTGGTGGTCTTGCCCGCGCCGTTGGGGCCGAGGAAGCCGTACACGCTGCCCGACGGCACTTCGAGCGCCAGCCCGTGCACGCCGTGACGGCCCTCGAAGCGGCGCGACAGCGCCCGGGTCTCGATCGCCAACATCTCCTGCTCCGGCATCGCCGCCAGCGGCGGCCGTGCCATCAGACTAAACCACTCGCGGCGCCGCAATAGGCTTGAATGCACAATGACCTTTGGCCGCGCCTCGCGCGGGGCCGCGCTTCGCCTCGCGCCATGCGCGACGCGAAAGCCAACGTCCTTCGACAGCCCGTCCACAGGAGAACGCCGTGACGAACGCACGCATGCTCGCCGGCCAGTGCTATTGCGGTATCGTCCGCTACGCCGTGGCCGACGCTTCCTCTACGCTGCCTATTCTATTGCCACTGCTCGAACTGCCGGCGCGCCACCGGCTCGGCCTTCAAGCCCTTCGCCGGTATCGGGCGCGACAGGCTGGCCGTCACCGAAGGCGAAGAAAGCCTCATGTTCTACGGCGACGAAACGGCGCACGACGCGCACTGCAAGCACTGCGGCTCGCTGCTCTATTCGGTGGTGCGCGAGGGCGCCTACGTCCACGTGGCGATGGGCACCCTTCTCGACGAGCCGTCCATCCGCCCGACCCACCACATCTTCGTCGGCTCCAAGGCGGCGTGGTTCACCATCGCCGACGACCTGCCGCAGTACGAAGCGCACGCGGTGTGTCCGATCGCTAGACGCCTCGCCCGCCACGGTGTCGATGCGCACAACGGCACAGCGCAAGAACCGGAGTGCGCCACCCGTGCCGGCTCCCCCAGATTGACTCCCAGTCGGCATGGATGCCGACTCC
>NZ_LFQR01000076.1 GCF_001182895.1 Frateuria defendens | reverse complement strand
GGGAATAGATCAGAGCATCCAGAGGTGGTCGAGTGCATGGCGCCAGCCATATCAGCGAATGATTTGCCGCCAAAATCAACCACCATGGATTGCACGCGCAACACCGCGTGCAAGTCGGGCGATGCCGGGGCCCCGGGTGGGGTGAACGAGGATGCCGGCAGGGTGACCGTACCGCTTGTTCGGTCGTAATCGCCCACGGGCCGGTCCGGCGAACCAGGTGTTGCGAAGGCAAACCCATGTAGGGCGCCAGAGGCGGCGGAGGCGTCCAGCGATTGCGATAACGCTGGGTCCGACGCCAATGCTGCGCGGAGTTGACTGATTTGGCCAGCCGAAACGCCGGATTGTTGTGCGAATTGACTGATGGCCGCGTCAAGGGCCGGATGCATGGCGACTCCCTGTGCCTCAACGTGCGTCGGTGGTGCCCAAGCCCATGAGGCACTGGGTGCCTTGATCGGTCATCACCACATCGCGGCGCGTGACCGTCAGCACGATGTCAGCCTTCACGAAATTCACCCAATCGACGCCGCCGATTTCGGATGGGCTGAACTTTTCCGCGTATCCGTGTGCAAGGAGCGCTTGGCGTAGAGCATCGAGGCTCAACTCACAGATGGCTCCCAGGTCAGCGGCGCTGTCGGGGTTATAAAACCAGAAATTGAACCCAGCCTTCATGTCGGGTTTGGGCAGAAACACTTTCACGCCATAGTTCCATCCGCCACCGATATCGGGGCTTCGATAAACGAAGGCTCCATCTTCCGAGGTAAGCGTGCCACCGAACTGCTTGCCAACCTGGTCAAGGGTGATGTCCGAGGTCGAGGTCAGCTTGGTGAGGAAATCGAGTAGCGACCGAATTGCATGGGCGGCAGCTGCCGTACGCTGCGGGGCGGCGGAAGTCATGCGGGTTCCTTGAGGGGCAAGGCGGGGAGATGATGAGGTAGGGGCTGGCGCCGGTGCCGTTCGGGCCGTGGCACGGGGGGCGTCAGACGCCGGATGCTCATCGGAAGGAGCGGCATGCGCGCAGGCCACCGCGCTGGACAGGAAGAGGGCAAGCAGCGCGACACGGCAGGCCAGGTGCGGATGACTCATGGACTCGGCATCCTCGACTCCTTGAGATGGGCGCAATGGCGACCTTCGGCGGGCCCATCATAGCGGCCTGCATGCGCACAGGCATGGCGAATGGCACACGGCTTGGGCAACGCACCATGATCAGCGGCAAGGCCACACCCTCGCCGCTGGACCGGGTCAGCCGGCAGTTCAGCGCCGACCAGCCAAGCCAGCTGTAGGTGAGCTCACCTACGTATCGACCTGGCGGGGCTTCGTCTACGCGCCTTGGCTTCGTCGTCACGTCCGGATTGGATGTGCCGCTCCACCAGCGTGGTGTAGTCGTGCACGGGGCCAGGCTTGACTGCCACGGCCTGTACATCGCGGATAAAAGCGGTTCGCGCCTGCTCGGCAACCTGGGCGTTGAAGCCATGCTGGATCTCATGGCCGATGACGAAGGTCAGGTCGTGTACGTTGTAACGGTGCCGCCCCCGGCCATCGGTGTCGTCATCAGCGAATCGCTGACCAAATTCATGGTGTGGCTCGACGCATTGAAGCTACCGCCCACGCCAGCGCCAGGAGCCGTGAAGGCAAAGGATTCAAGCACGCGATGCTGAGGTTGAAGTGGGTCCACCGCAGTGGCCGCACGCTTGAGTTCAGCGGCCAAGATCGGCGAGCCGTTCATGGTGTCTTGCAGGTTTGTCAGCATGTCCGGAGTGACTGGGTGCATCGCACCCCCGCTGTCGGCGAACGACTTTCCACCGTAATCCACAACCATGGCCTGGACACGCAGTACGGCGTGCAGGTCTGAGCCGGTCCCTGAAGGGGAAAATGCCGAAGCCGGCAGCGTCACCATTCCGGTGGCTTGGTTGTAGTCGCCCACGGGCCGATCGGGAGCACCAGGTGCTGCGGCGGCAAAGCCGTGCAATGCGCCCGATGTCGCCGCGCTGTCCAAATGACGCGTCAAGTCGGCGTCCGACGCGAGCGAGGCGCGGAGCACAGCGACCTGCGCGGGCGAGACTCCGGGCTGCTGCGCAAAGCGGTTGACTGCGGCGTCCAGAGCGGGGTGCGAGGTAGACATGACGTCCTCCTGCCGCTCAGCGGCCGTCCGTGGTCTGTATGGCCATCACGCAGACCTCATCCCCGTTCGAAGCGACTACATCGCGAGGGGTCAGGGTCAGCACAATGTCATTCTTGACGAAATACACGCCGTCTACGCCGCCAATTTCCGAGTAACTGAATTCTTCCGTAAACCCATGAGCCACCAGCTGCTTGCGCAAAGCACCCAAGCTCAGCGCACAAACGGGTTTGGGGTCCGCGTTCCGCTGAGAGTTGTAGAGCCAGAAATTGAAGCCGCGTTTCATGCTCTTGTTGGAAGGAGAGACACTCACGCCGTAATTCCATCCCCCGCCAAGGTCCGGGCTTCGATAAAGCGATTCGCCGTCCTCGGGGCTGAGCGTCACACCGAACTGCCGCCCGACATTTTCGGGCGTCAGCTCTTCGCTGGACTTCAGGTTGGTCAGGAAACTGACGAGCCGCTCCGTAACATGAGCGGCAGCTGCCGAACGCTGCGGGGCGGCGGGAGTCATGCGGGTTCCTTGAGAGGCATGGCGGGGGGATGATGAGGCAGGGGCTAGCGACTGCGCCGCTTGGGCGATGGCACGGGTGACGTCAGGCGCCGGGTGCCCATCGGAAGCGGCGGCATGCGCACAGGCCGCCACACTGGACAGGGATAGGGCAAGCAGCGCGATGCGGCAGGCCAGGAGCAGGTGACTCATGGACTCGGCATCCTCGACTCCTTGAGATGGACGCAGTGGTGACCTTCGGCGAGCCGATCATAGCGGCCAGCCTGCGCACAGGCATGGCGAATGGCACACGGTTTGGGCAACGGCCGTCGCCCTCGGGGCGCAGGAAGGGACGTTGGGATGGCAGGGACCGGCGCCCCCTCGCACCCGGACGTGCCCGGTTGCCCGCCCTCCCAGCAAGACAATCGCGCCGGAGGTGAATGGCCTCGGCTTTGTAGGAAGCGCTGCCTCTTAGAAGCGTCCCGACGAGCGTTTGGCGCGGACCAATCGTCGGCTGGCGCGTATCGCGCACGGCTCAGCACCTCCGGCAGAACCGGAGCGGTTCATTTTGCCTCCGGCTCGATAACCAGCACCCCACCCGCCTCCTGCACCGGCACCTCGACCGCAGCCGTCCCGGCCTGCGCGTCGTAGGCGATCCGATCCACGGCTGCGCCGTCCAGCGTGGCGCCGCGCGGCGGCTTGCCGAGGCCGTGCACGACCACGCGCAGGCGCTTCCACCAGGGCCGGTACGCGCCTTCTTGCCGGCCGATGCGAAGCGTCACCCGGCCGTCGGCGGCGAGGTCGCAGGTCAGGGCCACGCGGCTGTACGCACCCTGGCGGTAACCGAAGCTGCGGCCGTCGTCGTCGTACACGACGCCCTCGCAGTCCGGCCCCGGATAGACGTCCAAAGCGAGCGGGCCGCCGGGCACCTCGTCGGTGCTCTGCACCGGCGGCTGGTGCGGGATGATGCTGCCGGCGCGCACGTAGACCGGCAGCTGATCGAGCTTGGGTTCGACCATGACCATGTGCGGCGTGGTGGCGTCCATGTCCCGGCCCTGGATCAGCTGGCCGCCCACGCCCCAGGTCATCAGCGAGCGCATCGCGTCCAGCCGGCGGCCGCTCCAGTAGTCGTACCAGCCGCCCGGCGGCAGGATCACCTGGTAGGCGCCGGGTGATTCGGGCGCCGGCGGGGGCGCCACCAGCAGGGCGCGGCCCCACATGAATTCGCTGTCGTTGGTGAAGTTGAGGTCCATCGGCGCGCCGTCGATGCGCGCCTGCGGAAACTCCATGAACAGCGGGCGCATCATCGGCACGCCGGTGCGCGCGGCCTCTTCCGCCAGCGCGTAGTTGTAGGGCAACAGGCGGTAGCGCGCCTCGATGTAGCGACGGCGGATCGCCTCGTGCTGCGGGCCGTCGGCCCACGGCTCCTGCGGCCGGCTCTGCGGATCGGCGTGGGAGCGCGCGATGGGCGTGAACATCGCCAGTTCATACCAGCGCGTCAGCAACTCCGGCGAGGCGATGCCGGCGAAGCCGCCGATGTCGGCACCGGCGAAGGTGAAACCACCCAGGCCCAGGCTGGTCAGCATCGGCACGGTGAGCTTGAGGTGGTTCCAGCTGGACACGTTGTCGCCCGACCACGTCACGCCGTAGCGCTGGCCGCCGGCGTAGGAGGCGCGCGTCATCACGAACGGCCGCTGCCCGGGCTTGAACGCCAGCAGGCCCTCGTAGGTGGCGCGGTGGTTCAGCATGCCGAAGACGTTGTGGATCTCCCCGTGCGAGGCCGTGCGCGGGGCGAAGCCCGGTTCGTCGATGCGGTGGCGGTTGTCCAGCGGCATGGTCTTGCTGGCCGTCTCGAAGATCGCCGGCTCGTTCATGTCGTTCCAGAAACCCGCGATGCCGTCCTCCAGCGCGAAGCGGCGGTAGAGCGTGCCCCACCACGCGCGCGTCGCCGCCTGGGTGAACTCGGGGAACAGCGTGGGCCCCGGCCACACGGGCGCGACGTAGGGCTTGCCGTCCGCCTGCTTGACGAAGCGGTCCTGCGCCATGCCCTCGTCGTAGGGCGCGTAGCCCGCGTGCGGCAGGTCGGCCACGTGCAGGTCGGTGATCGCCACCGTGTGCATGCCCTGGGCGGCGAAGTCGGCCACCATCTGCCTGAAGTGCGGGAAGGCCTTGGCGTCGACGGTGAAGGGGCGGAAGTGGTCCTGGTAGTCGATGTCCATCCACACCGCGTCGGCGGGAATGCGCTCCTTGCGCAGCCGCTCGACCACGCCGCGCAGGTCGGCCTCCGTCTTGTAGCCCCAGCGCGACTGCTGGAAGCCGAGCGCCCAGCGCGGCGGCATGGCGGGCGTGCCGGTGAGCCAGGCGTAGCGGCGCTCCACCGCCTTGGCGTCGGGGCCGGCCATCACGTAGTAGTCGATCGGCCCGCCCGGCGCGGCGATGCGCAACTGGCCCGGCACGGCATGGCCGAAGTCGAAACTGAGCCGCCAGGTGTTGTCCACGAACAGGCCCCAGTAGACGCCGCCGGTGTAGCCGATGAAGAACGGGATGTCCTTGTAGAGCGGGTCCTGCCCTTCGCGGTAGGCGTAGCTGTCGGTGTTCCACATCGCGTAGCTGCGGCCCAGGCGGTCGAGCGGGCCGAACTTGTCACCCAGGCCGAAGTAGTGGGCGTCGTCGGGAATGGCCTGGACCAGCGCGAAGCCTTGCGCGCCGTCCGCCCCCTCGCCCGTCGCCGGCGCGGCGAAGAAGGGCGCGCCGAGGTCGCGCAGCAGCACGTGGCCCGCGCTGTCGCGCACGCTCACCGCGCCGGTGGCGCGCGCCACGGTGACGGTCAGCGCGCCGGTCGCGAAGCCCACGGCATCGCCCTGCTCCACCGCCGACACTGGGGCCGACGCCGCCCTCGCTGCCGCCAGCGCGGCCCACGAGGCATCCTCCGGCAGCTTGCCGTCGCGCCCGATGCGGATGCGCACCACGCCCTCGCGCAGCGCCGTCGCCTGCAGCACGGTGCCGCCCCGATGCCAGGCGATGCCCGACGCCAGCCGCGCCACCGTGGCCGCGTCCTGCCCTGCCGGCGCGGCGCAGACCGGCAGCGCCACCGACGCCACGGCCAGCCACAACGCTGCCGCCCACCACTTCTTACCTCTACGGCGTGAAGCCACCACCATGTCCCCATCCCCTATTCGTTGCGGCCCGTCGCGCTGCGCAGGCCCGGCAGGCGGCCGCCATGCCCGTGCGCGTCACCCCGGATGCGACCGCTCACCCCGGACGCTCCACGTCCGAAGTGCTGCAACACCGGCATGACGGCACGCTCCCTCGGCCGCATCTTGAGGACCATACCATCGTCCGCGCCGCCGGCCGCGCGGGCATCGTGCGTTGCCCGCACCACGACGCCTTGTCGCGGCGGGAGTATCCGAACGACTTAGGAGGGCACCGGCCCGCTACGCGCCGGGCGGCGCCAGGAACGGCTTCAGCAGCGAGGCCGTCGCCGACCAGAGCGCCTCCCGCATGGCCGGACTGTCGGCCGGGTGCACGGGCGCCAGCGCGGCGGGCTCGCGGCGCTGGAACTGGTGACAAGCGAACAGCACGAGTCGGCCGGAGAAACCTGAGCCCGCCCCGGCTTGCCGGTCACCGCGCCGGGCGGCCCGGCGTCATCGCTGGCCCGGCCGCGCCATCAAGGCGCCGCGGCCGGCGCATGCAGGTTCGAATCCGGCCGCGCCACCGCGTACATCTCCCAGGCCATCCGCTTGAGCAGCGCCTGGCGGTCCTCGCCCTGCACGTAGAGGTCCATGTGGGTGCGGTCGGGCAGGAAGCGGAAGTCCGACTTCGCGCCCAGGCCGTCCAGCACCGCCTTGAGCTTGTGCGCGGCGCCGTCGAGGTAGAAGGTGTCGGCGGTGCCCACCACCAGGTGGATCTTGCCGTCGAGGTCGGGCTTGAGTTCGGGCCAGTGCGTCTTCAGGCGCCGCGCGATGTCGTAGTGCTCGCTCCAGTAGGCGACCACCGCCGGGTCCACCGCGCCGGTGTCGCGGTCGAACATCGGCAGCGGGCGGCCGGCCGGGCCGCGCGGGGAAAATACCCACTCGAACGAGGCCATCTGGCCGCCGTAGCTGCCCAGCACGCGCTCCATCCTGGCGAAGCTCTCGAAGTCGGCGATCACCTTGCTGTGGTCGCGCACCAGCGGGTACGGCGTGCCGTCGGCGCGGCGGTACACGTTGGCGTGGGGCGCGTAGAGGTCCACGCCGTTGAAGTCGTGGAAGTCGCTGGAATCGGGCGAGGTGGACCAGGTACCGCCGAACACCTTGGGGTAGCGCGTCTGCAGCCACAGCGTGGCCCAGCCGCCGGAGGAATGGCCGGTGAGGAAGCGCCCGGCGGGCCGGGCGTCCATGCGGTATTTGCGTTCCAGCGCGGGGATCAGCTCGGTGGTGAGCGCCTCGCCCCAGGGGCCGTTGTTCACCGAGTCGGCGAACTCGTGCGTGCCGGTGGGGCTGGACTCGTCCAGCAGCACCCAGATCATCGGCGGCACCTGCTTCTCCGCCATGGCGCCGTAGAGCATCGCGGCGTTGCCGGTGAGGGTGACGAGATCACCGGTGAAGCCGTGGGTCAGGTACACCGTGGGATACGTGGTGCGCGCCGACGGATCGTAGCCCGGCGGCAGCACCACCCAGCCGTGCAGGGACACGGGGCGGCCCCAGAACGCGCTCAGCGCGGGGCTGGCGAAGTCGATGGGCTGCACCGCGCGGCGCGCCTCGTCGAAATGCTTGCGCGTGGTCTCGCTCAGGTGGCTCGCGGGGATCTCCCACGGCTTGCGCGCGGGCACCGGCTCGGTGAGCGCGAGGTCCGACATGCCGTCCGCCGGCAGGTGCAGCGCGACCACCGGGCTCAACAGGTCGCCGCCGTCGCGGCCGTGGTAGTTGTAGTCGTGGTGGACATCGAGCACCGCCTGCACCAGGTAGTCGCCCGGCGGCAGCCTGGAGAAGGCGGCGGGGAAGGCCTGGTCGTCGCCGTCCAGCAGCACCTCGCCGCCCGGCGCCAGCCGCCCCACCTCGCGCGCGGCGATCGCCGTCTGGGTGGGGAAGAACGGGTTGACGTCCACCGCCTCCACCTTGCCGTCCTTGGCCGCGGCCCGGGCGGCCTTGGCGTCGACCGCGAACAGCAGCAGCCGGCCCGAGGCCGGCTGGGCGGCGGTGGCCGGCAGCGCGACGCGGAAGAAGGCGTGGGCGGCGGGCGCCGCCTCGCGCGCGGCGGCCGACGAGGCCAGCAGGGCGCCGCAGAGCAGCGCCAGCGCGCCGCGATGGATGGTGAGCATGGATCACTCCTCGGGTGGTGTGGAGCCGGTTGCCAATCGGTCTTGCAGGAGCGCGCCTGCGCGCGAGCGCAAGGCGCGGGTGTTCCCTCCGTTCCCTGCTCCCCCGCAAGAGCGCCGCGCACAGGCGCGCCTACGGGTGCCGGCGGTGCGTCACGGTGCGGAGGCCTTGCCCGCCTTCACCGGCACCAGCCGCAGGTCCTGGAAGTCGAAGCTGAAGTCGGTGAGCGGCGAGATCGGCACCATGCGCACCTCGCGGATATGGCCGTCCGCATCCAGGTCGAAGCTCACGAAGGCATCGGCGTTGAGCGAGCGGTCGTCCCAGCGCACGGTGAAGGTGTCGTGCTGCCACGGCGCCAGGGTGCCGGCGAGCTGCGGCGTCTTGCTGAAGGTGAGGCGCAGCTTGCCGCCCTCCTCGCGCACCACCACGTCGCCGTACCACGGGTCGCGGTAGGTGCCGGCGTACCTGGCCTGCGCCAGCGAAGGCCTGGACCTGGCGTCGCGCGCGGCCAGGTGCTTCTGCCAGCTGTCGCCGGCGTTGCCCTGCGCCTTCTTCACCGCCTTGTCGTACGCGGCCACCCAATCGGTCTTCTGCCCGGGGTGGAGGTAGGCGTCGAGCACGCGGTAGGTGACGGCGTTGAACGCCGCGCCGGATTCGGCATTGGTCAGCACCACCACGCCCAGCTTGAGCTCCGGCACCAGGGTCAGCCGCGAGACCATGCCCGGCCAGCCGCCGGTGTGCCACACCAGCCGCTTGCCGCGGTAGTCGGAAAGAAACCAGCCCTCGCCGTAGCCGTAGAACTGCGGCATCACCGGAGCCAGCTCCGGCACCGGCGGCGCGGCGATCTTGATCGGCGTGAGCATGCTCCACATCGAACGCTGGCTGGCCTCGCTGAAGAGGCGCCGCGGCTTGCCGTCCGCGCCCTCGCCCGGCAGCGCGCCGCCGGCGAGCTGCACGTTCATCCACTTGGCCAGGTCGTGCACGCTGGCGTAGATGCTGCCGGCGCCGAGGTTGTTGTCCCAGGTCGCCTCCGGCACCGGTTCGAGCTGCTTGAAGTCGGCCTTGGCGTGGCCGGTGGCGGCGTCCAGGCCGGGCGCGAGTCTGGTGGTGTGGATGATCGACTCGTCCATGCCCACCGGCTTGAAGATGTGCTCGCGCACGAAGTCCGCGTAGCGCTGGCCTGAGACCTGCTCGATCACCAGCGTGGCCACGGCGTAGAGGATGTTGTCGTAGGCGTAGCCGCTGCGGAAGCCGTTCTTGATCGGCACCTTGCGCAGGCGCTCGACCACATCCTTGGTGGAGTAGCTGGTCGGCGGCCAGTACAAGAGGTCGCCGGCGCCGAGGCTGAGGCCGCTGCGGTGCGCCAGCAGGTCGCGGATGCGCATCTCGCGCGTCACGTAGGGGTCGGACATCTGGAACCACGGCAGGCGGTCCACCACGCGATCGTCCATGTCCAGCCTGCCCTGCTCGCCCAGCATCTCCAGCGACGCGGCGGTGAAGGCCTTGGTGTTGGAGGCGATGGCGAACAGCGTGTGGGCGTCCACCGGCGCGCGCTTGCCCTGCTCGCGCAGGCCGTAACCCTGCTCCAGCACCACCTGGCCGTCCTTGACGATGGCCACCGCGATGCCGGGCACGTCGAAGGTCTTACGGGCGCCGTCCACGTAGGCGCCGAAGTCGGCGAGGTCGGGCGGCAGCGCGGGCCGCACCGCCGGGTCGCGCGCGGCCACCGGCGGCGCCGCGGGCGCGGGCGGCGTCTGCGCCCAGGCGCCGGCGGCGAACACGAACAGGGCCAGGCATCCCGCCAGCGGCGGGAAGGGCACGCGCTTGGACATCGTCGACTCCACATGGACTGCGAGGCGCCCAACTATCGCGGCAAAGCGCCGGCAAGGCCACCCTCGGAAGTCATGCACGGAAACCCTGCACGCCGCGCGTGGCAAGATGGCGCCCCTTTCGACGATGGAGCGCGGCCATGCCCGAGTCTCCCCGCCACGGCGACCTGTTCGCCCCGCCCGCCGCCCGCACGCCGATCCGCGTGGGCATCGGCGGCTGGACCTTCGCGCCCTGGCGCGACAACTTCTACCCCGCCGGCCTGGTGCAGCGCCGCGAGCTGGAATACGCCAGCCGCCGGCTGCGCACGATCGAGATCAACGGCACCTTCTACCGCGCGCAGTCGCCCGCCACCTACGCCAAATGGGCGGCCGAGACGCCGGCGGATTTCGTGTTCGCGCTGAAGGCGCCGCGGCGCATCACCGAGGGCCGCCGGCTGGCCCAGGCCGGCGGCGAGGCCAGGGCCTTCATCGACGGCGGGCTGGCGGAGTTCGGCGCGCGGCTGGGGCCGATCCTGTGGCAGTTCCCGCCCTCGCGGCCGTTCGACGCGGACGACCTCGCCGCCTTTCTCGACCGCCTGCCGCGCGACCTCGACGGCCGCGCGCTGCGCCACGTGCTGGAAGTGCGCCACCCGAGCTTCGCCTGCGGGCGCTACGTCACGCTGGCGCGCGCGCACGGCATGCCGACCGTGTTCACCGACTCGCCCGACTACCCCTCGCTGGCCGACCTCAGCGGCCCCTTCGTCTACGCGCGCCTGATGCGCAGCCGCGCAGGAGAGGAACACGGCTATCCAGCGAACGAACTCGACGAGTGGGCGCGCCGCGCCAAATCCTGGGCCGCCGGCGGCGACCCGGCCGAGCTGCCGCACGTGCTGCCGGCGCAAGCGGCGCAGGTTCCGCGCGAGGTGTTCGTGTTCTTCATCAGCGCCGCCAAGGCCCGCAACCCGGCGGCGGCGATGGCCTTGCAGGCGCGGGTGGACGCCTGAGCCGCCCGCGTGGGCGCCGGGCGGACATGCCCGGACAGCGCACCCTGCACACGCCCCCGCAAAAAGGCGGCGGCCATCGCGCACCGGCAGCGGTGCGCGATGGCCGCACCGGCCTCCCGCGCGCGGCGGCTGCACTACACTGCCGCCTCCCTTGATACATTCGCTGATGGACGTCGGGCATGCGCCTCACCAGATCCCTGTTTGTGCTGGTCATCGTGGTCGCCGGCGCCCTGCTCTGGCATCGGCAGGCGCCCTCGCCGGGGCACGTCGCGCAGACCGCCCCGGCCGCGTCGGCAAGCGAGGCCGGCGCAGCGGCCTCGCTGCAGAACCTGCCCGCCTACCTGCCGCCCGAGGCGCGCGACACGCTGGCGCTGATCGTGCGCGGCGGCCCGTTCGCGCACGCGCAGGACGGCAGCGTGTTCGGCAACCGCGAGGGCCTGCTGCCGGCGATGCCGCGTGGCTATTACCACGAGTACACGGTGGAGACGCCGGGGCTCGGCTACCGCGGCGCCCGGCGCCTCATCGCCGGCGGCAACCCGCCCGTCGTGTACTACTACACCGACGACCACTACCGCAGCTTCCGCCGCTTCGAGCTGCGTCGATAAACCCCGCGCCCGCGCCGCCACGGCCGCGGGCGCCCGTCATCCCACCGGCATCTTTCATGGACCAGATCGAATTCGAGCTCGACCGCGAGCACGTGGAACTCAACCAGTTGCTCAAGCTGTGCGGGCTGTGCGACAGCGGCGGCGCGGGCAAGGCCATCGTCGCCAGCGGCGCGGTGGTGGTGGACGGCGAGCGCGAGCTGCGCAAGACCTGCAAGATCCACGCGGGCCAGGTCGTGCACGTGGATGGCCTGGAGATCCGCGTGGTCGCGCCGCACGGCTGAGCCGGGGCGACGACGGCCGCGATGCGGGTCGCGAACCGGTCGGTACAAGGGTTTCGGGTTCTGGCGACCTGCTCTTTCCGGGTTCAAGTCCACTTTTGTCGCTTGCGCCCGGCAGGCCCATGACCTGCGCGCGGTGCGCGGGATGTAACCTCGAAGCCCGCCGGCGCGAAAGAGTGGACACAGGCCGGCTTCCGGCCATTGCCAGCCCATCGCAGCGAGGTCGTCCATGTCCCGTCGCCGTTCCCTTCCCCTGTCGTTTCTCGCCCTCCTGCTGTCCGCCGGCCTCACCGCCTGCGGCGCCGCCACCGGCGGCGAGGCCGCGCGCCTGCCCGCGCCGGCGCTCGACCCCGCCCCGACCGAGCCCGGCTACCGCACCGCGGTCTTCGCCGGCGGCTGCTTCTGGGGCGTGGAGTCGGTGTTCGAGCACGTGCGCGGCGTACGCTCGGCCACCTCCGGCTACGCCGGCGGCCAGGCCGCCACGGCCACCTACGAGCGGGTGAGCGAGGGCGACACCGGCCACGCCGAATCGGTGAAGGTGGTCTACGACCCCAGGCAAGTCAGCTACGGCCAGCTGCTCGAAGTGTTCTTCGGCGCCGCGCACGACCCCACCCAGCTCGACCGCCAGGGCCCCGACCGCGGCACGCAGTACCGCTCGGCGATCTTCTACGCCGACGCGCAGCAGCAACAGGTCGCCAACGCCTACATCGCCCAGCTCGCCGCCGCGCACGCCTTCGAGGCGCCCATCGTCACGCGCGTGGCGCCGCTCGCGGCCTTCTATACGGCCGAGTCCTACCACCAGGACTACGCCCGCCTGCATCCCAACGAGCCGTACATCGTCTACAACGACGCACCCAAGGTGGCGAGCCTGCGCCGGCTCTACCCGGCGCTGTACCGGCCCGAGCAGGAGGTGGTGCAAGTGGAGTTGCATTGAGTTGCGCCGGGGTTTGCCATCCACTTTCCTGCACGCGGGGGGGGGGTTCTGTAATCGGGCCGGCCGTTGGCCGGGGTTTCGCTCATCTGCCGATGAGCGAGCTACTTTCTCTTGCTTGTCCAAGAGAAAG
>NZ_LFQR01000075.1 GCF_001182895.1 Frateuria defendens | reverse complement strand
CTCCAGATGGCGATAGTGAACCGCTTATCCGGGTGTCCGTGGAACGGGGGCAAGATCATCCATCCCATTTCCCTAGCGCAGGCGCGCCGACAGTCGCTTCATTTGACGGGTGAAGCTTCCAGCGCATCGAGTGCGTGCAGCCGCCTATCCGGCATCTCAATAGCCTGCCAAGGCTCTCTGGAGAGCCCTCAATAAGCAATTGCTCTGAACCCACATAAGAGCATGAGCGACAACCTCAAGCCGCCCGCCTGCGCCCATGCAACCGCACCAACCCCGCCACATCCACGATCAGCGCCACCGAGCCATCCGCCAGGATCGTCGCCCCGGACACCCCGTTGACGCGCCGGTAGTTGGCCTCCAGCGACTTCACCACCGCCTGCTGCTGCCCCACCAGCCCATCCACGAACAGGCCCACGCGGCTGTCCTCGCCCTCGACCACGATCACCAGGCCGTCCTCGATCGCCTGCACCGCGCCGGGGCAGCCGAAGCTCTCGTGCAGGCGGATCACCGGCAGGTAGTCGCCGCGGAAGCGGAACAGCTCGCCGCCGCCGGCCACGGTGCGGAGGGCCTCCGCCGGCAGCCGCACCGATTCGACGATGGACACCAGCGGCACGATGTAGTGCTCCGCACCCACCGCCGCGGTGAGGCCGTCGATGATGGCGAGGGTGAGCGGCAGCGTGATGGTGAAGGTGCTGCCCTGCCCCTCGACGCTCTTCACCGTGACCGAGCCGTGCAGGTCGGCCACGTTGCGGCGGACCACGTCCATGCCCACGCCGCGGCCGGACAAGTCCGTGGTGACCGAGGCGGTGGAGAAGCCGGGCTGGAAGATCAGCTCCGCCACGGCCTCGTCGGACAGCCCCTCGCCGCTGGCGATCAGGCCGCGCTGCACCGCCTTGGCGACGATGGCCTCGCGGTTGAGCCCGGCGCCGTCGTCGCCCACCTGCACCACGATGTGGCCGCCGCGGTGGAAGGCCTCCAGCCGCAGCGTGCCGGTGTCGCCCTTGCCGGCGGCGCGGCGCTTCTCGGGCGATTCCAGGCCGTGGTCGATGGCATTGCGCACCAGGTGCACCAGCGGGTCGCCGATCTTCTCCAGCACCGTCTTGTCCAGCTCGGTGTGCTCGCCCGAAAGCTCCAGCCTCACCTGCTTGCCGAGCTTCTGGCTGATGTCGCGCACCATGCGCGGGAAACGGTTGAACACCGAGGCGATGGGCAGCATGCGGATGCCCATCACGCTCTCCTGCAACGCGCGCGTGTGCCGCGCCAACTGCGCCAGGCCCTGCTGCAGCAGGGCCACGCGCTCGGGCTCGACGTTCTCGCGGAACGGGTCGAGCATGGACTGGGTGATCACCAGCTCGCCGACCAGGTCGATCAGGCCGTCGATCTTGTCGATCGCCACGCGCACGGAGCTGGATTCGGCATTCGCCGCCGCCTCGCGCGCGGGACGCGCGGCGGCGGGGCCAGCCGTGGCGGCGGCGCCCGGCGCCGGGGCCTGGGCAGCCTGCGCCGCCGGGGCCGGAACACTCGAAGCCTCGGCCGCCGCGGGCATGGGCTCGATGGCGAGATCGCACTCGTCCTCCACCCAGTCGAACACCGCGGCGACCGCCTCGCGCTTGACCGCGCCCTGGAGCGCGATGGTCCAGCCGAGGTGGCATTCGGTGGGGTCGAGCTTGTCGAACGCGGGCAGCCTGTCCAGCTCGGCGGTCACGGCGATCTCGCCCAGCTCCGCCAGCTCGCGGATCAGGCGGAGCGGCTCGTTGCCGCCCGCCAGCATGCCCGGGTGCGGGCGGAATCGGACGAGCCAGCCGCCGGCGGCGCCCGCCGCCGCGGCCTGCTTCGGCGCCGCGGCGGGCGCCTCGCGCCCCATCGCCGCGACGAGCTCGTGGCGCACGGCCTCCGCCGTGGCGTCGATCAGCGGCGCGCCGGCCTGCGCCCGCGCGAACATGCCGCGCAGGCAATCCACCGCGCGCAGCAGCAGCTCGACAATGGCGCCGTCGATGGCGCGCTTGCCGCCGCGCACCTCGTCCAGCAGCGACTCCGCCTCGTGGGTGAAGGCGGACATCTCCGGGAAACCGAAGGTGGCCGCGCCGCCCTTGATGGAGTGCGCGGCGCGGAAAATGGTGTGCACCAGCTCCGCGTCGCCGCCGCCGTCCAGCTCCAGCAGCGCCGACTCCATCGTGTCGAGGCCTTCCAGGCTCTCCTCGATGAACACCTGTTGGAACTGGCCCAGCGCGGCGTTGCTCATGGTTTTCTCCGCGCCCTTCAGCCGAGCACGCGCTTGACGGTGGCCAGCAGCTGGTCGGGGTCGAACGGCTTCACCAACCAGCCGGTGGCGCCGGCGGCCTTGCCTTCCATCTTCTTGTCGGTGTGCGACTCGGTGGTCAGCATGAGGATCGGCACGCCCTTGTACTCGGGCTTGGCGCGCAGCTCGCGCACCATGCTGATGCCGTCCATCACCGGCATGTTGACGTCGGCCAGCACCAGGTCGAACGCACCGGCGTTGGCCGCCTCCAGCGCCAGCTGGCCGTTCTCCGCCTCGGTCACCTCGTGGCCCGCGCCGCGCAGGGTGAAGGCCACCATGCCGCGCATCGACGCCGAATCGTCCACCGCAAGAATCTTTGCCATCGTCAAAACCTCGTCCGAAATGTTCAGGCCGGCGCGTGCGCCGGCAGATCCAGTGCCTGCGAGAGGCCGAGCGTGCCGGCCGCCTCGCACAAAACCTCGCTGGCGCCCAGCCAGCTCACCGCGCGCCCGCGCGCTGCCGCCTCGCGGCGGAACAGCGTCAGCAGCTGCAGGGCGGCGGTGTCCACACGCTCCACCGCGCGGCCGTCCAGCGCCGTGGCCGGCGCATCGAGTGCGCCGCGCAGCTCGCCGTAGAGCGCCGCCATGGCGGCCATGCGGCAGTCGGCCGGCAAACCGATCGCCCGCGCCGCGCCGTCCCCCGCATCCGTCGTCCCCTTCTTGCTACCCATGCCGCTCGACTCTCCGCATCGCACTGGTGACCCCTCGCGTGGGGCTTATCGGCCGGAGCCGGCATGGCTTTAGCCCACTCTTTTCCCTCTGCCCTGCGAGGCACGCGGCGAGAACACGATGGATGGCGCCGGCTTTGGGCCGGGGTGAGGGGCGGGTGCTCGCCCTGACGCAGCGACCCGCCAGCCGGTACAGCCGACATCACCGAGCACCCGCTCAAGTTCCTGCGCCTCGCGCCGATAGGCATTACGAATGCACGGAACCGACAGCCGGTCTCCGGCATCGCGCGCAGGAGGCTCCGCGTGAACATCCAACCCACCAGCCTGGCCGCCCTGACCTGGGCCAGCGCCGCCGCCGGCACCACCGCCGAGAGCTGGCGCATCGGCGCCGTGCTCGCCGCGCGGCCGCTGGGGGTGAACGAGCGCGGCCTGATGGTGCTGCAGATCGGCGGCATGGCGGTGGAGGCCGAGTTGCCGGGCGGGCAGCTCCCCGGCGGGCAGCTGCCGCCGCAATTCCAGGTGCGCGTGCAGAGCCTGGGCAGCCAGCCGCTGCTGGAAATCCTCGCCGCCAGCGCCGCCGAGACCACCGTGCAGCGCGGCCTGCGCGAACGCCTACCGCAGCAGGACGGCTACGCCCCGCTGCTCGCCACGCTCGGCGCGCTCTCGCAGCGCCCCGTCTTGCGCCAGCTGCCGCAGCCGCTGCGCGAGGCGCTGGCCCTGCTCGAACACGGTATCCGCACGCCCGAGGACATCACCCGGGGCGAAGGCCTGCGCGAGGCGATCCAGCGCAGCGGCCTGTTCCTGGAAGCCCAGCTCACCACGCCGCGCGCCGACCTCGCGGCGCTGGCCGGCAACGACTGGAAGGCCATCCTGCTCCACCTCGCCGCTGTGCTCGAACGCCAGCCGCCGCCGCGCCCGGTGCCGCCCTCCCCCGAACCGCCGGCCCCGCCGCCGCTCGCGCAGCGCGGCCTGCAGCCGCAGCCGCGACAGGCGTCGATGCCGACGCCGCGGCAGCCCATGCCGGCGATGGAATCCGCGTCCGCGTCCCCGCCCGAAGCCGCCGAAGCCGAAGCGCTGTCGCTCGCCGAAACCCTCGTCGGCCGCCTGCACGGCGACGTGCGTGCCGCCCTCGCCCGGGTCGAAGTGGCCCAGCTCGACGCCGCCGCCGCGCAGGCCTGGATGATCGAAATCCCCCTGCAGGGCCAGGACGGCCGCGACGTGCTGCAACTCCAATTGCAACTGGCCCGCGACAGCGAAGACGGCAACGCCTTCTGGACCTTCGGCTTCGCCATCGACCTGCCCGCACTCGGCCCCGTGCAGGGCGAACTGCAACTGCGCGACCTGCGCCTCGCCGTGCGCCTGTGGGCCGAGCGCAGCGCCACCACCGAAAAACTCGAACGCCAGTTCGGCACCCTGCGCCAGCGCCTCGCCGCCGTCGGCGTGCTGCTCGACCAGCTGAGCTGCCAGACCGGCCTGCCCCACGGCAACGGCCGCGCCGGCGCCCTGCTGCTCAAGGCCACCGCATGAACCAACCCCTGCCCCCCACCTACCGCCGCGTGGTGCTGCGCCTGGCCAACGCCAGCGAGGACAAATCCGCCAGCCTGCCGCCGGAGGCCATCGACATGCTGCTCGCCCGCGCGCGCGCACTGGGGCTGCCGATCCACCACGACCCGCAGATCGCGGCGGTGCTGGCGGCGTTGCGGTTGAGGGAGGATGTGCCGGTGATGTTGTATGCGGCGGCGGCGGCGGTGTTGGCTAGCGTCTACGATGTTGCCGGAAACTGAATGTCCGCATCCCATCCGGTAGTTCATCCACGTCGAAGATACCCATCGAGCTGACCCAAGACTGGGCTACAGGAGTTCTTGTGAATAGAAATTTTGGACCACCAATTAAAGAGCTAAACGGATATACGATCCGCAAAATATTCATCCAAAAAGAGGATGGCACGTATATCCATATCGGCTATGGCATCTTCTCTCCGGAAGGCGAGCTAGCTAAAGAGTTTTCAGGGCTTTATGAAACACTCGAACATCTCCAGCAGATTGAAGCACAACCTCCGAGTCCTGACTGGTAAGCCCATCTGACAGGCCAAAACAAGGAAAAGTGATTGGAGCTAATGGCCGGAGGATGCCGGCTATACTCACCACGAGCCAAGGAGGCTCCATTCAGGGGATTTTTCTATGCGCAAGTGTGTGTTTGCGGTCGCGGTCGTGCTCGGCATGGCGGCTTCGGGTGTCCATGCCGCCGACGGTGCCGCGGCGACGGACTCGGTGACCGTGCAGTCGCCGATTTCCTTTGCGGAAGATGCGGTGATTGCCCGTTCGGTGAAGAACGAGTGCGAGTTGGGCGAGAAGTTGTCGTCCTTCATCAAGCAGTACGGCGAGGAGAAAGGCGTGACGGTATCGCTGGTGCCGCATGCGGAGGCAACAGCGCCCGGTCGCGTGCTGGTGGTGGAGATCACCGATTCGCTGGCCGAAGGCAATGCGTTCACGGGCCATCACACGTACACGACGGTGAAGGGCAAGCTGTATCAGGACGGCCAGCAGGTCGGCAACTTCCTCGGCCGGCGCAATTCGATGGGCGGCGCTTTTGGCGGCTTCAAGGGCAACTGCTCGGTGCTGGGCCGCACTGTCGAGGCCTTGGGCGAGGACATCGCCGATTGGCTGACTCATCCCGACAAGGACGGCATGCTCGGCGATCTGGATTAAGCATCCAATCCGGTGGTGACGGCCGCAACGGCTATCACGACTTTGCTGGCCCGGCCGAACGTGCCAATGAAAATTGAGAACCGAAGGGGGAATACATGGAAGAGAAAATTTTCTTTGACCAGGGTGGCGTTAGCGTCTCCAACGCCCGCTTCATAGTTCATGAAAAAACTTATGCCATGAACGGTGTAACCTCGGTCAAACAAGTTGTCACGCTACCGTCGCGCGGAGGCCCAATTATCGTGGGTCTTTTCGGTCTTGTTGCGATGTTTGCCGGAAGCATTATTGCTGGTGCAGCGCTCCTTGCCGCCGCTGTGTTTTGGTGGATCAAGCAAAAATCGGACTGGCTTGTCGTTCTCAGCAGTTCGTCAGGCGAGACGCAGGCGTTGACCAGCAAGGACCGCGGCTACATTGATGCGGTCATTGCGGCCCTCAACCAGTCGATCGTTCATCGAGGGTAACCCCTCCAACATCCATAGCCGAAGCCGCTTGCCGGCTCGGCTATGGATACCCATCTTTACTTGACGTCTTCCGGCAGCCGGCACAACCGCCGCACGTCGAGCAAGGCCACGAAGCCCTCCCCAACGGCCAGCACGCCATTCACCGGATCTTCCTCGCGCTCAGCACGATCGGGCGGCGGCGGGGCGATGTCGGCCTGGTCGAAGGTGAGCAGTTCGCCGACGGCATCGACGCGCAAGCCGACGAGATGGCTGTCGTGGCTGAGCATCACCAGCCGCACGCTGGCCGGGTCGCCGGCGAGGTTGGAAGGCAGGCCCAGGCGGTGGCGGCCGTCCATGACGGGGACGATGCGGCCGCGGAGGTGGCGGATGCCGAGCAGGTCGGGGGCTGCGCCGGGGACGGGGGTGATGTCGCCTTCGCGGATGACTTCGCTGACCTGTTCGAGCGGCGCGGCATAGCGCTGGCCGGCGAGATGGAAGGAGAGCCAGCGTTGTTCGCTCGCGGTGGCCGCAGCGCCATGGCTGGATGCGGTGGAAGAAGCAACGGAGTTCATGGGCGCGGTGACTGCCATACGGTGCGAGGGATGCTCATCGGCTGCCATCCGGCGTGACGATCAGCGAGGCGCGCCCCGGTTGCGACGTGGTGGGGGCGACGCGGTTTTCGGCAGAGGGATCGGCAACGCTTTCGCGGAGGGCGCGCTCATCGGCGCTGCGGATCGTCGGCGGGTTCGGCAAGGCCCGCCTTTTCGCAGCCGCGGTGGCGGCCGGGAGCATCGCGGCGACCTCGGTGGCATGGAGCGCCTGCACGACAGCCGTGGCGGGGGCAAGGTGAGATGCGGCATGGCTCCCGGCTTGCGTGTCGCCAGCCATCGCCCTGCGCGCCGCGGCCGCCGGCATCGGATCCGTCGCCGTAACCTGCGCGGAGGCCAATGGCGGCGCGGCCTCCGCCGATCCCCCTTGTGAACCTGCCGGCACCGGAACCGCCGCCGCTCCAGCAGTGCCCGCCGTCGCGCCCGCTGCGGCAGTCGCCGCAATGCCCGCCACAGCGTCCGCAGACAAACCAGCCTGACCCGTCGGCGACGACACCGCCGGCGGCGACACCGGCCGCGCACCGGCTTGCAGCGGCGCGCCCTGCGACGGCGCCCCCTGCACCCCGGCCTGCACCGGCGCCGGCAACCGCCCCGCCTGCTTCTGCTCCGGCGTGCTGAAGAACCGCGCCGGCGCCTGGTCGTCGCTCAGCACCACCACCAGCACGCGGCGGTTGCGGTTGCGGCCCTCGGCGGTGGCGTTGTCGGCGGCGGGGCGGTATTCGCCCCAGCCGATGATGCCCAGGCGCGCGGGCGCCACGCCGTGCTCGGCGAACAGGTGCACCACGCTGGCGGCGCGGGCGGCGGAGAGTTCCCAGTTGGACGGATAGACGGCCGTGTTGATCGGCTTGTCGTCGGTGTAGCCCTCCACCCGCAGCGGGTTGGGGAACGGCGCCAGGATGCCGGAGAGGCGGTCGAGCACCTGCTGCGCGGAGGCGGAGAGGTGGGCCACGCCGCTGGGAAAGAGGATGTCGGTGCGGATCTCGATCTCCAGCCAGTTCTCGGTGCGGCGCACGACCACCAGGTTGCGGTCGATCAGCGGCTGCAGCGCCTGCTGCACCTGCTCCTGGATGCGTTCGAGGTTCTGCCGCTCGGGCGCGTTCGGCTTGCCGCGCAGGTTGGCCATGAGCTGCGGCGAGGGGTACCGCGGGGTGGGCACGGCCACCGGGGCGGGCGCCGCGCCCGGCCGGCCCGGCGGCGTGGCGAGCGAGGGGTCCACGTTGAGCGGCTTGGTGGGCTTGGGCGGCATCGGCGCGATCACGTGGCTGGTGCCGTTGAACGCCTCGATGATGGATTCGGACATCACCCGGTACTTGCCCTCGTTGACCACCGACACCGCGTACATCACCACGAAGAAGGCGAGCAGCAGGGTCATCAGGTCGGCGTAGGGAATCGCCCATGCCTCGTGGTTGATGTGGTCGTCCTTGTAGAGCCGGCGCCGTCTCACGGCGTGAAACCCTGCAGCTTGGCCTCGATCTGGCGCGGGTTCTCGCCCTCGGCGATGGAAACCAGGCCCTCGATGAGGATCTCGCGCATCTGCGTCTGCTTCTGGATCATGCCCTTCAGGCGCGCAGCCATCGGCAGCATCAACAGGTTGGCCAGGCCCACGCCGTAGATGGTGGCGACGAAGGCGGCGGCGATGCCGTGGCCGAGCTTGCCGGGGTCGGCGAGGTTCTGCATCACCGCCATCAGGCCCATCACGGCGCCGATGATGCCCATGGTGGGCGCGTAGGTGCCGGCGTTCTCGAACACGCGCGCGGCGAGCAGGTCGCTGTGCTCGCGGGTCTCCAGCTCCACCTCCATCACGCCGCGCAGGGCCTCCGGCTCGGTGCCGTCCACCAGCAGCTGCAGGCCCTTGCCGACGAAGCGGTCGGACTCGGCGTCGATCTGCGACTCCAGCCCCAGCAGGCCCTGGCGGCGCGAGATCTCGCTCCAGCCGACGATGCGGCTGATCAGATTGGCGGGCTGGTGCTGCGGCGGGCGGTAGACCATCGGCAGCATCGCCAGCGCGCGCTTGAGCACGGCGCCCGGCGTCTGCACCAGCAGCGCGGCCAGGGTGCCGCAGATCACGATCACGAAGGCGGCCGGGTTCAGCAGGGCGTCGACCGAGGAGCCCTTGAGGAGGGTGCCGACGATGATGACCAGGAAGGCCAGGATCGTCCCGATGAGGCTTACCAGGTCCATGTCACGCCGAAATCCGCAATGAGGGAAGCAACTGCCCGCCGTCGCCGGCGAGCCCCGCGAGGTCCAGCACCAGCGCCAGCCGGCCGTCGCCGGAGACGGTGGCGCCGGCCACGCCCGGCACGCCCTCGAACAGGGGGCCGAGCGGCTTGACCATCACGTCTTCGCGCCCGAGCACCTCGTGCACGAGCGCGCCCAGGCGCTGGTGGCCGATGTGCAGCACCACCACGTGGCGCGCGGCTTGGCCGCCCGCGCCGGCCCAGCCGGCGAGGTCGCCCAGCGGCAGCGCGCGGCCGCGGTGCGCGGCCACCCGGCGCCCGTCGAGCAGGCTGTCCTGGCCGGGCCGCAGCTCGAACACTTCCACCACGTTGCTGAGCGGCAGCGCCAGCAGGCGCGTGCCCACGCGCACGCGCAGCACGCGCAGGATCGCCAGCGTCAGCGGCACCGCCAGTTCCAGCTCGCTGCCGTGGCCGAGCCGCGAGCGCACCTGCAAGGTGCCGCCCAGCTCCGCCACGCGGGTCTTCACCACGTCCATGCCGACGCCGCGGCCGGAGATGTCCGATACCTGCGCGGCGGTGCTGAAGCCGGGGCGGAAGATGAGTTCGTAGCACTCGGCCTCGGTGAGGCGTGCGGCCTGGGCGGCGTCGATCACGCCCTTCTCCACGGCCTTGCGCTTGAGCACTTCGGCGTCCATGCCGCGGCCGTCGTCGGCCACGCGGATCACGATGCGCTCGCCGCGCTGGCTGGCCGATAGCGTCACCACGCCCTTGCGCGGCTTGCCCAGGCGCTCGCGCTCGGCGGGCAGTTCCAGGCCGTGGTCGAGCGCGTTGCGCAACAGATGCACGAGCGGATCGGCCAGCGCCTCGACCAGGCTGCGGTCGAGGTCGGTGCCCTCGCCTTCCTGCACCAGTTCCACTTCCTTGCCGAGCTGGCGGGCGAGGTCGCGCACGATGCGCGGGAAGCGCTGGAACAATCGCCCCACCGGCTGCATGCGCATGCCGAGCACGGCGCCCTGCAGTTCGTCGGCCACGCGGTCCAGCTCGCCGGCGGCCAGCGCCAGCGCTTCGTCGCCGCTGCGCGCGGCCAGGCTCTGCAGTCGGTTGCGCACCAGCAGCAGCTCGCCGGCCTGGTTGACCAGGGCGTCGAGGCGGCCGGTGTCCACGCGCACGGTGGTGTCGGCCGGCGCGGCGGCACGGGCCGCATGCGTAGTGGCAGCGGCGGCAGATGCCGGTGCGGAAGCGGGTGCCGCTGCCACCGATGCCGCGGCAGCCGGCACTGCCGGCGCCTGCCCGGGCGCCCCGCCCTTGCCATGCAGGGTGTCGAGCAGGGCCTCGAATTCGTCGTCGCCGATGTCGCCGCCCGCGGCAGGCGTCGCGCCGGGCGCGGCGCCCTGGCCGTGCAGGGTGTCCAGCAGCGCTTCGAATTCGTCGTCGCCGATGGTCGCGGAGGACGCCGGCGCCGCACCCGGCGGCAGCGGCGCGGCGGCCACGGTGCCGGGCGCGGCGGTGCCGTAAAGAGTATCGAGCAGGGCCTCGAATTCCGCGTCGTCGATGCCGCCGCCAGTCGGAGCGGGCGGCGGCGGCGCCGGGGCGGGCGCAGGCACCGGCGCGGGCCGGGCGGCGGCGGGCGGCAACAGGCGGCGCAGCAGCTCCGGCGGCGGCATCGCCAGCGGCGTGCCGGCGGCCACGCCTTCCATCATGCCGTTCAAGAGATCCAGCGCCTCGAGCAGGGCGTCGGCCTGCGCGGCGTCGAGCCGGAAGGCGCCGTTGCGGGCCGCGTTGAGCAGGTCCTCGGCGTGGTGGCACAGCTGCACCATCGGCTCGATGGCGAGGAAGCCGGCGCCGCCCTTCACGGTGTGGAAGGCGCGGAACACGGCATTGAGCAGCTCGGCGTCGTCCGGCGCGGCCTCCAGTTCCACCAACTGCTCGCCCAGGCGCTGCACCAGCTCCCCGGCCTCGACCAGGAAGTCGTCGCGCAGCTCGCTGTCCAGCGACGGGTCCATGCTCAGAATCCGAACTCGCTGAGCAGGCGGTCCGCCTCGTCCTGGCTGGACACTTTCTCGACCTTGGACGGCGCCTCGTGGCCGGCCAGCGCGCCGGTGAGGCGCACCAGTTCGAGCAGCGAGGATTCGACGCTGCCGATGAAGCCCACCACCTTCTTGATGCGCTGGCCGGAGAGGTCCTGCCAGGACTGCGCCATCACCATGTCGGTCAGGCCCTCGCGGCAGCTGCCGGCGAAGGCGGCGGCCTGGCGCGCCAGCACGGCGGCGGGGTCGCCGGCATCGTCGCGGTAGGCCAGCACCTCGGCGGCGTTGGCGGCCAGCGCCTCGGCCTCGGGGCGCATGCGCTCGGCGAAGTCGATGCTGCGGTGGGCGGCCTGCGCGCTCATGTCGAGCACGTCGTTGAGGTGCTTGCGCGCGTCGGCCACGGAGCCGGGCACGCCTTCGTTGGCGAGGTCGTCGCCGAGCCGGCGCACGGCGTCGTGCAGGTCGCGCGCTAGCAGGCCCAGCGCGCGGAACAGGCCCTGCTCGCGCTGGCGCACCAGCGCGTCCAGGGCCTGCTCGAAGGCGGCGCCGTCGCGGCTGTCGAGCAGCTCGCGCAGTTCCGGCGGCAGCTCGCCGCCCAGCGAATGCAGCACGGTGCTCATGCCTTCACCCCGCTGGCGGCGAGGCGCTCGAAGATCTTGGCGAGCTTCTCCTGCAGGGTGACGGCGGTGAACGGCTTGACGATGTAGCCGTTCACGCCGGCCTGGGCGGCGGCGATGATCTGGTCGCGGTTGTTCTCGGCGGTGACCATCAGCACCGGTAGGGCCTTGAGCGCGGGTTCGGCGCGGATCACGCGCAGCAGGTCGATGCCGGTCATGTTGGGCATGTTCCAGTCGGTGACCACCAGGTCGAACGGCGCCGCGCGCAGCATGGTCAGCGCGTTCTCGCCATCGTCGGCCTCCTGGATCAGCGGATTGCTGAAGCCGAGTTCCGTCAGCAGGTTCCTGACGATGCGCCGCATGGTGGAGAAGTCGTCCACCACGAGGATTTTCATGTTCTTGTCCATGGGTCCTCGGGATTAGGGAATAGGGAATGGAGAATCGGAGCTAGGAAGCGTTTCAGCGACGGGAGGAACCAGGCGCGATGGAAGTACGGCGGGCTTTGCCATTCCCTGTCCCCGACTCCCGATTCCCGTCACCGCGCCAATCGGCCATCCGCGCGCGCAGGCGCACGATGGCCTGGCCGTGGATCTGGCACACGCGCGACTCGGTGACGCCGAGCACGGCGCCGATCTCCTTGAGGTTGAGTTCCTGCTCGTAGTACAGCGACATCACCAGTTGCTCGCGCTCGGGCAGGCCGCCGATGCCTTCCACCAGCGCCTCGCGCAGCCCTTCGCGCTCGATGTGGGCCTGCGGGTCGAGGCCGGCCTCGTCGGCCACGTCGAAGGCCGCCGCGCCCTCGCCGTCGTCCGGCGCGGTGAGGCTGAGCAGCCGCGCGCTGGCGGCGTCGGCCAGCGCCTGGTAGTACTCCTGCGCGTCCATGCCCAGGCGTTTCATCACCTCGGCGTCCTCCGCGTCGGCGCCGGTCTCGATCTCGATCTGGCGCACCGCCTCGGCCATCTCGCGCACCTTGCGGTGCACCGAGCGCGGGGTCCAGTCGCTCTTGCGCAGCTCGTCCAGCATGGCGCCGCGGATGCGGATGCCGGCGTAGGTCTCGAAGCTGGCGGAACGGTCGGTGGCGTAATGGCGCGCGGCCTCCAGCAGGCCGATCATGCCGGCCTGGATCAGGTCGCCCACGTCCACGCTGGGCGGCAGCCGTCCCATCAGGTGATAGGCGATCCGGCGCACCAGCGGGGCGTGCTGGCGCACCAGCTCGTCCGCGCTCTGGCGTTGCAGTTGGAGGTATTCGGAGGCCACGTTCATCTCACCACCCCGCCACCGGTGCGGCCCGGCCACCGAAAAAGGCAATGTGGCCCTGGCCCGCGCGCGCGGGTTCCGACCATGTATCGACCGCACCCGCCAATTGCTTGAATGCCTGCGCGGAACGGCTGGAGGGCCAGGCATCCACCACCGCGTTCTGGCGGCGGATGGCCTGCTTCAGGCGCTCGTCCTGCGGCACCATGCCCATGAAGTCGAGCACCACGTCGAGGAAGCGGTCGCTCACCCGCGCCAGCTTGCGGTGCAGCTCCTGCGCCTCGCCGAGGTTGCGCACCATGTTGGCGAGCAGGCGGAAGCGGCGCACGCCGAAGTCGCGGCTGAGCACCTTGATCAGCGCGTAGGCGTCGGTGAGCGAGGCGGGCTCGTCGCACACCACCAGCACCACGTCGTCGGCGGCGGCGGCGAACATGGAGACGTTGTCCGAGAGGCCCGCGGCGGTGTCCACGATCAGGAACTCGGGCGGCCGCGGCAGTTCGTCGAAGGCGCGGATCACCGCCGCGTGCTCGCCGTTGCCCAGCTGCGCCAGCCGGCGCGCGCCGGAACCACCGGGGATCACCTTGAGGCCGTGCGGGGCCTGCACGATCAGCTCCTCCAGCCCGCACACGCCGTCCAGCAGGTGGCCGATGTGGCGGTTGGGCATCAGGCCGAGCAGCACGTCCACGTTGGCCAGGCCCATGTCGGCGTCCAGCAGCATCGCCTCGCGCCCAGCCATCGCCAGCGCCATGGCGAGGTTCACCGCCACCGTGGTCTTGCCCACGCCACCCTTGCCGCCGGCCACCGCGATGGCGCGGCAGGCGCGCGGCGCGGGCGGCGGGTCGAGTGAGGAGGCCTGGTGGCCGTCGCCGTTGCCGCCGCCCAGGCCCGCCAGCGCGGAGAGCATGTTCTTCAGGCCCCAGGCCTGGTTCATCGCGAGGATGCCTTCCATCTCGGTCATGCCTGCGCCACCGCCATGCCGAAGCGCTCGGCTAGCAAGGTGTCGTCCGCCTCCGGCGCGGCGCCCTTGAGCACGCGCGCGGCGCGCACCACCAGGGCGCGGGCGTCGGCGGGGCGGATGTCCTCCGGCACGCGCTGGCCGTCGGCGGTGTAGTCCAGCGGCAGGCGGTGGCGGATCAGCACCGACAGCGCGCCGCCGAGGTTGGGCGCCTCGTCCAGCTTGGTGAGGATGCAGGCGTGCGGGCGGATCGGCAGGTAGGCCTGCACCGCCTGCTCCAGCGACTGCGCCTGCGCGTTGGCGGCCAGCACCAGGCAGGCGCGCACCGCGCCGGCGTCGCCCAGCACCTCCAACTGCTGGGCCAGGCGCGGGTCGTCGCCGCCCACGCCGGCGGTGTCCACCAGCACGGTGTGGCAGTCGCCGAGCAGGCCCAGCACCTGGCGCAGGCTCTGCGCGTCGTAGGCCGGGTACACGCGCACGCCGAGCAGGCGCGCGTAGTGCTCCAGCTGCGCGGCGGCGCCGATGCGGTAATGGTCGGTGCTGACCAGGGCCACGCGGCCGGCGCCCTGGCGCATCACCACGCGGGCGGCGAGCTTGGCGAGGGTGGTGGTCTTGCCCACGCCGGTGGGGCCG
>NZ_LFQR01000074.1 GCF_001182895.1 Frateuria defendens | reverse complement strand
CGCTGGCCGACTACGTGCACGAAAAAGACGTCTATCCGGCTGGACGTCTGGACTACGACAGCGAGGGCCTGCTGCTCCTCACCGACGACGGCACCCTCGCGCACCGCCTCACCGACCCGCGCCACAAACTGCCCAAGACCTACCTGGTGCAGGTGGACGGCGCCATCACCGACGCCGCCCTCGCCGCCCTCGCCCGCGGCGTGCAACTCAAGGACGGCCCCACGCTCCCCGCCCAGGCCGAACGCACCACGGAACCCGACTGGCTCTGGCCCCGCGACCCACCCGTCCGCTTCCGCCAGCACATCCCCACCAGCTGGCTCACCCTCACCATCCACGAAGGTCGCAACCGCCAGGTGCGCCGCATGACGGCGGCGGTGGGGTTTCCTACGTTGCGGTTGATACGGGTGCGGATTGGGGCGTATGAGCTGGGTGGGTTGATGCCGGGGGAGACGCGGCGGTTGGGATAAGGAGGCATCGGTTCTCTTGGTGCTTGGGCCAAGTGGCCCGGCGTCCAGCAGCCACGTCCCCGGATCTCGAACGCCTTGAAACGTAATGGATTTCAACCGGATGCCGCGCGAGGCCGGTGTTATTCTCCTACCTGCGCCCACGTGCGGTTGATCCCAAGCCAGGATGAACGTGGGGCGGTGGCCCCCATAGGGACTGCAAGCAATGAAAGCGATGCGATGGCTGGTCGTGCTCGGGCTGGTTTCGGTATCTCCAGCGGTACTCGCTGCCAGTTTCGATTGCGCCAAGGCGGCAACGCCTGCCGAGAAGACTATCTGTAAGAGCGCGGCGCTGTCCGAGCTGGATTCGCACTTGCAGTCGACCTACCAGGCGGCCCTTGAGGCAGCGGCACCGGCGAGCAAGCCCGCGCTGGTCAAGGAGCAGCGCAACTGGATTCGCTACGTCAGGAACATTTGCGAGGACGAGACTTGCCTGGGCGCAGCCTATCAGGCCCGTACCGACCTCCTGAAGCGCAACGAAAAGTACCTCGTGAACAAGGTCTCGTGCGACATGCCGCCGGACGGAAAGTCGTGTCGCAGCGTGGTGACTTATCGCGACCCCGGTGCGCGCGTGGAGTCGTTCAACAAATCGCTGACCGAGCGTGGGCAGAACGGCCGGATCATCGGCTGCAGCAGGCTCATCGACCTGCCAGTGGGCACGGCGAACGGGAACCACAGCTTCGGCGGGCTGTGCACCTTGCAGAGTGGCTCCACGCGGAGTGCCGTGGAGATCTGCAACGACGACATGGTCGGCCACTTCTCGATGAAGAACATCGAGCCGCAGGATACGCCAGGGAAGGATCTGGTCGACTTCACCCATGCCGAATGCTTCGGCGGCTGAGCGATGGCCGCATTGACCCCCATCCGTGGATACTGCGGTGGCGCTGCCCGGCGGGACGCTGCAGCTCGCAACGATATGGCCACCCGTGCCGACATCCAGGCTTTCATCAATGCGACGCGCTACGGCGTCGATTATCCGGAGTCCGTGGCCAACCGTGAAGCCCGGCTCACCAGCGCCCTGGATGCACTCCACCTTGGCCAGACCAAGGAGCAGGTCGCGTCGGCACGTGCGCATCTGGAGCAGCACCGCAGCCGCCACATGTCGAGCCGCACGGCGGCATGCACGATATGCTGCGGGAGGGGGAGCACGACAGCGCCGCCGTGTGTGAAGTGCAAGTACAGCTCGCCCGGCTCGGCTACGGGGGTGCCCGTGGCAACGGCTTGCGTGCCGACGGAGAGAGTCACTATTAGATGTAAAGAGGAGGCTGGTGGCTCGCTGCAGGCGCGGCGGGCCTGGGTGTCCGGCGAGTAGCTACGCCCCGGACGCCTCTGGCAAGAGGCCGAAAAACGCCGCCGCCGTGCCCGTACTCCGCGCCGCCGTCACCTCCACCGTCTCCCCCCGATCCCGCGCCACCTCCGCGCAGATATGCGCCAGATACATTGGCTCGTTCCGCCGGTGGCTGGGCTGCGGGCGCACGGTGCGGGGCAGCAGGTAGGGGGCGTCGGTTTCCAGCATCAGGCGGTCGGCGGGGATGTCGCGGACGAATTCGCGCAGGTGGGTGCCGCGGCGTTCGTCGCAGATCCAGCCGGTGATGCCGATGTGGCAGTCGAGGGCGAGGTAGTCCTTGAGGGTGTCGTGGGTGTCGGTGAAGCAGTGCACCACGGCGGCGGGGACCTTGTCGCGGTAGCGGCGGAGCAGGGCGAGGAAGTCCTCGTGCGCGTCGCGCTGGTGCAGGAACAGCGGCTTGCCGAGGTCGGCGGCGATGGCGAGCTGCCGCTCGAACACCTGCAACTGCACTTCGCGCGGGGAGTAGTTGCGGTGGTAGTCGAGGCCGGTTTCGCCCACCGCGCGCACCGCCGGCTCGCGCGCCAGCTCGCGCAGGCGCGCGTCGGTGGCCTCGTCGTAGTCGATGGCGTGGTGCGGGTGCACGCCAGCGGTGGCCCACAGCGTGTCGGGGTAGGCGCGCGCCAGCGCTAGGGCCTGCTCGCTGCCTTCGCGCGAGGCGCCGGTCACCACCATCCGCGTCACGCCGTGCGCGGTGGCGCGCTGCAGCACGGCATCGAAGTCGTGGCGGAAGGATTCGTGGGTGAGGTTGGCCCCGATGTCGATCAGCATCGCTAGGGAATTCCTGCCAAAGACCATTATTGTCGCAGCCCGGCCGGGCGAGCGGAACGGCAAATGGTCGCGGTTGTTGCGCCGCAAAATGAGCGGTAAGTGAAACCCGTCGTGGCTCGGGTGCTCCGCGCTCGCGTCGTAACAGGGGCTGTGTTACCAATGGTGGCCCAGCCGATCGACGGGCAGGATGCAGGGGTCGGCACCAAGCGGAGGAAATGATGATGTCGGCACAACGTATGCCGGCCGGGGAACGGGTGGCGCCAGCCCCTGGCGACGCCGAGCAGCGCGTTTGCGCCTTGCTGGTGGCGCGCGGCGGACTCAAGGACACGGATCTCGCCCGCGCGCGGCGCCTGCACGAGGAGGCGCGCGAGGGCACGCTGACCGCGCTGCTGGCGCGGCTCGGCCTGGTGTCCGAGCGCGACCTGGCCGAAACCTGGTCCGAGCTGCTGGACATGCCGCTGCTCGCCGCGCGCGACGCGCCGGAGATGCCTCCCACGGAACTGGAACTGTCGGTGCGCTTCCTCAAGCAGCACCACGTGGTGCCGGTGGGCGCGCCGGCATCCATGCTCGAACTGCTGGTGGCCGATCCGGGCGACCCGTACCCCGCGCAGGCGGCGGCACTCGCCACCGGCCGCGAGGTGGCGCTGCGGGTGGGCCTGCGCAGCGAGATCGACGACCTGATCGAGCGCTACTACGGCTCCGGCCGCTCGGCCATGGGCACCATCGTGGAGAACCTCGACGGCAGCGCGGCGGAAGAGGACGACGTGGAGCACCTGCGCGACCTCGCCTCTGAGGCGCCGGTGATCCGCCTGGTCAACCTCATCCTGCAGCGCGCGGTGGAGCAGCGCGCCTCGGACGTGCACATCGAGCCGTTCGAGAACCGCCTGAAGGTGCGCTACCGCATCGACGGCGTGCTGCACGAGGTGGAGGCGCCGCCGTCTTCCTCCACCGCCGCGGTGATCTCGCGCGTGAAGATCATGGCGCGCCTCAACATCGCCGAGCGGCGCCTGCCGCAGGACGGGCGCATCCAGCTGCGCGTGCAGGGCAAGGAGCTGGACCTGCGCGTGTCCACCGTGCCGACCAGCTTCGGCGAGTCGGTGGTGATGCGCATCCTCGACCGCGAGACGGTGGCGTTCGACTTCGCCTCGCTGGGCTTCACCGACGCCTTCCGCGAGCGCTTCGTGGAGGTGCTGCAGCGCCCGCACGGCATCCTGCTGGTAACCGGCCCCACTGGCTCGGGCAAGAGCACCACGCTGTACACGGCGCTGTCGAGGATCAACACACCGGACGTGAAGATCATCACCGTGGAAGACCCGGTGGAGTACCAGCTCGAAGGCATCAACCAGATCCAGGTGAAGCCGCAGATCGGGCTGGATTTCGCCAACGCGCTGCGCTCGATCATGCGCCAGGACCCGGACGTGATCATGATCGGCGAGATGCGCGACCTGGAGACCTGCCGCATCGCCATCCAGTCCGCGCTCACCGGCCACCTGGTGCTCTCCACCCTGCACACCAACTCCGCCGCGGGCGGCGTCACCCGCCTGCTCGACATGGGCGTGGAGGACTACCTGCTCGGCTCCACCGTCAACGGCATCCTGGCGCAGCGGCTGGTGCGGCGGCTCGACCCGGAGACGGCCATTCCCTACGAGCCCTCGCCCGAGGTGATCGCCGAGTTCGAGCTGGAGAAATACGCCGAGGGCCGGCCGATCCGGCTGTGGAAGGCCGGCAGCAGCGCGGCCAACCCCACCGGCTACCGCGGCCGCCGCGCGATCATGGAGTTCCTGGTGGTGAGCGATCCGCTGCGCCGCCTGGTGATGCAGCGCGCCGACGCCGGCGAGATCGAGCGCCAGGCCCGCGCGGAAGGCATGCGCACCATGTACGAGGACGGCCTCGTCAAGGCGCTGGCCGGCGTCACGACGCTGGAGGAGGTGCTGCGTGTTACGCAGGAGGGCTGAGACTAGAGCCGGAAATGGGGAATCGAGAATCGGGAATCGGCGCAGCGCGCCCCACCAGCGCGCTGCCACCTGCTTTTCCCATTCCCTACTTCCCACTCCCTATTCCCGGCCGGCAGAGCCGGCCCCATGAGCCAGTTCCGCTACCGCGCCGTCAGCGCTGCCGGCGAAATGCTGGAAGGGCAGATGGAGGCCGCGAGCCTCGACGAGGTGATCGGCCGCCTGCAGGATCAGGGCCACACGCCGCTGGATGCCGGCCCCGCCGACGCGGCGGGCGGCAGCGGCGGCCTCGCCGCGCTGTGGCGACGCGGGCCGTTCACCGGCGACCAGCTGGCGCAGTTCACCCACCAGTTGGCGACCCTGCTCGGCGCGGGCCAGCCGCTGGACCGCGCGCTCGGCATCCTGCTCGAACTGCCCGAGGGCGAGCGCGCGAAGAAGCTGGTGGAGCGCGTGCGCGACCGCGTGCGCGGCGGCACGCCGCTGTCGCAGTCGCTGGAGGAAGAGCACGGCGTGTTCCCCAAGCTGTACATCAGCCTGGTGCGCGCCGGCGAGGCCGGCGGTTCGCTGGAAGACACGCTGCGCCGCCTGACCGAATACCTGGAGCGCAGCCAGCAGCTGCGCGGCAGCATCATCAATGCGCTGATCTATCCGGCCTTCCTGATGGTGGGCGTGCTTGGTTCGCTGGTGCTGCTCCTGGCCTACGTGGTGCCGCAGTTCGTGCCGATCTTCGAGGACATGCAGGTGCCCATCCCGCTGATCACGCGCGCGGTGCTGGCCATCGGCACCACCATCCAGGACTGGTGGTGGCTGCTGCTGATCGTGCTGGGTGCGGGGGCGTTCGCCTGGCGCGCGCGGCTGCGCGATCCGGCCGCGCGGCTGGCCTGGCATGCGCGCCTGCTCACCGTGCGGGTGGCCGGACCGCTGCTGCTCAAGGTGGAGACCGCGCGCATCGCGCGCACGCTGGGCACCTTGCTCAAGAACGGCGTGCCGCTGCTCTCCGCACTGGGCATCGCGCGGCAGGTCACCGGCAACCGCGCGCTGGACGATGCGCTCGCGGGCGCGGCGGAACAAGTCAAGGGCGGCGCGGGTCTGAGCCTGGCGCTGGCGCAGTCGCAACGCTTTCCGCGGCTGGCCCTGCAGATGGTGCAGGTGGGCGAGGAGGCCGGCCAGCTCGACAGCATGCTGCTCAAGGTGGCGGACACCTTCGAACTGGAGAGCAAGCGCGCCATCGACCGCCTGCTCGCCGCGTTGGTGCCCGCGCTCACCATCGTCATGACCGTGCTGGTGGCGATCATCATGGCGGCGATCCTGCTGCCGCTGCTCAGCCTCACCAGCAACATCCAGTGATTTTTTGACGGAGAGAACGCAATGTTTCGTTTGATGAGCCGGGAATCGGGAATCGGGAATCGGGAGCCGATGCAAGCGGCCGCTGCCCAGCACGGCCCGGCGCCCGCCGCGGCGCGCGGCGGTTCCACGCGCCGCGGCGCCCATTCCCGATTCTCCAATCCCTATTCCCGGCGCGCTTCGCGCGCTCACGGCTTCACCTTGCTCGAAATGCTCGCCGTGATCGTGCTGATCGGCATCATCGGCGCCATCGTGGTGACCCAGGTCGGCAAGAACGTGGACAAGGGCAAGTACGGCGCCGGCAAGGCGCAGCTCACCACGCTGAGCCAGAAGATCGAGAACTACGCGCTCGACAACGGCACGCCACCGGCGCAGCTGGCCGACCTGGTGGCCAAGCCGGGCAACGCCGCCAACTGGCAGGGCCCGTACGCCAAGCCGTCCGACCTCAAGGACCCGTGGGGCCACGACTTCGGCTACAAGTACCCCGGCGATCACGGCAACTTCGACCTGGTGTTCTTCGGCCAGGACGGCAAGCCGGGCGGCGACGGCTACAGCGCCGACATCGGCAATTGGCAGTAAATGAGCCGGGAATCGGGAGTAGGGCATAGGGAATCGGTGCAGACGACCGACGCCGCGCGCTGCCCGGTGGTTGGCGCGGTGTGCCGCACTCCCGCACGCCGCCGCACCGCCCCTGCCTATTCCCGACTCCCGATTCCCCATTCCTCGCGCGCCCACGGCTTCACTTTGCTCGAACTGCTCGCCGTGATCGTGCTGATCGGCGTGGCGGTGGCGGCGGTGTCGGTGTCGGTGAGCCAGGGGCTGGCCAGCGCGCGCGCTACCGCCGCCAGCGGCGAGCTGGCCGCCGCGCTGCGCGCCACCCGCGCCCAGGCCATCGTGCGCGGCACCCAGCAGACTTTCGATCTCGATTACGTCGCCGCCCGCTACCACGGCGCCGGCCAGCCCGAGCGGCAGTTGCCGGCGGGCATGAAGGTGTCCATCACCAGCGCCAAGGAAGACCAGCCCGACTCGCACACCGGCCGCATCCGCTTTTTCCCCGACGGCAGTTCCACCGGCGGGCACATCACCCTGCAGCGCGGGCAGCGCCGCTGGCAGGTGGACGTGGCCTGGCTCACCGGCGCGGTGAGCGTGGAAGAGGGCCGGGGGCGATGAAAGGCAAAGGCCGGGAATCGGGAATGGGGAATCGGGAATCGGCGCGGGCGGCCGGCTCCCGGCGTTTCGCGGCATCCCGCCGCGACGCACCCCCCTGTTCCCGATTCCCCATTCCCCATTCCCGGCGCGCCCCGCGCGCTGCGCGCGCCAAAGGTTTCAGCCTGCTCGAAGTGATCGCCGCCGTGATGCTGCTGGCGATCGCCTTCACTGCGCTGATGCGGGTGGCCGGCAGCTCGATCGACCTCGGCCAGGCCGCGGCCGAGCGCAGCGAGGCGGCGATGTGGGCGCGCAGCCTGCTCGACAGCGCCTTCGTGCTGGAGCCGCTCGCGCCGGGCAGCCGCAGCGGCCGCTTCGACGAGCGCTACGGCTGGCAGCTCGACGTGCAGCCCTGGGCTTCGCCCGAGCTCGCCCCGAACAGCCCGCTGCGCCTGTACCGGCTCGACCTCGCCGTGCGCTGGCGCAGCGGCGGGCACGTGCGCGAGGCGCATTTCGACACCCTGCGCGTGGGCACGGCGCAGGCCGCGCCGGGAGTCGTGCCGTGAGCCGGGAATGGGGAATCGGGAATGGGGAATCGGTGCAGGCGGCGGATGTCGCGCGCTGCCCGGTGATCGGCGCGGTGTGCCGCGTTCCCACACGCTGCCGCAACGCCGCTACCGATTCCCCATTCCCGATTCCCCATTCCCGGCGCGCCAACGGCTTCAGCCTGTTCGAAGTGCTCGGCGCCCTGGCGCTGCTGGCGCTGCTGCTGCTGGGTGTCTACGGCGGCCTGCGCACCGCCACGCACGCGGTGCGCAACGGCAGCGCGACGATCGAGCGGCTCGACCGCATCCGTTCCGCGCAGCAGTTCCTGCGCCGCGAACTGGCGCAGGCGATGGCGCAGCCGATCGGCCGCGACCGCGAGGGCGACAGCCTGTACTTCAAGGGCGATGCGCACGAGATGCGCTTCGTGGCGCCGCTGCCGGGCTATCTCGGCAAGCTCGGCCCGCAGTTGCAGACGCTTTCGCTGGTGGACGACGGCCATGGCGCGCAGCGGCTGGAGATCGGCTTCGCCACGCTGCCGACCGCCAGCCGGCCGTCCACGCCGCTGGGCAAGCCGGAGGTGCTGCTCGAAGGCGTGCGCAACGCCCGTTTCAGCTACCGCGGCCGCAACCTGCGCGGCGAGGTGCAACCGTGGGGCGACTGGCCGGACGGCCGCCTGCTGCCCGCGCTGGTGCGCATCGAGCTGGAGCCGGGCGGCACCGCGCGCTGGCCGCGCTTCGACGCGCCGCTGCGCGTGGACGCCAGCGCCAACCAGATGCAGCTCGGCCTGCTGCGCGGCCCGGGAGGCATGCCGTGATCGCCGCACGCCGGCGCCAGCGCGGCATCGCCCTGCTGGTGGTGCTGTGGGCCTGCACGCTGCTCGCGGTGTTGCTCGGCGGCTACGCCATGCTGGCGCGCACCGAGGGCATGCAGGCGCGCTACCAGTTCGCGCAGGCCCAGGCCCACTACGCCGCCGAGGCCGGCCTGGCGCGCGCCATCGTCGGTCTTCAGGCGCAGCAGCCGGCGCAGCGCTGGATCGCCGACGGGCGTGCCTACGACTTCCGCTTCGACAACGCGCAGCTGCATGTCAGCGCGATCGACGAGAACGGCAAGGTGGATCTCAACGCGGGCTCGCCGCAGGTGCTGCAGGGCCTGTTCCGCGCGGCCGGCCTGCGCGAGGACGAGGCGCAGCGGCTGGCCCGCGCGGTGGTGGACTGGCGCAGCTTCGTGCCGCTGGGCGCGAGCGCGCCCACCGACGGCCTCTACGCCGGCCGCGACTACGCGCCGCGGCACGCGCCCTTCGCCAGCCTGGAGGAGTTGCAGCAGGTGGCGGGGATGACGCCGGCGCTGTACGTGCGCGTCGCGCCGGTGATCACGCTGTGGTCGGGCCGCGAGTCGCCGGACCAGGGCAGCGCGCCGCCGCTGGCGCTGGCCGCGATCCCCGGCATGACGCCGGAGCAGGCCGCCGAGATCGCCGCGGCGCGCACTAAACCGCAGCCGACGGGACTGGTCGCCGGTGGGGGTGTCACGCATAGTATCCGTTCGGAGGCTATGCTGGCCGACGGCACGCGCGCCGTGCTGCGTGCCACGATACGCCTGCAGGGAGCCCGTTCCGGCGCGCAGCCCTATGCGGTGCTGCATTGGCAGGAGGGTGAGGAGGAATGACTACCGCAACGATGCCGTTGCGTCCGCAGCTCGAGCGCGCCCGTCGCGCCTGGCGGGCGTCGCCGTTGCCCGGCTTTTTGCGCTGGTGGGGCGCCGAGCTGACGGCGCTGCTGCCGGCCGGCGTGCGCCGCCGTTTCGGCGGCGGCGCGACATGGTTCCTGCTGGAACCCATCGACGGCGCGTGGCGGTTGCGCCGCACGGGCGACGAGGCGGCGGCGCAATGGGCGGACGGCGCCGCGCCGGCCGAGCAGCAGGCCGCGCTGGCCGCCGCCGTGCAGGAGGTGGACCCGGTGGACCTGCGCCTGGCGCTGCTGCTGCCGGCGCCCGCCGTGCTGCGCCGCGAACTGGCGCTGCCGGCCGCCGCGGCCGACACGCTGGCCCAGGTCGGCGCCTACGAGATGGACCGGCAGACGCCGTTCCGCGTCGAGCAGGTGCACTACGCGATCCGCGAGCTGGACCTGCCCGCGCCGCCCGGCCGCCTGCTGGCCGAGCTGGTGGCGGTGCCGCGCGCCACGCTCGATCCCCTGCTGGCGCGGCTCAAGGCCGGCGGCATCGCGGTGGACGCGGTGGACGTGGCGCGCGGCGCGGGCCGGCTGGGCGTGAACCTGCTGCCGGCCGGGCAGGCGCCGCGGCGGGTCGATCCGCGGCGCCGGCTGAACCTCGCGCTCGGCGCGGTCTGCGTGGCGCTGCTCGGCCTGCTGCTGTGGCAATGGCGGCACAACCGCGAAGAGGCGCTGGCCGCGATGCAGGCCGAGGTGGCGGCGATGCACGGCGAGGCGCAGCGGGTGGGCGCGCTGCGCCAGCAGTGGCAGGACAACGCCGGTGCCGCCGGCTTCCTGCTGCAGCGCAAGCAGCGCAGCGTGAGCCGGCTCGCCCTGCTGCAGGAGCTGACCCGGCGGCTGCCCGACACGGCCTGGCTGGAGCGCTTCAACATCGACGCCGGCGGCCAGTTGGGCTTCCAGGGCCAGAGCAAGCAGGCGGTGCAATTGATCGATGCGCTGAAGGATTCCCCGCTGATCAGCAATCCGAGTTTCCAGGGCAGCATCCGGCCCGACCCGGCCACCGGCAAGGAGCGCTTCTACATGACCGCCCAGCTGCGCCAGCCGCCGGCCCCGGCGCCCGCCGCGCCGCGCACCCGCGGAGGCGCGCCGTGAAGCTGGCCGCCCTGAACGCGCGCGACCGGCGCATCGCCGCGGTCCTGCTCCTGCTGGTCGCCGTGGTGCTGGCCTATTTCCTCCTGCTGCACTGGTGGCTGGTGGCACCGCTGCGCGCCATCGACGCCGAGATGGACGACCTGCGCGACACGCAGAGCCGCTACGCCGCGGTGATCGCCGAGAAGCCGATGCTGGAGAAGCGCATCGCCGCGCTCGGCGCGGGCCAGGCGGCGAGCGCGGCCTTCCTGCCGGAGGACGACCCCAGCGCCGCCTCCGCGGGGCTGATGCAGCGCGTGGTGGACATCGCCGCCGCGCACCCGCAGAACGGCGGCTGCGAGGTCACCCAGAAGATGCAGCTGCCCACGCCGCCGGGCAGCGACGACAACCAGCCCGAGCCCTACCGCAAGGTGGCGGTGACCATCGGCATGCGCTGCGACATCGAGCCGCTGGCGGCGGTGCTGCATGCGCTGGAGCAGGGCACGCCCTATCTCTTCATCGACGAGCTGAGCCTGTACCGCAACCCGGTGGCCGCGCAGGAGGCGGGCAGCGCGGTGCCGCTGGAGGTGCAGTTCGCGCTGTCCGGCTACGTGCGCCCGCCGCGCCCGGCGCCGTTGCCGCCGCCGCCCGCCAGCCGGGCAGGAGGGGCGCCATGAACGCCGCCGCGCAACGCCGCCTGACGCCGCCGCTGGCCGTGCTCGCGCTGGGCCTGGGCGCGCTGCTGCTCGCCTTCGCCTCCGGCCTGGGCCGCCGCGTGCGCTGGGACCCGCCGCGCCCGCCCGCGCCGCTGCCCGAGGCCGCCGCCGCGCGGCTGCCGCCGGCGCGGCCGCTGCAGCAGTTCGCCGAGGTGTGGCAGCAGCCGCTGTTCAATCCCGACCGCAAGCCGGCGGTGTTCGCCGCGGGCGGCCAGAGCAACCTGGGCGAGTTCAAGCTCACCGGCGTGATCCTCACCCCCGGCCTGCACATGGCCCTGCTGCGCGGGCGCGGCGGCAACGAGCTGCGCGTGCGCGAGGGCGAGCGCCTGCCCGACGGCGGCGCCACCCTGGTCGAACTCAAGCCGCGCTCGGCGCGCTTCGAGGGTTCCGGCGGACGGGTCGAACTGGAGCTGCCCGCCGGCGCGCCGATCGACCTGCCCGCGCCGCCCGGCGCCGCCAGCGCGCCGGCCCCCGAGGTGCGGGCCGGCGCTGCGCCGCCGCCCAGGCCGATGCAAGGCTCGCCGCTCGCGCCGCGCATGGGTCTGCCTGCGCCGCCCGCGTCGGCCAATGCCAAGCGACCGCCCCTGGACCAGGATACGCTGCAGAACGAGCGCATCCAGCAATTGAAGGACGCCATGCAGCGGCGTCGTGCCGAACGGGCCGCCGCGGCCCAGCAAGGAGAACGTTGATCCATGTCCCGCAAGCCCATGCATCCCTTCCTGCGCGCAGGCCTGATGGCCTGCCTGGCGGCCGTCGCCGGCTGCGCCAGCCTGCCGCAGCCGCGGGACGACGGCGCGCTGCAGCGCGAGGCGGTCGCCGGCACCGACCAGCCGGTGCCGCCGCCGCGTCCGCTCAACACCGGCCTGGCGCCGGCCGTGAGCGGCACCACGCAGCCGCACATCAACCGCGGCACCGGGCAGTTCATCCGCCCCAGCGCGCTCGCCACGCCGCGCACGCAGCCGGCCGGCGACAACGCGGTCACCTTCAACTTCGAGAACCAGCCGGTGCAGGCGGTGGTGAAGGCGATCCTCGGCGATCTGCTGAAGAAGAACTACACCATCGTGCCCGGCGTGCAGGGCAACATCTCCTTCTCCACCTCGCAGCCGGTGGATGCCGGCCAGGCGCTGCCGATCCTGGAGATGCTGCTGTCGTGGACCAACAACGCGCTGGTCCAGCGCGGCGACGGCTACGTGGTGCTGCCGGCCAAGGAGGCCGCGGCCGGCAACCTGGTGCCCGGCATCGCCGCCAGCGCGCCGCAGGGCGGCCTGCAGGCGCGGCTGTTCCCGCTGCACTACATCTCGGCCAACGAGATGCAGAAGCTGATCAAGCCGTTCGCGCGGCAGGACGCGATCCTGCTGGTGGACCCCACCCGCAACCTGATCGTGATGGCCGGCACGCCGCAGGAGCTGGCCAACTACCAGCGCACCGTGCGCACCTTCGACGTGGACTGGCTGCGCGGCATGTCGGTGGGCGTGTTCAATCTCGAACGCGCCAGCGTGGCCGAGCTGATGCCGCGGCTGGACTCCATGTTCGGCAAGAACGGCGACACGCCGCTGGCCGGCATGCTGCGCTTCCTGCCGATCGAGCGCACCAATGCGCTGGTGGTGATCAGCACCCAGCCGCAGTACCTCGACGAAGTGGGCGAGTGGATCGCGCGCATCGACCGCGGCGGCGGCAACGAGCCGCAGCTCTACGTCTATGACGTGCGCAACGTGAAGGCCTCCGACCTTGCCCGCTACCTGGCGCAGATCTACGCCAGCGGCGCGGGCGGCGCCGGCGAGGGCGGCGGCCAGGTGGGGCCGGGCCTCACTTCCTCCACCCTCGGCAACACCGGCGGCGCCAACGCCGCGGGCATGGGCAGCACGGCCGGCAGCTTCGGCAATGCGGGCACCGGCGGCTTCGGCAACACCGGCACGAAGTTCGGCGCCAACCCCAGCGTGAGCCAGGCCGACACAGGCACCGGCACCGGCACCGGCGGCCTCGGCGGCGGCACCGCGGGTGGCCTGGGCGGCGGCATGGGGGGCGGCCTGGGTGGCGGCGGCCTGGGCGGCGGCCTCGGCCAGGGCAACCAGGCCCAGGCGAACACCGACCAGCAGTACAGCTCGGCCGACGGCAGCACGCGCATCGGCTCGGTCGATGCCAGCAACCAGCTGCTGATCCGCACGCGGCCCTCGCAGTGGAACGAGATCCAGGCCGCCATCCAGCGCCTGGACAATACGCCGATGCAGGTGCAGATCGAGACGCGCATCCTGGAGGTGAACCTCACGGGGCAGTTCCAGTTCGGCGTGCAGTGGTATCTGGAGGGGTTGATCGGGGGCACGCAGAACAGCGATGGCAGCTTCACCCCCGGCCAGCCGGGCAACCAGCAGCAGTGGGCGCTGGGCGGCGGTGGGGCCACCTTCAACCCGGGCCCGGGTGGCGATGCGTTCTTCTATTCCTTCGTCAACCACAACATCCAGGTGGCGCTGCACGCGATGGAGACCAGCGGCAACACCAAGACGCTGTCGGCGCCCTCGATGGTGGTGATGAACAACCAGCTGGCGCACATCGCGGTGGGCAACAAGGTGCCGGTGAACCAGACCAGCGTGAACCCGGGCGTGGGCACGGCGGTGTACAACCAGGTCGACTATCTGGACACCGGCGTGATCCTCGACGTGCAGCCGCGGGTGAATCCGGGCGGCCTGGTGTACATGAACGTGGCGCAGCAGGTGAGCCAGGTGGACAAGTCGGTGCCGCTGGTCAACGGCAACCCACAGATCCAGCAGCGCCAGGTCACCACGCAGATCGCCGTGCAGAGCGGCCAGACCGTGCTGCTCGGCGGCCTGATCCAGCAGGACGAAGGGCAGACCGACACCGGCATTCCGGGCCTGAACCGCATCCCGGTGCTGGGCCGGCTGTTCGGCACCACCAGCCGCAGCCGCAACCGCACCGAGCTGATCGTGCTGATCACCCCGCGCGTGATCACCAACGGCGAAGAGGCGCGGCAGGTCACCGACGAGTACCAGCGCAAGTTCGAATCGCTGGCACCGCTGCGCGCCGAGCGCGAGGGCGTCCCGCCTGCCACGCCGTCGCCGGCAAGGACGCCCGCGGTGACGCAGCCCCTCAAGCATTGAGCGTTCCGCTCGCCGCGCTTCGCCTGGAGCGTGGCGAGCGCCCGGCTTCGGCCGGGGCGTAGCTTGCTCGTTGCCCCTGCTTGATTCCGTGCCGGGCATCGTCCGGGCCGGCAAGCAAAATCGAAAGGGCAGGCCGTTGCGAAGCCCCCCGGCATGCGCGCTTGCCGGGCGCGTGCCATGGCGCGGGAGCGGAGCCGCCATCGTCCGCCCGCTATCATCATCCCGATGACCGCGTCGCCCACTTTCCCCATCACCCCGCTGCTGCCCGAGATCCGCGCCGCGCTCGCCGCCGCGCCGCGGATGGTGCTGGAGGCGCCGCCCGGCGCCGGCAAGACCACCCAGGTGCCGCTGGCCCTGCTCGATGCGCCGTGGCTGGCGGGGCAGAAGATCGTGATGCTGGAGCCGCGCCGCATCGCCGCGCGCGCGGCGGCGCAGTTCATGGCACGCCAGCTCGGCGAAGAGGTGGGGCAGCGCGTCGGCTACCGCATCCGCTTCGAGTCGAGGGTGGGCGCGGCCACGCGCATCGAGGTGGTCACCGAGGGCATCCTCACGCGGCTGATCCAGGACGACCCGGAGCTGGAAGGCATCGGCGCGATCCTGTTCGACGAGTTCCACGAGCGCCACCTCGCCGGCGACCTCGGCGCGGCGCTGGCGCTGGACGTGCAGGCCACCCTGCGTCCCGACCTGCGCCTGGTGGTGATGTCGGCCACGCTGGACGGCGAGCGCATCGCGCAGTGGCTGGACGCGCCGCGGCTTTCCAGCCCCGGCCGCAGTTACCCGGTACGCATCGAGTACCCGCCGGCGCGCACCCAGGAAGCGCCGGAGCACCAGCTTGCGCGCGTGGTGCGCCAGGCGCTGGCGGAGAACGCCGGCGACGTGCTGGCCTTCCTGCCCGGCCGACGCGAGATCGCGCGGGCGCAGGCGCTGCTGGACGAGGGCTTCGCCCGCGAAGGGCGCGAGGAGGTGGAAGTGCTCGCCCTGCACGGCGAACTGTCGCTGGCCGAGCAGCAGGCCGCGCTCTCGCCCGCTGAGCCTGGCCTGCGGCGCGTGGTGCTGGCCACCAACGTGGCCGAATCCAGCGTGACCCTGCCGGGCATCCGCGCGGTGGTGGACCAGGGCCTGGCGCGCGAGCCGCGGTTCGATCCCAACTCCGGCTTCACGCGCCTGGAGACGGTGGCGATCTCGCAGGCCTCGGCCGACCAGCGCGCCGGCCGCGCAGGGCGCGTGGCCGAAGGCGCGGCGTATCGGCTGTGGCCGCAGAGCAAGCGGCTGGACGCCGCGCGCACGCCCGAGATCGCCCAGGCCGAACTCTCCGGCCTCGCGTTGGAACTGGCCGCGTGGGGAGTCACGGCGAGCAGCGACGCCGCGCTGCCCTGGCTGGAGCCGCCGCCGGCCGGTGCGCTGGCGCAGGCGCGCGAGCTGCTGGCGCAGTTGGGCGCGCTCGATCGCGATGGCCGCATCACCGCACTCGGCCGCCGGCTGCTCGCGCTCGGCGCCACGCCGCGCCTCGGCGCTGCCGCGCTGCGCGCGCCGCCCGAGCGGCATGCGCTGGTGGCCGACCTGCTGGCGCTGATGGAAGCGCGCTCGCCGCTGCGCGGCGAGTCGGCGCGCAACGACGACTTCCGCCTGCGCGTCGCCGCGCTGCATGCCTGGCGCGACCGCCGCAGCGCGGGCGCGCGCGGCAGCGGCACCGATGCCGGCGCGCTGGCCGCGATCGAGCAGGCCAGCAAGGGCTGGCGCCGGCGCCTGGACGTGCGCAGCGCCGCCAGCGGCGTGCCGGACAGCCACGCGGTGGGCGACCTCCTGCTGCATGCCTTCCCCGACCGCATCGCCCGCCGCGACGAGGCCAACCCCTTGCGCTACACGCTCGCCAACGGCCGCGGCGCGCGTCTGCACGAGCAGACCGTGCTGCTCGGCGAGCCGTGGCTGGTCGTGCTGGACCTTCGCCTGGAAGCGCGCGACAGCCTGATCTTCGCCGCCGCGCCGTTCGATCCGCGCACGCTGGAGAGCGAGTTCCCGCAGCACTTCGCGCGCGAGCGCGTGCTGCGCTGGGACGAGGCACGCGGCGCGGTGGACGCCTTCGAGGAGCAGCGCTTCGGCGCCATCGTGCTGGCGCGGCGCAGCGTGCCGGTGCAGCCGGGCGACGCCTTGCCGGCGCTGCTGGCGGCCGTGCGCAGCCGCGGCCTGGACAGCCTGCCGTGGAGCGAGGCCGCGCGGCGCCTGCGCCTGCGCATCCAGGCGCTGCGCGGCTGGATGCCGGAGCTGGGCCTGCCCGACGTCGCCGACGCGCGCCTGCTCGCCACGCTGGAGGACTGGCTCGCGCCCTATCTCGAAGGCCGGCGCAAGCTCGACGCGCTCGGCGCGGAAGACCTTTCGCAGGCGCTGGCGGGGATGCTCGACTACGCGCAGCGCCGCGCGCTCGACGCGCAGGCGCCGGACAGCCTCACGGTGCCGAGCGGCCAGTCGCGCCGGCTCGACTACGCGCCCGATGCGCCGCCGGTGCTGGCGGTGAAGCTGCAGGAACTGTTCGGCCTCGCCGACACGCCCACGGTAGCCGGCGGCCGGGTGCCGGTGACGCTGCACCTGCTCTCGCCCGCGGGGCGGCCGATCCAGGTGACGCAGGACCTGAAGGGTTTCTGGGCGCGCACCTACCCCGAGGTGAAGAAGGAACTCAAGGGGCGCTACCCCAAGCATCCCTGGCCCGACGACCCGTGGACCGCGACGCCGACGCATCGCGCCAAGCCCCGCACAGCGAGTTAATGCGCTAATCCGGTCGGGGTGTGCCCAACGTTGGCTGGCATGGCCGCGAAGCCGGTGTAACATCCTTGGCATCGAGACGCCACAGGGTCCATCGTGAGGTCGATCAGGGATTCTTTGGGACGGTCCCCAGCACCCCGCGATACCGCCGCGGCCGCCGACGAAGGCATCCACCCGGCCGAGCCCGGGCGCATGCCCGGTTACCTGTGGGGCATGCTGGCGGCGCTGTGCGCGCTGGCCTTCACCCTGGGCCTGCACTACCTGCAATACCGGCGGCAGGCGGTCGAGCACGCGCAGGGCCTGCGTGTGCTCGCCGACAAGGGCTACGAGTCGCTGAGCGGGCGGCTGCATGCCTCCGAACTCCTGGTGCGCTCGGTGCAGACGCTGTTCCTGGCCTCGAACGAGGTGGACGCGGACGAGTTCGACCACCTCTACCTCAACCTGCGGCCGCAGGAGCTGTTCCCGAGCCTGCTCGCGCTGGCCTATGCGCGGCGCGAGCTGCGCCAGGACGGCGAGCACTACATCACCGAGCGGGTGCGGCCGCTGCAAGGCAACGAGCCGCTGCTCGGGCTCGACGTGACTACGCAGGGGCCCAACTTCGACGCCTTGCAGGTCTCGCGCGACACCGACCAGCCGGCCCTGTCCGCGCCGTTCCGCCTGGTGCAGTCGGCCGCCCCCGACCCGCGCGAGGAGGGCATCATCATCCGCCTGCCGGTGTACGCGCCGGGCGCGCCGCCGCCCACGCTGGCCGAGCGGCGCGCGCGCATCCGCGGTTCCATCGGGGTGTCGTTCCGGGCCGCGGATCTCATCCGCAGCGCGCTGCCGGCCGAAGTGGTGCACGCCCTGAGCGTGCGCATCAGCGACTTGAACGGCGGCCATCCGCTGCGGCTCTTCAGCCTGCCGGCGGCCGTGGGCGCCACCGTGGCCGAGTGGCCGAGCTTCGTCTACCGCCTCACCTACGGCGGGCGCGTGTGGCTGCTGGAGATGACGCCGTTCGACCCGCGCCCGCCGCCGCTGCCGTGGACCCGCTCGATGCTGCCGGCCGGCGCGCTGGCCAGCCTGCTGTTCGGCCTCCTGGTGTGGTCGCTGGTGGGCACGCGCCACCGCGCGCTGCGGCTGGGCTGGCGCATGAGCCAGCGCTACCGCGAGAGCGTGAAGCGCTTCCGGGCGTTGAACGAACTGCTGCCGGCGCTGGTGCTGCTCGCCGACGCCGAGGGTGGGCGCATCACCTACGCCAACCAGGCCGCGCGCGCACGGCTCGGCGCATCGCTGGGCGAACTCGCGCTGCCCGACCTGTTCGAGGACGCCGAGCAGCGCGCCAGCCTGCGCGACCGGGACACCACGGCCTGGAACAACCTGGAGGCGATCCTGCACAACGGCCGCGACCAGCGCTTCTGGGCCAGCGTGTCGGTGGCGCCGGTGGAGCTGGACGGCCGCCACCAGCTGGTGGTGGTGGCCACCGACATCACCCAGCAGCGCGCGCTCACCGACCTGCTCGGCTACGAGGCCAGCCACGACAACCTCACCGATCTCTACAACCGGCGCGAGTTCGAGCGCCGCGTGGAGCGCGCGCGGGCGGCCGCCGCGGGCGAGGGGCAGCTCGGCGTGCTGCTCTACATCGACCTCGACCAGTTCAAGCTGATCAACGACCTCTCCGGCCACGTCGCCGGCGACCAGCTGCTGGCACAGCTCGCCGCGCTGCTGCGCCGCCACCTCCTGCCCGGCGACGTGCTGGCGCGCCTGGGCGGCGACGAGTTCGGCGTGCTGGCCGCGCCGGTGCACGACCGCGCCGAGGCCGAGCAGCTCGCCGAGCGCCTGCGCCAGCGCATCGACGGCTACACCTTCCTGTGGGAGCGGCGCAGCTACACCATCAGCGCCAGCATCGGCGGGGTGATGATCGAGCGGCCCGACGTGTCGCTGAAGGACCTGTTCGCGCAGGCCGACACCGCCTGCTACCTCGCCAAGGAGCTGGGCCGCAACCGCGTGCACTTCTACAACGAGCAGGACGGCGAGACGGTGCGCCGGCGCAGCGAGATGGAGTGGGCCAACCGCCTGCGCTGGGCGGCGGCGGAACACCGCCTGCTGCTCACCTACCAGGAGGTGCGCCCGCTCACCGCCTCGCCCGGCGAGGGCGCGCGCATCGAACTGCTGCTGCGCTTCCGCGACGAGGCCGGGCGACTGGTGGTGCCGGGTGCCTTCATCCCGGCCGCCGAGCGCTACGGCCTGATGCCGGCGCTCGACCGCTGGGTGATCGAGACGGCGCTGGCCCATTTCGACCACCTGCACCCGGCGGGCGGGGAGCTGGCGATGGTGGCGATCAACCTCTCCGGCGCCAGCGTGGAGGACGACGCGCTGGCCGGCCACATCATCGCCCTGCTCGAGCGCCACCGCGTGCCGCCCTCGCGGGTGTGCTTCGAGATCACCGAGACGGTGGCGGTGCGCCACCTCTCGCAGGTCGCGCGCTTCATGCAGCGCCTGCGCGAGGCCGGCTGCCGCATCGCGCTGGACGACTTCGGCGCCGGCATGTCCTCCTTCGGCTACCTCAAGAACCTGCCGGTGGACATCATCAAGATCGACGGCAGCTTCATCCGCGACCTGCTCACCGACGAGGTGAGCCGCGCGATGGTGCGCGCGGTGGTGGACATCGGCCACCGCCTCGGCCTGCAGGTGGTGGCCGAGTGGGTGACCAGCGAGGCGATCATGCAGGCGCTGATCGACCTCGGCGTGGACCTCGCCCAGGGCTATGCGCTGCACGTGCCCGAAGTGGTGCCGTTCCAGCGCGATTGAGCGGCCGCCGCATGGGCGCCGGCCGTGCGCTTGCCCGGCAGGCAGGGCGCGCAAAAAAAGAACCCCGGCGCAAGGCCGGGGTTCGGGTGGGGCGGTGAGGCTTCGCTCAGAACGCGACGCTGGTCTTCAGGCCCAGCACGAAGGCGTTGCTGTTCTGGCTGGTGCCGCCCGGATGCAGGATGTACTGCAGGTTCGGGCGCAGGTTGATCGAGGGGATCGGCGACCAGTTGTAGAACAGTTCGCTGACGTACTCGTAGCCATCCTTCACCAGGCCCGGGGTGGCGGGGTTCAGCGTGTTGTACTGGCGCTGGTAGTCCGCCAGGCGGGTGTTGGCGTGGGTGGCGCCCACCGCGAAGCCGACGAAGTCGCGCATGCGGTCGAACGGGCCCTTGTACTCGAAACCCATCGCGATCTGGCGGTCCGAGGCGGAGGTGTTGCGGTCGGCCTGGGTGGCGTTGAAGAACACCGAGGTGCCCTTGCCGCCGGCGTCGCCGCTCACCTGCTGCTGGAAGCTCACGTAGGCGCCGTAGCGCGAATCGCGCTTGAGCGCCGGCAGGCCGGTCAGCGCGCGCGGGTCGTGGTTGATGTCGTAGTACAGATCCTCGCCCTGGGCGGTGTTGTACCAGACGCCGAACTTGTAGTCGCCCGGCAGGCCGCCGGCGCTCGGCTTCCAGCCGAATTCGAGCGGGATCAGCCAGCCCTTGGTGCCGCCCGGGTTGTTGAGTTTCCAGCCGTTCTTGCGCGCCCAGCTGTCGTCGATGTACTTGGGGTTGACCTGGTAGGCCGCCAGCTGCACGTAGGTCTGGTCGGTGGTGTTGAGCTTGAGCACGGTGGCCCACTGGCTGGTCGGCCAGTTCACCCAGTAGTCGCCCACCAGGTTGCCCGGCTGCGAGCCGCAGAAGGTGAGGTTCTGGAAGTCGCAGGTGAAGGCGTCGGTGTCGCTGCCCACCGGCAGCCGGCCTAGGCGCCACAGCAGTTTGCCGTCGAAGAACTTCTGGTCGAGGGCGAAGACGGTGAGGTGCCAGGTCTGGCCGCGGCCGTAGACCTCCTGGATCAGCTGGTTGTTGCCGATGTTGGCGTCGGCGCCCAGGTTACGGCCGTTGCGGTCGGTGATCATGATCTGGAAGGAGGCGCCGTTCCAGCCCCAGAGCTTCTCCAGGTCCAGGGTGGAGCCGAACTTCCACTGGTCGGTGTAGCGGGTGAGGTGCCTGGTGCCGCCGGTGAAGTTGTGGGCGGCTTCGAAGCCGTAGCCGAAGTCGAAGGTGATGCCCTTGTCGGCCAGGCGGGTGCGCGCACCGTTCCAGTCGCCGAACAGGTAGGGGCTGCTGTCCACGTCGGCACGGGCGTGCGGCGCCGCCGCCAGGCCGAGCAGGGCGGCCAGGCCGCAGGCTGCGAGCGGACGACGTTTCAAGTTCTTGTTCATCACGTAACTCCCTGATGACGTGTTCTTGGTGATTCGGTAAGCGGAGCATTGGGCCCGGAGCACGAACTTCCGGACGGCGATTCCCGGCCTGCGCACGGCATGGCCCTGGCGAGCGGATGGCAGCCAGGCAGGACCCATGAGGGATTGCGCACCGGGTTACCGTGCCCGGCGCACCAACCTGCGGACAGGAGTGGCCGGACATGTGCCTGCGACGGCGGCGGATCGTGGCGAGAGCCCACCCGGTTCCCCTATGGAACCTCGGTGCGAACGGCCTCCGACGCCGGCACGGCAGCGCGCATCTTACGCTTTTGGATCGCTCGAAAAACGCTGCAACGCCGCATGGCTCGGTCAGGGTCATGCGAAACACATCGCAAAATATTAACGCAAATGCGGCACTTTTTCGCACCCTTGGCGTCAGGCCGCGCACAGCCTCGCATCGGCGGCAAGCCGAGTGGATCGGTTCAGCATGCGCACCCGCCGATCCGCCGCAAAATGCCCGGCTTCCATGGGGCATGAGCATGGGAAGGGCGGGCGGCCGGCCCGGCCGTTCTGTTGCGATGCAACCGGAATCGGCCGTCCGGGGACGGGAAAAACGTGGCTCTCGAGGTGCCGCGGAGGAAGAGCCGGGCGCTGCCGGCGGGGCGAAGAGGGCCGCCGGGCGGCGGCCGTTTCGCCGGAAGGGAGGGAATCAGGAGCGCAGGCCGGTGCCGCGCTTGAGCAGGTGCAGCGCCACCGCCGACAACCCCGCCACGAACGCCAGCATCACCACGAAGGCGGTGCCCACGCCGACGTCGCTGACGCCGAGCACGCCGAAGCGGAAGGCGTTGACCATGTAGAGGATGGGGTTGATCAGGGTGAGGCTGCGCCACGGCTCGCCGAGCAGGTCCACCGAATAGAACACGCCGCCCAGGTAGGTGAGTGGGGTGAGCACGAAGGTGGGCACCAGCGCGATGTCGTCGAACTTCTTGGCGAACACCGCATTGACGAAGCCGGCCAGCGAGAACACCGCCGCGCCCAGCACCACCGAGGCGATGGTGATCAGCGGGTGCGCCACGTGCAGTGAAGTGAAGAGGAGCGCGATCAGCAGCACCACCGCGCCCACGATCACGCCGCGCGCCACCGCGCCCAGCACGTAGCCGAGCAGCATCACCCAGTTGGGCATCGGCGACACCAGCATCTCCTCCACCGCGCGGCTGAACTTGGCGCCGAAGAAGGAACTGGAGATGTTGCCGTAGCTGTTGGTGATGATGCTCATCATCACCAGGCCCGGCACGATGTACTGCATGTAGGTGAAGCCGTGCATCTGGCCGATGCGGCTGCCGATCAGCTTGCCGAAGATCACGAAGTACAGCGTCATCGTGATCGCCGGTGGCAGCAGGGTCTGCGACCAGATGCGCAGGATGCGCACCAGCTCGCGCCGGACGATGGTGCCCAGCGCGACGGCGTTCTCGGCGGCGCTCATGCGGCCTTCTCCTGCGCCGCGGCCTTGCCGTTGCGGCCGTTCTCCACCAGTCGCACGAACAGTTCCTCCAGCCGGTTGGTCTTGTTGCGCATCGAGGCCACCGTGATGTCGTGCGCGGAGAGCGCGGTGAACAGCGTGTTGAGCGCGTGCCCACGCGAGACCTCCGCCTCCAGCGTGCGCTCGTCGATGCGGCGCAGGGCGATGCCGGGCGGCGCGGGCAGCTCGCCCGGCACCTCGGTCACGTCGAACACGAAGGTCTCCACGTCGAGCTTGGCCAGCAGCTGCTTCATGCTGGTGTTCTCCACGATGGTGCCGTGGTCGATGATCGCGATGTTGCGGCACAGCTGCTCGGCTTCCTCCAGGTAATGCGTGGTGAGGATCACCGTGGTGCCGGCGGCGTTGATGCCGCTGACGAACTGCCACATCGAGCGGCGGATCTCGATGTCCACGCCCGCGGTGGGCTCGTCGAGGATCAGCAGCTTCGGCTCGTTCATCATCGCACGGGCGATCATCAGGCGCCGCTTCATGCCGCCGGAGAGCGTGCGCGCCTGCATGTGCGCCTTGTCCCACAGGCGCAGCTCCTTGAGGTACTTCTCCGCGCGCTCCATCGCGACGCGGCGCGGGATGCCGTAGAAGCCCGCCTCGTTCACGCAGATGTCGAAGGGCTTCTCGAACACGTTGAAGTTGATTTCCTGCGGCACCAGGCCGATCAGCTTCATCGCCTCGTTGCGCTGCTTGTTCACCGACACGCCGAAGATGCGCGCGTCGCCGCCGGTGGAGTTCACCAGCGAGGAGAGGATGCCGATCAGGGTGGACTTGCCGGCGCCGTTGGGGCCGAGCAGGGCGAAGAAGTCGCCGGGCTGCACCGTCAGGCTGATGCCTTTGAGCGCCTCGACCCCGTTGCCGTAGGTCTTGCGGAGGTCGTCGACGACCAGTGCGGGAGTGGGTGACATTGGGCTGTACCGCGAGAATCAGACCCTTATTATACCGGTCTGTTTGGAGTCGACCGGTTTTGCCGGGCGCACGCATCGTTTCCCGGGAACACTTCATGGCCGATCGCTTCACCCTCCGTCTCATCGACAGCCGCATGCTCGCGCCGCAGGTCCGCCACATGGTGTTCGAGCGCACCGACGGCGAGCCGCTGCCGCTGGTGCCCGGGCAGTTCCTGCAGATCCACTTCCATTACGACGACGGCACGCCCACCAAGCGCAGCTACTCGGTGGGTACCGTGGGCGACGGCCGCTCGCCGCTCGGGCGCATCGAGATCGCGGTGAGCTACGTCGAGGGCGGCGCCGCCACCGAGTTGCTCGCCAACCTGCAGCACGGCGGGACGGTGGAGGCCAGCGGCCCGTATGGGCGCTTCTGCCTGCACGGCGGCGATGCGCACCCGCGCTACCTCCTGATCGCCACCGGCACCGGCGTCACGCCCTACCGCGCCATGCTGCCACAGCTGGCCGAATGGCTGGCGCCGGGCGGGCGCGAGGCGGTGCTGCTCTACGGCGCGCGCAACGAGGCCGAGCTGCTCTACGGCGAGGAGTTCGAAGCCTTCGCCAAGGCGCACCCAGGCTTCGTCTTCCATCCCTGCTTCAGCCGCCAGCCGCGCGCGGTGCCGCGCCCGATCGACCGCGCCGGCCACGTGCAGGACACGCTGCCGGAACTCGCGCCCAGCACGGAGCGCGACATCGCCTACCTCTGCGGCAATCCCAACATGGTCGATGCCGCTTTCGCCGCGCTGAAGGATTTCGGCCTGCCGGTGGCGCAGATCCGCCGGGAAAAGTACGTCTCCTCGCGCTGAGGCGGTCCATGCGTGGCTGAGACCCCACCGCTCGACCGGTCGGTTCGGGGCCGGTAGCGGGCGGCCAGCTCAGGTCGCGGTGATTGTCGGAGAAGTGCCGCGCCTCGCTTAATCAATCGTGGCTCCGGATCTTCGTGCCCCCGCTCGCGGATGGCGCATGGTCCGCGGGTTCGGTGCCATGGCCATCACGTCGCGCCATCACTGTTCGACGAGCTCCACGCGCCGATTCTGGGCTCTGCCGGCGTCGCTGTGATTGCTTGCGACCGGCGCGTAGGAAGCCAGCCCTTTGGCCGCCAGCCTCGCGGCGTCGATGCCGTAACCGGTGGTCAATGCCTTGACCACGGCCTCGGCCCGCTGCTCGGACAGAAAGAGGTTGTGTTCCAGCGAGCCGCTGTTGTCGGTATGGCCCACGATGTACACCTTGAGAGATGGCTGGTTTGCCAACAGCTTGGCCATCTGCGCGAGCGTCTCTTTCGAGTCGGCCTCCAGGTGCGCGCTGTCGCTGCCGAAGTGGATGCCGTACAGCGCGATATGGCCAGTCCTGGCCAGGCCTTGGCTCATGGCTTTGGCATCGACGGATACTTCGCCGGAGGCCATCGCTGTGCCTTCGCAAATCTGGAGGAGCACGCCAGTGGGCTGGTTCTCGCTCTGGCTGACCAGCAGGACCACATCCACGGGCCCCTGGGGGCGCGACAGATGGGTTGTCAGCGCATGGACGTTGCCGTTGGATGCGTTCAAGCCATAGATCATGCCGTTTCGATCGCCGCGCATCGCGTCGATCGCGGGATTGGCGACGGCGCCGGCGAAATCGAAGCCGCCGCAGGCGTCCTTTTCGCAAGCGAAGCGTGTCTGGAAGCCCGCCTGCTCAAGTACGGCCTGGAAGTTGCGGTACACCTCCAGTGCTGTCTTGCCGGCCGGTGCGGCGTAGGCGATCCGGGTGATGTGGCCTTCCGCCGTCTCCGACTTGGCGAGCAGTCCCTTGGCATCGCTGCTGTAGCTGCCGAGCGGCAGTATCAGCTGGCCGTAATCCATCGACTGATAACCGATGATAGTCGATCCGGCGAAGCGGGACACGATGGGATTGTCATGGCTGCCTTCGGTATCGGCGGCGTGGCTTGGCGCCCAGGACAAGGTCGTCAGCAGTGCGCAGAAGGTAAGCAAGCGATAGGCGGTCCGTGATATGCGCGGCATTTCCTAATGGGCTCCAAGCCTGAAATGTGCGGGCACACTAGTCGGTCCAGCATGAATGGAGTTCGCGGCAATCATGCATGGCGCCTCATCCATGTGATCGACTTCGCAAAAACATTCCGTGGCGCAAGATTTAACAAATTCGCCATGCAATGTCGCTAAGCTCCCTCTGCCGCAACTGGAGCCATAGAGTTGGTTGCGGCAGTAACGCGTGGCGAGCTTCGCCATACAGGGGGCGTTTCTCATCGGGTAAGGATCTGGTGTGCGGATTCCATGTGTCTCCGCCTGCCGGGAAAGGATTTTTATCTTTACGAGTGGGGAATTAGCCATGTGAAGTGAATTTCCAGCGCCGCAACGGCGCCCGTGTCCGGCAGCGTGGCCAGGGCATGACCGAGTACATCATCATCACCGCGCTGATCGCCATCGCGGCGATTGCGGCCGTCACCTATTTCGGCCATACCGCGCGTGCCCAGGTCGCAGGCATGGCGAATGAGCTGTCGGGCAAGAAGGCAACGACCGACATCAACAATGCCCAATCTGCCGCAGGCAATGCGCGAAACGAAGGGCAGACCGAAAAGGGTCTTCAGAGCTACAACAATACAACGGCCCAGTAGGCCACTTTGTTGAAGCGTTTCTGACGAGGCCGATGCGGTAACTTATTGCTGCATCGGTTCTTTCCATGGGCATCGGGCGGCATTAGCCCAATGCGAGTCATTTTGTTCTGAGGAATCGGAATGAAAGGCACCAGGATCATTCCTGCGCGCCAGCGTGGCAGTGCGCATTATCGGCGTCGAGAATGCGGAGCGCTTTGTGGCGCGGCATTCAAAGGTCAAGCATTGATTATGGCTATGGCCGCATTGATAGCGCTTTGTCTTGGGCTATTAATGCTTTTCAACACTGGGCAAGCCGTTACCAAGAAGGTCCAGTTGGCGAACACGGCCGATGCGGCTGCCTACAGCGTTGCCGTGCAACAGGCGCGTGCGTTCAACATGATCGCCTATCTCAATCGTGCGGAAGTCGCCAATGAGATAGCAGTTGCACAGATGGTCAGCCTGCAGTCGTGGATGACCCACCTGCAAAGCGGCATTGATCATTTCAAGGACGCGCTGAACCTCATCGGCTACGTTCTCGACATCATGGTGGTGACGGCTGAAGTCGGCGTCATGCTCAACGAGGTGGCTGCCGCGCTTGGTGAGGCCGAGCAGGTCGTCAAGCAGGTCCGCAAGGGGACGCAGAAGGCATTCAGCCTGGCGATCACCGGGATCAGTGGGTTGAACCAAGTCTATGCCACATCGCAGCAACTGGTCGTGGCGAGCACCCTGGTCGATGTGCCGAAAGTCGCCGGTTCGATCGTCTCAGCCAACGCCGCAGACAGCCTCGGTGGCGTTGGCCTTGGCAACGAAGGCATGCGGATCAGTCACGTCGGGCTGGCGGCCCTGGAGGCGCAGGTGGTCCGTGCGTCGCAATTCGTGAAGCGCTACACCGTGCAGAAGTCCGCCGGGGGCGGCACCTGGACCAGGGCCGGCGCCGACCGCTATGTGAACGTGGTGATGGAGGCGCGCGACTCGTTCTCGCGTGGGCGCACCAAGTCCTACATCTTCGGCTGGATCACCGAGCGCAACGGCACCGACATGGTCGACTACAACCGTTGGGTCGGCGTTGATACGTTGAATTTCCACATGAAGATCCCTTTCCCGCTCTGCTGGAAGCATTGCACCAAGGATGCGCCGCTGGCCTGGGCTGCCACCGCGGCAGTGAGTAGCAATACGCGGGCGAACGCCGGCATCTACAGGCCCGGCATCAACGGCGGTTCTGGCTGGACATCTCCCTACGATCTCGACAGCCGGAAGCACTTCGATCCCTACAACGGCGCGCTCAGCAACCGGACCGCAGGCAGTCCCGTCGCCAACGATCCGGCGGTCAGCGAGGCCGGTGGGAGCCCGTCCGATGCGCTCCTGAAGAATTATCGTGGCCTACAGCCCTATGACGACATCGTCGATGCGAAGCATGCCGAGAGGCCATACGACAGCGATGGCAGCATCGACGCAGAGGATGTCGATGTTGGCCCCCTGTTTACCGTGCAGGTCGAGCAACCCATCGAAAACGTGCGGACCAGTGGCCATGTGCAGGGCATCGGCCGCGACCGGATCCAATTGGCCGACCAGGCGGACGCGGGTGCCATGAGCGCCAGCGCAAGTTCGCAGATCTATTTTTCACGGCCGCGTGCGGGCTGGCCGTTCTCGCGCCAGATCGACGATCGGCGGGAGCTTGGCAACCTCTTCAGTCCCTATTGGCAGGCGCGGCCGGTGGATACACCCGAGTCGATCAAGCTTGGCTTCAAGGCCGGGTCGGTGGTCATGCCGTGAACGGCAAAGACTGATGTGCCGTGGCAGGCCACGTCCAGCCCTGGAAGCGGCTTGGTTCGTCTGAATTGTGTACGAGTAGAAGGATGGCAGCGATGAAGAAAGTTTCTTTCGGATACGCCCTAGCATGGATCGTGGCCATGCCCGTTTTGGCCGGACAGGCGGCTGCGGCGCGGCAGGTGCAAACGCTCAGCGACGTGGATGTCAGCGGGGCGAATGCGTATGGCGGGACGTCCGCAGACGATGACGACACCACCTGGGAGTCGCTGACGATGCGTGGAGGTACCGTGGGTGCCATGTCGGTCGACGGGCTGTCGGTCGTTACCGACATACGCTTCAACGCTGCGGCGCCGCGCCATGTCGGACATGGCTACCGCCACGTATCGGCCCATTGCAGATCGGTGCGCATTGTCCAGGTCGGAGGCAGGGCGATGGCGGATGCCGACCAGTGCCGCATCACCGAGGCGGCGCCCAAGTGATACGGCCATCCGATGGCGGTCGCAACGCGGCTATGGGTGGATGGGGCCAGGCGGTGATCGCGGACCGCGTGCGCTGGCGGTCGGGGTCTGGCGTCCGTTCCCTCGCTGTCCTGTCCGTAGCCGTGGCGTTTCTTGCAGGGTGCGGTGCGAGCGGCGACTCGGGTGTGGCCAGCGCGGGCACCGTCAGCGAAGGCGCCGCGCGCCCCGCCGACATGCCGTCGATCTATCTCGAACAGACGCGATGGCTGGTCGACCATGGCAGGGCCGTCGAGGAGACGGCTTATCGGCAACATCTGGCGACATGCATGCAGAACACGCCGGCTCGGACGGTGCCGCTGGACCCGGGCGAAGCGGTACGCCTTGGGCGGGTCCATGTCCAATCCTGGCGTCAGGCCGGCCGGTTTGCCGTGCGCGAGGAGTCCTGGGGGTGGACGGTCGGTCCCGAACCTTGCCGTTTCCAGGTGATCCACAAGCAGGCGGAACGTATCGGCGACGGTACGCGCTACGAGTACGACATAGATCTCGCCACGCGCCGGGGCGAGAAGACCGATGGCGGCGGGCCGATGGATGTCCAGCCGGCCCTTGAACCTACGGAAGAGAGCATCGCCACCGTCACGGGAAGCATGCTCGAAACGCGACAACAGAGCGTCGGCCAGCCCTGCCTGGCCTGGAAGGACAGCGACGGCTATCGGGCATGTCTGTGGACCGGGGGCGAGAAGTGGGGGTTCGGCAGCCTGGGGCCGGCCCGGGGCAATGATGCGGACGGAAGCTATCCAGGGCAGATCGCACTCAGTGCGACGCCACCGGATGGCGGAAGCGGCTGGCAGGTGACCACGTCGCGCATGAGCGTCGGCGGGCGGGTCGATCCGGGCGTGTTCGAGGTGCCCCAAGGCGTGGCGCTGCAAGACACGGGCGGTTGAGGGGGCGGGATGCGACAAGGAGGCCACATGAAAAGCGAGCGGCGTCATGGCAGGTGTGCACGGTGCGGTGCCGCGCGCCTTGCGCATCGTCAGCGTGGACAGAGCCTGGTCGAGATGGCGGTCGCATGCATCGTGCTGGTACCGATGGCGCTGCTGGTGGCGCTGCTGGGCATTTCATTCCCGACGGCGAGCGCATCGTCACCATCGAGGATGCCGCGGAGCTCAGGCTCAGCCAGCCCAATCTCGTGGCGATGGAAGCGCGCCCCCCAACCTGGAGGGCAGGGGTAGATCACGATCCGGGATCTGGTGCGCATTCGAAAGGCGTCGTTCGGCAGACGTTCCGGAAGTACGTATACGCGATGGCGACTGGAAAAAGCTGGCCGATTGGCTGAAGGACAATCCCGATGCCTATGCCAGTCGCAGGAAGCGTGAAGGCGACCGCCTGCAGAGTGGCATCGACGGCAAGAAACTGCCGGAATCCGGTGATCCATGCTCCTCGTCGGGAGCAGGAGGAGACACGGGCGGCAGCGGTGGATGAACGAGACTGATGACAGGAGATGCATACATGGCCAGTTCGCGGCGATTGATCCATGCAACCTGCCTCGCGGTCCTGCTTCATGCAGGCGGATGCGTGGCCAGCCCGCTGGGGAGCAGCGCGAAGGCCGAGCTACCGAACGATAAGGTCATCCAGGCTTTTGCCGGGGGCGCACAGGCGGAGTTTCCGGGCGAAAGCAAAGCGGGGGCTGTGTCCCTCTACGACCGCATCATGGATGGTTTCGAGCTTGGACCGCAGCGCTTGGTTCTTGGTGATGGCTCGGCGATCTATTGGGGGGCGAAGTATCAAGAGGCGTTTCTGCAGTCGGTGATCATCAGCGATGCGACCGGCAAGATTCGCCTGCTGGCGACGGTGGACAACATCACGGCCATCGCCAGGGGCAGCAAGCCCTTAGCGACCTCCATGGAGCAGTATCAGGAGAAATTGAAGAAAGCGGAGCGCGACGGAAGCTCCCCGTTGGTCAGCGTTTTCGTGCGGGACGAGCGCGACCTGGCCGGCTACATGCCATATTTGAAACGTTTCGTGCAGGCCAGCCTGCTTGGCTTCAACGCCCATTGCGACAAGAGCCCAGGCATGGCCCAGGCGTGCGAACTGGCCGGGCAGATCGACATTCCGCTCCGGCTCTACGCGCTTTCCGGAAGCAAGCCGGTGACGCATGCACTCTCCGTTCCGGATGTCGCGGCGGCCTCCGTGCCGCTTGAATCCTTCCGGTGGTAGGGCAGCCCGTCTTCGGGGGTGTCTGCGTGGAACAAGCCATCTTTCGCATGCTTTGTGCCGTGGCCCTGCTGGTCCTTGGCGGATGTTCCCGCGAGGCGGCCACGCCGCCCGCGGCCACAGGCGCTCCAGATCCAGTGGCCCAGGTCGACTGGGGCGCGATGAAGGCTTTCTGGGATCGCTCGATCGGCCTACCAGGCATCGAGACGGGGCCGCCCGAAACTGGCAAGCGCATGCTGGTCTATTTCGATCCCAACTGTCCCGTGTGCGCCCGGCAGTGGCGGATCTTGCAGCCGTATCTGGGGGCTGTGCGCATCCGTTGGATTCCCATCGCTTACATGAGCGAATCGAGCAAGCGCCGTGCGGCGGCGATCCTGGCGGCGCCGGATCCGGTACGGGCGCTGGCGCAGAATGAGGACGAGTACGATGACGAACGGCATCTGGGCGGCTATCCGCCGTCCGCCTCGGTGCCCGATTGGGCGTTGCGGGCGGTCGAGACAAACACACGCCAGGCCATGCGGGCCGGCGATGCGACGGGAACGCCCACCCTGGGCTTCGAGCTGTATAAGGGCGAGCGGTATTTCCGCCTGTTCGGCCTGCTCGGAGAGCGCGCGGCAGCGGTTGCAGTGAAGGAACTGGGTGACACTAGGGATCCCTGGGCGCGCACTCGAGAACTTACTTCCTCGCAGGCCGCCGGCCACGGCGGCGGAAACCCTGCGACGGCTCAATGAAGCATGGTCCACCTTGCTTTTATGGCATCGGGTTCGCATGACCGTGCTCGGAGACCCTGCCGGCCTTGCTCGACATGCGGTGGCTATGGTCTACCCTGCACTGGATCATGCACCTGTCCGTTGGTGGATGCCGTCAGTCAGGTTTGCGTCTCCACATTCTGTACCGGTAGCGTCGTGATTTTCTTCTGGACGCTGAATGATTCGTCCGCCGCGAGTCGCTGCGGGAAGGATCAGCGTGCGCGGCCGGCCAGGGGGCACGGTGCGTTTGTTTCGATGGCTCGCCACGGTAAGCCCTGTGTTTCCTTGGCGAATGCCATGGCGGAGATCGATGGTCGGGTCGATGGTCGGGGCTTCCGCTTTCCCGGGGCGGCCCCGGGATGCGATGACGACGCAGGTCGAGGCAACTCGACAGAATCGGGTTCCGTGGACGGGCGTGTCCGGCGGTAGTCCTGCGGTGTCGCGCGGGTGCCGAGCCCCTCGCTCCTGAGGAGACGGTGATGGTGGTTTTGTTTCCGGCGATGTCTGGAGTGGCGTCGAGTCATGCGGGGCGCAGGCGGCGACGGTTGACGGCACTGGCCCTCGCGGCCTGGCTGTTCGCGTTTCCGCTGCAAGCGGTGGAGAAGCCGGGGCTGCGCCAGCAGGTGGTGGTGAGCGGGGATGGGATTCCATCGGCCGGGAGCGGCAAGCGCGAGGGCGTGCTCGCCGAGACGATCTACCTGAGCGGCGAGAGGGTGCGCGTTGACTTCGATGCGGGGCCTTGCTGGCGAGGCCGCGTGTTGCGCGACGCCACGCATGCGTGGCTGCAGTGGCAGGATGCGCGCCAACCCGTGCCGGCGGATGGCTTTCGGGTCGGGGCGATGACGCGGCTTGATCCTGTGCGCCCATGCTGGGAGCCGGGCCTGTCCTGCGGGCGAACCGACAACCGCCTTGTTGCCGGCAGATCGGCCAACGGTTGGCGTTACCGTTACGCCGGACACAAGGGGCCGTTCGGGACGGATCAAGGCGTGTTGTGGGTGGACGCCGAAACGGGCCTGCTGCTTGCCTTCGACGGCCGTGACCCGGGTGGCCATCGATACCGCATGGAGACGGTTTCGCTGGAGCGGCTGCTGCTGGACGAGGCTTTGTTCGCAGGGCCGGACTCCGCGCCTCCCGAGCCACTGGGTGCTAGCGGCCATCCTCACCCCTAGGAGCCTGGGCGGC
>NZ_LFQR01000073.1 GCF_001182895.1 Frateuria defendens | reverse complement strand
TCGCGCTCCCCCGAGGGGAGAGGGAGCAAGCACTCAGGCCGCCCCGGCCGCCTCCGGCAACAGATCGATCACCGCCTGCGCCAGCACATCCGGCTGGAACTTGGCGATGAAACGGTCCGCATTGACCTCCTTCACCATCGCCTCGTTGAACAGCCCGCTCAACGAACTGTGCAGCACCACCTTCAGGCGCCGCAGGTCCGGCGCCTCGCGGATCGCGCGGGTGAGCGCGTAGCCGTCCAGCTGCGGCATCTCGATGTCGGACACCACCAGCCTCACGCCCTCCTCCTGCGGCCCCGCGGCCAGCGCGTGCAGGCGCTCCAGCGCCTCGCGGCCGTCCTGCGCCACCACGCACTCGATGTCCAACTGCTTGAACAGGTTCACCAGCTGGCGGCGGGCCACTACCGAATCGTCCACCACCATCACCCGGCGCGGCTGCAGCGAATGCTCGCTGGCGTGGCGCAACACGGTGGCGGAGAGGTCCTTGGGCGTCGCCTGCACGTGGGCCAGCACGTGCTCCACGTCGATCACCGCCACCAGCGCACCGTCCACCCGGGTCACCGCGTTGACCCGCGCGCCGAAGCCCAGCGCGGGGCTGGGCACGGCCAGCGACTCGCCCTCGCAGTGCACGATGCGCTGGAAGTCGCCGACCAGGAAACCCTGCACCGAGCGGCTGAACTCGGTGACCATCAGGTGCGCGCCGGGCGCCTCGCGCAGCGGCTCGTAGCCCATCGCTGCGCCGAGGTCGAGCACCGGGATGGTCTGGCCGCGATAGGCGCAGCTGCCGGCCAGCAGCAGCGGCGCGCCGGGCAGGCGCTCCAGCGGCGGGCGGCTCATCACCTCGCGCACCTTGAACACGTTGATGCCGAAGAGCTGCGCGTCGCCCAGGCGGAACAGCAGCATCGCCACCCGGTTGTGCCCGGCCAGCCGGGTCTGGCGCTCCACGTTGTCCAGCAGCTGGCCGCTCATGCCGATTCCTCGTTATCCATGCACGCCGTATCGGCGGCCCCGCGCAAGCCTTGAGCCGCCAGCCCACCGCATGCGCCCAGCGCGCCTGCGCGCGACCGCCTCCCTGGACTCCCCCGAAAAGCGTCGCACGCAGGCGCGCTCCCACGAAAACCGGTCCGAAGGACCGACGGCCAGGCATTGCCACACCATGGCACGTGGCTTGCTTCCTCAAGTTCCATCGTCCGCGGCCGATGCCGGGGACGACGAAACCGCCATGCAGGGAACCTCTTCCACATGAGTCTGATCCGCAGCCAGCACCTGGCCGCCCTCGCCCAGGCCGCCGCCGCCGGCGACGAGGCGCGCGTCGCCGAGCTGGGCCGCCGCCATCCCGCCGCCGCCGCCGCGCTGGCGCCGCTGCTCGCCGCGCTGGCGCGGCCGGCGGCGACGGTCGGCCTGCAGACGCTGGAGCAGCAGAGCCTGGTGCTCAACGCCGCCCAGCAGCTCACCCGCGAGCAGGCCGCGCTGGAGCAGTCGGCGCAGGAGAGCCGCGACGGCGTCGGTCGCTTGACGGACGGCAGCGCCGGAATCTCGACGGCCCTGGCCCAGGTGGCCGCCGCGCTGGGCAACGCCGGCCAGGCCGGCCATGCCGGCGGCGCCAGCGTGGGCGAGCTGGACGGGCAGCTGCGCCTGCTGCGCAGCGCGCTGTCGGCAATGAGCCGCAACCAGGCGCGGCTGGCCGAGCAGGTGGCGCAGATCCGCAAGCTCACCGGCCTGGTGCAGGAGATCGCCCACCAGACCAACCTGGTCGCGCTCAACGCCGCCATCGAGGCCGCCCGCGCCGGCGAAGCGGGCCGCGGCTTCGCCGTGGTGGCCGACGAGGTGAAGCAGCTGGCCGAGAAGACCGCCCAGGCCACCGCCGAGATCGAGGGCGTCACCGGCTCCATCGGCGATTTCTCGCTGCAGGTGGACGGCGACGTGCGCCAGGGCCTGCAACGGCTGGAGCGCGCCCAGGCCGGCGTGGACCAGGCCGGCGGCGCCCTGCGCACCAGCGAGGACGCGCTGCGCCTGGCCGGCGAGCGCATCAGCGCGCTGCAGCGCAGCCAGGATGCCCAGCACGCCCGCGCCACCGCCACCCAGGCTGCACTCGGCGCGCTGCACCGCCGCGGCACCGAGGCGCGCCGCCAGGCCGAGGCGCTCAACCGCGCCGCCCTGCTCGCCCACCACCTCGCCCTGGCCTGGCTGGAGCGCGACAGCGGCAACGACCCGGCCAGCCTCAGCCTCACCGTGCGCGAATCGGCCCAGGGCCTGCGCCAGGCCACCGAGCTAGCGCTGCTGGAACCGACCGCGCTGGACCGCCGCTGGTTCGACAGCACCGCGCTGGAGCGCAGCCTGGGCCGCCTCACCGCCAGCCATGCCGGCCACCCGGCCGCAGCGGCCCTGCGCGCCGCCGGCAAGGAACTCAGCGAGCACGGCAACGCCTTCGTCGGCCTGCTCTGCGAAGGCCAGCTCGACCAGGCCACGCAGCTCTCGCGCCAGCTGGAAAGCGGACGCGAGGCGCTGGTGACGCAATTGGCCGCCCTGCTTGGCGACGCGGCGTGACGATGCGCGGCCGCCGGCTTGGCCTGCTGCTCGCGCTCGCCGCGCCGGCTGCCGCGGCGGCGCCGGCGCCGCATGCGTTCGCGCAGCAGTGGCTGGCGCAGCACTTCGCCCAGCCCGGCAGCCGGGTCGAGGCGAGCGCGGAGCCGCTCGACCCGCGCGTACGCCTCGCCCCCTGCGCGGGCCGCCTCGAAGGCGCCCTGCCCGGCGACGGCCGCCCCGCGCCGCGCATGAGCGTGCTGGTGCACTGCACCGCACCCGGCGGCTGGACCCTGCGGGTGCCCGTCTCGCTCAAGCTCTACCGCAGCGTGCTGGTCGCCAGCCGGCCGTTGCAGCGCGGCGACGGCGTGGTCGCCGGCGACGTGCATGCGGAGGAACGCGACGTCACCCGCCTCGGCTACGGCTACCTCGATGCCCTGGACCAGCTCGCCGAACGCAGCCTGGCGCGCCCGCTCGCCGCCGGCAGCGTGCTCACGCCCGCCGCGCTCGGCGGCCGCCAGATGGTGCGCGCCGGCGACCGCGTGCAACTGCTCGCCGAACTCGACAGCATCGCCGTACGCGCCGAAGGCGTGGCGCTGGGCAGCGGCGACAGCGGCGCCCGCCTGCGCGTGCGCAACGCCAACTCGGGGCGGGTCGTGGACGCGCTGGTGCGCGCGCCCGGCGAAATGGTGGCATTACCATGAACGAAGCCCGCGGCGCGATTAAAGTTTTCGTCCGGGCGGCCGATTCCAGCAGGGACAGGGCCAATCACGTATCGAGAACGGACCGATGAATACCACCATCTCCCACAACGGCCTGCCGCTGCTCCCGCAGACCACCAGCGGCCAGGGCGGCAGCGGCCCGGCGCAGGGCGCCGGCACCGGCGGCGCCACCGCCGGCACGGCGACCGGCGGTGACGACCGCGTCAGGCTGACCGACTCGGCCCGGGCGCTGCAGGAGGCCTCGCGCCCCGGCGAGGGCGCCGCCATCGACAGCCAGCGCGTGGAGAAGATCCGCGCCGCGCTGGCCGACGGCAGCTACCAGGTCAACCCCGGCCGCATCGCCGACGGCATGCTGTCCCTGGACCGCCAGATCGGCGGCACCGCGCCCACCGGCAAGGCCTGACATGGGCCCCGGCGCGCAAGCCGAGCTGGACGCCGCGCTGGGCGCGGTGGTGGAGGACATGCGCCTGGCCACCGACGAGCTGGCCGCGGTACTGGAGGAGGAGCGCGTGGCGCTCGCCGGCGCCGACGCCGAAGCGATCGACCGCACCGGCGCGCACAAGCAGCGGCTGATGGAACGGCTGGAGCAGTACGACGCCGAGCGCGTGCAGCTGGCCGCCAATGCGCCGGACGCGGCGGGGCAGCTGGCGCCGGCCTGGCAGCGCATCCTGCGCCGGCTGGCCGACTGCCGCGACCTCAACCAACGCAACGGGCTCCTCGTCGGCCTGCGGCTGGCGCAGGTGCGCCGCGCGCTGGCGGTGCTGGCCGGCCACGACGGCGAAGCCGCCGGCACCTACGGCCCCGGCGGCGAGCTGCGCACGCGCACCCGCTCGCAACGCCTGGCCGAAGCCTGATCACGCCGCCGGGGCGACTCGGGCCGGGGTTTTGCGCGAGGCCACCGCCTCGCCCCAGCAGATCTACGACATGAATCACTCGACCGCTTCGCCCCGCTCCACCGAACCGGCCGGCTCCGGCCTGCCCGACCAGCCGTTGCCGGTGGTGCGCAGCCCGATGCTGGACCGCGACCGCCAGCTGTTCGCCTACGAGGTCATGTTCCAGCGCGGCGCCGGCGACGACGCCGCGCTGATGCAGCGCGTGCTCTCCACCATCACCGACGGCGCGCTGACCCGGCTGGTGCGCGGCAACCGCACCTTCCTCACCCTCTCGCGCGAGCTGCTGCTGGAGCGGACCGACGTGCTGCTGCACCAGCCCCGCTTCGGCGTGGTGCTGTCGCCGGCCTTCGCCGACGACGAGCCGCTGCTCGAACGGCTGCGCCTGCTGGCCCAGCGCGGCTGCCTGCTGCTGCTCGACATGGGCGACACGCCGCCCAGCGGCAGCGCGCGGCTGGAGGCGCTATTGCAGATCGTGCAGTTCGTGCGCCTGGACGCCAGCCGGCTGTCGCCGGAGGAGCTGGGCGCGCGCAGCCGCCGCCTGCACGAGCGCGGCCTGTGGGTGGTCGCCGGCCAGGTCGACGACCACGCCACCTACCACCGCTGCCTGGAACTGCCGCTGCACGCCATCCAGGGCCGCTACCTGCTGATCCCCGACGAGGTGGAAGTGCCGGTGCTCTCGGCCAACCGGCTGAGCATCCTGCGCCTGATGCGCTCGCTGGAGGAGCGCAACCCCGGCCCGGTGGAACTGGGCGACATCATCCGCGACGACGCGGTGCTGAGCTACAAGCTGCTCTCCTGCGTGAACTCGGCCTACTTCGCGCTGCCGCGGCAGCTCAAGTCGGTGCAGCAGGCGGCGATCTTCTTCGGCGTCACCCGCATGCGCAACTGGATCTACACCATGACGCTGGGCGGCATGGACGACCGTCCGCCGGAGCTGCTGCGCGCCGCGCTGATCCGCGCGCAGATGTGCGAGAAGCTGGCCGAGGCCGAAAGCATGCCGCGCGAGCAGCGCGAGCTGGCCTTCACCGCCGGCCTGTTCTCGCTGCTCGACACCCTGATGTGCGCGCCGATGGAGTTCGTGCTGGCGCAGTTGCCGCTGGTGCCGGAGATCCGCGAGGCGCTGGTGGAGCAGCGCGGCCCCTATGCCGAACTGCTGGAGCAGATCTGCGCCTGGGAAGCCGGCGAGCTGGCCGGCCAGCAGGCCCAGCGCATCCAGCGCATGGCCGCGATCTACCTGAAGGCCACGCAATGGGCCGACCAGGTCTACGCCCACGCGGACCCGCAACCGCACTGAACCCCGCCCCTCGCGCGGCCCCAAGCTGGCCGCACACCGCGCCCTCTCCCTTCCGGGGCACGCGGGGAGGCGCCATGGATGGCGCCGGCATCGAGGAACGCGGAGAGGGCCAGGGTGAGTGGCGCGCCGGCCACGCCCGCGCTGCGAGCGAGCGTTGTGCCCCCTCGCCTCAAAAAACCGATGTCGTTCATGGCGTCTCCCCCGCGTACCCCGGCGGAGAGGAAACCAAGCATCGCGCTCAGGCATTCGCGCGAAGAAAGCCGCAAGGCAAAGCCACCGGCTCGCCTCCTTCACCCTCCCCGCCGCTGCCTCCACACCGCCAGCCCAACGCCCACCGCGGCCACGGCGAACCAGCCCAGTGACATCGCCGGATCGCCGCCGAGCCACACCGCAGCGGCCACCGCCGCCACCGCCGCCGCGCCGACGCCGAGCGCCAGCCACACGTCGCGCCGCCGGTGCGCCCACAGCAGCGCGAGTACGCCCAGCGCGCCCAGCAGCAGCGCGGCGAGCCGGCGCGGCTGCACCGAGGCGGGCGGTTCCGGCACATCGGGCAAGAGATCGGTGAGGCCGCGCTCGCCCACCTGCACGTCGAAGCCGCGGCCGTCCGGCGCATCCGCCGCCGGCACCAGGCGGTGGTCGGCCGGGCGCGCGAAGATCGTCACCATCTGCTGGGGCACCTGCTCCCAGCTCACGCGCAGGTCGCCCAGGCGCGGATGGGCGGGGTTGGCGCTGGTCACCAGGTGGCCCTGGTACACGCCAAAGCTCGCGGCCAGGTTCGGCGGCAGCCGCGCCGCCTCCGCCGCGACCGGCTCCGCGCCGGGCAAGGCGCGCAGCAGCGGCGCGGAGAGCGCATAGCCGCCCACCCGCACCTCGCCGGCCTCGAAGCGCCGCCCTTCCAGCGGGAACGCGCCGGGGTTCACGTGCCCGGCCGGCTGCTTGAAGTCGGTGGCGTCGAGCGGGTGATCCACCCAATCCAGCTCGTAGTGCACGGCCTCGCCCACGCGCACCTCGCGCCACTGGAACATCTCCACCCGGCGCGTCAGCAGCGGGGTCGGCACCTCGAGGCCGAAGTCGGGATCGCGCGCCGGCTGCACCACCTCCAGCGGCCCGCTCACGCGCGCCATGCCGCCGTACAGCCCGCCCACCGGCCCCGCCGCGCCCAGGTCTTCCACCTGGCCACCGTGGCGCTCGATCGCCGCGCGGTATTGCAGCAGGCCGCGCTCGGTCATCGCCGCGAGCGCGATGCCGGCGAGCAGCAGCAGCGCGCCGGCCGCCTTCAGCGCCAGCGTCCCCAGGGCCACGCCGCCGTAGCGGATCATGCGCGGCCGCCTTCGGCCGCCAGGCCCTCCAGCTCGCGCAGCTCATCGGCGGTGCCGTAGCGGCCGCGCTCGTCGCGGGTCACGCGCGCCAGCGCGCACTCGTGGTCGTGGGTGAAGAACAGCCGCACGCCGCGCGCCAGCTTGTCGTCGAGAAAGGCGCGCTTCTCGTCGATCAGCCGCTCGGGGTAGCGGTCGTAGCCCATGGTGATCGGCAGGTGCACCCAGTGGCGGCCGGGAATGAGGTCGGCGCAGAACACCACCCCGCCCGCCTCGGCCAGCATCAGGCCCGGCGTATGGCCGTCCGAATAGTGGAAGCGCACCGCCTCGCCGAGCGTGGCCGAATGCTCGCCCTCGACCAGTTCCAGCCGCCCGCTGGCTTCGAGCAGCGCGGGCAGCTCGGGAATGAAGGAGGCGCGGTCGCGCGGGTGCGGATCGAGCGCTCGCCGCCAATGCGCCGCGCCCACCAGGTAACGCGCATTGGGAAACAGCAGGCGCGGCGGCCGGCCTTCCTCCCACGCGGCCAGCAGGCCGCCGGCGTGGTCGAAATGCAGGTGCGAGAGCACCACCACGTCGATGTCCTCATGGCCGAGGCCCGCGGCGGCCAGCGAGTCGAGCAGCACGTGGCGCTCCTCCACCACGCCGTAGCGCTCGCGCAGCGCCGGCTCGAAGAAGGCGCCGATGCCGGTCTCGAACAGCACGTTGCGGCCGTCCAGGCCCTTCGCCAGCAGGCAGCGGCAGGCCAACGGGATGCGGTTGGCCGCATCCGGCGCGATCCAGCGCGACCACAGCGCCTTCGGCGCGTTGCCGAACATGGCGCCGCCGTCGAGCTGTTGCGAATTGCCGAGGAGCGACCAGAATTCCATGCGCGTATCCGTTTGTCGTTGCCGGGGCCGGAATGTGAAGGCGGGCCGCGGCGCCATGGCGCTTAGGGTGCCACGCGCCGCGTCGCCGCTTCGTCCATCCGCCGGCGGCCATCCGTCTAGGATACGCGAGCCCCGTGGCGCGCGCGTCGCCGCCCCATCGCCCTTCGGACACCCATGCCCCGCCGCTACCTCGAACTCGACGTCTTCGCCGACCGCCCGCTGCATGGCAACCCGCTGGCAGTGATCGTGGAGGCGCAGGACCTCGGCACCGCGCAGATGCAGCGCATCGCGACCTGGACCAACTGCGCCGAGACGATCTTCCTGCTGCCGCCCACGCAGGCCGGTGCCGACTACCGCGTGCGCATCTTCACCGTGCACCAGGAGCTGCCCTTCGCTGGCCATCCCAGCCTCGGCGCCGCCTTCGGCGCCCGCCACGCCGGCCTGCTCGGCCATGCCGGCCCGGACCTGGTGCAGGAGTGCGGCGCGGGCCTGCTGCCGGTGCACCTCGACGAAGCCGGCGCCATCCACGTGCGCGTGCCGGACGCCACGCTGGAACCGTTGCCCGACGCGGCGCAGGCCGCGCTCGCCGAAGCGCTGGGCACCGCGCCGACCGCCCCGCCCTGGTCGGTGTGCAACGGCCCGCGCTGGATCGTGGCGGAACTGGCCGAGGCCGCCGCCGTGCGCCGGCTGCGGCCGGACCTCGCCGCACTCGGCCGATTGGCCGCGACGGCCGGCGCCCTGGGCGCCGCCGTGTTCGGCCGCGAGCCCGATGGCCCCGCCGCGATGGCGGTGCGCGCCTTCTGCCCCGGCGACGCGGTGCCGGAAGACCCCGTCACCGGCAGCGCCAACGCCGCCATCGCCAGCGTGCTGCACGCCACCGGCGGGCTGGAGCGCTACGGCGGCAGGCATTACGTGGCGAGCCAGGGCCGCGAGGTGGGGCGCGACGGGCGCGTGGCGGTGCACGTCGGCCGCGAAGGAGCCGTGACGGTGGGCGGCCGCTGCGCGCTGACGGTCGAGGGCGTCATCCACCTGGACGTCTAGACGTCCGCGGCCCCGCAACGCGAAAGGCCCGCCGCCCCGGCGAACCGGTACGGCGGACCTTCGGCCCGGCGCCGTCCTCCGCACACGAAGGACGGCCGGCGGCAGGCGCTTACTGCACCTTGCCCAGGCCCGACGGCCGGCGCGGGTCGCTGGCGGCGTCGAGCGCGTTGGTCTGGTGGTCCCAGGTGACCACGTTCATGTAGCCCCAGGGCTCGCGCGGGTGCAGGTCGTAGCCCATGCGCTTGAGCGCGTCGGCGGTGGCGGCGTCGAACACGCCGTCCTCCACGTCCACGCGGTCGGGCAGGAACTGGTGGTGGTAGCGCTTCTGCGCGGCGATGCCGGTGGCGCTCTTGCCGTCCACGAAGGCGAGGATGCCCTCCAGCACCTGGGTGATGATGGTGGAGCCGCCCGGCGAGCCGATCACCGCGGAGCGGTCCTTGCCCAGCACCAGGCTCGGCGACATCGAGGACAGCGGGCGCTTGCCCGGCTCCGGCGCGTTGGCCTTGCTGCCGAGCAGGCCGTACACGTTGGGCATGTTGGGCACCAGCGCGAAGTCGTCCATCTCGTCGTTGAGCAGCACGCCGGTGTCGCCGGCCACGAAGGTGGAGCCGAGGATGTAGTTCACCGTGGTGGTGATGCCGATCATGTTGCCGTCTTTGTCGATGATCGAGAAATGCGTGGTGTGCATGCCCGGATCGCGCGCCGACACCGCCGGCAGCATCGAGGACGGCGTGGCCTTGTCGGGCAGGATGCTCTGGCGCAGGCCGTCGGCGTAGTACGGCGACAGCAGCATGTCCAGCGGCATCTTCACGAAGTCGGGGTCGCCGAGGTAGTCGTTGTGGTCGCGGAACGCGCGGCGCATCGCCTCGATCACCAGGTGCGTGCGATGCGCCTCGTCCAGGCCGGCGAGGTCGAAGCCGGAGAGGATGTTGAGGATCTCGGCGATCGCCACGCCGCCCGAGGACGGCGGCGGCGCGGTGACGATGTGGTAGCCGTGGTAGTCCACCGCGACCGGCGTGCGCTCCTTGGCGCGGTAGGTGGCGAGGTCCTTGAGCGTCCAGTCGCCGCCCGCGGCCTTCACCGCCTTCACCAGTGCCTCGGCCGTCTCGCCCTGGTAGAAGCCGGCCAGGCCGTGCGCGGCCAACGCCTCGAGCGTGCGCGCCTGGTTCGGGTCGCGCCACAGCTCGCCCTCGGCCGGCGGCTTGCCGCCGGGCAGGAACTTGGCTGCGGAGGCGGGCCAGCGGTTCAGATCCTTCACCCGCTCGGCAATCGAGCCGCGCAGGCGCGGGTCGGGCTTGAAGCCGTCACGGGCGGCGTGGATCGCCGGCGCCAGCGACACCGTGAGCGGCAGCTTGCCGTATTTCTGGGCCAGCAGCACCAGGCCAGCCGGCTCGCCGGGAATGCCGGCCGAGAGCGGGCCGTTGAGCGAGGTATCGCGGTTGGGCGTGCCGTCCGCGTTCAAGTAATCCTTGGGGTTCACCGCGGCCGGCGCGGTCTCGCGCGCGTCGATGAACGACTCGTGGCCGCCGGCCGTGCGCAGCACGCCCATGAAGCCGCCGCCGATGCCCGAGCTTTCCGGCTCCACCACCGACAGCGTGGAGGCCACCGCGATCGCCGCGTCGAAAGCGTTACCGCCCTTGGACAGCACCTCGAAGCCGGCCTCGGTGGCGAGGAAGTTGGCGCTGGCGATGGCCGCGTGGCCCGGCTTCTGCGCGACGGCCGCGGGGGCCGGCTTCGGGGTGGTGCGGGGGGCGCCGTCCGCGAACGCGAACGCGCTGGCACCGGTGAACAACAGGCTGAGTGCGAGTGCGCGCACGTTCCAGCTTCCGGACAACTTCATGCCTTGGGCTCCTTTGCCATCAGGTGTTGGTACTTGAGCTCGAGCTCCCCATGCGATTCGGCATGGGCCGGATCGACGATGATGCACTCGACCGGGCACACCACCACGCACTGCGGCTCGTCGTGGTGGCCCACGCACTCGGTGCACAGCGACGGGTCTATTACGTAGTACTCCTCGCCGAGCGAGATCGCCTTGTTCGGGCAGACCGGCTCGCATACGTCGCAATTGACGCAGGTATCGAGAATCTTCAGGGACATGGCCGGAGTGTACATGGGAGCAGGCGGCCGCATGGCCGGGCACGCGAGGCGCGACAATGCGTACCGGGCCGCTCTTGCGGCGGGACCGCGCGGCGCCTTGGGAAGGCCGGCGCGGGGCGGCTTGCGGGAGCGGGCGCAAGCGCCATGGCATTCGGCCGGCTAGACGTCCGGATGCCATGCCACCTGATCGCCAGAACTTGCAACGCCCCTTCCCCGCCAGGGCACGCGGGGGAGGAGGCGCCATGGATGGCGCCGGCTTTGAGTAGCGAGGCGGAATGAGGGGCAGATGCTCGCGGCCACGTAGCTATCTGCAGGCATCCCGAATAAAAAACCAAAGCCAATCCGGAACGAACCGGAGGCGGTGGCAAGACCCGCCCCTCGCCCCAACCCTCTCCCCGGCGGGGGAGAGGGAGCAAGGCGTCGCTCGCTGCCGGCGGAAGAAGGAGCCGGCAGTGGCGCACCGCTTACATGGCGACGAAACGCACCTGCGCGCCGGTCGGCTGCAGCATGCCGGTCACGCGGTCCTTGTCGCCCGCGTCGCCGATGAACAGCACGATCACGTCCTTGAACGAGCCCGGCTTGGCGTCCTTGAACGCCTCGGCCACGAAGTCGGCGGTCTTGGCCGACTCGGGGCCGGCGAACACCAGCATGTTGCCCGGCAGCACGCCGCGCGCGATCACGTCCTGCACGCTGGAGAGCTGGCGGTCACGGTTGGCCTTGGCGTCGTCGGTGTCGCCGGCCGGCACCAGGTAGGCGAACGGGCGGTCGGCGGTCATGCCCTGCATGTTCTGCTGCACGATCTGGCCGAGGTAGGCGTTCCACGCCTTGGTGTCGTTCGGGTCGGTGGGCTTGGCGGCCTTCTGCACCTGGGTGCTGGCCTGCTGGCTCTCGTCCTGCTGGCTGCAGGCGCCGAGCAGCAGCGCACCGGACACGGCGAGCGAGGCGGCGAAGATGAATTTACGCATGGTGGTCCCCTTCGGTTGAAGTGTTGCGCCAGCGCTGGCGCATGGCGTGTTGTACCGCCGGATGCACGAAACCGGAAATGTCGCCGCCGAGGCGGCCGATCTCGCGCACCAGCGTGGAGGAAATGAAGCTGTACTGCTCGGCCGGAGTGAGGAACAGCGTCTCCACCTGCGGGATCAGGTGGCGGTTCATGCTGGCGAGCTGGAACTCGTATTCGAAGTCCGACACCGCGCGCAGGCCGCGGATGATCACCCCGGCGCCGATCTCGGCCACGAACTGCGCCAGCAGGCAGTCGAAGCCGCGCACCTCCACGTTGGGCAGGTCCGCCAGCGCGAGCCGCGCCAGCGCGATGCGCTCGCCGTGGCCGAAGCCCGGCCCCCTGCCCTTGTTGGGGCTCTCCGCCACCGCCACCACCACCCGCTCGAACAGCGGCGCGGCGCGGGCGATCAGGTCCGCATGGCCGTTGGTGATCGGATCGAAGGTGCCCGGGTAGACGGCCAGGCGCTTGTTGACCGGAATGTTCACGAGGGACATGGGCGGATCGGGAAATACCGTAGCTTAGCGGAAGGTCCAAGCGCCTGCGCAATGCCTCTGCGTGGCCCGCGTTGCGCGCCGATGGGTGCCAGGCGGCAGTGCGTGGCGCCACGCCAGGCTGGCCGTCGGGCCAAGCCCCGCACCGCCGTCTGGCGCCCATCGGCAAGCTACCCGCAGGGCCGGGGCTGCTTGTCCGCAGGGCGGCGTCATCACTCGGCCGCGCAGGAACGTCCACGCCTTGAGCCATCTTCCTCGCCCTGCGCGCAACCGACTCCCGGCGTGCCGCACAGAGGCATGGCACAGGCCCTCAAGCCCGGCGATAGAGCGCGTAGCGCACTTCGCCGGCCTGCCCTTCGCGGTGCGCCAGCCAGTTCGCGGGCAGCGCCGGCGCCGCCCCGCGCGGGCACTCCACGTAGATCCACGCCTGCGGCGCCAGCCAGCCGCCCTGCTCCAGCCGCTCGGCCAGCGCCGTCCACAAATCCAGTGCGAACGGCGGGTCGAGGAACACCAGGCCGAAGGGCCGCGGCGCCTCGCCCAGGAAACGCGCGGCGTCGGTGGCGGCCACCGGCCCTGCCTCGGCCACCTTGAGCCGCGCCAGGTTGGCGCGCAGCGCCTGCGCGGCGCGCGCGTCCGGCTCCACGAACTGCACACCGGCGGCGCCGCGCGAGAGCGCCTCGATGCCCAGCGCGCCGGTGCCCGCACACAGGTCCAGCGCCCGCACGCCGGCGAGGATGGGCGCCAGCCAGTTGAACAGCGTCTCGCGCACGCGCTCGGGCGTGGGCCGCAGGCCGGGCAGGTCCGGCACCTCCAGCCGCGAATTGCGCAGCCGGCCGCCGATGATGCGGATGCGTCCTGGCGCGCCCTTCATGCGCCGCCTGTCTCAGCGGCAGGTTCGAACGGGGGTGATAGCATTCGGGCATTGTCTTCGAATCCCCGCCGCGATGCTCAAGTTCTGGAAGAAAAAGCCCGCCGAGGCCCCGCCCGCGCCGCCGCAGCCGGCCGAGGCCGAGCACGCCGCGGCGCCCGCCCCGGCCGCCGCGCCGCAGGCCGACGCCGAGTCGCTGGACAGCGGCTGCCCCGCGCTCGGTGAGGCGCTGTCGGAAGCCGCGCCGCCGGAAGAGCCCGCCGGCGAAGAGGCGCCGTTCGCCGTACCCGAGCCCGCCGCCGCACAGGCCCGGCGCGGCTGGCGCGAACGCCTCGCCGGCAGCGCCTTCGCGCGCGGCCTGTCCTCGCTGTTCATCCGCCACCCCAAGCTCGACGACGACCTGCTCGACGAGCTGGAAACCACCCTGATCACCGCCGACGTCGGCATCGAGGCCAGCACCGCGCTGGTGGAGAACCTGCGCCGGCGCATGCACAAGCGCGAGTTCGCCGACGCCCAGGCCCTGCTCGCCGCGCTGCGCGAGGACCTGGTGCAGCTGCTGCGCCCGGTGCAGCAGCCGCTCGCGGTGGGCGGGCGCAAGCCCTTCGTGGTGCTCACCGTGGGCATCAACGGCGTGGGCAAGACCACCACCATCGGCAAGCTCGCGCGCCGCTGGAGCGACGAAGGCCGCGGCGTGCTGCTCGCCGCCGGCGACACCTTCCGCGCCGCCGCGGTGGAACAGCTCAAGACCTGGGGCGCGCGCAACAACGTGCCGGTGATCTCGCAGGGCCAGGACGCCGACGCCGCCAGCGTGATCTTCGACGCCCTGCAGGCCGCGCGCTCGCGCGGCGTGGACGTGCTGGTGGCCGACACCGCCGGCCGCCTGCACACCCAGGGCGGCCTGATGGACGAGCTGGGCAAGATCGCCCGCGTGCTCAAGAAGCTCGACGCCGAGGCGCCGCACGAGGTGCTGATGGTGATCGACGGCACCACCGGCCAGAACGCGGTGAGCCAGGTGCGCCAGTTCCGCCAGATCGTGGGCGTGACGGGCCTGGTCGTGACCAAGCTCGACGGCACCGCCAAGGGCGGCGTGGTGTTCGCGCTGGCGCGCGAGTTCGGCCTGCCGATCCGCTTCGTGGGCCTGGGCGAGAGCGCCACGGACCTGCGCGTGTTCGACGCGGAGGCCTACGTCGACGGCCTGCTGCCGGCCAGCCTGGGCCAGGGCTGAGGCTGGCCGGGTGATGGCGATCTCGCGCCGGATGCGCCTGAGCCTGCTGGCCCTGGCCGGCCTGCTGCTGGCCCTGCTGCTGACCCTGCTGGTCACCGTCTACCTGCTGCTGCGACCGGAGCGCTTCACCGCGATGCTGCAGGCGCAGGCCACCGAGGTGGGGCTGGATCTCAGCCTGTCGAGCCCGGCCAGCCCCGCCCTGTTCCCGCGCCCCGCGCTGGAACTGGAGGGCCTCACCCTCAACGCGCGCGGCGCCAGCATGCCGATCCTGCTCGCCGCTCGCGGCCGGCTGGCGCTGCCCTGGCACACGCTGTTCGGCGGCCCCACCGCGATCTCCCGGCTGGAGATCGACGCGCCGCGGGTGGACCTCGACGCCCTGCAGAGCTGGCTGTCCAGCCTGCCCGCCGGCCCCGCGGCGGCGCCGTCCATCCCGCGCATCGACACCGGCATCCGCATCACCCGCGGCAGCTTGGTGCGCGGCAACCGCCTACTGCTCGACAACCTCGACCTCGAGACCGGCAGCCTGCTCTCCGGCCGCCCGTTCACGCTCAACCTCTCCGCGACGGACGCGCAGGACTCGCCCACCCGGCTGCAACTCTCCGCCACACCGCGCATCCGCGGCGACTCGCTGCAGCTGGACGAACTGGAACTGCACCTCGCCCACGAGAAGACCCTCACGCTGCAACTCGGCGGCACCGCGCACTGGCACGGCGCCGCCGACGCCGCCGCCGACCTGAGCGGCAGGCTCGACGACGCCAGGCACGGCCAGTACGACGTGGCGCTCACCCTCACCCCCGCCAACCAGCGCGACCCGCTGCTGCTCGCGCTCAAGCTCGAGGGCCCCGGCAACCGCGTCGACCTGCGCCTGCCGCCGCTGGCGCTGGCCGACTGGTGGTCCCAGCTCGACCGCGCCGAAGGGCCGCAGCTCGCAGTGCCGCCGGGCAGCGGCCACATCGAGGCCGAGCAGGCCGCATTCGGCGGCATCCGCATCGAGGGCCTGTCGATCCGGGCCGGCGACGAGGCGCCTCCTTCCTCATCCAGCACGCCGGCGCCGGCCTCGCCTTCATCGCCCACTTCGCGCAAGCCATGACGCCATCCTTTGCCGACGCCCTGCTGGCCTGGTTCGACCGCCACGGCCGCCACGACCTGCCCTGGCAGCTCGCCGACGAGCACGGCGGGCGCGACGCCTACCGCGTGTGGCTGTCCGAGGTGATGCTGCAGCAGACTCAGGTGAGCACGGTGATCGGCTACTTCCAGCGCTTCGTCGCCGCGCTGCCGACCCTGCGCGACCTCGCCGCCGACGACGAGGACAGCGTGCTCGCGCTGTGGTCGGGCCTGGGCTACTACCGCCGCGCCCGCTTCCTGCACCGCGCCGCGCAGCTGTGCGTCGAGCGCCACGGCGGCGAGCTGCCGCGCGACTTCGACGCGCTCGCCGCCCTGCCCGGCATCGGCCGCTCCACCGCCGGCGCCATCCTGGCCCAGGCGCACGGCCTGCGCTTCCCCATCCTCGACGGCAACGTCAAGCGCGTGCTCACGCGCTACCACGGCATCCACGGCCACCCGGGCGAACGCGCGGTCGAAAAGCAACTGTGGGAACACGCCGACGCGCATACGCCCGCCACGCGCGTGGCCGACTACAGCCAGGCGATCATGGACCTGGGCGCCACCGTCTGCCTGCGCTCGCGCCCGCTGTGCGCGGCCTGCCCGCTGGCGGACTCGTGCGTGGCCCACCGCGACCAGCTCACCGCCCAGTTGCCCACGCCCAAGCCCGGCAAGACGCTGCCCACCCGCAGCACCCTGATGCTGGTGCTGCGCGACGCGCACGGCCGCGTGCTGCTGGAACGGCGCGGCCCGCAGGGCGTGTGGTCCGGACTGTGGAGCCTGCCCGAAGCCGGCGACGCCGACGACGCCTGGCGCGCCGCGCAGCGCCATGCGCAGGTCGAGGACGCGCAGGCGCTGGCGCCCTTCGTGCACGTCTTCAGCCACTACCGCCTGCAAGTCGAGCCGCTGCTGTTCGACGGCGCGACACGCCGGCCCGGCATCGCCGATAATCCCGACCTGCGCTGGTGCACGACGGCGGAGTGGTCCGCGCTCGGCCTGCCGGCGCCGGTGCGCACGCTGCTCCAGAGCATCGAGGCCATGCCCCTCGAAACGGCGCAGGCCTGATCCGCCGCCCTGTCCAGGCCGCCTCGTCACGCACACGCCCCACACCCACAAGACGATCAGGAACGACCCACGCATGAGCCGCACCGTCCACTGCGCCAAGCTCGGCATCGACGCCGAAGGCCTCGACTTCGCGCCCTGGCCCGGCCCGCTCGGCCAGCGCATCTACGCCGAGATCTCCAAGCCAGCCTGGCAGCAATGGCTGGCCCACCAGACCATGCTGATCAACGAATACCGCCTCAACCCGCTCGACCCCAAGGCCCGCCAGTTCCTCGGTGGCGAGATGGAGAAGTTCCTGTTCGGCGGCGAGGTCCAGCACCCCGAAGGCTACGTCGCCCCCGACGCTGAGGCTTGACGCCACCGCCCACATCCGATTTAATGCGCGGCTCACGCAACACCGATGACCCCACGCGGTCGTCCACCCTGGCCGGGTAGCTCAGTTGGTAGAGCAGGGGATTGAAAATCCCCGTGTCGGCGGTTCGATTCCGTCCCCGGCCACCATTTCCAAGCCTTCGCATAACAAGTTGCCCGGAATTTGCACGGATTCCCGGAGAAGGCATGGCATCCATCCGACAGCGTGGAAAGTCTTGGCGAGCAGAGTTGTTCGTCAACGGCAGGCGCCAATCCAGATCCTTCAAGACTGTGGCGCTGGCTCGCTCATGGGCGGACCAGAAGGAGCTTCAGCTACAAGGCATGCCGATGCTTCGCGCGGCCATCGAGGACCATAAGCTCTCTGCTGTTCTGCCACGCCGATTCATCGAGGCACTTGGCAAGGCTAACTTCTGCCACAAGGAGATTGTGGATGCTGCCTTTCCCGTAGGGGAGCAGTGCGGAGTCTATTTCCTGATACGCGACTTTCAGGTCTCTTACGTGGGGCAGACTGTCAGGCTGTTCGAGCGTCTGGCACAGCATAAGCGGCGAGGTAGGCGATTTGACTCATTCACGTTCATACCATGCGCCCCTGAGCACTTGGACGAACTTGAAAAGACGTACATCACACTACTGTTCCCCGAGGAAAACACCACCATCGGAAGGCAGCTTGGCGGATAGTCGCCCCGATCACCGCGGGATGGTGCCAGTCAGCCAGTAGGGTCACGGGGGCGAAGATATGATAGGCGCCCCGGTCATCGGCTGTCGCTACCCATGGGGCGGCCGCCAGACTCGCGGGACCTGGTCAGGATGTTACGAGCAGACTGGAGCGACCATGGGGATTTCAGCCGAGGCGTGTAGGTGTCCGCCTGGGACGCTGTCCGGCTAGGACCATGGTCTGCCTGGGACGGCGAGGGGCGGTATTCACGTACGTGATAAGCGCTATAGGCGAAAAGTGTGGCAAGGATGTTTGGTGGGTATAGTGCTGACATCCTCGCATTGGTGGGTATAATAACCACCATGAAGAGCGCAGACGTCATCAAGAAGCTGGAAGCCAATGGCTGGTATCTGGATCGCGTGAAGGGTTCACACCACCACTTCAAGCACCCAACCAAGCCCGGGCTGGTGACGGCCCCCCCCCCCC
>NZ_LFQR01000072.1 GCF_001182895.1 Frateuria defendens | reverse complement strand
CAGCAGAACGGCTTCACCATTGAGCTGGCGGCGGCCGTGGCGCAAGCCAAGGCCAACGGCGACGGCAACGCCAACCACGCCAGTGAAGTCACCGCCGGCAACGTGCTGAGCCTGAGCAGCGGGCGAGACACCACCCTGCACGGCGCCCAGGCCAGCGGCGACACGGTCCTGGCCAACGTCGGCCGCAACCTGGACCTGACCAGTACCCAGGACACGCAGACCTACAAGGAGCTGGATCAGAGCGCCAGCGCGGGGTTGAGCCTGTGCATCCCGCCGATCTGCTACGGCACGAGCAGTGCCAGCGCGAGCTATAGCCAGACCAACATCCGCAACAACTACCAGAGCGTGACGGCGCAGACGGGCATCCAGGCAGGCAGTGGCGGCTACGACATCCACGTCGGGGGCAACACCAACCTGACGGGCGGTGCGATCGCCAGCACGGCGGCGGCGAGCCAGAACCTGCTGGACACGGGGAGCTTCAGCTACAGCGACCTGAAGAACAAGGCGGACTACAGCGCGAGCCAGATGGGGGCGACGGTCAGCGCCAGCTTCGGTGGTGGCGGAGGCGACGGTGGCAGTGGCGGTGGCGGTGGCGGCAACGCTGGCGGAGGCAGCGACGCTGGTGCGGGGGCCAATGCCAGCCACGGCTTCAGCATGGGTGTGATGCCGAGCCTGTCCATCCCGCAGAGCCACGACGCCAGCAGTACGACGCAGGCGGGTATCGCACAAGGCACGCTGACCATCCGCGACAACCCGGGCCAGGACCTGTCCGGCCTCAACCGCGACGTGACGGCGCTGGACGGCAACGGCGTGGCCAACCACTTCGATGTGGACAAGGTGAAGGAGCGGTTGCAGCTGAGGCAGGTGGGGATGCGGGCGGCGGGCGATATCGCCTATGCCATGCAAAAACAGGCCGCGGCCGACATGGCGACGGCGCATGCTAATGGCGATACCGCCGCCGAGGTAGATGCGCAAGCGCGTTTGGCAGCCTGGAGCGATGGGGGCACAGACAAAGCCCTATTGCACGGCTTGGTTGGAGCCGCTACGGCCGCTTTGGGAGGCGGCAACGCTGCCCAGGGCGCGTTGGGTGCTGGCGCTAGCGAGGCAGCCAGCGCGGCTATGCAGAATTATCTGAATAGTCAGCACATCAGCTTGGCGTCAGCGGAAGGTAAGAGCTTGATGGAGCTAGCCAGCACCGCCGTCGGCGGCTTGGTGGGCGGTGGCGTGGCAATGCTCTCAACTTAA
>NZ_LFQR01000071.1 GCF_001182895.1 Frateuria defendens | reverse complement strand
CGTCGATGGCGCTGCGCAGCCTGCGCACGGTGGCCTTGGCGCCCCACACGAAGGCCGGGGTGATCTGCTGCTCCATGCCCAGGATGTACTCGTCCTGGAAGTGCGACTTCAGTCCCTTGGCCGCCACGGTGCGGGGATCCGGCGCCGCGCCGCATTCACGGTTGGACGACACGGCACCACCACTGTTCGGGCAGGCGAACTGGCTGCTCAGATCGACAGCGATCGGATTGAGGCCGGTCGGCGCGCCGGTACGGGGATCGACGCCGGTGTAGGTGAAGTACTGACTGGTGACGATCGAGCCGGAAGCGCCGCGCACCGCCGCGTCGTTCGGCAACGCCAGATGGTAACGGCCTGCGTTCGCGTACACCTTCAAGGTGGAATCGCCGAACACGTCCCACGACACGCCCAGGCGTGGCGCCAGTTGGTGGCGCTGGGCCACGTACTTCTTGCCGTCGCCGTT
>NZ_LFQR01000070.1 GCF_001182895.1 Frateuria defendens | reverse complement strand
AACGGCGACGGCAAGAAGTATGCGGCCCAGCGCCATCAGTTGGCACCGCGTCTGGGCGTGTCGTGGGACGTGTTCGGCGACTCCACCTTGAAGGTGTATGCGAACGCAGGCCGTTACCATCTCGCTATGCCAAATAACGTGGCGGTGCGCGGTGCTTCCGGCTCGCTGATCACCAGCCAGTATTTCACCTACACTGGCGTTGATCCGCGCACGGGGGCTCCGACTGGCCTGAGCCCTGTCGCTGTGGATCTGGGCAACCAGTATGTATGCCCGAACAGCGGTGGTGCGGTGTCGTCCAATCTGGAGTGCGGTACTGCGCCGGATCCCCGCACCGTGGCGGCCAAGGGACTGAAGTCGCACTTCCAGGACGAGTACATCCTGGGCATGGAGCAGCAGATTACCCCGGCCTTCGTGTGGGGCGCCAAGGCCACCGTGCGCAAGCTGCGCAGCGCCATCGACG